>NZ_JAFWFN010000069.1 GCF_017515565.1 Halomonas sp.
ATCGTCCCAAGGAATTCGTATGGCTGATATTCCGACGCCGTGCATAGCGGCGGACGCGTTCCAACGCCGCTTGCTCAACTGGTTCGATCAGCATGGCCGTCATGACTTACCGTGGCAGACGCCGCGCAGCGCCTACCGGGTATGGGTGTCGGAAATTATGCTGCAACAAACCCAAGTTGCCACGGTAATACCCTACTTTGAACGGTTTATGGCACGCTTTCCTACCTTAGAGGCGCTAGCAAAGGCGCCCCAAGATGAGGTGCTGCACCTATGGACGGGGCTTGGCTATTACGCCCGTGCCCGCAACCTGCACAAAGCGGCCCAAATCGCGCTACAAGAGCATAGCGGCGAGCTACCCTCGGAAAGCGTCGAGGCGCTGATGATGTTGCCTGGCATCGGGCGTTCTACCGCTGGCGCCATTATTGCCCAAAGTACTGGCCAACGGGCGGCGATTTTAGATGGCAACGTTAAACGCTCGCTCACTCGCTTGCACGCTATTGCCGGATGGCCAGGTAAGCCCGCGGTGGAGCGCGAACTTTGGACCCTCGCCGAGTACTACACGCCCAATACACGCTTAGCTGACTTTACTCAAGCAATGATGGATTTCGGCGCAACGCTGTGTAAGCGTAGTAAACCTGAATGCCCGCTTTGCCCGTTTAACGATGTATGCCGTGCCTATGCCCAAGGCGAGCCGCAGCGATATCCTGAATCCAAGCCTAAAAAAGCCCTGCCGCAGCGTGAAACCATCATGTTAATGCTGAGCGACAGAGAAGGGCGGGTGTGGCTAGAGCAGCGGCCGCCTAGCGGCCTGTGGGGCGGCTTATGGAGCCTGCCTCAGTTTGAGACACACGCTGCGCTAAACGACTGGTTAGAAGACAATGTGGTAGCCCCTGAGCGCCATGCAGCGCTGCCGAGCTTCACCCATACGTTTAGCCATTTTCGTCTCGTTATTACGCCACAGCCGGTCAGTTGCGATAGGCTAGGCGGTATTCGTGAAGACGGCGTATGGTATGACGTCAATCACCCACCTTCGCTAGGTTTAGCCGCACCGGTAAAAGCGCTGCTAAGCCAGTTGGTGCCGTTTGCCCTACACCCAACGCCATCGCGCTAACGCTACGTGCCTTTAAGCGTTGCACACGGCCATTATTTCCTTAACACCATAAATAGGAGCACCTCATGAGTCAGATGGTTTTCTGTCGCAAGTACCAAAAAGAGCTGCCTGCTCTCCCATTCCCACCGCTACCAGGTAAGCAGGGCCAAGAGATCCAGGCCACGGTTTCCAAACAAGCGTGGGAAGAGTGGCAGGCGCTACAGACGCGCCTAATCAATGAAAAGCACTTAAACATGCTGGAACCCGAGGCGCGCGCCTACCTGATGGATCAAATGCAGCGCTACCTGGATAACGAAACAACCGACCAAGCAGAAGGCTACGTGCCACCCACGCAAGCCTGATGCAATAAGTACTATGCGGCTTCGCCTCTAACAAAAAGCCCTAAAAGCCACGAATGGCGTGGCTTTTATTCCTCTTTCACCAGAAACAACACTGCCCTAACCGTGTGACTAGAAAGAAAGTTTCACAAAGGTGTTGACGAAAAGCGGCGTTTTTAGTTTAATACGCACCGTTGGCAGCGGCCAGATAGCTCAGTTGGTAGAGCAGGGGATTGAAAA
>NZ_JAFWFN010000070.1 GCF_017515565.1 Halomonas sp.
AACGTCGAAATCATCGAGTTCACTGATTACGTTACCCCCAACGCCGCCTTAGCCGACGGCAGCCTTGATGCTAACGCCTATCAGCACGAACCCTACCTTCAGGCAATGGTGAACGACCGCGGATATGACCTTGCAATTGCGGGCTACACGTTCGTTTACCCTATTGGCGCATACTCTGAGAAGTATGACAGTATCGATGACCTGCCTGATGGCGCGCAGATTGCACTGCCCAACGACCCTTCCAACGAAGGTCGCGCGCTGATCCTTATGCACAACAAGGGGCTAATCACGCTGAATGACCCTAGCAACCTTGAAGCTACACCCATTGATATCGCGGAAAATCCGCGCAACTTCCGCTTCCGGGAAATTGAAGCAGCACAGTTGCCCCGCGTACTGCCCGATGTTGACCTTGCCTTCATTAATAACACCTTTGCCCAGCCAGCTGGCCTTCACCTTGACGACGCGCTGATTAAAGAAGGCCCAGAGTCTCCCTACGTAAACTTGATTGCCGTGCGCGGAGGGGATGAAGAGCGCGAAGATATCCGCCAGCTAGTAGACGCTTACCAGCGCGATGAAGTTATCGCTAAAGCTGAAGAGCTGTTCAAGGGCGGCGCCGTACCGGGCTGGATTGAGTAATTTCAGCCTCAAAGCACGCTGCATGTCACTAGTATCAGGCCAGCCTAAGGGCTGGCCTGATGTGTTTTGCCTATTTCTATTTCAACCTAATGTGCTTTAACCCAGGAGTCAGTATGGCCTCTGTCGATTATGCGCTGCTCAACCGCCAGCTTGAATCACTGTTAGATACCCGGGACTGGTTAACCAACAGCGCCCAAACCTGCGCGTTTATTTACCACGCCATTGACGGACTCAATTGGGTAGGTTTTTACCTGCAGCGCCAACCTAATATGCTTAGTTTAGGCCCTTTTCAAGGCAAGCCAGCCTGCAACCCTATTCCCTTTAGTAAAGGGGTCTGTGGTGCCGCCGCACGACAGCAAGCTACCCAGCGTATTGACGATGTTCACGCCATCGCTGACCACATTGCCTGCGATGCAGCTTCGCGCTCTGAATTAGTTATTCCCGTTATAGTAGATAACACATTATGGGGAGTACTTGATCTGGATAGCCCACAACACGCTCGCTTTAGCCAAGAAGACCAGGCAGGCATGGAAGCGCTCGTGGCTACTTTTATACGCCAAACCGACCTTCCTTGCGCAACCAACAACGATTAGCGCAAGCATATCTGCACACAAAAAAACGCCCCGTTCTTTGAATGGGGCGTTTTTATCGTATTCTTGGTAGGACCAGGCGGATTTGAACCGCCGACCTCCACGATGTCAACGTGGCGCTCTAACCAACTGAGCTATGGTCCTATAAAAAGGCTGCATGCAATGGTAGGACCAGGCGGATTTGAACCGCCGACCTCCACGATGTCAACGTGGCGCTCTAACCAACTGAGCTATGGTCCTGCTGTGCAACGGATGCGTATTCTACGGCTTCATAGCTGAATTGCAAGCTGTTTTTAAGTTTTTCAAGGACAAAACTAAGGCGTTAAAACGGTACAGAGGGGAGCACCAAACGCCCAATGCCAGCAAGGAAGAGCATGATGAAGCCAACGAAACCATTAAGCAGGGTAAAACCGAAAAACAGCAACCCTAACCTCTACCCTAATGTGCCCGTTCTGGAGCTACTCAGGCACTCCCCCTTTCGTGAGCTCGGCGGGATCTAGCAACCGCTCAAGCGTTTTTCGGTCGAGATCCGTCTCTTCTTCCGCCACATCAATAATTGGCCGCCCAGCTTGGTAGGCTTTTTTGGCAATCGCAGCTGCAGCGTTATAGCCGATAGCACTATTTAGCGCGGTGACCAAAATAGGGTTACGCGCCAGCGGCTCTTGCAGATTGTCTTCCCGCACTTTAAACGTTGCAATGGCCCGTTCAGCAAGTAGGCGTGAAGCATTGCTCATCAGAGTAATCGACGTTAGTAAGTTAGAGGCTACTAGCGGCAACATGACATTAAGCTGGAAGTTACCACTTTGCCCTGCCACGGTAATCGCTGCATCCAACCCGATTACTTGAGCTGCCGCTTGGGCCGCTGACTCCGGGATCACCGGGTTTACTTTTCCAGGCATGATGGAACTACCTGGCTGCAACGCTTCTAACTCAATCTCGCCTAACCCCGCTAGTGGCCCCGAATTCATCCAGCGTAAGTCGTTGGCAATTTTCATAATGACGCACGCCAACCCCTTAAGCTGGCCGGACAGCTCTACAGCGGCATCCTGCGACGAAAGGCTGGCAAAAAAACTATCATTTGGCGTGAATGTAAGGCCGGTTTGCTGACTAAGCTCACTTGCCATTTTTTCGGCAAACCCTGCGGGGGCGTTAATGCCTGTGCCTACCGCGGTGCCTCCCTGAGCCAGCCGGCACAGCCGTTGCATCGCGCTATCAAACCGCTCAATGGCTTGGCTAACTTGGCTCGACCAAGCACCTAGCTCTTGGTCCATACGCAGAGGCATGGCATCCATTAAGTGGGTGCGGCCTGTCTTAACCACATGTGCTAGTGCTTCACCACGTTGATCAATGGTATCGCGTAATGTTGTTAGCGCCGGACGCAGCGACGCCTGCACGGCAATGGCGGCTGAAAGGTGAATGGCAGTGGGTATCACATCGTTACTCGACTGCCCCATGTTAACGTGATCATTCGGCGTGACTTCCAAGCCTTCACGGGTCGCCAGCGTCGCCAGCACCTCATTAACATTCATATTGGTGGAGGTACCAGAACCTGTTTGATAAACATCAATAGGAAACTGATCATCATGCTCACCATTGATCACTGAATTTGCAGCTTTTTCAATCGCATTTGCACGTGTTTCATCCAGCAGGCCCAACTGGTGGTTAGTGCGCGCTGCAGCCAACTTTATACGCGCAACCGCATGTACAAAGGCCGCAGGCATAGGCATACCAGAAACCGGAAAATTGTTAATGGCCCGCTGGGTTTGAGCACCATAAAGAGCGTTAGCTGGCACCTCTAACTCGCCCATGCTGTCTCGCTCAATGCGAATATTCATAATCTCACTCCTAGGTGGTAAACAGGGGATAAAAAAGCTGAGCGCTTGCTGACGCTATTATTATTCCTAACCTAGTCGCCCCACTCGCATAGGTAAACACTGAGCTGAGAGAATGTTGATGCACTCCCTGTCAAACGTAAGACGAACCACATGTTGCACTGCACAAAACTAGCTGTTATGCTGCAACGCAAGATCAACGACATCAGCTGCGGTGAACGCTTTGCATGTAACCGTCGCTGAATCATCCACACTAACCGGCTCTGCTTGAAGCAAATAAGCACTAGCAGTTTCGATTAGTGAGTAACGGCACAGGAGTGTTTACTATGACGACTTTCAATACGAACGAAATGAACCAGCAGTTTGATAACTGTTTTATGGCTCCCCTTCGCGCTTACACCGCGCTGAGCATTGACTACTCTGAAAAGATGTTGAATGCCCAGATGGATGCCAACAAGGCTTACGTTGATACTGGCATCGCACAAATGCGCCAGCTGTTAAGCGTTAAAGATGCTGCAGGCCTGCGCGGCTACATGGAAAGCCAGCAAAAAGTGGCTAAAGAGTTAGCCGAGCGCGTTAAGGGCGATACAGATAAAGTTGTTTCTTTGCAGCAGGACTTTTTGCAAAAAAGCCAAAAACTGACTGAACAGAGTGTTAAGCAGGCTCAAACAGCTGCCAGCACCATGAGCAAAACCGCTTAAGCAGTCAACACTGCTTTGCGTTTGCAATAACGCAGCCGGTTAATGCTAAAGATTTAAAACCCCCGCCAGCTTGCTGGCGGGGGTTTTTACCAATTTAGGGCTGACTTCACGAAGGGAATAGTAAGCTTACGTTTAGCAGACAACGAAGCTTGATCTAACGTTTCCAGCGCCCGGCACAGCTCGCCCAACTCTCGTGGGCCACGATGCAAGATATAGCGCCCCACATCCTCGGGTAGCTGCATACCTCTTACATTGGCGCGTAGTTTTAACGCCCCTAACCGTTCAGCGTCGTCTAAAGGATTTAGATGAAAGGTAACCCCCCAGGTAAGCCGAGAGGCTAAATCTGGTAGCACTACCTCTAACTGCCTTGGGGGTGAGCTGGAAGCGATTATTAACGCTTTGCCCGCATCCCGTAGCCGATTAAACGCATGGAATAATGCCTCCTCCCAACGCTTACGTCCTACCACGTACTCCAAATCATCAATAGCTACTAGATCTAGACGCTCAATTTCTTCAAGCATCAACGGCGGGAAATGACCAAGATCAGCAAGGGGTAAATATAGCGCGCGTTTGTCAGCATCAGAGGCCGCGTGACAAGCCGCTTGCAAAAGGTGGCTACGCCCACTGCCTGGCGCGCCCCACAGGTATAAAAACGGCTCGGCCTCAGGCTGAAGCTGACGGGTAAAGTACTCGACTAATGCAGCATTAGCGCTTGAGACATAGTAATTATTAAACGTCGCATCATCTCGCACCCCCACCCCTAGCGGTAGCTGCGCCGGCACTCGGCTCATGATGACTCCCTATCGTCGTAAAGACCAAGCCCATCATGGCGTGCTGGATGTTCTAATGAGCTTTGTTCAGCATCATAAAGGGCGCTTTCTTTGTAGCAATCCTTAACTTCTCGCAGAAGAACCATAATAACAGCTGCTGCAGGAAGGGCTAATAGTACGCCAGTTAGCCCGAAAAGGTTACCGCCAGCCAATACAGCAAAAATAACCGCGACAGGGTGCAAACCAATTTTATCGCCCAACAACTTTGGCTGAAGCACGGCGCTCTCTACGATTTGACCCGTACTAAACACCGCCAATACACCGAGCAGCGGCCACCATGAATCAAATTGAAACAGAGCAACGATTAGCGCAATCCCCAGCCCTACAATAAATCCCAGGAACGGCACGATACTCACCAGCCCTGAAACAACGCCGATCAGTAAGCCAAAGTTGAGCCCCATTACCGTCAAACCCAGGGCGTAGATAATACCCAAACACAGCATGACCAGCAGCTGCCCTCGTAAAAAAGCCGATAAGACATCATCGCAACGTTTAGCTAAACGATTCGTTTCATCGACCCACTGCCGCGGAATTAAGTCAGCAATGCTTGCCAGCAAACGGTTCCAGTCGAGTAATAAGTAAAACGTCACTACTGGAATTAGCGCAACGTAGGTAATCCAAGTAGCAAAAGCCATTCCCGAGCGGCCAATTTGTCCCAATGCCTGGGCTAAATACCCGCCTGCATCTTGCCAGTGATCCGAGAGCGTCTCTTGCACATTCTCCAATTCAGTACGGACGTCGTACCCTGTCCACTCCTGCACCTGTGGCGCCAGCACATTTTCAAACCACTCGAAAACACCGGGAACTGCGTCGCCCAACTGCTTTATCTGCTGCACAATAAGAGGTATGAAAATCAGCATGCTGATCGCTAGCACCAGCAAAATGATTAAAAACACGCTAGAGACTGCCAGCGGCCGATTCATACCCCACCGCTGAAAGCGATTGGCAATTGGGTCAAATAGATAGGCGATGATCATTCCAGCAATAAACGGCATCAGCATTGCATCCAGCAAATACACTAGCCCCACTAGCAGCACCAATATAACGACGCCCCACCACGAATTTCGCATTCTGTTTGTCTCCCTCCTGGATAGATGGTTAGCCCTCTAGCACGCTGAATGATGAGCGGCTTAGCGCTTGAATAGTAACAAAAGTAGCGCCTCACGCATCGGATAACGCCACACATCGATGCGGCTTACGCCTCTGGATGATACAATCCGTCCGTTATTGCCCCCAGCACTGGCCGATTCGCCAGCACTACCGCACTGCTATAGGCTTCACAGGACCTGTCATGACCGAGACCTCCACTTCTCAGGCTACTCCTTCACTCAGCTATAAAGACGCAGGTGTCGATATTGATGCCGGCAACGCGCTGGTTGAACGCATCAAACACGTTGCTAAACGCACTTCACGCCCTGAAGTGATGGGCGGGCTAGGAGGCTTTGGCGCGCTTTGTGAGCTGCCTGCAGGCTATAAGCAACCAGTTCTAGTATCCGGAACCGATGGCGTAGGTACCAAGCTGCGGCTTGCTATGGATCTTGGCAAGCATGACACCATTGGCATCGATTTAGTGGCAATGTGCGTCAACGATTTGATTGTAGCCGGTGCCGAACCCCTTCTGTTTCTTGACTACTATGCCACGGGCAAGCTGGATGTGGATATCGCCGCTGATGTTGTCACAGGCATTGGCGAAGGCTGCGAACAGGCTGGCTGCGCCCTCGTAGGTGGCGAAACGGCTGAAATGCCTGGCATGTATGAAGGCAATGACTACGACTTGGCAGGTTTCTGCGTTGGCGTGGTTGAAAAAGCTGACATTCTAGATGGTAGCAACGTCAGTGAAGGCGACGTTTTGCTTGGGTTGGCTTCTTCCGGCCCTCACTCCAACGGCTATTCACTTATCCGTAAAATTTTAGAAGTCAGCAATGCATCGCTTGACGAAACTGTTGATGGCAAGCCCCTGGGCGATGCGTTGATGGCCCCCACCCGTATTTACGTAAAATCACTGCTATCGATGATGCGCGGCACCGATATTCCGGTGCACGCGCTTTCGCATATTACGGGTGGCGGTTTACTGGAAAATATTCCCCGTGTTCTTCCAGACACCCTGGCGGCCCAAGTTGACCTTTCTAGTTGGCAGCGCCCAGAGGTATTTAACTGGTTACAGGCTAAGGGCAACGTTAACGAAACCGAAATGCATCGTGTGCTCAACTGCGGTATCGGCATGGTGGTTGTAGTGCCCGCTGAGCAGGCGGAAAATGCCATGGCTCATCTTCAGGCCCAAGGCGAAACTGTCTACCAGATCGGGCAAATTATTGCACGTCAAGGGGAAGCCGTTGTGCTCCAGAACGGATTGGAGAACTCTCCGGCATGAGCAGCACCGAGTATCAAAGCGACACCCTAAATGGCATGACACCAGAGCCTGCAGAAACACGTCGCATAGTGGTTTTGATTTCTGGTAGCGGCAGCAATCTACAGGCACTCATTGACGCCCAAAGCCATGACCGCCTAAGCGGTGAGATTGTAGCGGTCATCTCCAACGAGCCCGGAGCCTACGGTCTAAAGCGTGCCCATGAAGCCGGTATTGAAGCCGTTGCGCTGCCGCACCGGGAATACGATAGCCGTGAAGCCTATGACGGTGCGTTAATCAAAGTCATCGAGCGCCACGAGCCTGATGTAATTGTACTAGCCGGCTTTATGCGCATCTTATCGCCGAGGTTTGTGCAGCGTTTTTTAGGCAAGATGCTCAATATCCATCCCTCGCTACTGCCCGCTTACCAAGGGCTCAATACCCATGCACGGGCACTCGCAGATGGCGTTTCTCACCACGGCTGTAGCGTCCACTTCGTTACCGAAGAGCTAGATGGCGGCCCTGTAGTGCTGCAAGCAGAGTTAAACGTGACACGGGATGACACGGCAGAAACCCTGAAAGAGAAGGTGCACGCTCGCGAGCATCTTATTTTGCCTATCGCCGTCGATTGGTTCCTTCAGGGCCGACTGCAGTTCAGTGCTGACGGCGCTTCTATGGATGGCCACCCGCTGCCGCCCTACGGTATGCGCCTATCCCATGCTGATGCTGCAGAAGAGCTCGATGAGGACATTGAACACAGCTAGTTCGTTATAACGCCATAAAAAAACGCCTTATTGTTCCACGTATGACGGGAGCATGTAAGGCGTTTTTTGTTACAGGGGATAAATTAGGTGCGCGGCAGGGTAACACCTCTTTGTCCCATATACTTGCCACCCCGGTCTTTATATGAGGTTTCACACACCTCGTCAGACTCCAAGAAAAGCATTTGCGCCACGCCCTCGTGGGCATAAATCTTGGCTGGCAAATTCGTCGTGTTAGAGAACTCTAGCGTTACATGCCCTTCCCACTCAGGCTCTAGAGGCGTCACGTTGACGATAATGCCGCAGCGCGCGTAGGTGGATTTTCCAAGACAAATCGTTAGCACGTTGCGGGGAATCCGAAAATACTCCACGGTTCGAGCTAACGCGAACGAATTAGGCGGGATAACACACACGTCACCCTTCACATCCACAAAGCTTTTATCATCAAACGCTTTGGGGTCGACAATAGCTGAGTAGATATTAGTAAATACCTTAAATTCATCTGCACAGCGCACATCATAGCCGTAGCTTGAGGTGCCGTAGGAGATCACCCGCTGCTCGTTGACGTAGCGCACCTGCTCCGCTTCAAACGGCTCAATCATGGCATCGCTCTGTGCCATGCGGCGAATCCATTTATCAGATTTGATACTCATCGGTTACTTCATCACTCGCTAAAAGAAATTGTGGGGCTGCCGCTTTCGTTGCCGCTCACGGCCTGCGCCACCTGCTTGGCAATCTCAGCAAAGGTTTGGCTAACGGCGCTTTCTGGTTCGGCAATCACACTGGGGCGCCCAGAATCAGCGAACTCACGAATAGATAGTGTGAGCGGCAAACGTCCTAGTACGTTGGTTTCGTACTCTTCTGCAATACGCTCACCACCACCGGTGCCGAAAATCGCTGCCTCATGCCCACAGTTTTCACAGTGGTAAAGGCTCATATTTTCTACAATACCAAGTACGGGCACGTTAACTTTGCGGAACATTTCAATGCCTTTACGGGCATCTAGCAGTGCTATGTCCTGAGGCGTGGTAACAATAACGGCGCCAGCAACCGGCACTTTTTGAGCCAAGGTCAATTGGATGTCCCCGGTACCCGGCGGCATATCAATGAGTAGGAAGTCAAGATTATCCCACTGAGTTTGGGTCAGCATCTGCTGAAACGCACCCACAACCATTGGCCCACGCCACACCATAGCTTCCCGAGTATTGACCATAAAAGCCATCGACATCGCTTGGAGCCCATGAGCCTCCAGCGGTAAGAACTTATTATCCGCTGCAGCCTGAGGTCGCACGCCTTCTTTAACACCCAACATTTGTGCCTGGCTTGGGCCATACACATCAGCATCCAACACCCCAACACGGTAGCCTTGCGCTGAAAGAGCCAGTGCCAAGTTAACGGTGACCGTCGATTTACCAACGCCTCCCTTGCCCGACGCCACCGCTACAATATGTTTAACCCCATCCATAATGGCACTCCTATCGTTGCAACCGTTGTTAGCTTTGGATGAATGATACTCCTCGGGGGCCTAATCATAAACCAACAACCAAAAAAGCGGATGTAGGGGTTAGCTACATCCGCTTCTTCAACGCACTGATCTTAGCTTAGTAATTACTGTTGCTGCGCTTGCTCTTCAGTGTCATTACTATCGTCGTTTTCATCACCATCGTTTTCATCATCGCTGTCGCTCTCTTCCGCGCCTGCCAGGGTTGGCACCTCACCGCTTGCGGCACTATCGACTTCGCCTAAGCGCTCGTCAAGGGCAGAGAGTTCGTTGCGCCACTCGTCAAGCTGAGCCTCTAGGCGTTCAAGTTGCTCTTCACGGGTCTCGATATCTCTTTCAACATTCGCGACCTCTTCACGCCCTATATCCAGCGCAACCATAAGGTCGTCCATCTCAGAGCGCACCTGGGTTAAGCTTTGCTCTTCTTCCTCGCGCAGCTCAGACAGCGAATCAACTTCTTCCTGAATCGCATCACGCTCGCTGGTGGCAGATTCGCGCTCGCTACGAAGCTCATCTAATTCGCTCTGTGCCGTTTCAATGTCTTCTTCCAGACTTGAGAGCTGCTCATTGGCATCGTTTACCTTAGTTTCCAGCTCCGCTAGGGCCTCTTCAGCGGCACTCATTTCTTTAACCGCTTCTTGCCGCTCCTCTTCAGCCTGTTGACGGGCTCCTTCGGCCTGCTGACGAGCCTCTTCAGCGCTTTGGTGTGCATCCTCTATTTGTTGAAGTGTTGCTTGTGCTTCATCACGATCACTGACGATTTGATCACGCTCTTCGCGCAACGTCTGCATCTCGCTTTCAGCTTTTTCTAGCTGCTCACTTAGGCTATTCACTTCTTCTTGTAACGTATCGCGCTCGGCCTCCAACTCCTGAAGACGCGCATCAACGCTGCTAACATCTCGCTGCGCTGTCTCAAGGTTGGATTGTGCCTCGTCCTGCTGCTGCTCTAACGCCTGCAGCTCTTCGCGCATAGCCGTCAGGTCCATTTCAGCCTGCTCGACTTCAACTAAACGCTGGGTTAGCTGGTTATTTTCCTGCTGAACGTTAGCAAGACGACCCTCGAGCGTTTCAACACGCTCTTTGTGGGTGCCAGCATTCGATTGCGCCATAATCGCCCAGATAACAGCAATCGCGGCAATGCCTGCGATTCCTTTGACGCGGTTATCTTTAAACAGGGTTTTCATATCCGGCTTATTGGCCGGTGGTTGATGATCCGAGTGGTTTGCTTCTGACATGCTGCGTCCCTCTCTTTATAAGCTACCGATTCCAGCAGCGTTAATAGGCATTTAAAGCGAGCTCACTATCAAAAAGTGTTCCCTACCAGCATACACAGCTAACAGCATCTAGCCAGTCGATGCGTAAACTCAATAGCCCAATAAGATGATACGACTCATAAAAATTTGGCTATTCAGAAGTTTTGTAAGGCGCTTGTGGGTGTTTACCTTCGTCAAAGCCCACCGCACGGCCCTGCTGAGCCTCAAACCATGAAAGCGTTTCGTGTAACCGCACAACACCGCCGATAACCAGCAGCGTGGGGGGCTTTATGGTTCCCGCGTGGAAGGCTTGGGGCAGCTGCCGTAAAGAGCCGATGTGGGTCTTTTGTTGCTGGGTCGTGCCTTGTTCAATCAGCGCTAATGGCGTTGAGGACTCTAACCCATGTTTTATCAACGCTTGGCAAATGGGGGCTAAATTGCTCAGCCCCATATAAAACACCAGGGTTTGGCCTGGCTGTGCCAACGTAGGCCAGTCCAGCGTGTTTTCACCCTGCTGCAAATGGCCAGTAACGAAGCGAACCGACTGCGCATGGTCGCGATGGGTTAATGGAATGCCCGAGTACGCAGCACATCCCGAAGCCGCGGTAATGCCGGGAACCACTTCGACCTTAACCTGGGCAGCCACCAGCACCTCTAGCTCCTCACCACCACGGCCAAAAATAAACGGGTCACCCCCTTTCAAGCGAACTACTTGCTTCCCTTGCTGGGCCCAAGTCACTAACGCTTGGTTAATATCTTCCTGAGGCACACTGTGGGAAGAGCGCGCTTTGCCCACATAAAAACGCGCCGCCTGTGCTGGCAGCATAGCTAATATTTCATCACTCACCAGCCGATCATAAAGCACCACTTCTGCTGCCTGAAGCCGCTTATAGGCTTTAAGCGTTAATAGCTCTGGGTCGCCGGGGCCAGCGCCCACTAAACTTACCATTCCGTCGTGCCTGCCTACACCGGCACTCCTACTGCTTGCCCCCAAAGCATTTCTATTGTCCTCAGGATTAACGGCTTGCGCATTCACAACGTCCAAGAAGAACTCCAGCTATAAAAAATCAAATATATATGCAAAAAAGTAATAAATTTTACCTTAAAGTGCCAATACTTCTCTGTTCAGTACTTATACCCCGGACTGCTGAATATATTTTGTTATAAAAAATAAATTTTTAATGAAAAATAAATCTCAAAAACCATTTTATTGTCAGCAATGGCTTACATCTTTGCTCAGCTTTTAGGGCTAACCTATTCACTTAATTTTAGTTGACATTTTTTCGGAGATTCACGCATGCTCGTGAATGACGCCATTTCTACCACCCCAAGTGCCGACCATTTGGTGCCTCATATACCTGGGGTGATTTTCCAACTCTACCGATCCCACTGCGGGCAGATGCGCTTTTCCTACTTGGAAGGCGGTGGCGAATCTTTAAAACACATCGACCGGCAACAGCTCGCAACAGATGCTAACCCGCTGATCAAGCAGTTGACCGATAGCGACCACCCAAAAATCATGTCAGCCATAGAGCGCTCTGCTAAGGCAATGCTGCCGCTTTCAACGCGCTTTAGGCTGCCTTTTCCAGAAGATAGGCCTCGCTGGATAACCGTCAGCGCCAAGCCGGAGCCAACGACTGATGGTGTCTGCTGGAACGGAATGATGATGGATATTACCGACCAAGTAGCAGAAGAGCAGCGACTTCGTAAGCTATGCGATACGGACCCTCTAACCGGTTTACCAAACCGCCGCAAATTAATGATGCACTTGAACCACTTATCCGCTCTCAGCGCACGCCATGGCACGCCCCTTTCTATCATGATGTTAGACATTGACCATTTTAAGCGGCTCAACGACCGCTGGGGCCACTTAGAGGGTGACAACGTACTTAAAAAGCTAGCCACACAAGCCCAGACGTTGTTGCGCTCTGAAGATATGGTTGCAAGGCTGGGCGGGGAGGAGTTTATGGTCGTGTTGCCGCTAACACCGCTACAGCAGTGCCATAAACTCGCCGACCGGTTGCGTGACGCTATTGCCAATTATGATTTTGGCGTAGGCGCAGGCCAAGTGACTCTCAGCATTGGAGTGGCTGAATATCGCTGCGGTGAACCCCTTGACAGCCTAATGACACGGGCCGATCAGGCACTATACAGCGCTAAAGATATTGGTCGTGACTGCGTCTGTCTTCTACCTTAAAGAGAGTAAAGCAACCGGAGTACAATATGCCGCGCCTCTCCCAAACGCCTTGCGAGCCCTTCGGTGCTAGCGCCACACCGCTTACTGTTAGCGCTTGCCAGCAGCACCTGCAGGCACTTGTAGAGTGGCAGATTGTCGAGCACGATGGCATCATGAAGCTGTCGAAGCGCTTTACGTTTCGCAATTTTACTAATGCGTTGGCTTTTACCCAGCGCGTTGGTGAACTAGCAGAGCAGGCTGGCCATCACCCGGTGATTGTAACTCAATGGGGTAGCGCCACAGTGACGTGGTGGTCCCATGAAATCAAAGGCCTGCATATTAATGACTTCATTCTTGCCGCCAGAACCGACGAGGTAGTCGAATAAATGTTTGAGCATATTGAGCGAGTCCCTGGAGATGCCATTCTTGGGCTGATCGAAGCTTTTAAAAAAGATACCAACCCACAAAAAGTCGACCTAGGGGTTGGTGTATACCGCGATGACGCAGGCAACACCCCAGTGATGCGCGCGGTCAAAGAAGCTGAAGCTCGCCTGCTCAAGAATGAAACCACCAAGACCTACATTGGCTCTCACGGTGCTCCTGCCTATGGAGAAGTCGTTCTTCCCATGGTGTTGGGCGCTGAGTCACCAGTATTAAAAGCTAAACGTGCCAGCGCTACCCAGTCACCCGGTGGTACCGGTGCGCTTCGCTTAGCCGCTGATTTTGTGGCAACTCAGTTACCTGGCAAAGGCATTTGGGTAAGCGACCCAACCTGGCCAAACCACCACGGTATTTTTACCGCTGCTGGCATTGAGCTGCACAAATATCCTTATGTCGACGCCGACAACCGCCTTGATTTTGATGGCATGTTGGCCGCATTGAAAAAAATACCGGAAGGCGATGTCGTGGTGCTCCACGCCTGCTGCCACAATCCAACCGGCTTTGATCTTTCTACAGAGCAGTGGCAAGAAGTGTTGGCTGTGCTGAACGAACGTAACCTGTTGCCCCTGGTTGATTTTGCCTACCAGGGTTTTGGTCAAGGATTAGATGAAGACGCTTACGGCGTGCGCCTACTGGCAGAAAATTTAGATGAAGTTATTATCACCAGCTCGTGCTCTAAAAACTTCGGCATCTATTGCGAGCGTACCGGCTGTTTAATTACAGTGGCTAAAGATACCGAGCAAATGGAAAACGTGCGCTCGCAAATCGCTATTGTTGCTCGCGAAAACTACTCCAACCCCCCCGCTCACGGCGGCGCAATTGTTAGCGAAATTCTCCATGATGCAGAGCTAACAAAAATGTGGCGTGAAGAGCTGACAGAAATGCGCGACCGCATTAATACGCTGCGCCGCGATTTTGTCGAAGCGCTTAAGCCCTACGGCCTCGACCAGAAGTACGCCTGCGTGGCTGAGCAACAGGGTATGTTCTCCTACACCGGGTTAACTCCCGAACAGGTTGACCGCCTACGCGATGAGTTTGGTATTTACATGGTGCGTTCTGGCCGTGCCAACGTAGCAGGTTTCTCCCACGAAAATCTGCCCTACTTAGCCAAGGCTATTGCAGCGGTTAACGAATAAATACTCAGTACCGGCACGGCTGCGCCCAGGCTTCACGCCTGGGCGTTTTCTTTTATTTTATATATACCTACCCCTCAATCCTAAGCCTCATATTGTGTACAATTGCGCGCTTGCCGCCAGAGCCTGGGGCGCCCGTGCGGCGTCCAGCGCAAAGCAACGCTTGACCGATTGGTCAGAATTTCGGCACACTCGGCGTTGCCTTCTTAACAACACACTATAATCAAGAGGCCTCACATGGCGGCTGTCAGCACCCACTACCCGTGGTACAAAAAAGAAGATACCGACGCATTCTTCGCGCTGTTTCAGAACAATATTGCCAACTTTGTCATCATATCGATTACGATGCTAGGAATGGGGTTTCCCAGCTCTATCGTTTATGGCCAGGTGCTCCCCGGCGCCGCCGTTGCAGTCATGGTAGGCAATTTTTATTACGCGTGGAGTGCTTCGCGTCTTGCCCGAAAAGAGAACCGTAGCGATGTCACGGCTCTCTCCTACGGCATCTCAACACCGGTCATGTTTGTATTTTTGTTTGGCGTACTGCTACCAGCCAAGCAATTAACCGGTGATGCCGAACTCGCCTGGAAAGTAGCGGTTGCCGCCTGTTTTATCAGCGGGGCGATTGAAGCCTTGGTTAGCGTTATTGGCCGTTGGGTGCAGTACCATTTACCCCGCGCAGCCATGCTTGGTGCCGTTGCAGGGGTTGCACTCACCTTTATTGCTGGCGAAATGCTGTTTAAAACCTTGGAAATGCCAATCATTGGCTTACTGGTACTGGGTATTATCATCGTAGGCTTGGTGGCACGTGTCAGCATGCCCTTCAAACTGCCCACATCTTTATTCGCCATTGTAATAGGTACTGCCATGGCGTACCTGATTGGTGATGCTGGCAGCGAACGTTTCAGCGATGCTTTTACCCATTTGGGCTTCTACCCACTCCTGCCTAACCTCGCCTGGTTCGAGGGGCTTGGCTTGCTATTTACCGGCATGCTGGCTGTGCTCACCGTTGTGCTTCCCATTACGCTCTATAACGCCATTGAAACCATGAACAACGTTGAAGCTATGGAAGCCGCGGGCGACAAATACGACGTTCGCGAGTGCCAAGCAGTGGATGGCGCTGGCACCATGATTGGCGCTCTTTTTGGTGGGGTCTTTCCTACCACGGTCTATATTGCAACCGTCGGGGCTAAGTGGATGGGCGCTGGCCGGGGGTACAGTATTTTAAATGGAGCCGTTTATGCACTGGCCACCATGTTTGGTTTGATTGCAGCGCTAGCCGCCATCATTCCCGTATCCGTAGTAGCGCCTATTTTGGTGTTTGTCGGCATGTCGATGATTGCCACCGCGTTCCAAGCCAACGACACACGCTACTACCCTGCTATCGCACTGGCTATGTTGCCCTACTTCGCCAACTACGTGATGACCCGCTTTAATCGCGGCGCAGGCGAGGTGGTCAGCGATATTTCAAGCGCCATAGTGGTGATGGGCCAGGGCGCTATGTTTATGGCTATTTTCTTAGGTGCAATGACCGTTTCCGTCATCGACCATCAATTCCGGCGCGCAGCAGTCTTTGCCCTTATTGCGTCTGGGTTCTCTTTTGTGGGCCTTATGCACGCTCCAGAAATAGCCTTTAACGCTGCCCCTGAGTTTGTCATGGGCTACTTAGCAATGGCGGTTTTATTCGTCTACTTCTCTTTTCAGGAAGCTCCCCACAAACGCAATCCGTAAATAACGCGAGTATCAGGAGACATATCCCGCCTGCCGATGCGGGCGGGATAAGATGCGCCGCAGCAACACCCAAGCCATTAAACCCGCAGCCAGGTTACCGACCGCCGCACCGGCGGCTAAGCCAACCCACCCGTATAAGTAGGCGCCTAACCACAAGCAAGGCAAGTAACAGATAAAAAGACGCGCACTTGAAAGTAGCATGGCACGTAGCGGCCACCCAAGTGCATTGCCTGCCGACACCACGAGCATACAGACGCCCAGAGCGGCGTAGCTTGGCAATAAAAAGCGGATCACCAGTGCCAACTCTCCTTGCACTTCCGGGTTGCCCGCCAAAGCCATAGCGACCCAAGGAGCCGCTAATGCTAATAGCACACCCAAGCTAAGTTGCCATATGACGACCACTTTTATCGCTAAACGCATCAGTTGCTGAATCTGCCCCCAGTCTCCAGCACCATAGCAACGCCCCAGCCACGGCGGCAAAGACATCGTCATGGCTAATATCACCATCAAAGAGAGTGTTTCTAAGCGGCTAGCAAGTCCCCAGGCGGCAACATAGGTATCCCCTAAACCCGCAACGGCTGTAATGGCTAGCATCGCCGCTAGCGGTGGCATCAACTGGCTCACCATGGCGGGCGCCGCAATGCCGGTAAAGGGTCGCCATGAACGTCGGCACTCCTGCCAAATATCCTGCCGTGTTACCCACTGGCAGCGCGCCAAAGTACCGCTCGTCAGTAAAAGCCCCACAGAAAAAGCGATAGCCGTTGCCCAAGCGGCTCCTGGCAACCCTAAGCCTGCCCACGGGCCTACCCCAAATATAAGCAGCGGGTCGAGCGCAAGGTTAATCAGGCTACTTAATACCATCATTTTACCAGGGGTTCGTGTATCGCCATGGGCGCGAAATACGCTATAGATAAAATAGAGCAGCGCCCCCAACCACGCAGAAAATAGCTGAGGCCCCCAGTAACTTCGAATATATCCCAGGGCTATTTCATCAGCGCCTAGCAGCTTAAATACGGGCACCTGAAGCAGCCATAGCACCACTACCAAACCGCCAATGACCGCTCCGCCAGCAATAAGTACTAGGCTGCTTAGCCGTTTAGCACGCGCCTTCTCCCCCGCGCCGAGCGCACGCGAGATAAGGGCGGCAATGGCAATCCCCATCCCCACCTGGATACCAATAATTAAAAAGGATAACGGGAAGGTAAACGACTGCGCGGCGAGCGGCGATGTACCTAAACGGGCAATGAAAGCACTGTCCACAAGTTGAAAACCCAATAGCGCCAAGACACCAATTGCCATTGGCCAGGTTTGCCGCCATAGGGTTATAGCCAACTCACGCTGTTGCATAAAAGCTGCCAAACGCATGCTCCCTGATCGATTAGAAACTAAAAACCCGCTAGAGCATCACATACAAAAGCGCCACCACCCACTAGGGGTGGTGGCGCTTTTAGTTAAACGGTGCTTACTGACGAATACCTTCAAACGTCACGTAAAGCTCCAGTTCGCGCATTGATTCAGGGAAGTCGCTCATATCAATTCCGAAATCGCTCAGCGTCAGCATAGTGCTGCCTTCAAAGCCTGCGCGGTAGTTACCCCAAGGGTCGTCGCCTTCGCCCATTAAAGTAACCGGCATTTCAATTTCTTGAGTCTCGCCGTGCAGCGTTAGATCACCCGTTACCACGCCCTCGTTGTCACCGGTTGATTCAAAACCTGTCGACGTAAAGGTTGCTGTTGGATACTCGCTAGCATTGAGGAAGTCACTGCTCAAGAAGTGGCGATCACGCTCAGCGTGGTTGGTGTTAAGGCTATTTACCTGCACTTCCATTTCCACTGAAGAAGCGTCTAAGTCACCCTCATCGTAGTAAAACTGGCCGTCAAATTCTTCAAACGTACCAAGAATGTAAGAGAAGCCTAAATGGTTGATTTTGAACTGTACAAAGGCGTGCTGGCCTTCAATATCAATCTGGTAGTCAGCGGCCTGCGCCTGACTGAGGGGTATCATAGCAGCGGCAGCAATAGCGGTAGCAAAAGCAGTTTTCTTCAACATATTCAATGTCTCCTCTCTTTCCTTAAGAATTACTACGGTGAGTATTCCCCACCCTAGCAGCGTGCAAATTGGGCCTTTATTCGAACAACAAGCGTTACTTAGGCCGATGAGCCGGATTGACCATGCGAACCAAAGTGGCGTGACGGTCAAGCCAGTGATGCTTAATAGCGGCAAGCGCATGACCCGCTGCTAACAACATTAATGCAAGCGCGCTGTACCAATGAATGTCGCCCGCCAGACTCGCTTGATTGGGCAAACCGTGCAGCACCGCTGGCATGTCAAACCAACCAAATACGCTAATACCCCTGCCATTAGCGGTGGAAATCATGTAGCCGCTTACCATAACCACCAGCAATAAAGTGTAAAGGGCAATGTGTCCTGCATGGGCCGCGACTTTTTCTATGCGACTCCCCTCTGCCTTAGGAGTCGGTTGCAACAAGCGCCAAACAATACGCAGTGCCGTTGCCAGCAGCAGCAAAATGCCAATTGAGCGGTGAACCCAAGGACCTTGATTGTACCAAGTGTCATAGTAGCCTAAGCCCGTCATCCACCACCCTAGAATAAACAGCCCGATAATAGTAAGGGCACTCAACCAATGAAACAGAATACTTATGACACCCCAACCATACTGCGTGTTCCGCCACATTCTATTAATCCCCATCTCTACCATCTAATTTGATATGTGAAACCTAAACGCTTAGTGATTAATTTTATTTATTCTATGAATGTTTAAAGCATAACGGGTGTTGCTCAAAAAGACTGCTGAAAAAAGCAGAACACTTCATTCGGAAAAACCGTTGATAACCTAAAGCCAGGTCGCAAAGTCAATAAAAAACCGGCCAACGGCGGCCGGTTCGATTCATCACTTAAACAGGCTATTGGGCTTCGAGCGCATCCAAACCGCGGGCAAGGTCACGCTGGATATCCACCTGACTCTCCAAGCCAACCGCCACGCGGACTAGCCCTGGGGTTATTCCCGCAGCCGCTTTTTGATCCTCAGAGAGACGACCGTGAGTCGTGGTAGCCGGATGGGTAATCGTGGTTTTAACATCACCCAAGTTTCCCGTGATCGACAGCATTCGCGTAGCGTCTATCACTTGCCAGGCACCGGCTTGCCCCCCCTTTACTTCAAAGCCCAATACTGCCCCAAAGCCCCGCTGCTGGCGCTTGGCAAGGGCATGCTGTGGGTGTGCTTCCAAACCGCTGTAGTAGACTTTATTGACCGCAGGATGCTGATCCAGCCAGCGCGCCAGCGTCATCGCATTCTCGCAATGGGCGTTCATACGTAGCGAGAGGGTTTCCAGTCCTTTGGTAAAAATCCAGGCGTTAAAAGGGCTTAGGCATGGGCCACAGGTGCGCACCACCCCAAACACTTCTTCCAGTATATCGTGCTTGCCCACTACTGCACCGCCAACTGCACGCCCTTGGCCATCCAGGTACTTAGTGGCTGAGTGGATCACCAAATCGGCGCCAAGTGCTATGGGCTGTTGCAACGCAGGGGTTAAAAAGCAGTTATCAATGGCCAGCAACGCCCCGCAGCGCTTGGCAAGCGCCGCCAGTGCAGGTATGTCAGCCACTTCCGACAACGGATTAGAAGGCGTCTCTGCAAATAGCAGCTTGGTAGCTGGGCTAACAGCCTCCTCCCAAGCGGCGATATTCGAAAGTTCAACATAGCGGGTGGTAATACCAAACTTACCTAGGTATTTGTCAAGCAAGCTAACGGTCGAACCAAAGAGCGAGCGAGAAGCCACGATTTCATCCCCTACCGATAACAGCGCAAGCGCCGTTGAGAGGATGGCCGACATCCCTGAACTCGTCGCCACACACCGCTCGCCGCCTTCCAGCGCCGCCAAACGACGCTCAAAGGTATGCACAGTAGGGTTGGTAAAGCGGGAATAGACGTTACCCGCCTCCTGTCCACCAAACTTACGCGCTGCTTCTGCCGCGCTTTCATATACAAAGCTAGAGGTCGGAAAAATCGGCTCTGAATGCTCTTGCTCAAACGTACGCTGGTGGCCTGCGCGAATCGCTAACGTCTCTAACGACCACTCATCCTGCTGGCTATCATCGTGCATGGCTTAGACCCTTGTTGAAGACATCGTGTACATGACTAGTCGTCAAAATCATCGTCTTGGTTATGCATATCTACCAAGGCATGGTCGCCCGCACTCTGATCTTTTGCCGCATCGTTACGACTGGCTTCCAACACGGCTAGGTAAGCGTCATCGATGTCGCCGGTTATGTAATTGCCGTCAAACACTGAGCAGTCAAATGTTTCCATTTCAGGATTGATTTCCCGGCAGGCGTCTTTCAGATCTTCCAGGTCTTGATAGAAGATTCGGTCAGCACCAATCAGTTGACCAACCTCTTCTTCTGTACGGCCATGGGCAATCAGCTCCGAGGCAACCGGCATATCAATACCGTACACATTGGAGTAGCGAACCGGCGGGGCCGCGGAGGCAAAATAGACGTTTTGGGCGCCCGCATCCCGCGCCATCTGAATAATCTGCTTACAGGTGGTGCCTCGCACAATGGAGTCGTCCACCAGCAGGACATTTTTACCTCTGAACTCAACATCAATGGCATTGAGCTTCTGGCGTACCGACTTTTTACGCTGGGTTTGGCCCGGCATAATAAAGGTACGGCCAATATAGCGGTTCTTCATAAACCCTTCACGATAGGTCACCCCAAGGTGTTGGGCCATTTCCAGTGCCGAGGTACGCGATGTATCGGGGATAGGAATCACCACATCGATGTCATGATCGGGCCACTCATTGAGAATGCGATCACCAAGCTTGCGGCCCATTTGCATACGCGTGCCGTAAACATAGGCACCATCCAGCAGAGAATCCGGACGCGCCAAGTAAACGTGCTCAAAAATACACGAGTGTAGCTGCGGACGGTCTGCACAAACCTGGGTATGCACTTGCCCTTGCATATCGACGAAAATAGCTTCACCAGGCGCCAAGTCACGCTCTAGCTCAAAGCCACCTACGTCTAGCGCCACAGACTCAGAGGCAATCATTACGTCTTGGCCGTTATCTCCTTGACGTGTACCGAACACCACTGGGCGAATGCCAAAGGGATCACGGAATGCCACCATACCAAAGCCATTGATGATCGCGACCGCCGCGTAGCCGCCTTTGCAGCGCCGGTGCACTCTACGAACCGCATCAAAAATATCTTCTGCTTCTAAGTGAAGCCCCTGCTTGCCCAACTCATGGGCGAAGACGTTAAGCAACACTTCAGAATCTGAACTGGTGTTGATATGGCGCAGATCAGTTGAGAAAAGCTCCTGTTTCAACTGCTCGGAGTTGGTCAGGTTACCATTGTGCGCTAGCGCGATGCCGTAAGGGGAGTTGACGTAGAACGGCTGAGATTCTGCTTCGCTTGAAGACCCTGCGGTGGGGTAACGTACGTGGCCAATGCCCAGGTTACCTTTAAGACGAGCCATGTGGCGAGTGTGAAATACATCACGAACAAGCCCATTGCTCTTGCGCAGTAAGAAGCGTCCCTCGCTCCAAGTCATCATGCCGGCAGCGTCCTGGCCCCGATGCTGAAGTACGGTCAGGGCATCGTAGATTCCCTGATTTACCGCCTGCTTGGCCAGAAGGCCCACAATACCGCACATTCCAGTTACCTCGCTTTAATGCCATGGCTTACCGGGGGCAAGCCCGTACGTTCATCAACTCATATACACCTGCGCCGAATGCAACAGCACAGGTGCTTCTTTAAAAGGGGCGTCGCTAATCGTGAGGGCTACTCGTTATCCGGAGGAAGGCTCAATTGCTGCTCCGCAGGTGTTTGCCTGGCACGTATGTCGGGGAGCGAAATATCACGTAGCGACGTTGGCGCCTGGGGAAGCTCTCGCTCCCATTGATCAAGCTGACTAACTGCCCAGTCTCTAAGCTCGATAAACGTTGGCCGCAGTGTCGCTTCCTGCCATGCCTGAAGCCCACCCAATGGCGTTAGGGTTATCAGCACAGTGGCTATCAGGAGTATGACCGCGCCGCGGGCAACACCAAAGGCGGCGCCCGCAAAGCGATTCAACAACCCCATCCCCACCCACTCAACCGCCGCATGAACCAAGCGAATAACGATGCCGCATAACAAAATGACGGCAAAAATTACTAAGACAAATGCCAGCACTAACCTGGCATCAAAACTTTCAATAAAGCCACTCATCAAATCGGCGACAGGCTCAGCAAGGACGCGCGCCACCATGAGCGCAACCACCCATGCGGCAAGGCCTAACGCTTCCCTTATAAAACCACGCACAAAACCTGCCAGCATGGAAAGCGCTAAAACCGCCAGGAACAGCGCATCTATCCAAGTAAGCGCCATAAATTAATCTCTTACCCTAACCAGCAAACCCTGAACATTGGCACGCTGTTTAATCTGCGCCATTGCCGCCTCACCCTCTTCAGAGGTGGCATAAGGGCCTACGTAAACCGTGGTTAGATTATTATCCCGCTCCCGCCGATAGGTGCTAAATCCTTCCCCAGATAACTGTTCGCTTAAACGCTGGGCATTGGACACATCACCGAAACTGCCTACCTGGATTGCCCACTCGCCCTGCTGGGTAGCCGTAGGCGCTGACGAACTTGAGGAAGTATTACCACTTGTATTACTAGCCATTAATTCAGCAATCGGGTCTCTGGCGGGTGCGCTAGTGGGCTCGCTCTCTTCAACCGGCTCTTGAGCCGATGAAACGGCTTCACTTGGAGGCGTTACCTGGCCTGTTTCCGGCTGCCGCGGCTCGGCGTCAATAGGCGTACTGATCACAGCGTCGCCCTCCTGGGACTCAGAGGAGGGCAAGGCATTAATTGAGGACGGCATTTCAGGCGCAGGCACATCCTGGCGTGCTACTTGAACAGGCTGTTCAATCACAAACGTAGGCTGGGGGCGCTCTTCCCGAGGAGCGGGGTCACTCATCAACCACGGCACAATGATCGCCAGTAGCGCGAGCAAAATTACGATACCGCTGATGCGTTCCGTTTTACCGTATTTCATATCCATCTCCATCAGGCTAAGCGAGCACCACGGTTAGGACTGTTATGCTTGCGGCAGCGGGTTTGCCAGGAGCGCCGCCACGGTAAAGAATGACCCAGTGGCCAGCACTCGATCCTCGGAGGTAAGCCGTTCAGCCATCGCGGCCACACCCTCTTCGGGGGAAGCCGCGCAATAATGCACCTGCCCACCCCGCGAGGTAATACGCTCCGCTAGTTCAGCCGCTGGGCGCCCACGCTCTCCCTCAAGGGTGACGCACACCCAATCGGTAATTCGTGGGAGTAGCGCATCAATCACCCCATCGGCATCTTTGTCGTTCAGCATACCGATTAAAGCCCATTGTCGCCCACCCGCCGGTGGCATGGGTAATCGGCGAGCCACGTACTCGGCAGCATGAGGGTTATGGCCCACATCCAAGCACCACTGCCCCAACCACTGCATACGCCCTGAAAGCCTGACTGCCTTTAGTGCTTCACTGCAGGCGCGAGTGGATAGTCCCACACCGCAAACCGCCAGGGCTTGTAAAGCTGTGGCGGCATTATCAATCGGAAGCCCTGGATCAGGAAGCCCATCCAGTGAAATAGTTTCACCATCCCCGGTTAACCCATGCCAACACCAAGCTTCGGCAGCATCCGCCGTACGCTGCAGAGAGCTAGCATCCAAATACTCACCTGAGCGTTCATCAGCATTGTCGATAAACGCTGCATGGTTAAACGCTGACCCTAAACGATAAACGGGCGCTGCCATCTCGATAGCCGTTTCAGCAACACTAGACGGCAGAGCTTTGCTGCCCAGCACGGCAGGCTTCAGCGGGCGGAAAATACCCGCCTTCTCTCGGCCAATTTGGGCAATATCAGTGCCTAAAAAGTTGGCATGATCCTGGGCAATGGTTGTCACCACGCCTACATCAGCATCAATGATATTAATTGCATCCAAACGCCCGCCTAAACCAACTTCGAGCAGCGCCACATCAAGCTTGGCCTGGGCGAGGCACCACAGCGCGCAGAGCGTTCCTGCTTCGAAATACGTAAGGCTAATGGCAGGCGACTGAAGCCTAGCGGCCTCTACTTCATTAAAGCCTGCTACTAACAGCGAATCTTCAGCTTCTTGACCATCGATAGTGACACGCTCGTTATAGCGCAAAAGATGGGGAGAGGTGTAGGTTCCCGCCCGCAGGCCATGAAAGCGAGCAATGGCATCCATCATGGCAAGGGTAGACCCCTTGCCATTGGTGCCTGCAACAGTAATGACACGTGGCGCAATGGGGCTTTCCAGCAGCCCCATCCGCTTAGCCACCTGAGAGACCCGCTCAAGCCCCATATCAATCCCTACGGGATGCAGGGTTTCAAGATAGTGTAGCCACTCGGCTAAAGACTTAGGCATTGCGTGTCGAATCGTCGCTCTTGGCTGGGCTGTGTTCGCTATAAACGCCCGGCGTGGCTTCTGCAGCATCCGCTACCCGGTCTTCGTCTACGAGCGGTTCAGCAATTTCAACGTCCCCAAGCACGCTCTCCTCAACGACCGGCGCACTATTGTGGGTCAGCTTACGCAACACACTTCCCACGCGATGACGCATCTCGTGGCGATGAACAATCATATCCACCGTGCCGTGCTCTAGCAGAAACTCGCTGCGCTGGAACCCTTCTGGCAGGGTTTCACGCACGGTTTGCTCGATAACCCGCGGCCCAGCAAATCCAATCAGTGCGTTAGGTTCGGCTATATTAAGATCGCCAAGCATCGCAAGCGACGCCGAAACACCGCCAAACACCGGGTCAGTAAGTACCGAGATATATGGCACACCTTCCTGTTTAAGCTTTTCAAGCGCCGCAGAGGTTTTAGCCATTTGCATTAGCGAGAACAGCGCTTCTTGCATCCGAGCGCCGCCTGAGGCAGCAAAACAGATCAGCGGAACACGCTCTTCAAGGGCAATGGTTGCAGCGCGCACGAACTTTTCGCCTACCACTGCGCCCATGGAACCACCCATGAACGTAAACTCAAACGCAACGGCTACCACGGGCAAGCCATCTAACTCACCGCGCATCGCTACAAGGGCGTCTTTTTCGCCGGTATCTTTCTGCGCAGCCGCTAGGCGGTCTTTATACTTTTTAGAGTCACGGAATTTAAGGCGATCGCTGGGTTCAATCTCAGCAGCCACCTCTTCCCGCCCCTGTTTATCCAGGAACCAGTCCAAGCGCTTACGGGCCGTTAAGCGTAAGTGATGGTCACACTTGGGGCACACGCTGTTGTGCTTCTCTAGTTCCGGCAGGTAAAGCACAGCTTCGCACTTGGGACATTTACGCCAGAGGCCATCGGGCACGCTGGCACGACGGTCTTTACGCTGGATACGCCCCATGGAGGGCACGATTTTATCTAACCAGCTCATATCAAAAAGGCTTCCATATACGTCAATGCCTGGCAACGCCAAGCTTGATGAGTGTCGTCATTCAATTCAGTGTAGACGATGAGAGCACACGCTTAGGCATCCATCGCGGTGCGCATTTCAGCCAATACGCTTTTCAGCTGACCGGCTATGGTTTCGGGTGCATCAACGCTGTCAGCAATGCGGTTAACCAGCGCACTACCTACAATAACGCCATCGGCCACTTTCGCTACTTCCGCTGCGGTCACCCCATCGCGGATACCGAAGCCAACACATAGCGGCAAGTCGGTCATTTCACGCAGCGGTGCTAAGTGGTCAGCCACATCTGCAGCGTTTAGCGTCGCCGCTCCGGTCACGCCCTTAAGCGAAACATAATATAAATAGCCCTCACCGTGGGCGCATATTGTAGCGGCACGGGCATGAGAAGTGGTAGGCGCAACCAGGAAAATCGCCGCTAAATCACGCGCTTTTAACAGCGGGCCGAACTCTTCAGCCTCTTCTGGCGGCATATCGACTACCAACACACCGTCCACGCCAACGCTTGCAGCTTTGTCTGCAAACACCTCGTAACCAATTCGCTCGATAGGATTTAAATACCCCATCAAAACGACGGGGGTCGTAGCGTCTGACTGGCGAAACTCCGCCACCATCTCCAGCAGGTCGACTAAGCGAGTGCCTTGCTTTAGCGCCCGCTCGCAGGCTTTTTGGATAACAGGGCCGTCGGCCATGGGATCCGAAAACGGCACGCCAAGCTCGATAATATCAGCACCCGCCTCCACCAAAGCATGCATAAAGCCAACGGTGTATTGCGGCGCAGGATCACCTGCCGTGATGTAGGGAATCAGTGCCTTGCGGCCCTGCTGCTTTAATTCTGAAAAACGCTGGTCAATACGATTCATGCTCGCCCTTAAAACTCAATGCCGTCGATGTTAGCCACGGTCATGATATCTTTATCACCACGACCCGAAAGGTTGACCACAATGTGCTGGTCAGGGCGCATTGTCGGTGCTAACACCTTAGCGTGCGCTAGCGCATGGGCAGACTCAAGGGCTGGCATAATGCCTTCCATGTGGGTTAGCTCACGAAACGCTTCCAGCACTTCTTTATCATTTGCCGCCACGTAATTGACTCGGCCAACGTCTTTCCAAAGCGCGTGCTCAGGGCCAACGCCTGGGTAGTCAAGCCCCGCTGAAATCGAATGGGTATCCGACACTTGGCCCGCTTCATCAGACATCAAATAGGTACGGTTACCGTGCAAAACACCCCGCGGAGCGTTTGACGAAAGCGGCGCCGCATGGCGGCCCGTCTCAACCCCGTCGCCACCGGCTTCAACGCCGTACATCGCAACCGCGTCATCTTCCACGAACGGATAGAAAAGCCCCAGGGCGTTTGAGCCACCACCTACGCAGGCCACCAGCGCATCAGGTAAACGGCCAATTTGTACCAATGACTGTTGACGCGCCTCACGCCCTACCACCGAGTTGAAGTCACGCACTAACTGCGGGTAAGGGTGCGGGCCAGCGACGGTACCGATGATATAAAAGGTGTTATCAACGTTGGTCACCCAGTCGCGCAGCGCTTCGTTCATCGCATCTTTGAGCGTGCGTGTACCCGACTCCACCGGAATAACCCGCGCGCCAAGCAAGTGCATACGGTAAACATTAAGCTTTTGGCGCTGCACGTCCGCAGCGCCCATATACACATCGCACTCAAGTCCTAAACGCGCAGCCACGGTGGCCGTAGCAACGCCATGTTGGCCAGCACCCGTTTCAGCAATAACCCGAGGCTTACCGGTTTTTTTTGCAAGCAGTGCTTGGCCAATGGTGTTGTTCACCTTGTGAGCGCCAGTGTGGTTTAAGTCTTCACGCTTTAGCCAAATCTGCGCACCGCCTAACGACTGCGACCAACGCTCGGCATGGTAAAGCGGCGATGGGCGCCCTACATAGTGGGCTAGGTCACGGTCAAACTCTGCTTGGAAAGCTGGGTCATCACGCAGACTAAGATAGGTCTGCTCCAGCTCTTCTAGAGCAAAGCTCAAGGTCTCTGACACAAACCGGCCGCCGTAGGGCCCAAAATGACCACGGGCATCCGGCATTCGGGTCAGGTCGCTGAACTTGGTTTCAGTTGCTGAGACAGTCACAGGCATACCTCACAAGATCGCCAGAACAGGCAAATAATGAATGAACTAACTTAGAAAGTAGCCGCCCGTTAGGCGACCACAGAATGTATTTATTGAGCGTCAGCTAACGCTACCTGCTTAACAAAGGAGGCCATTAGCTCGATATCCTTTACGCCATGCGACGCCTCAATACCGCCTGAAACATCAACTGCATAAGGCGCGACTTGATTAACCGCTGCGGCAATATTTTCAGCCGTTAACCCACCGGCGAGGATAACAGGTTTTTCAAGAGCTGCGGGGATTCTAGACCAATCAAAGGTCTCTCCAGTTCCTCCCGGCGTGCCGGGTCGATAGGCGTCTAACAGTAGCGCCTGGGCCTGGGCATACTCGTCCGCTGCGCAATGTAGGTTGATACCGTCGCGCATGCGTAGTGCTTTAATCCAAGGCCGGTCGAACTGCTGGCAAAACGACGCTGGCTCATCCCCGTGAAACTGAATCACATCTAAATAGGGCAGACACTGTTCAATCAGTTCAGCGGGCTGATTAACAAACAGCCCCACCCGCGTTGCAAAGGCAGGCACCTGGGCTGACAGCGTGGCAAGCGTTTCCGGTGAGATGCCGCGAGAACTCTTAGGCCACATCACAAAACCTAGTGCATCCACGCCTAGCGCGACCGCCCGCTCAACATCTTCCGGGCGCGTGAAGCCGCAAAATTTGATTCGAGTACGTGCATAGCGAGTGCTCACGGGGAGGCCTCCTGCTTCTCGGGTATGGCTTTTTTCTTGAAGGTGAGATTCCGCCTGGCGGCTATTCGCGGGTTATCGGGCAATGGGCGCTCACCCGTCCACTCCCCGGTAAACGCCAGCAGGTTCGGGCCAAGCGGCTCTTGAGGCAGCGCAAAACGCTCGTCGTAAATAGAGTCTACAAAATGCAGCCCGCAAGCAGGCGCGGTTACGTCCCCTTTACGGCGATTCTTCAGCGCCAGCAGGCGCTCAATATACCCTTCATCCTGGGCGCCACGGCCTACGCTTGCCAACGCACCCGCGATATTGCGAATCATATGGTGCAAAAACGCATTGCCCTGAATATCAATCACCACGATGGGGCCGTAACGCTTCACTTCAACAAAATGCATTTGCCGCCAAGGGGTTTTGGATTGGCAACCCGCTGCCCGAAAGCTTGAAAAATCGTGCTCGCCCACCAGCGCTTGGGCAGCCCGATGCATCGCGTCGGCATCCAGCGGGTCTCGGCACCAGGTCACGTTGCTGCGCTCTAACACCGGGCGACTGATTTGGTTGAGTAAAATATAGCGATAGCGGCGCCCAAGCGCGCCTAAACGCGAGTGAAAATCATCGGACACCGGCTTTACCCAGCGTACCGCCACATCCCTAGGAAGGTTCGTATTCGCTCCGAAAATCCAAGCTTTTTCAGAGCGCTGAACAGGCGGGTCAAAATGGATGACCTGACGCGTAGCGTGAACGCCTGAATCGGTCCGACCGCTGGCGTGTATTTGAATAGGCGCACTCGCCACCTTCGCCAAGGCATATTCTACCGATGCCTGCACCGAAGCCGCGTGTTTTAAACGCTGAAAGCCACAAAAGCGCGAGCCATCGTATTCAATGCCCATCGCAAGGCGGCCTGCCAGCGGTTGTGTCTCATCAAAGTGGTAGAACAGCGTCATTAAGCCACGTCATCTAGAAGAGGTTAAAAGTTAGCCATTATCCCGGCGTCGAGGCTCGAATGCCACCTCTTCAATTCCCCACTCCTCTTCGGGCACCCGAGGCGTGTGCCGCGTGGTGTGATTCGCCTTCTTAGGTGTGGCTGTAACACCCTCAGCCGATCCACCCTCAAAAGCGACCTGCTCACCGTCTTCATCTTGCTTCAACGATGGGGGGGTATAGTCAATGTAGTAATCAATAGGCTGGGAGCGCCGATCCTCTTCTTGCGCTACGGGTTGCGCTGCGGGCGGTGGGCTGGCAACTGCTAGCGTTTCTTCTAGCTCTTTCTCGAGCTCCTCGCTCGGCACTTCGATGGGTTCATCAACATACTGTTCGACAGGTTCAACGTCTGACTCATCGACTGGCTGGGGATCATCGAGGAACGCCGCATTGAGCGCTTCGTCGTCCTCAGCGCTGCTAGTACGCGGGTTCTCCTCAAAAGATATTTCTTCTGGAGCCTCATTATCTACGCTGGCGGGTTCTGCTGGCTTAGCAGTACCGGGCTTAACCACTGGCGCCTCATTAAGCGTTGACGTTCGTAGACTTGGCTCTGCGGCGCTCGGTTCGGCACTAAAAGGCTCGGCTGCATGGGTTTCTGGATTGCGAGATTCTGTGCTGTGGGTACCTGTATATTGAGCCTCCGCCATGCGAGGCTCTGCGCGCCCTGCGGATGCTGTAGGCGGTGTAACGGTACTCGGCGCCGTACTTAGCGGTGCTTCTTCCCACTGACGCTCGCGGCGCTTGCGTGACCATACAAGCCCCGCTAACAGCAGCGCCAATGCAACGCTGGCAATAGGCCACTGGTAGTCAGTGATACGCTCTATAAAGCCGCGGTTGTCAGCAACGCTACGGGCATTAGAAGCGCCGAGAGCTGGCTCACCACTCACCTCTGAAGCGGTGACGGCAAGCGCCGCAACTGCTTGGGCTTCCCGCTGGGAGGCGTTAAGCGCTTCCGTCAGCGCAGCCACCTCCTGGCGCAGCTCAGCAAGCTCGGCGCGCAGCTGTTCACGCTCTTCAAGCACTAACTGAAGCATGGCTTGGCTTTCTCGCAGCTGTTCCACTACATCATTTAAGGTGAGGCCAGCCAGCTCGTCCTCCTGGCTTCCCTCTTGATTAGACGCTTCCACAACGCCTTGCTCAGCATCCGCCTGCGCGACCGTTTCAGAAGCGGCAGCTGTCTCGCTCGTACCTGGGCTATTGGCAGGCTCTTCACCTGCTGCTTCTGCAGACGGCTGGCTAGCAGTACTTGAAGCATCAGCACGCTCGGTTGCGCGTCGCATGGTTTGTAGCGTCTGCGCTGCTTCCCCTGGAGTACGGGCCATTATCTGTTCACGACTGGGCACCGCCAGCGTTTGCCCAACCCGCATGTTGTCAATATTGCCGGAGGAGAAAACTTCTGGGTTGGCATCAACCAGCGCCACCATCATCTGCTGCACACTGGCACTGGCAGGCTTCACCCGTTCGGCGATGCCCCAAAGTGAATCGCCGCTCGCCACGTAGGCGATGTTATTAGCCCTGGGGGCACTATCACTTGACGCGTTTTGCGACGCTGGAACAGCAGTTGATTGGGGCTGACTGCGAGGCTCCGCCGCATTCGCCGCCTGCTGCTCACTGGGAGATGCGCTAAGTCTACTCGCGTTGAGCATGTCGGGCGGGTCAAACAGCAGCGTAAAGGCCTGGCTGGTTTCACCCTCCGGGGAAGAAACCGTTAACAGCACATCAAGCCAGGGTTCATCGACTGCTTGCGAGGAACTAAGCACCACCTGACGGCCATCAGGCTGCTCGCGCACTTGGGCGCGCAGGCTGGAGGCCAGCGGTGTCCACTCTAACCCTAGCGCTGTAAAGGCAGCTTCATCCGCCACTGCAACACGCAAATCCTCTAGTGCGTATTGGTTAGCGTCTAAAACTGGCACGGTGGCGTTAAGTGGTGCATCTAGCGGCGAGTTCACCGACGCCGGGCCTAAGCCGACGGCCAGCGCCAAGGAACTAACGGCACTGAGCGGTAGCCACAATAACCATGCGTGCGTCTGTTTCATTCAAGCCCCTGCTGCCTGCGCACCTCAGCGATATGACGACATCTAACTGAGCGCGCTCATCATTATGTTTGGGTTCTTTTTATCATAACTTACCGCTCTGGCGCATACTTTAGAATGCCAAACGAGCATGAGTTTTCTACTTAACAACGGCAAAAAAGATGGGAAGCTGCGAACAGCTTCCCATCGGGAACTACGTTGACGCTATGATATTGATGCTATAGCGACAGCACGCGCGTAACGGCTGTTACTGCTCGCGCAGAATCTTCAGCATACGCTTAAGCGGCTCGGCGGCACCCCATAGCAGCTGGTCGCCCACGCTGAATGCAGAGAGGTATTCGCCGCCCATATTCAGCTTACGCAGGCGCCCTACCGGAATTTGCAGCGTGCCCGTTGCGGCAGCAGGCGTTAGACCCGCAATAGTGGCATCTTTATCGTTGGGGATCAGCTTGACCCACTCATTATGCTTGGCAATGCGGTCTTCAATCTCATCAAGCGGTACATCCTGCTTTAACTTGATGGTGAATGCCTGGCTATGAGAGCGCATGGCACCAATACGCACACAGAGACCATCGATAGGGATAGGGTTGTTTTGTAGCCCGAGAATTTTGTTGGTCTCGACGCTACCCTTCCACTCTTCACGGCTTTGGCCGTTATCGAGTTTGGTATCGATCCACGGCAGCAGGCTGCCTGCCAAGGGCGCTGCGAAGTTATCGGTGGGGAAGTCGTTGCCACGCATGGCGGCAGTCACTTTGCGGTCAATGTCGAGGATCGCGCTAGAGGTGTCTTTTAGCTCTTCACCGACGCTATCACGCAGCTGGCCCATTTGGTTCAGCAGCTCGCGCATGTGTTTGGCACCGGAGCCAGACGCCGCTTGGTAGGTCATGGAGGTCATCCACTCAACCATATCGGCTTCAAACAACCCACCCAAGCCCATCAGCATTAAGCTTACGGTACAGTTGCCGCCCACGAAGGTTTTCGCGCCTTTGGCTAGCTGAGCATCAATCACATGGCGGTTTACCGGGTCCAGTACGATGGTGGCTTCATCTTCCATGCGCAGGGTGCTGGCGGCATCAATCCAGTAGCCTTTCCAGCCCGCTTCACGCAGGTCTTTGTAAACCGGCTTGGTGTAATCGCCGCCTTGACAGGTAACTACTACATCAAGGGCTTTTAGCGCTTCAATATCGAACGCATCTTTGAGGGGAGGCACGTCCACGCCGATGTCGGGACCCGGTTGGCCGACTTGGGAAGTGGTGAAGAAAATCGGCTCAATGCCTTTAAAATCACCATCTTCCTGCATGCGCTGCATCAGCACAGAGCCAACCATACCGCGCCATCCCACGAAACCGACTTTCAACATGTGAAGTCCTCCAGCTAAGAATGAGGTAAGTATTATACACAAATATTAGACACGACGTCGGCCACCCCCAGGGGTGGCCGACCGGCACTGTTCTACAACAAACGCTATTTGGAATTAGCTAGCGAGCAGGCTCACTTGATACGTTACTGCTTGGCAAAGGCTGCGAGCACTGCATCGCCCATTTCTACGGTAGAAACGCGACGAGTGCCTTCTGATGCGATATCGGCAGTACGCAGGCCATCATCCAGCACACTGCCAACGGCAGCTTCAATGCGCTCGGCCATAGCTGTTTCATTCAGCGAGTAGCGCAGCATCATCGCCACCGAAAGCATCATTGCCAGCGGGTTAGCAACGTTTTGCCCAGCGATATCCGGGGCACTGCCGTGGCAGGGCTCGTACATGCCCTGCCCGCTCTCGTTTAATGAGGCGGAAGGCAGCATACCGATAGAGCCGGTGAGCATCGCGGCGGCATCGGAAAGAATATCGCCAAACATGTTGCCGGTCACCATCACATCAAACTGTTTCGGCGCGCGCACCAATTGCATGGCAGCGTTATCCACGTACATGTGGGAAAGCTCCACATCCGGGTACTCCGGCGCCAGGCGCTCCATTACTTCACGCCACAAAATCGTCACTTCCAACACGTTGGCTTTGTCTACCGAGCAGAGCTTTTTGCCCCGCTTCTGGGCCATTTCAAACGCCACGCGGCCGATGCGCTCAATTTCGCTTTCGGAGTAAATATACGTGTTAAACCCCACCCGTTCGCCGTTGCGCACTTCAATACCACGGGGCTGGCCGAAGTAGATGCCGCCGGTTAACTCACGGACGATCATGATATCCAGCCCGGCCACTAGCTCGGGTTTCAAGCTAGAAGCACTGGCCAGCTGCGGGTAAAGCATTGCCGGGCGCAAGTTGCCAAACAGACCCAGGTTCTTACGCAGACCCAGCAAGCCTTTTTCGGGGCGCTTGGTAAGGTCTTCGAGCTTGTCCCATTTGGGGCCACCCACCGCACCTAACAGAATGGCGCTGGCAGCTTTGGCTTTCTCAAGCGTTTCCGCCGGTAGCGGCTCGCCGTGAACGTCGTAAGCAGCACCACCGACAAGACCTTCCTCAACGTCAATATCCAAACCCGCTTCTTGGCAGGCTTTTAATAAACGCGCCGCCTGAGCAGCAATTTCAGGGCCGATACCGTCGCCTGGCAGCAGTAATACTTTATGAGTCATGCGTATTCCTTAACTAAAACGGGGGCAACAAACCTTACGCAGGCTGACGAAACAGCCACGGGCGCTGCTGACGGTGCTTCTCTTCGAAGCTGCGAATAGCGTCTTCGTCTTGCAGCGTGATGCCGATATCATCCAGGCCGTTCAGCAAGCAGTGTTTGCGGAACTCATCCACTTCAAACTCAAGGATTTCGCCGCTGGGGGTAATCACGCGCTGGTGCTCTAAATCCACGTCCAACTGGTAGCCTTCGTTGGCTTCTACTTCAGCAAACAGGCGGTCGACTTCCTCTTCAGCCAAGGTGACCAGCAAAATGCCGTTTTTAAACGCATTGTTGTAGAAGATGTCTGCAAAGCTGGGGGCAATCACCACCTTAAAACCAAAATCTTCCAGCGCCCAGGGGGCGTGCTCCCGGGAGCTACCGCAGCCAAAGTTGCGCCCTGCGATCAGCACTTCAGCGCCCTGGTAGCGGGGCAGGTTCAATACAAAATCAGGGTTCAGCGGGCGCTGGGAGCAATCCTGTCCTGGCTGGCCTTCATCTAAATAGCGCAGCTCATCAAACAGGTTAACGCCAAAGCCGGTACGCTTAATGGATTTCAAAAACTGCTTCGGGATGATCAGGTCAGTATCGACGTTGGCACGATCCAGCGGCGCCACCACCCCTTCAAAACGTTCAAACTTTTTCATGGCTTAGGCCTCCTGGGCGTGGGTAGCATCGTTAGCAGGTAAAGTGCGCACATCAACAAAGTGGCCGGCAATTGCCGCTGCCGCGGCCATGGCAGGGCTAACCAAGTGGGTGCGACCGCCATAGCCCTGGCGACCTTCAAAGTTACGATTGGAGGTAGAGGCGCAGTGTTCGCCCGCGCCCAATTTATCGGCGTTCATGGCCAAACACATGGAGCAACCCGGCTCGCGCCACTCAAAGCCTGCATCGGTAAATATCTTATCCAGCCCTTCCGCCTCTGCTTGGCGCTTCACCAAGCCAGAGCCCGGCACGACCATGGCCAGCTTGATGGAATCCGCTACTTTGTTGCCTTTAGCTACCTTAGCGGCTTCGCGCAGATCTTCGATGCGCGAGTTCGTGCAAGAGCCGATAAACACTTTATCCAGCTTAATATCGGTAATTTTCTGGTTCGCCTGCAGGCCCATGTACTCAAGCGCACGGGTGTGGCTGCGCTGCACAGTTTCATCCAGCGCGGCCTGCGGGTCGGGCACTTGGCCAGAAATACCGGTGACCATTTCAGGGCTGGTGCCCCAGCTTACTTGCGGCTCAATCTCTTCTGCGCTCAAGGTGACCACTTTATCGAACTGGGCATCGTCATCCGACACCAGCGAACGCCAATCTGCCACGGCGGCCTCCCACTGCGCTGCGGTGGGCGCAAAGGGGCGCTCGGCTAGGTAGTTAATCGTCGTATCGTCAACGGCGATCAACCCCACGCGTGCACCGGCTTCAATGGCCATGTTGCATACGGTCATGCGGCCTTCCATAGAGAGCGACGCGATAGCGCTGCCCGCAAACTCAATGGCGTAGCCCGTACCGCCAGCGGTACCAATCTTGCCGATAATCGCCAGCACCACATCTTTTGCTGTCACGCCCAGGCCAAGCTCGCCTTCAACACGCACCTGCATGTTCTTCATTTTCTGCGCCAGCAAGCACTGGGTCGCCATAACGTGCTCAACTTCGGAGGTGCCGATACCGTGGGCCAAAGCCCCAAACGCGCCGTGGGTAGCGGTGTGGGAATCGCCACATACCACGGTCATGCCCGGCAAGGTGGCGCCCTGCTCGGGGCCTACCACGTGCACAATGCCTTGGCGTGGGTCGTTGATTTTAAACTCTTCGATACCGTACTCAAGGCAGTTGTCGTCTAAGGTTTGCACCTGAATTAACGACACTGGGTCTTTAATACCGCTGTTGCCTTCGGCGCGCTCCTTAGTAGTGGTAGGCACGTTATGGTCAGGCGTTGCCAGGTTGGCATCCAAACGCCAGGGTTTACGGTTAGCCAAACGCAGGCCTTCAAACGCCTGGGGCGAGGTCACTTCGTGAAGCAGCTGGCGGTCGATGTAAATAAGCGCGGTGCCGTCGTCACGCTGTTTCACCAAGTGCTGGTTCCAGAGTTTGTCGTAAAGGGTTTGACCTGACATGTGGCTCTCCTGGGCAGTGCCCTGCTAGTTCGGTATGGCAGCCTCTATGGGCTGCTTGAATTGCTTATGCAGTAAGTGTCACGCGACTCGCGCATAAAAGCAATTCATGTTATTCATACTTTAGATTCCAAACTGGAATACTTATTCGAGGAGTCGTGCGTGGATACCCAAAGCTTGCAAGCGTTTCTGGCTGTTGCCGAAGCCCAAAGTTTCTCCCGTGCAGCGGAGCAGCTGCATCTAACCCAGCCAGCGGTGAGCAAGCGCATTGCCACATTAGAGGAGTTGTTAGGTACGCGGCTATTCGACCGGATTGGGCGGCGCATTGCGCTAACCGAAGCGGGTAGCGTGCTGCTGCCTAAAGCCCAGCACATTCTTTTCACCGTAGAAGATAGCCGCCGTGCGCTGGCTAATCTTTCTGGCCAAGTGGGCGGAAAGTTAACCTTGGCCACTAGCCACCATATCGGCCTACACCGGCTGCCGCCGCTGTTAAAGCAGTACACCCAACGCCACCCGGAGGTAGCCCTAGACTTACGCTTTCTGGATTCCGAACTGGCTTACCAAGGCGTTGTTGATGGCACCCTGGAAATCGCGATCGTCACCCTCGCCCCTCACCCGGTTGAGCAGTTACATGTGGTGGAGCTATGGCGCGACCGGCTTTGCTTCGTGTGCGCCACCGACCACCCGCTAGCAGCGCGCGCTCGCCAAAGCCCCGGCCCACTTAGCCTAACGGAGCTATGTAAATTCAACTGCGTGATGCCGGGGGCCAAAACCTTTACCCGCACACTGATTGGTCAGCGCTTTATTGAGGCAGGCCTAACTCTGCCCGTGAGCATGTCGACCAACTACCTGGAAACACTGAAAATGATGTGCAGCGTCGGCCTCGGTTGGAGCCTGCTGCCCGAAAACATGATCGACAGTGAGCTAGTAGAGTTAAACGTAGATACCGCCCCCATCCACCGCCCGTTGGGATATTTAGTGCATACCAACCGCACGCTTTCTAATGCCGCGAGAAAAATGATTGAGCAGTTGGAAAACACGCAGGGAGACCACCGCTCGCCGACACTTACATGACCTAGAAACTATACGAAGCAGACTCCATGGCGGCGACGCGCCCTATCTCCACTGCCCTCCCCCATGCTCATCAAAAGGATTCTGATCTTTCGGCTATCATCGGAATCGATACTCTAGGATTTCATCACCATTCTCTAACACTTGACCGGTAGGCTCCCAGCCCAATCGACGGTAAAAGCCATGAGCACGAACAGCAGAATTACGATCAGCAGCCAGCCAAACAGAGGTTCTGCCACTCTGGAGCAGCTTATCAACCACCTTGCTGAGTAGCTGCTTGCCTACCCCTTGACCTTCAAAAGCAGGTAACACTGCCAAGACCAATACCTCACCCGTGGAGATCTGGCCAGTACAGAAACCAACTACCTTCTCATGGTTAACACATACCCACCCATACAGGTCGCCCGACTCAAACCCTTCGACGCTACTGGCATGGGTAATGCCTAATTCAGCCAATCTCGCTTTAGAAATGGGATTTTCACGGGTTTTACTGCGCACATAGAAAAGCTGGTTCACATCGTCACAACGTGTCTCTCTAAAGCACAACGACATACGCAAGCACCCTCAACAGGCTTAAATATGACGCCATCTTTAGCCGCCTGACCGAAGGGTTTATAGCGTCGACAGCATAAGATGAGCTGCAAATTTATCTCGGATCAGAGTGATGGATTACAACGTTGGGTGCGGGCGCGACACCCATTTTGTAAACGTTCCATTGGCGATCCGTGGGCGGCAACGCATCGTCGCAACTAATTTCGTAAGCAAGGTGCCCGTCCAGGCGGCAGATGCGCCAAGCGTTAAAACCTATAGAGTAGGAAATAGCAGGGCTCCTTGCTGCTTTCCCATCGGCGCGATCCCAGGCCATTTTGCCGTTCCAATAACCGGGCTTAGACATAACACCTGCATCGGATTTAGTGGGGGGCGCTTCGGAAGGCACATAAAGGCCATCTACTTCTGGTAGCCCAGAGCCAGTAACTTCGATAAATAAGGTATTGGGCTGGAGTTTTTCAGATTTCGTCATAGTTACTCTCATGTTTGATAAACGCTAGTAAAATGGGTAACCCCTACGCCGTTCCCTAATCAGCGCACGGTAACGCAACTGTAAGGAACGAATAGCGAGGCAGCCGCGAGTGAACAGCACAAAAAAACGCGAGCCGTTTCAAATAACACGATAAAAGTCAACTACTTAACGTGACGCTCAGTGCATCAGTTAATAAAGTAGCCTACTACCTGCCACTCGCCACTCAATTTAATAACCGCTACTGCCTCTACAACCGATTCGCTGTTTTCAAATGAACTATCTAAGGTCATAACAACATATTCCCCATCAGGTGCATTGGGTAGTGTTGAGTGCTCTGCTGCATTTTTGACCTCCCGCGAGAGTGCATCACCTAATGGAGAGCGAACACTATCTACTGCCTGCACCCACTGGTCACTGGTTAATTGGCTTTGAAAAAACGGCGCTGCCTGGCTCCAGCTTTCTTCGTAATTGCCTGAATCAACGATATCAAGCCATGCCTTAGCGGTTTCGATTGCCCGCTGCTCACTGGCAAAACAGGCAGCAGAAAACAGCGTTATCATAAGTATTAAAATCAGCTTCTTCATGAATGGATCCTAGTAGACTTTATTCAGCGCATATTAATCATGCTGGTAAAAAACAGCGGCGTGAAAGGTGTGTGCACGGCATGCTTGGATATACATTAATGTATGCCTGTGATCATCAGGTTCACCTTGAAAATAACGCCCAAACGAAGCGGCGCGTCTCACGCGTACGCCTTCCGTAATTTGTTAGGCAATACACATATAACCAGAGGCTTCTCGCTACCCCCGAACTACCGAGTAAGCTCAACACAGCCATTAAGGTTATACTCACGGGCTAAGCCAAACCCACTCGACTCTTGAACGCCAAGCCTCAGGCCTATTACTGTGAATACCCTCCATCGAAGTGAAGAAAGCCGAGCTAGACCTGTTCATAAAAGCCTGCACCCGAAGAACCTACACAACCAAGGCTATGACTTCCCTGCGCTCGTAAAAAGCCATCCAGCACTAGCTCCCCATGTGAAGCCGAACGCTCATGGCCGACTTTCTATCGATTTCGCAGACCCTTTGGCCGTAAAAACACTCAACGCCGCGTTATTAAACCGATACTACAATATTGTCGATTGGGATATTCCAGAGGGCGCGCTTTGCCCTCCCATCCCAGGCAGAGCCGACTATATCCATTACATGGCGGACTTAATTGGGTTTGGGCATGAACAGCCCAGCGTCAAGCTGCTCGATATAGGGACTGGAGCAAATGGCATTTACCCGCTACTGGCCTGCCAAATTTACGGCTGGCAGTGTGTGGGTAGTGACATCAACACTCAGTCGCTTGAGAACGTGGCCACGATTATCACCAACAACCCCCCACTCAAAGATCGCTTCACGCTGCGCACCCAGCACGATAAAAACCACATTTTTGAAGGGATCATTCAAGCTGGGGAGTTCTTTGACGTCAGCGTATGCAATCCACCCTTCCATGCCTCACTCGATGAAGCACTTAAAGGTAGCCAGCTTAAACTCAATAACCTTGCGCGTAGTCGCGGTGAACAAAAAGCAAACACTAAATCCCCCACTCTGAATTTTGGCGGGCGGGGAGCCGAGCTATGGTGTAAGGGCGGCGAACAGCTGTTTCTTAAAAAGCTAATAAGAGAAAGCCACGTGTATTCAACTCAATGCCTCTGGTTTAGCAGCTTGGTTTCAAAAACCGACAATGTGAAGCCTGCTAAGAAGTTGATTCGTAAGCTCGGTGCCGTTGATTGCCGGGAAATAGAGATGAAACAGGGAAATAAGGTGACGAGAATATTGGCCTGGACTTTCATCTGAGCCATTCTTGTAGTGGCGCATGAGTATGCGAAACATGCGTGAGATTGTGCCGCTGTAAGCACATCGCCCAGGAAGAAAACACGGCTAGTATAGATTTTGTGGATTTGGTAGTGCATTGCCTGCTCAAAACTTCCTGGCTGAAGCTGATATTGGTGGTTAATCAACACAATACGTTTTGATCGTGGTTATAAGGCTTGAAGCGCAGCATGCTGACCACTCCTCATCTATTTTTTCTCGATCCTGCCAAACTTAGCGGCCAAAGAGTTTTTTCTACAGCCTCAACGCGCGGCTTTGTAGTGGTACCGAAAGCCTACTGAGTGTTGCACGGCGGAAGACACCCGTAAGTGCAAACGTATTCCCAAATGAGCCGACGTTCCAAATACTTAATGTAAGCTGATGTGTAGACTTCGCCCATCTCTACAGGGCAAGCGGATACCCATAGCATAGATGCATCAGTGTCATGAGACATCGTTGCTCTGAAGGTGTTGCCGCCTGAATGTCCTGGCTTCATGTTAAACGCTGACGTGTTGAATTGCCTAAGACGATCCCCAAGTGTTTGGCTGGTTGTTTCACCTATGTAGATAATACTGCCATTGTTGACCCGGAAGTCCTCCGGCTCTTTTTTGCTGCGAGCGATGAAGTAGACTCCGGGCTGCTTTCTCCCAATGACCTCGGTTCTACTCTCCCAATTTACCCATGGCGAAAAGCCAATTTCTCCAAACATTCATATCTCCGATGGTTCTGTATAACGCCTTGCTCACCGGAAAATTAGGAGCGCAGCGAGTAATTTTTCCGTGTGCAGCAACTTGTTATGCATTTGGTTGACTGCCCTGACTTTCTTTGGACTTTTTAAGAATATCATTTATAAGTTCAATGATTAGTTCTGGAAAGGCATGTTCTACATATTGCTGTGATCGGTTTATCAACGGCCACCACTCATCACCTTTATCTCCTGAGGAAAGGGCCATCCAGTGCGTTGGATAATACCTAACCAACATGCCCAAAATATATGAAGTCATATAGGTGATGCACAACTGTGAATAGTGTGAATTTCCAGAGAAAGGCTCTGAGATATGAAGCGATGGAATAGTGCCAAAAGTTTTATGAATATATGAATGAACAAATAAGGGCAAATTCTTAGCGAACGTAGCGCTATCAGCGGTTATAACTACCATCTCATTCTCGTCGGTTAAATTGTAACCCGCTTGCTCAAAATGACTTCTCATTGGATTAAACGGCTCTTTTCTTACCTTTGCTCGAAACCCATTGTCATCTGAGTAGGTCATTTCACTAATATCAGAATACTTATAGCTTTTTGAGATGACCTCAAAATCCCTCCGCAAATCCGGCAACCTAGAAAGAATTTCTTTGACTCTAAGCTCTTTGCCTAACTCAGGAATGTCGTAACAAACATGCCAATCAACAGCAGAAGAATTTACGTGCACCGAGAGTCTATTTTCAGTTTGAGTAATAAAATCAGCAAACAATCCTCTGCAGATTCGAACCTTCAGGCTTCCTAGGTTCTTTAGACCCTTCGCAACATCACCAGACATCGAGTCGACCCAAGCTACGGTCTCTAGCCCGTGACTACCGGTTAGGCTTTCTTCTCCACCACTCTTCTTTAGTAGAAGCAGCAACGCACGACTTAAAGATGCCACGCCGTAAAATGTTAGCAGTGGTCGAACTGAGTAATTTGAATTTGCAGCGTTGCGGAAATACTCACGCGCCTGTTTTGCTGCCGAATTAATTTCCTTAGCCCGCCGAGCATTTAACTCTCGAAAGTGAATTTCGCCAAACCATTTGCTTGTAACGTCACGGCTTTCCAGTGATAGAAGCTGCTGCCATGTTTCTTTATTCACTCGGCACTCCTTTAGTATGCATAACGCCTAATTCAGCTGCGCCGTAGGCGTCTGCTGGAATTACTTGTTAGATTTTTCTCGTAAATACATAATGACCAAAGGTTTCTCTGTCAGTAAAATAGTTACCTGACATCTGATTACTATCTTCATGGCTAAGATGAAGAATTGCTGCACCCTTATGATCCTTCTTGCTCTCGTAGCTAGTTGCTTTTGACTCTGAGTGATACATGTAATAAAAAGCTGCTTGATCAGACTCTGGATTTTTGAACGGTTTCACCATCAAAGTTTTTGACTCTGACTCATCAGTAACCAAGTCGACACTAAGCTTTATAAAAGATTGTTTAATAAAAACCGTTCCATTTTTACAACCACTTTTCCCATCCCAATTCCAATATATTTTTGCTTCCCATTCTCCATTTAAATCAGGAAACAAAAAACTATTCAAAGATGGGAACCACGCCCAGAGCTTTCTCCATCCAGAAGCAAATAAATAGACCAGCAGAAGTTCAAAAGCACTACCTAAAGAAAAAGCCACCCGTGTGTCACTAAGTTCAGTGATACCGACTTTCGGTAAAATATAGATCAACCCAGTTATTATTAAAAAATAGATCAATGCAAATGCTATCAATAGCTTTGTTATCGAGAACAAATTAATCACTGCTTGCTTTCCCAGATAACTTTTCCATTTTCGAAAACAACTATCCCGTATGAGTTGCTCACCACTGCGGTTAGTAATACACCAGAAATGGTTGAACCCATTAAGGCTGCCACATACCTTGTTCCGTACCCATTGCTACTATCAAAAAACGCTTCGCGATTTATTGGTGGAGCAAAATACACATTTCTATGTGTGATTTTAAACTCATTATTAACCATGTTAAAACCGTCATGGTTTGGATTCGTCGCTAAGCTGCTTTCTAAAATAGTTGAGTACACATCAGCGTTACCTTCAACTTTTGAATTTTCGCTCATTAAGAACAGAGGTAACTCATCAAGTGACTCATAAATCACTATTCCTGTTCCTGTGAAAGTATTTCCAGGAACTTCTTTCTTTAGCTTTTTTAGCAGATTTAAAACTCGATCTTTCAATATGTACTCCTAAAATCTAACAGTTTATTAGTATGCATGCGCATTTTCCTGGAAAGCTCAACCCTACC
>NZ_JAFWFN010000071.1 GCF_017515565.1 Halomonas sp.
ATATCAAAAGCGAGGGTTTTCAACCAATGATGCTACAGGTGATTTAGTGCAACTTCTTTGAGGTGTTCTCCAGGATATCCATGAAGATAATAATTTTTGTTGATTCTCTTACTAGCGGCGGTGCCGAAAGAGTATCTGTTTTTCTCTCTGAATATTTAATCGCTCAAGGCCATAGTGTTGCGATTGTTACGGTGCATTCGGAGCATCGTGACTTTTATCACCTCTCTGGACGTGTAAAACGTTATAGTTTAAATCTTACAAAAACGAATCGAGGGATCGGAAAATTTTTTTATAACATAAAGCGTGTGCGGTCCCTTAGAAAAATAATTAACCTAGAGAAAGCCGATGTTGTAATAGGGATGATGACGATGTGTTCGGTACTCTCTATTGTCTCCTGTTTCGGACTGTCCACACACTCAATTACTGCAGAAAGAAACTATCCCGGAAGAAAGCCTGCCATCAAACCATGGGGTCTTCTTCGTAGGGTTTTTTATCTCTTTGCCGATGCTCACATTGTACAATCAATAAAGACGGCCGCTTGGTTAAAAAAGAATACCGGTGCTCATAATACTTTTATCATACCCAATGCTGTATCTTGGCCACTAGCAAACTTTTCACCTATTATTTCTCCTCAATCATTGGTAGATGTTAATACTAAATTAATTCTTGCCATCGGCACTAAGCCCTACCAGAAAGGCTTCGATCTTTTACTAGAAGCTTTTGCCTTAGTTACTGACCGACCCTGCGACTGGAAGCTAGCTATTATCGGATTGGATATTACTTATACTGATAATGACGACGTTAATGCCTTATTAGCTTTAGCTAGTCGCTTAGGAATATCTCAAAATATTATCTGGCCTGGACGTATTGGTAATGTTGGCGATTGGTACGAGCGGGCGGATATGTTCGTGCTTAGTTCCCGTTATGAAGGCTTTCCGAATGTGTTGTTAGAAGCGATGGCGGCAGGGTGCCCTTCGGTGGCATTCGACTGCGATACTGGGCCAAGAGATATTATACGTCATGGCGAAAACGGTTTACTGGTTGAAAATGAGAGAAGTGATAAACTTGCGGGTGCGATGCTGTCAATTATAGAGAATAAGAGTTTGAGGGAGAGGCTCTCTACTTCAGCGGTGGATGTCAGAGTAGATTTTGCAGAAGATAAAATCTTCAGCGAGTGGGAGCGAGTCATCAATGAAGTGTTGTAAATGAGATCGGTCTGTTTCTGTATTGGTAGCTTGAGTGCTGGTGGGGCTGAGAGGCAGATCGTCTATATTGCCTCACTCCTGGCTGATAAGGGCTATGACGTGTCGTTAGTGGTCATTAAAGGTGGCGATGCATATCTCGACCACTTGAATGGTAAGGTCACGCTCAAAAGGCTTGATCTGAAGGGTTTTGTTTCCTCTGCCAAAATATTGAAGGCTGAGATTGCGGCACTGTCACCGGATGTAGTGGTCAGCTTCCTTTTCCATTCATCCCTGCTTGTTCGAACGATTTCGCCATGGCTGGAATGTCCGGTGGTGACTGTGCACCGTAATGTCAGCTGTGGGGCATGGCAGCGTGACCTGTTGATGAAGCTGACTAGCAGGTTTGATGCATTAACCGTTTCCAACACCCGCTTGGCCAAGCGGCTACATAGCCGTTTTGCACGCAGTGAGCTGGTGGTGATACCCAATATCTATTTTTCTCCCACAGGCCGAAGCGAGAATCCCCCCAAGATAGAACAGAGGCTTGAGAGTAACTCGCTTGTCTGGGGCTATGTCGGTCGCTTGGAAGCGCAAAAGAATCTCTCTTTACTGCTGCGTGCCTTCGCTGAGCACGTGAAGACGTTTCCGGGCGCGAGACTTCATATTGTCGGTGATGGTCCTGAAAGGCAAGCACTTGAGTCGTTATGCCATCAGCTCGGCATCGCCAGCTACGTCAATTTTCTTGGGCATGCAAAGAACGTTCAAGCCGAGCTGGATCGCATGGATGCTTTTATCATGACCTCCCTACGTGAAGGGATGCCCAATGCGCTGATCGAGGCGATGGCGGCGGGGCTGCCGGCTGTAGCAACCGCCGTTGGTGAAGTGTCGGATATGATCAGCTCTTGGCATACTGGAGTGCTTTGCGAAAGCTTTGAGGTAGAAACAGTCATTACTGCGATGAACCAGGTAGCGCAGTTGAGCGATGAGAAAAGGCGGGCTATGGGAGATGCAGCGAGAGAGTACGTCGTGAATACCTGTAGTCCGACAACCGTCATCGACCAGTGGGAGCGTGTTTTGACGCAAGCGGTTAGCAGCAAATGAGGGTGTTACATGTTACCAACGCCTACCCAAGTGATAAAGCGCCGGTCAAGGGCATCTTCGTCAAGGAGCAAATCGATTCGTTGGCCGCGCAGGGGGTAAGAGCAGAGGCATGGCCGATCAGTAAGGAGCGTGACGGCCTGCTGGCCTATTTCAAGGCGTGGTGGTATATGCTGCGCTATGCTCGGCACTACGATATCGTGCACTGCCATCATGTGCTGGTGGGGCTGCTTGGGATGTTCGCGGTACCGCGCCGCAAGCTGATGGTGTCGTTTATGAACGATGGTCGCCACAATCTCAAGGGTAAGCTGTCTCCCCTGGGCGGGCCGGTGTTCTGGCTACTGACACGCTACGTGAAATGGAAGGTGTATAAGTCGCGGTTGCCTGAGCGGTGGGCGGGTGACGGCGCGGTGCTGCTGCCCAATGGAGTGAATATGCAGCACTTTACCCTGCAGCCCCGGCGTGAGGCGAAAGCGGTGCTGGGCCTGGACGTCAATAAGCGCTATGTGCTGTTCGTTAGCGCCAATACCGTGCGTCCTGAAAAGCGTCATGACCTCTTTATGCGGGCCGTTGCCGAGGCACAGCAGCACGACCCGCGTATCGAGCCGTTGGTCATGTACCAGGCATCCCGCGCTGAGGTGCCGCTCTATTTCAATGCGGCCAGCGCCCATTTGCTGGCGTCTGACTTCGAGGGCTCTCCCAACTCGGTGCGCGAGGCCTTGGCCTGCGGCACGCCGGTGGTCGCCCGCGATGTGGGCGGTGTGGCGCAGATTCTGGACGGACTGGCGTGTTGCCGTATGGTAACAGGTGCAGATGGTGCCCTGCTTGGCAAGGCGCTAGCCGAGGTGCTCGAGGCGGTGGCCGATGACGATGAAACGCTGCGTGCTAGCCTGCGTAAACATCTCGAAGTACAGGGCTTTACTTTGGAGCAGGTGGCTGCATCCTTGAAGGCGTTATACCAGCAGATTTTGAACTCTGGCCACTTAGTTGATGGGAGAAAGCGATGAAGCTGCTGTGTGTGGCCTCGTTCGGTGGCCATTGGGTCCAGCTTAAACGTTTGGCCACGCTGCTCGATGCTGAGGAGCTGACATTTGTCTCCACGGATGCCGGTCAGCACCACGGCGCAGCCTATTACCTCGAGGACTTCAGCATCCGCGAGCTTTGGCGCGGTGTGCGCCAACTGCCCCGTGCCCTGCGTATCGTGCGGCGCAGCGGTGCCGATGTCGTGCTCAGTACCGGTGCGGCACCAGGGCTGCTGATGCTGTTTGCCGGCTTCGTGCTGGGCAAGAAGACAGTTTGGGTGGATAGCATCGCCAATAGCAAGCGGCTCTCGCTCTCGGGGCGTGCCGCGGGATTTTTTGCTAGCCGAGTACTGACCCAGTGGCCGGAGCTGGCCGGCAGCCGCGTACATTACCTGGGGCGCCTGCTATGAAGGTGATGTTCACCGCAGGCACCCAGTTTGCTTTCCCGCGTATGGCCGAGGTAGTGCAAGGAGTGGCTCGCCTGCAGCCTGAGTGGGCGCTGGTGTTTCAGGCGGGGCCGGGGGCGACGCTGGAGACGTTTACGGAGTTCTCCAATGTACAAGCCGCCGAACTGTTTACTGCCGATCGCTTTCAAGAATTCTTCGATGCGGCCGATCTAGTGGTAACTCACGCCGGGATGGGTAATATTATCGCCTGCCTGGAGCATGGTAAGCCCTGCATGCTGCTGCCGCGCCAGGCGCGCTTGGGCGAGCATCGTAATGACCACCAGATTGATACCGCGCGGGCGATTACCCAGCGCTACCCGGTGCCGGTGTTTAACGATACTGCGTCGCTGGCAGCAGCAGTGTTGGCACCGGCCAACTGGCCGGTGGGGCTGAAGGACGCGCCGAGCCAGATGGTTACCGCGCGTGCCGAGTTTACCAAAGGCTTGAACCAGCTGTTGCAGGTGTTATAAAGGAAGGCTTTGATGTTTGAGCGCAGGTTGGCAGCCAGGCTTGCCCTGGTCGTTTTAGTGTTGGTGGTCGGCCTATTGGTGGCCTCGCTGCTTAGTACGTCGCGCGGGGCGCTCTTTGCAGTGCCGCTGGTGGCGATGTTTCTGCTGCTACACTGGAAGTATTTCGGCATGCGGCGCATGGCAGTCAGCGTAGTGGTCTTTGTGGTGCTGGCGGTGGTGGGCTCCCAGGTGCTAACCGGGCAGCCGCATGCTGAGTAAGCCAAGGAATGGGTCAAGAGCGAACATGAAACACTCTTCTTCACTGCGTTTTTCCGATCGTTACCCCGCGCAGATCATCCTTCCGCTGGTAGATGCGATCATGCTGTTCGCGTCCGGCCTGCTGGCCCACTGGGTGCGCTTTGGACATCTGTCCATTCCGGAGCGAATGTGGCTGGCCATGGGGGTGATGGGCCTTTTGATCGTGCTGCTCAACACCCAGCAGGGGGGCTACCAGCGCTGGCAGGTCAAATCGTCGGCCAAGATCCTGCTGAGGATGATGTTTGTTTGGTCGCTGGTGGCCGTGATTGCGGCGTCTTTGATTTATTTTGCCCAAGCCGCAGAGCGCTTCTCGCGGCTATGGGTAGGGATAACGCTGCTGTTCTCACTTTGTGGCGCGATAGGATTTCGATTAGGGGCGCAGTGGCTGCTGCGTTATGCACGTCGTCAAGGTAAGGCACTGGTGCCGGTGTTTCTGGTCGGACCGGGTGCCCAACTGGTGAGCGTCGGCGAGGGCATGCGCCAATCGCCTGCCGACGGCTACAGCATTGCTGGAGTTTACCGTCTGCGTCAGGAAACGCTGTCAATTGAGGAGCTGGAGCGCTTACGCCAGCGCATCGTGGCGTCGCAGGCCAGCGAGGTGTGGATTTGCGTGCCGTTCGAATCGGGGCAGATCCTTCGTGATATCTTCCATGCGCTGCGTAATGAGACTGCCGAGGTGCGTTTTATTCCCGATTTTCAGGGCATGCTGCTGCTCAACCATCGAATGAGCGAAGTGGCGGGGCATATGAGTATCGACCTTAGCGTGTCGCCCATTGACGGCGTGTCGCGTATCGTCAAGCGGCTCGAGGATTTGATACTGGGCAGCTTGATCTCGCTGATGATTCTGCCGGTGTGCTTGCTGATTGCTGTTGCCATCAAGCTGACCTCGCCTGGGCCGGTACTGTTCAAGCAGTATCGCACCGGGGCCAATGGACGGCGCTTCAAGGTCTACAAGTTCCGCTCGATGGCGGTACACCAGGAGAACGGCGACACAGTGACCCAGGCCACCAAGAGCGACCCACGAATTACTCGGCTGGGGGCCTTTCTGCGGCGCACGTCCCTGGATGAGTTGCCGCAATTCTACAATGTGCTGCAGGGGCGTATGTCGATCGTGGGCCCGCGCCCGCATGCGCTGTCGCATAATGACTACTATCAGGACATCGTCGAGTCCTATATGAAGCGGCATAAGGTCAATCCTGGCATCACCGGCTGGGCGCAGGTCAACGGGCTCCGCGGCGAGACCGACACTGATGAGAAGATGGAACGACGGGTAGCCTGCGATCTGTGGTACATCGATAACTGGTCACCGTGGCTGGATCTGTGGATCATCGCGATGACAATCTTCAAAGGATTTGTTAACCGTAATGCTTATTGAGCGGTAAATGACATACACGAGTGGTCAACGTTGACTATTTCGGTGCTAGAATGGCCAGCTTTTGAGCTGGCCATTCTCGTTTCTGGCCCACTGGTTTTCTCGTTGGATGCTCCATGACCGCCATGACCTTTTCCCCGTCGACAGAGGCGCTATCAGCGCTGCGCCTATATACCAGCCTTGCAGTTTTACTGCTGGGCGCTATTGCCCTGATTGTGCCTTCTGGCTACTCGGTGGGGGCCGTGATGCTTTTGCTAGGCAGCATTGTGTTACTCATTAAGCGTCCAGTATTAGGCCTGACCCGTCGGGACTGGCTGGTAATCGCCGCTATGCTAGCTTACGCCGCCGTGAGCATGCTGGAAGCCTGGTGGGATGGCCAGGGCACGCGTGGACTCGATAGCCCCATCCGTTTCCTGTTTGCCATACCGGCCATGCTGTTGGTAATGGCCTATCCGCCGCGGCTTTCTTGGCTGTGGACCGGCCTAGCGCTCGGTGCTATCGGCGCCGGAGGTTGGGCCGGTTGGCAGAAACTAGTAGAGGGAGAGTGGCGTGCAACCGGCTTCACCCATGTCATCCAGTTCGGCAATCTGAGCATGCTGCTGGGCATCCTATGCTTTGCGGGATTAGGCTGGGCCTGGGTGCTGCCACGCCGGTTGCCTTGGGTGGCCCTGCTTTTGTTCGGTGGACTGATGGGCATGTTGGGATCGCTGTTTTCCGGCAGTCGCGGTGGTTGGATTGGTCTCCCGTTCGTACTGCTAGTGTTCTATCGTGGCTACGGCCGCCATCTGCCGGGTCTGGTAAAGGGGGCTATGTTGGTTGCCATAGTCGCTGGGGCTTCGCTGATGTATGTCTTGCCGCAAACCGGCGTACAGTCGCGCGTTCATGAGGCGTTTGATGATGTCTCGCGCTATGTCTCGGGAGAGAGCCTTACCAACTCCGTTGGCGCGCGTTTCGAGATGTGGAAGGGAGCTTCGCAGCTGATCTTGGAAAAACCACTCATTGGTTGGGGGGATAATGGCTACCAAAAGGGCATGCAGGGGCTGGCTGATCAGGGTGTGATTCATCCTGAGGTAACGCTTTATGGCCATGCCCACAATGAATTCATCGATGCCTGGGCCAAGCGCGGCCTGATCGGGTTGGTGGTTCTACTGACGCTCTACCTGATTCCGATGAAGTTCTTTGCCCGCCGCCTTGACAGTCCTGACCTGGAATTGCGCTCACTTGCGGTGGCGGGCGTTTTGTTGTCAGTGGCCTACATCGATTTCGGGCTGTCGCAGGTATTCCTGTCTCATAATAGTGGGGTGATGATGTTTGCGTTTTTGCTGGCGGTGCTGTGGGGAAGCTTTTCGGTGCGTAGCAGGGCTTGATCGCTTCTTCGAAAGCGCCTTTAAATCGACACACTTGACCTAGCCGTGTTCTGTCACTTTTTTGCGACGGGCGCCAAGTTCACGTTCCAGGGCAGTAGCGTCTCCAGTGCCTCCAGCGTATCAGCGGTGGCGATTCGCTCCAGCACATGGTGGATATAGGCGGCAGGTTCCAAGCCATTGGCTTTGGCTGTTTCGATGAGCGAGTAGCAGGTGGCACTGGCGTGTGCTCCGCGGGTGGTATCCGCGAACAGCCACGCTCTTCGGCCAATGGCGAACGGGCGGATAGCATTTTCTGCCAGAACGTTACTGATGTGCAGGTCGCCGCGCGCGCAATAGCCGATGAGGTAATCCCATTGGTTTAGCGTATATTCCATCGCCTGACGCGTCAGGCTGCCTTTCATGACGCGGGTGACATTGGCCTCTAGCCAGGCCTTGAAGGCCTCAAGGCGCGTGAGGCTCAGCTCCTGGCGGACACGGTAACGTTCCGCTTCGCTGAGGCCCTTGATCTGCCGTTCGATGGCGTAGAGTTTGTTGATATGGCTAAGCCCTACCTCGGCCTTGGTTGGCGTGGTGTTCTTGCCTTTTGCGTTGACCTTGGCCGCCTTAGACGCTTCCACGAACTTGCGCCGCGCATGGTCCCAACAGCCAATGCGGGTAATGCCGTTGGCACGTAAGCGCGCCATAAAACCCATCTACCCACCTCAACGTTGGCTGATCACACTGATGGTCTCTTTGATTTTGGAGATCATCATGAGCCGCGAACTCAATTCCACTCAAGCGTTTTGGTTTGGCCACCTGTCTTATGCCGCCGCGTTACAGATGTCGCTAAGTGCGTATGCCAAAGCACAAGCCGTGACGTTAGCCGGCCTGATGGCGTGGGAAAAACGGTTACTCGTTCAGGGATTTCCCGTGCCACCGCGTTGTCGTCCCGCCCGGTTTGTCGCGGTGGAGGTCGTTGCATGATTCGTCCAGGCACTGATCTGAAGGTGTACCTGTGCCGAGAGCCCGTGGATATGCGTAAGCAAATCGATGGCTTGGCGCTGCTGATACAGGAAGCCATGGCCTTGAACCCGTTTGATCAAGCGCTGTTCGTGTTCGGTAATCGCCAGCGCGATAAAGTGAAGCTGCTGTTCTGGGAACGTAATGGCTTTGTGGTGTGGTACAAGCGCTTGGAACGTGAGCGTTTTAAATGGCCAACGCACCTTAATGGTGAGACTGTGACGTTAACCGGTCAAGAGCTTAACTGGCTGCTGGATGGCTATAACCTGAAGGCTATGCAACCGCACAAAGCGTTGGATTTTCAGCAAGTTGGTTAGCTTTTTTCTCCTATTTTGTCGGCGTTTTTGATAAAATAGGTGGTATGAAAAACGCCCCTTCCTCCTCGACGACAGTCACCCAGCTTGAGCGCAAGCTGGCCGCTGCTGACGCTGAAAATGCGCGGCTGTTGGCGTTGATGGAGAAAAAAAGAAGCGCAGTGGGAGGCCACCCAACAGTCGCTGTTTGAACAGTCCCGGCTTGCCCTGGAGCGTCAGTTCGGCCCCTCTACCGAGAAGTACCGTGTCGACCAGCGGGATCTTCTTATCAATGAAGCGGAAGTGGGTTTGACGGGGATAGTGCGTGCGCGGGACACGTCACTTAGCGCGGTAGCGAGGAGTGAATCCTCGTGTTGCCCCTGCAGCGTATTACCGCCACGATTGTACCTCTAGCTAATCGTCTCCACCTCGAACGCCACGACCTGACGCTGCTGTCGAGAGAATTCTACCCCAATTAAATGGATCGGCTTGCCGGCTGAGCGATATTTGTCGGCATAGCCCTTGGCTTTGATCTGCGCGAGCGCTTTGCCCTCTGGCAGCTGCTCCACCACCTTGAACTCGAACAAGTAGAGATGGCCGCCGAAGTCGACGGTCATGTCCACCCGACCATGATGGGTGGCATCCTCCACCGTGACCGTGAGGCCCAAAGCGGCAAAATGGCTGTAGAAGACGCTTGCGTAGTGGCCTTCGTATTGCGCAATTGGGTTGTTGCGGTACCAGTCGTGGGGTAAGCCGGCATAGAGGGCCTTGAGGTGAGCCTCCAGGCCAGCAAGGTCATGGTTCTTTAAGTGTCTGAACAGCGTGCGGCGCTCACGTGGGCCGTTCTCCACGCCCAGCGAGGGTAGCAGGGCGTGGTTCAAGCTGGTCTCGACCTCATGATTGGGGAAACCCAAGATGTATTGGCGGTAGCCCAGCATCGGTTCCTGTACATCTTTGATTGTCAGGTAGCCGGCCTGAAAGAGCAGGGCGTCGGTACTAATATCATCTACGTCGAACTGGCTGAGTAGCTCGTACTCTGTTTCCCACTGGTTAAGCTGAGGAGTGAAAACTCCGCGTTGCTTGAGTATGTCGACCAGAAAGGTAGGCGTGGCGCTCTCGAACCAGTAGGGGCCAAATTCGCGTTTCTGGAGTAGCAGCAGTACATCGAAAGGGTTGTAGACGGAGGTAACGTTGGGGCCACCCCAACGGTAGCCGTTGTACCACACCCGGATTGCATCGCGATCCAGCCCGGGCAACGCTGGGGCGAATACCGTGTCGATATCGTCATCGGTATAGCCACAGATCGTACTGAACAGGGCGTCCAGCGTAATGTCGTTGAGGTTGTTCAGCCCCGAGAAGAGGCTGACCTTACTGAACTTAGAGACCCCTGTAATCAACACCAAGTGCAGGTGGGGATCAGCGTCCTTGATCACACTATAGAGGTTTTTCAGCCCCTCGCGCAGCTCTCGGGCACGCTCGTGTGACAGAATACTGTCGAGAATAGGCTTATCGTACTCGTCGATTAGTACCACGGCACGCCGGCCATTTTGCTGGTGGGTTTGCTGAATCAGCTCCCGAAAGCGGCCGGCGATAGAGGTATTGCGCAGAGAAACGCCTTGCGCTTCAGCTTGGGCGTCGAGCAGCTCATGGATGTGGATATCCAGCTCCTCTCGGTTACGCATTACGCCACTGCCGAAACTTAGGCGAATTACCGGGTGGGTCTGCTGCCAGTCCCAGCGATCGTGAATATACAGCCCTTCGAACAGCGACTGACGGCCCTCGAACAGGCAGCGCAGCGTATCAAGCAGCAGGCTCTTGCCGAAGCGCCGGGGGCGCGATAGGAAGTAAAACTTGTTCTGGCGAACCAAGCGCTCGATGACGGGCGTCTTATCGACATAGTAGTAGCCACCCTCGCGGATCTCCGAGAAGGTCTGAATCCCGATGGGCAGTCTAAGACGTTGGTCGGTCGCCATGCGAGGTCTCCAGGTAACCACAGCAGTTGCTCATTGGCAGCAGTCTACCACGCTGTGCCGATAGTGCGTGTGCGGGTCACGTCACTCAGTACGCTAGCGAGGAGCGTAGCATCACTACGATGGAACTTCTGGTGAAAAAGTAGACCCGGTAGCCGCAGCCAGAGAGTGTCACAATGAAAAAAAATCCCCTGCATTATTTTCAAACTCATCAGCAATACGAATGTAGCGCTCAAAAGTATTCTGATCACGGTGACCGCTTACCCGCTTAATTTGTACGTCGCTTTTGCCACGCAGATGTGCCTCTGTAATAAATCCTGCCCGAAAACTGTGGGGTGAATACCCTTGGGATGCTAAGCCGGCTCGTTCAAGCACCATTCCCATTCTTATGTAGAGTGTCTGGGCTACCATGCGTCCAGCTCCGAGCTTTCCTTTTGAGCTGATGCCTCGAAATATTGCGCCTTTTGTAATGCCTGAAGCCGCCAACCAGTGTTTGAGCATCCTCACTGGGCAGTACCGGTCACCTGGATCGGCGCGCATTAGACTTTTAGTTTCAACTCTGCCCGAGCGGTTAGTTTTGCTGTGACGCAACGTGATTATAATCCCCTCAGGACGCCATTCGATATCTTGGTAGGTGAGAGCGACAACTTCGCTGCGACGAAATGCGCCGTAAAAGCTAAGCAGAAATATAGCGCTGTCGCGCAGCCCATGAAGTGTCTCGCGATCCACGACGTCTAGCATCGCGTGTAGATCTTTTAGACGTAGCGCAGGCGCTGAGGCTTGGCGAGCGTCTCGGCTTTTCTTTATACCGCGGAGTACACTACGCACAGTGATTGTTTTCACTGGTGAGGGTAAGTTGTGATAACGGTGCCACATATGTAGCGAGTTAGCATAACGCTCCAACGTGGCTGGCTTTTTGCCGAGGGCATTCTGGGCAGATAAATAGTTAGCGATATCGGTCTCGGTTGCAGGCAGCATGCCTCCAGCTTGCTGATAGATCTTTAGATCGGCACGCATAGCTCGGACGGTATTGGGTGACACGCTTTCTGAAAGTAGGCGCCTAGCTTCACGGGATAGGCCCGCATTATCGACATTAAGCTCACCATTAGTGGATTGATTTGATTGTGAAGTGAGAGGGTTAGGGTGATGTTGTCGCTTCATAATTTCCTCGATCAATCCGTTAGGCGCAGTGCAACCAAGCGCTCAAAAAATGCCTGAGAAAACGCCACGTCTGCCTTAGTGTTAGTAATTTGATTATGGTGAGGGGTTTGGAAAGACAGTGTGATGTCGTTCGACTCAGTGGCACGTGCTTCACTTTTTTCGGAGGAGGAAGTGAGCTCTTCAGTGGGGAGTGCGGTGTTTAGCGTATTTGCATCGGCATCAAGGCAATGAGGGGCGTCTTCTGCGGGTCGGTTTTTGTTTCCCGTGCTTTCCACCTTGGCTAACTCATCGGGAAGGTCGTCAGTCAGTCGTCGAGCAAACCGGCGCAAGAGAGGTTCATTAAGTGCGTAGAAATAGCATTGCTCATCATGGCGGGTCTGGCGGCGAATAATGCGTCCGAGTACCTGACGAAAGAACTGTTCCGTTCGTACATGACTGAGATAACAACATACTCTTAACCGAGGCAGGTTAACCCCTTCGGTGACCATGCCAACAGAGACAATCCAGGCAGTGTCTGCGTCCCGAAAGGTTTCTAATTGCTTATGCGCGGTTGGATCATTACTGGTGACTAAACAAACCGCTTGGTGCGCATCTTCTAAACGCTGTGTAATCTCCTCAGCATGCTGAATGCTAGCAGCGACCACTAAACCTCCTGCTTTCGGGTCATGTTGGCGCAGCGAGGTTAAGCGATTGATGCCCAGCGTTAATAAATGCTGAAGCGGGGCATCATCGTGAAGAAGAGTGGCATAGTGAATACCAGGATGTCTGAGCAGTTGTGGAATGCTTGTATACTGACGGGCCTCCTTGCGCCCAGTCCTAGGATGCGTCCTTGTTAGCCCAATAGCGCGATTATCGACAAGTTCAATAGTGGGATAGCGACATACGCCGTCTTGAATTGCTTCTTTTAAGGTATACACGTAATCAGGTACTAAGCGCTTTTGCGACGGCGCGGGGGGATTTGAGCCCTCCGAATCTCTAGGCAGGTCGGTTGCTTCAACATAGCGTAACAACGGCAAACAGCTGCCATCCGTCCGCCAAGGAGTCCCTGACAACGCTAGCGTAAAACGCACATGCCGTTCTAACGCAATAAGTGCCAGTCCCCATTGATTGGCTTGATGTACTTGACCGCCGGGAGCGGACGCATGATGGCTTTCATCCCAGATCAAGAGCACATGCGCATTCAGGCACAGCTGTTGTAGGGAAGCCAAACGATTGGAAAGTGCGTGGTACGTTAATGTCACGCCAATTGATCCCAGCTGACCATCAAGCGAGCGGTTGAGTACTTTTTCTAGCGTATGACGCGCGTCATTTACCACTGCTCGCGTGGGGCCAAGATAAACCACATAGTCAATATCCCCCCGTTTTATTAGCGCCTCGGCGAGCACGGCAGCTAACAGCATTTTCCCTGCCCCAGGCGTGGCTTGACAGAGAAAGTGCGGCATTTTTGTCGATAACTGGATGAGCGCACGCTCTAAGCACTCTTTTTGCCATTGGCGTAACATCGGGATGGACGCGTTGGCACTATTCATGTGTTGCGAAGGAGAGGCAGGTGTCATGAGCGCAACTCCTGACGTGACAGCTGAGAGCGCAATGTAAGATTAGCGTCCCACTCGCCTTTTAGCTGATTGCTCTTTTCTGTCGCAGCTTGAAGTAGGGGAGCGATGCGCGCTTTTTCAGTGGGGTATTGGTCGAGAATTTTTTTGTAATACTCAGCCTCGCTAATCGCGATATGCATGCACGCATTAAGATGCTGACGGTCTTTTTCAAGAAAGGTAAGTAGTTCGTTATTTGTGCTGGGCTGTACTGAAAGTGGTAAATTGTCATTAGTTGTTGAGGGATTAAAGGTTGCTTCTTCCGTATCCAGGTTGAGGCGGAAAATAGTGCGCTTTTTGCCAAGCATACCAACGCGAGTGGCAACCCCTAGGTGTTCTAGTGCGTGCACACGATCGCGAACATAGTAGCGCAATCGAGTTCTGTCGTAGTCGCTGAACTCTGGCATGGCATGCAAAGCGTCGCGTACGTCTGGGATGGTAAAGTCAGTATTGGTGTAAGCGTAATGCAGCAACTGGCTGTCCAAGGCCTCAGCAATCATCCGACCGATGGGGTTATTGTGGCGCGGTTTTCGAGGCGGCAGCGAAGACGAGGTCACGTCGCTCATGAGCGCACCTCCCGTGCACTATCTACAAGTGCAAGCGCGGCAACATGACAATATGAAGCAGCAATACGTAGTAATGAAATGCAGAGAGGGGGGTAACAGACGAGATAACGGCAAACGACAAATGATTTAACAAACCGCGTCTGCTGATAATGTGGGGACGTGATGGTACACAGTGCCATGGGTAAGCTCCTAGAGTTTATGGAGCCGTCCTCTGCTGTCGCCAAACAACATGGGGGCGGCCGTACGCAGGTTGGCGAACCGGAACTCTAGGACACCGGCAGACCCGAAAGTCTCCCACGCACGACCGCCATAATCATGGCGATATAATAACTAATTGCCATGGGATAGACGCTTACTTACCTAGAGTTATGGGTCGCCAAACCCAGCTGAGCAACATGTCTCAACCGCTGTAAAAATATCAGGGCTTTTTTGACTTGTAAAGTAGTTGCGTTTTTTCTTCGATCAGAGGCATGGCCTGATTGGAATGTGGGGCATGTTCATAACAGCTGCCCTAGCAAATAGGATGCTAGGGCGCGCATTATTTAAAGTTGGAGGCTTTTAGCCTGTTAGTTTGGTTTTTGGGTGCCAACACATCGCTGTGGATGATGCCCAACGTATGTGCATAGTTTTCTATCAGCGTGCCAGGTTCACGATGACCTATCCACTTGGTGACCTGTAAGAGCAACGTGCCCCGCGCTAATGTATCGAGTCCTTCCGCCCCGCAAAAATATTCGAGCATGGTTTGTAAAGGCGCAGGCTGAAACATCCAGTGATGTTTATGCTGTAGTGCATTGCGAAATGTCTGATGTTGAGCTGCATGTAGCCTTAGCAATGTCCATGAAACAGCGGCATGGCGCAGACCGTGAAAATCAATATCTTCGCCCAGCATATAGCGCATCCATTCAATGACGGGCTGAATTAATGATTTACGTACATAGGCCTGTGGTGAGTGGCGGGGGCCAAACAGTGCGGTTTCCGCTAATGACCACGACGAGCATTCTGCTTGGCGTGTATTGATCCATTCATACATGCAGTAGATGACGGCGGGGGGAGCCATGACATGCAATGCTACCCGTCTCCTCGCCGCCGCTGTTTTGCCACCTAGGATTTCGACCCAACAGTTGCGATGCCCCTGTTCATTCGCAGCGCTGAAAACAACCGAGTTGAGTGTTAGTGCTTCGACTTCCGAGGCGCGCAGGCCACCGTAAAATCCCAGCGCAATCACGAGTCCCATCATTTGACGGGGATCGCCTGGGGGAACGTTATGCGTCAACGTACGCCACAGCAGCTGCATATGGTCGGGCGATAGAATACGTGTGCGCAGGACGCTGGGGGCGAGTGAACCTGATTTCTTTTTCGGTAGCGAGACGTCTTCTAATATGCCGTATTGTTGGCAGAACTGCATAAATTGACGAAAGCTCTTTATAAAATTTTCTCGCGTGCGGGCAGACCATTGAGTGCCAGACTGGGCCTCCATGTGTAGTTCGAGGACAACATCATCATCCCAATCGCTCAGGTCGAGCACAGCTTCGTGCAATAGCATCGTAATCGGTGTCAGTCGAGACAGTAGGGTGCGCGCCGTACTGAGCTTATTGCCTTGGGTGCGCAGCTGGTGATACAGAAATTGCAATATCCAGTCGGGATAGTGGCCTCGATGCCCAATCAGTCGGGCGAGCCGCTTTTCGTAGCGCTCTAACAGCGCTTGCATGGGTGCAACGTGTTTTTTGGCGGTCACTTTGGTCGGATGCAGTCGGGCCGTATCAGCTAAAAATTGTTGCAGTAGGTTTTTAGCGCGACGCTGCCAATCGATTGGTAAATGTTGCGTAGAGAAACTATAAACACCCGCTGGGCGAGTTGTAGAGCCCGTTTCAGGAATCGGTGCTGGTGTTTGAGAGTGCTTGGATACCCGGTCTGGTAACCGCCCCATGCGGGCACCTGGTGTATATTGATGCGCCTCGTTGTGTTGGGCGAGCAGCGGTACCGGAGTGCACGTGGGCAGTGGGTATTGACGCAGCAGGGTAGACCAGAGCGGTGGGGTGCCGCGCATTACGTCAACGTAGCGGCTAGCGGAGACAACGGATGACCAGTGACGTATTGCAGGCCACGCATGGCTATCAGAATGTGAGCGCAGTTCCGTTAGGCACTGCTTTATGGATGCTTTGAGTCTTTGTCGTAGCTGATTTCGGCGGTCTTTATAATTTAAGCTGTTGGCATCTTTTCCGGCAGCAAATAACCACGCGGTTGTCCCTCTGTGCTTCATACGTGTCTTCAGCGCACGAAGCGGTATCCAGACATCATCGTGCAACGTGATCCGATAATGCCCATCGTCCGGCCACCGGGCATTGGGAGACGATGGAATGGCGAGTTCGCGTCCGCTGATATGTTGCTGTGACAGCATTGCTAGCGTGCCCAGCATGACCGTCTCACTCATGCCCAGCCGAGTCATTAGTCGAATGGCGAGGAGCATTAGCCAGGCGTCGATGTCCTGATGTTTCCGGCACCAAGGTAATAAATGTCGCTCTAATGCCATCATTTGCTCAGATAAAGAAAATGATCGTGGTGTCGTGCGTAGGGCTGAGGGGCGATGCACAGCGATGGGCTCCGGCATTAATACGGCCTTGCATGCCGGGCACGGTGTTAAGCGCTGTCAGTACGCGATTAATACGATCACGTGCCTGTTGTCTCGATACGGGGCGTTGAGTCTCTTTCCGCCACTCGAAAAAACGCTCTATGAGTGCGGCCACATCTTTATGGTTCCACTGTTTGGTTCGCGTAAGCGCGTTACCTAGCGCGCTGTTCAGAATAAAGGTTGTATCGTTGATTTGAGGGGCCTGGATGAGGGCGTGATTGCCCTCTTTCCACTCGCTCAGCAACCTCTCTGCGTTTAGCAATGCCATGGGATGCGACTCCAATCAAGCGGTTGATATCCACATGCCCTTAACCACTCTCTCAGAGCATGGATCAGTTGAGAATAATTTTGCATGTCCAGTGGGGTTTCTGAGCGCGGTGATGACAGCATTCGCCCATGTCTGGCGTGCCCAAGCATCGCATCAACTTGAGCGTCTGGAATACGGTTGCGGAGATAGCTGGCAAACGAGTGCCGAGCAACATTGCTGGGACTATTTAGCAATTGCGAGAGCTGGAGAGTCGATATGTCGGACCAGTGCATGTCGCGTAGTACAAATTTTTGACCGCGTGGAAGTTTAAATAACCATGCGGGTGTGTCCAATCGGTCAGTGCGTTGATCATCTATGGCGACGTTTGCCGAGCTGGCGACAGAAATAATCAATGAATGCCATCGATGTAGTGATTTAATGCTCTCGCGAACGGTCGGCAAAATAGGGATGACGCGCGACTCTATCCCCCGCGCTGAATTTTTGTCATGTACCCACTGCTGCTTTTGACCAAGACGGTTCCCGCTGCTTGGACCTACTGGGCGGGCTCCTGTTGACAGTTGCCAGCCAAGCAGCTCATGCGCTGATATCAGTTGTGAAAAGCGTAACAGAGCATCAGCAGGAAACGGTTTATAAGGTTGCCATGCCTCAAGCTCCGCTTGTGAACTGCGCATGCGTTGACGAATATCATTAAAAATCGACTCAAAAAACGCGGGTGGCTGCGCAACGGCCGATCCGACGCTTGCCGACGAGTGATTAGCGTTAACAGGCATGGCGACAGGTAATGTGGGCTCAAACAGACCTAGTTGCTGCAATGTTTTATCAAACACGTGCTGAAGCTCTTTGCGGGATAGCTGTCGGTAGGCGGCAGGTGCAGAGAGGCCCAGGCCGAACTGTCCAGCCAGTGCGGTTGCAGCGACATCATCAATGGCGTGAGGCCGGCGATAAAGCCAGCTGCTAGCGCTAAGACGATTAGCTGTGGGAAGAAGGCCTGGTTGGTTACGAAAATAGCGTTTTAGATGTCGGTTGAGCTGGCTGCGGGCACCTCGGAATGGGCGCTCTGAGAGTGGGAGGCGATTAAAAAACTCGGTCAATGATGGAGGTAGTGTGAGCTGCACCCACTGATTAGTTGGGTTTGAACGATTTAACGAAGGGCCATCGAGTAGGCGATAGCATAAGATGCTTTCAGCAATGCACCAGTGAGGTCGGTCGTGGTGGTTGTCAGTTACGTTATTAAAATGTTCGCTTGTGGTCAGTCGCATCAATCGTTCGGGTGGTAGGCCGAGCGTTAAGAGCAAAACAGCGAAATATTTAAGTTCAGAGTCTAGCGGCTTTGCTAAAACTGCATGTATTGCAACGTCGGTTAGTCGTGCGAGATCGGTAATTGCTGGCAATGATGACGCTGGTGCGCTTTGTGTTCGTCGACGTACGAGTTGAATGTCATCTGTCCGAGTAAGTGTTGAAGAAACGGCACGCTTTACTATGGTGTTTTCACTTGATTCTTCTGTCTCGTTGGGGTGTTTGATCTTAATATCACGCATTGTAAATAGCGCATTCTCTGCTGGGCCAGGTACTGTACTATCATGTTGTTTATAGCGCTCTCTGCGGATATGTAGACGCTGACGTTTTGGCTGCAGTGTCTTGGCTAATACATTGAGACGCTCATCGTGCCAAGGGTCATGTTTAGACACGTTACTAACAGTTTTTTGTTTTTCTGAGCTATTGTAATCTCGTTGTTTCTCTCCGGGCGTGAGAATTTTGTGAGATAACATGCTGAAGATTTTGATCTTGTCTTTCAAACGATTTTTTTGCGCACTAAGCATATCGCTGTTAATAGTGGCAATAATGTCAGAACCTAGTGTTTCGCTTTTTTCTACGATTTCTATGCGTGATTCTATGACAGCAGAGATAACATCACGCGCTGCCAGAATATGATTGTAAAAAGTCGGCTTTGCTATAAGTTTATTTTTGTCGACTTTGCTAAAAAGATGACTAAAGTATCGCCTACATTTTTTGGCAACATCGCTTGAGCTTTGGGAGAGGTAGGACGGATGTGTTAGGGCATAATAAACAGAATAGTTTGATCCGACATCATTGGGCTTGTTTTTTTTAATTTTTTCATAAGCTTGTAACTTTTTAATCAGGTTGTCAGTATCGATTTTTTGAATATCGATGTTGTAAAGCTCAGCTGATTTTTTAAATGTCACCAGAGAGACTGGCGGCTGTGAATAGTTAATAATATTGAAAAGAAGTGTTTTTTCATCGTCTGACAGGGGGACAGCCACAATGGCTGACTCCCATTTTTGTTTTATTTCATGAGGATAAAAACGGTCATTGGACATCTTATAGCTCAACGTTGAGTGAGAATTGTTTTTCTGCTTTTTCAGCAGCCTTATTAATAATGCCTAATGATTTTTCAAAGTTAGATGGCTTTTTTTGGTGGCAAAGAACCGCGCTTGTTTTTTCAGTGTCCGTGCTATTGTTTGTCGATTCTTTTTCAAGCGAATACTCATGTTCTGTGATTTTTTCATTTTTTGGTTTCTTCCTGTTTTTAATTTCAGGCATATGTGCGAGTGAGCTTTCGCTAATATTTGCGGCGCTGAGCAAGATCTTATAGTGTCGTAAAGAAAGGTTTTCTCTATTAAATAGATTATTTTCTATACACAGCTTTAGAGCTGGGTTTTGTGATATCTCGCTTACAGCCTGCTTCCATAGCAACTCTTTATTTGCGCTTTTCTTTTTGTAATGCAGTTGTTGAATTGTACCAAGTAAAAAAATCAATAGCATGCCGCCATCGTTGCTTATGGATGCTTCATCTATCATGTAAACAACCAGATTTTCTGTAAATGAAAAGCCCTGTTTGGGTAACTTCTGCATCGAGTTGAGCTGTGCTGTTAATGAGGATCTGTTTAATAGCTGCTCTCCGCCGCCCTCCTGACGTAGCAGTACGGGAGGGTGTGTCAGCACAACATTATGTGCACCGTTAGATGCCAAGCTGATATGGCTGCTCTGGTTTGCTAGGCCAAGAAGTTCTTGTACTGATCGTGTCTCCACTCGTGCGCTGACGGTGTAGCTGTGGCCATTCAGTGGCTGAAAATTGATATCCATGTACATCGCTCTCTCGCATTTCATTTGGGCTTATTGCTAATAAGGGGCAGTTTTTTGCTTCGTGCCCCAGCCGCGTGGAGCGATTTGTAATTTTTCGTAGCGGCAGTCAGCCTGCACCACTGAAATGGCAGGCGCGCAAAAGCATTCTCAAGTGCTAAATGCACAAGAAAATGAATAATAATTCATAGAATCATCGAGATAGACGCGTTAAAGGCTCTTTAAGCGTCGGTGTTTCCATAGCGCAAGAGCGCATCAGAGGATAGCGGACGCTGCTGGCAACATTTCACAGCCACAGACTGGCAATAGCTAGCCAGTATGCACGCAGTGATAAAGTGTCAGGAGATGAAATACCACTAGAAAAGGCATAAAATACATAGTGCTAATAGGGCAAGCAGCATCCTATAGGCACATTTGTGTTGGGGACTCAAACCACAAGATTTTTACCTTCTCATGGGAGCCGATTAAGAATAGTGGAACAGCCATGAAATGGCGGTACCCACATTAGGAAAATGCTGGTGTTCCCAATTAGGCACACTGAGAACGTTAGCTAAATTTGAAGATAATGCCAAACTAGGCACTACGTCAATCCCTCCCCTCGGAAAGAGAAGGCGCGGTTTAATGAGATGCGGCCGTGGGGACGTATTGAAGAGTTGACTCGGGTCTCCGGCTTGGGCACGGCAAGTGTGAAGGCTATTGTTGCAAGTGAGCTGGTTTGTTCTTAAGACTCCCGCTGGGGCCGTAATGAACAACAGTCTTCACGCCGCCCCGCCACACTCTATAGCGTGGAGTAGACGCCGAACCTGTTTTGCCTCGATATCAATACCACAGAGCATGATAGGTGCCTGTTCACCCAGCGCTTCGTTCGAATGAGAGAGCCAGTAGATCGCGGCCGGCTCGCTCTCGAATACCTTCATCGCGAGGTGACTAACCGTCGCCATCCGATCAAGACGTTCTGATGCCACGGAGTCCAGGTGCTCTCCCTCACGTCTGCGGCGGTGGAGCGTCGAGACGGACACATTTAACAACGCCGCAACCTGCTTGTCCTGTAGCTGAAAGGTCTCTCGCACTGCTAGGAATAACGTTGGTGAGAGGCCTTCGTGGATGCTTTTTAAACGCTCAGATTCATTACGTAGCGCTTGGCCTGTAACAAATTGCCAGAACTCTGCTGCCCGGATTTCACGCTCATTAACTTTCTGCTGTCGGAGCGAAATTGCTGATTTTGGCATGAGCAGCCTCGTCGAGTGATGGTTATTAAACTTCATGTGAAACGGAGGTGGGTAACAACATGAAGCGATTATTTATCGAAAGGCGCGGAATACTCCACCCAAGCGACCGCATTGGGTGGAGATGGATAGCGCGGCGTCCGCTAGGGCGCCCTATACCTTGCAACCTTACATAAATCTACCTAATCTGTAGGGTATGAAAACCGAACGCGCCTACCAATACCGCTTCTATCCCACGCCTG
>NZ_JAFWFN010000072.1 GCF_017515565.1 Halomonas sp.
CCGTCAGGGGCCTCGACGTGTTTAGCAAAAAAGTCTTGGATCTCTTTGCGCTGGCAATGTGCTTCAAACTCTTCACGGCTCGCCCAAATCTCATGAAACACAATAGGGTAGCTGGTGCCCTGGGCGAAAGGGTTATCAATTTGCCGGGTTACGGTGTAGTGGATGCAGGCATCTTCCCGGTGGGTGTTCGGCTCTAATGATTGCAGCGCTTTAAAGACAGCTTCCTCTTTACCGGCTTTGGGTTTGAAGCTGGCGATACAGTAGACTTTTTCCGACATGGTCAATTTCCTAATTCATTAAGCGTGCGTCATTATGCGGCTTCAGCAACCGGGTTCACAACCTATCGAATAATGCGTTCAGCTAAGATCTCTAAATCAGACACCGTCATATCAGGCTCACCGCCCCAGGGGTCAAAGGGCGCGTCAGCGTGACGCCTTATCCAGGCGCTGCGCAACCCTGCATAAGTGGCTCCAATCACGTCAAAGGGGTTGCTGGAAATCAGCCAAGTATGCTCTGGCCGGACCTCTAGCCGGGTACGTAAATAAGCGTAAACCGCAGGGTCGGGCTTGAAGCGCTTTACATCATCGACGCTGACCACCGCGTCCATGTGGCTTTCCACGCCTGCCCGGGCAAGTAGCTTAGTGACGGCCTCTTGGGTGCCGTTAGAAAACGCGACGCAGCGAATACCGGCATCGCGCAGTTGGTCTAGGGCCGGCACCACGTCAGGGAAAGCTGGCAACTCCGCATACACCGCCATTAAATGGTCCTGGTCGTTATCGGTAAGGCCCGTCTGCATCGCGCGGTCGGTGAATATCAATGCTTCACGAGTACACTCGGAAAACGGCACGTAAGCGCCCATCAGTCCTCGGCGAAAGCTGTATTCCAACTGTTTTTCCCGCCAGCGCTTGGCAAACTCGCCCGCTTTTGCAGCATCTTGCAGGCGCTTTTCAAGCTCTACCGTTACGCCCTGGGTATCAATCAGCGTACCGTACACATCAAATGCTAATACCGGTTGCATAGTAACTCCCGCCCTGGTGCTTGTGACTCGTTATCTCACGCGTTTAGCATAGCTGCCCGCTTGGAAAACAAAAACGCCGCTGTGATAGACAGCGGCGTTTGACCAGCATTAAGCCCTATTAAACTGTAAAGGCAGCTTCTTGCTCGCCGGTTTTGAGATCGCCCGAGCGTACCAGCTCATCGGTAATGCGGTCGATTGCACGTTTGGTACGGCCAATCATCTCGTCAACTTCGCCACGGTTAATAGTCAGCGGCGGCGCAAAGCCTAAGATATCGCCTTGTGGCATTGCACGGGCTATCAAATTTTCTTCCATTGCCGCCGCAGCGACACGGGGGCCAACTTTCAGCGCTGGGTCGAAGTGCAGCCGCTGCTTGGCATCTGGTGAGAACTCCAGCGCTGCCATCAGGCCAACACCACGCACATCACCCAGTAGGGGGTGGCCTTCAAAGGCGGCTTTCAGCTGAGCTTGGAAGTAAGCGCCGGTTTCAGCAGCGTTACCTACGAGGTTTTCGCGCTCGATGATATCCAGGTTGGCAAGGCCAGCAGCACACCCTAGGGCGTGGCCGGAGTAGGTCCAGCCGTGACCGATAGGGCCGTATTCGCCAGTGCCCTGTTCAAGCACTTTCCATACTTTGTCACCCACAATCACGCCGGAAAGCGGCTGGTAGGCACTGGTGAGGCCTTTGGCGATGGTGACCAAATCAGGCTTCATGTTGTAGTGGTGGCTACCAAAATCGGAGCCGGTGCGGCCAAAGCCACACACTACTTCGTCGGCAATCAGCAGCACATCGTACTTCGTCAGCACGGCTTGAATAGCCTCCCAGTAGCCTTCCGGCGGCGGCACGATACCGCCAGTACCCAGTACCGGCTCGCCAATAAAGGCGGCCACGGTATCTGGGCCTTCATCCAGAATCATCGCTTCGAGCTTATCGGCACAGAAGGAGGAGAATTCCAGCTCAGTCATGCCGTGCTGTTCGGCGGCCCGCAGGTAGTAGTGCGGCGCTTCGGTATGGCGAATGGTGTCGATCGGCAGGTCGAAATGATCGTGAAATGCTTTCAGGCCGGTCAGCGAGCCAGAGGCAATGCCTGAGCCGTGGTAGCCGCGCATGCGTGAAATGACCTTCTTCTTTTGCGGGCGGCCCAGCACGTTATTGTAATAACGCACGATCTTGAGCTGGGTTTCGTTGGCGTCCGAGCCGGACATGCCGTAGTAGACCTTGGACATGTTCATGCCGGCAATTTTCAGAATGCGCTCGGAAAGCTCAATTTGTGGCTCGTTGGAGTGACCCACGTAGGTGTGATAGTAGGAGAGTTCCAGGGCTTGTTTGTAGATCGCTTCAGCGACTTCGGTGCGACCATAGCCAATATTGACGCAGTAAAGCCCCGCAAAGCCGTCGATGAACTCACGGCCATCTTTATCCACGATGTTAATGCCTTTACCACCGGTAATTACGCGGCCCGGCGCATCGCCGTGGGCGAAATCGCGCAGGTGGGTAGAGGCGTGGAAAGTAACTTTGCGGTCGCGTTCGACCAGATCCTGATGCAAACTCATAACGTTCTCTCTGTACGGTAAACCTCCCCGGCCAGCGGGGAGGGTATTTTTAATTAGTAAGCACTTTTTTAGGCAATAACTACTGCTCTGTGAGCAAAGAAAGGCCTAACTGAGCGATCCGTCGTTAGCTACCCGATACTGAGCCCAAAGCACCCAAGCAGTAATACTTCGTTTCTAGATATTCATCGATACCGGTGGCGCCGCCCTCACGGCCAAGGCCGGATTGCTTCACGCCGCCAAAAGGCACCGGCGGGCCAGTCATTTTCACTGAGTTGACGCTCACCATGCCGTACTCCAGCGCGCGCATCAGTTTCCAGATACGACGGATATCGTGGGTATAGATGTAGGCAGCCAGGCCGTACTCGGTGTCGTTAGCCATTTCAATCACTTCGTCGTCGGTGCTGTAAGCAGTAATGCCTGCCACAGGGGCGAAGTTCTCTTCCCGCCATACTTTCATTTTTGGGGTCACGCCTGTCAGCATGACCGGCATAAAGTAGTTTTCACCTGGCGCTTGGCTTTGGTCGCCGCCGCTCACGGTAGCACCTTTGGAAATGGCGTCATCAACAATGGCTGCCGCTTTTTCTACCGCCTGACGATGAATGAGCGGGCCCAGGTCAATTTCACTCTGCAAGCCATTTCCCACCGTGAGGGCCAACATGCGCTCCTTGAAATGCTCAACGAACTCATCGTGAATCGATTCGTGAACCAGAATACGGTTAGCGGCAAGGCAGTCCTGCCCGGCGGTTTGGAACTTGGCGTCGATGGCCGCATAGGCGGCTTGTTTGGGGTCCATATCTGGCCCAACGATAAACGGCGCGTTGCCACCCAGCTCTAGAGAAAGACGCTTGACGGTATTAGCGCTCTGCTCAATTAATAGGCGCCCTACACGGGTGGAGCCGGTGAACGACAGCGCACGAATACGTGGCTCGCTACACAAGATTTTCGAGACTTCCGCTGGGTCGCCCAGTACCACGTTGAAAATCCCAGCTGGAATACCCGCTCGCTCGGCCAACTCTGCCAGCGCCAGCGCCGAAAACGGCGTCTCGTTGGCGGGTTTGACAATTACCGGGCAGCCTGCGGCAAGCGCAGCCGCCGCTTTGCGGGTAATCATCGCCAGCGGGAAGTTCCACGGCGTAATCATTGCGGCAATACCCACCGGCTCTTTAAGGGTGCCAAGTGAAGCGTTAGGAATGTGGCTAGGAATGGTTTCGCCGTAGGTACGCTTGCCCTCTTCGGCAAACCAGCGCACAAAGCTAGCGCCATATTGAACCTCACCACGGGCGTCGGGCAGTGGCTTGCCCTGCTCTAGGGTCATGATGGTGGCGAGATCTTCACGATTGGCTTGAATCAGGTCGTACCAAGCGAGCAATCGCTCGCAACGCTCATCAGCCCGCAGCGCACGCCAGTGGGTAAACGCAGCCTCTGCAGCGTCCACTGCGGCAGTAATCTGTTCGGCTTCCAGGAGCGGGATATGCCCAATGGCTTCGTTAGTCGCTGGGTCATACACGGCTTCCTCGCGGCCACCTTCGCCATGGGTCCACTTGCCGTCTACATAGGCGTACTGCCGGAAAAGACGCGGATCTTCCAGTCGTTTTGCGAGCGTGGTCGATAGTGTGGTCATGGGCACCTCCCCAGGTTGCAGCCACCTTGGGCGACAAACCATTATAAAAATAAAAGTGAATCGCTCGACCTAACGCCGAACTGATTCGATGTAACCAGGGTAAAGGAGAGTGGCCACGAAGTGTTTTTGAAAACGAGGAGTTATCGCTGCACTTTTTTTGTGAGACGTCGTTTTTGCGTGTTTTTTTTCGGCAGTTAGCTAATAGCACACTAGGGCATATCAGTGTCGTCAATTCCAATGGGCTCGCGCTTGACCGTTTTTGTTACAATGTAGGTGAAGTAACGCTCGATACCCGCCTCAGATACTAACCACTTATCCATCAGGCGCTGGTAGCTATCAATGGTGCGAGCTTCAAACTTGACTAAGTAATCCACGCCACCACCTACCGCCACGCACTCGGTGACCTCTGGGGTTTGCATCACTAACGCTTCAAAGCGGGCAAAACTTTCGGCGTTGTGCTGTTTAAGTTCGATCTGCACCCATACGGCGTTGCGCGGCATTAATACATCGGCATTGATGCGCGCCGTATAGCCTTCAATCACGCCCGCCTTTTCTAGCCGTTTTACCCGCTCCCAGCAGGGGCTTACCGAGAGGTTAATCGCCTCAGCAAGTTTCGACTTGGTGATACGCCCATCCCGGGAGAGGATGTCGAGTATTTTCAGATCATAACGGTCGAGTTTCATCATGCCCGAAGCTACGCCTCCAGGCGTTCAACAACATCAGCGATCACCGCAAGGGTGTCCCCCATATTGATTAACGAAGGCGCGCGGCGGGCCATTAAAATGCCGTCGCGTTCCGCTTTATAGGCCACCGGGACAGCGCCGCTACGGGTCATGTCGTATACGTAGGCAATGGTTTGGCCGTTTTTCACTTCATCACCCAGTGCGACGAGCAGCTCAAGTACGCCTGAATGCTGGCTCTGCACGTAACAGCTGGCATCGGGCATATCGAGATACATCTGACCGCCTTCGGGCATTTCCACCTCACCCGCTACCAAGCCGTAATGAATCAAAAAGTTGCGCACACCTCGCTCGGCAATCGCAATGCTTTGCGGCGTGGAGGTACCGCCACCGCCTAGCTCGGTGGCTACAAATACCTTGCCCTGGCGTTCACAGGCCGTATCGAAGAGTTTTTCAGCGTCCAGCTCAAACATCACCATCGCGTAAGGCGCACCAAAGGCTTTGGCGCCCTCCAGGGCTGACTGTTGCTGCTTTTTGTCGTCCAACACATGGGACGCGCCAAACGGTAAAATATCCAGCGTGCGACCACCGGAGTGCAGGTCGAGCACCACGTCGCTCATAGGCACCAGCACGCGGGTAAAGTA
>NZ_JAFWFN010000073.1 GCF_017515565.1 Halomonas sp.
AAAAATCCTTGATTGAGATTGCCAAGGAGATGGCGGAGCTAGGCAAGAAGGCACAAACCAAGAAACTTAAGCGTGATGACATGACCGGCGGCTGCTTCACTATTTCGAGCCTGGGTTCGATTGGTGGCACCGCGTTTACGCCGATTGTTAATGCGCCGGAAGTGGCGATTTTGGGCGTGTCGAAAGCGCAGATGAAGCCGGTCTGGGATGGCAGCACCTTCCAGCCGCGTTTAATGATGCCGCTGTCGCTCTCCTACGATCACCGGGCGATTAACGGTGCGGATGCGGCGCGCTTTACCGCCTTCCTGGCGGATGCGTTAACCGACATTCGGCGGTTGTTGTTGTAACAGTTGTTGTAACAGATGCTGTAACAGCGTTAATAACGCACAAAAACACTAACGGCGCCTATAGGCGCCGTTAGTGTTTTAACATTAGTATTCAAATGTAAGCGTTTAAACAGCGCTACTTCACGTTACTGGCGCTTAATCGCTTTTATTCCAGGGTACGTAACCTGCCCCTCAAGCTCAGCTTCAATCACCAGCAAGCGGTTATACTTGGCCACTCGGTCGGAACGGCAAAGCGAGCCGGTTTTAATTTGCCCGGCACAGGTGCCCACTGCCAGGTCGGCAATGGTGGTGTCTTCGGTTTCCCCAGAGCGATGTGAAATCACGGCGGTAAAACCAGCCTCCTGCGCCATGCGAATGGCATCCAGCGTTTCACTCAGCGAGCCAATCTGGTTGAATTTGATCAAGATCGAATTGCCGATTTGCTCATCAATACCGTGCTGGAGCAGCTTGGTGTTAGTCACGAACAGATCATCACCCACTAACTGAACACGATCGCCCAGCTTATCCGTCAGTGCTTTCCAAGCGGGCCAGTCAGACTCGTCCATCCCGTCCTCAATAGAGACAATGGGGTAGTCATCGCATAGGCGAGCAAGATAGTCGATGAAACCAGCGGCATCGTACGACTTTCCTTCCCCTGCCAGCACGTACTGGCCATCTTTGTAGAATTCGCTAGAAGCGCAGTCCAGCGCCAGGGTCACATCGCGCCCCAGGGTGTAGCCAGCGTCTTCTACCGCCTGCTTGATGACTGCCAGAGCCTCGGCGTTGGACGCAAGGTTAGGGGCAAAGCCGCCTTCGTCGCCCACCGAGGTGGAAAAACCGCGAGCAGAAAGCACGTGCTTCAAGGTGTGGAAGATCTCCGCCCCCATACGCAGCCCTTCACGGAAACTCGTCGCCCCCACCGGCTGCACCATGAATTCCTGAATATCCACATTATTGTCGGCATGTTCGCCGCCATTCAAGATATTCATCATCGGCACAGGCATCATGAACTGCCCAGGCTGACCATAAAGCTCCGCGATATGCGCATAGAGCGGTAGTTGCTTACCTTTAGCGGCGGCCTTGGCGGCGGCCAGCGAGACCGCTAGGATCGCGTTAGCGCCCAGTGTCGCTTTATTAGCCGTGCCATCCAGCGCCACCATGGCGTTATCTAGGCTGCGCTGATCGCCAGCATCTGCGCCTAGCAAGCAATCACGAATGGGGCCGTTAATCGCATCGACGGCGTTAAGCACGCCCTTGCCCAAGTAGCGCGCCTTATCGCCGTCGCGCAACTCCAGCGCCTCACCTGAACCGGTAGACGCGCCGCTAGGGGCGAAGGCCTCGCCGACGATGCCATTTTCCAGGCTCACCCGCGCCATGACGGTGGGGTTACCACGAGAATCCAATACTTCCAGTGCTGATACGTTAACAATGTTGAGCATTTCGTGCCTTACTTGTTGTTATTTCATTAAATACAGTGAGTTATTAACGCGTAGCGTCAATAAGCCTAACGTCAAACCTGGAGAGTCGTTAATCATAGGTCGCTAAAAAGTGGCGACGAGGTAGGGGTTAAGCCTGCGCTAATTTGCCACCCAAAATAGCCTTTAAGTCGGTCTCTGCCCCTCTTGGGGAAAGATCCAACAGAGCTTCTAAGCTGTGCAAGTGGTCGTGCACGCACTGCCTGGCGCCTTCGGCATCACCGTTGGCCAAATGCACCATTAGCGTGGCATGGTCGCCTTCCAAATAGCACGAGGCCAACGTTGGCCGCTTATATAAAGCGATCACGATAGACGTGCGTAAAATCAGGTCGGTCAGCATGGTACCGAGAATGCGATTGGAAGCATGCTCGGCAAGCAGATGGTGAATCGTCAGCGAGTGCTCTATGCGCGCTGGCTCGTCTTTTCTGGCATAGGCCTGCTTTTCATCTTCCACTTGCGCGTTCAGTGTCGCCAAGGTGTCGGTGCCAAGCTTCCCAGCCAGCAGGGCCACTATCTCACCCTCGATTAACCGACGCGCTGAAAACGTCTCCCGCGTCTCTTCGACAGTGGGCGCACGCACGCGCGCAACTTGATTAGGGCGTTGATTGATGACGTGCTCTGCCGCCAGCCGTGTGAGCGCCTTGCGCACTACCGAGCGGCTAACGCCGAACACTTCGCCCAGGGTGATTTCTGGCAATTTAGTATTCGGCGGCAGTCGCTGCATTAGTACCGCGTTACGGATATGCTCAACGATCGTTTGATCGTTATACCCACCTCGTTTGGAAGTGTTCAAAGGTTGTTTGTGCCAGCCGAGGCTCATGTTGCCTATCTCCAGGTGATCCTCATTCAACGTTCGCATTGTTACCTCGGCCACTATACCAGCACACTGTTTTAGCTTCCTAAAAACGCGTTTCTTAGCCGCGCTGGTGCTTAGCTTTTACATCCAAAATCTTCAGGGTATTCGTGCCGCCATGGGCATTCATGTGGTCGCCGCGCGTAAGAATCACGTGGTCATCTGGGGCCGCTATGCCGTGGGTCACCAGCAACTCCAGCGCCCGATCATTAAGCTCTTCCGCTTTCATCTCGCTGGTATCAAATGCTAGAGAGACAACGCCACGGTATAGCGCCATACGTCGCTGGGCAATCTCGCTATGCGCCAGGCCAACGATGGGCAGCCCAGAGTGGATGCGCGAGGCAATCAGCGCTGTGAAACCACTCGACGTCATACAGGCAATGGCGGCCACGCCTTCCAAATGATTGGCGGCATACATGGCAGAGAGCGCCACGGTTTCGTCGATTTTTGAGAAACCCTGGTGAATGCGGTGCCCGGACTCTTGAGCACTGCGCTCGCGCTCGGCTCCCAAACATACCCGGTTCATGGCTTCGATGGTTTCGACAGGGAAATCACCCGCGGCCGTTTCAGCCGAAAGCATCACCGCGTCGGTGCCATCCAGCACCGCATTGGCCACATCAAACACCTCGGCCCTAGTCGGCAGCGGCGAGGTGATCATCGTCTCCATCATCTGGGTGGCGGTAATCACGGCACGGTTAAGGCTGCGTGCGCGCTTGATTAAGCGTTTTTGTACGCCAATCAGCTGTGCATCGCCGATCTCTACCCCTAGGTCGCCCCGCGCCACCATGACGGCTTCGGACGCGCTGATAATGCCGTCCAACGTTGCATCATCAGCCACCGCTTCAGCACGCTCAACCTTGGCGATCAGGCCAATTTCCTTGCCTGCTTCCCCCAGCAGCTCACGCGCTTCCTGCATATCCGCGGCACTGCGTGGGAAAGAGACCGCTAAATAGTCCACGCCTATATCAATGGCGGTCTTGAGATCTTCTTTATCCTTGTCGGTGAGCGCAGCTGCCGATAACCCGCCTCCCTGTTTGTTAATGCCTTTATTGTTGGAGAGCTTGCCGCCGATGATCACACGGGTGTGGACTTCTTTACCCCGAATAGCGCTAACTTCGAGCACCAGACGGCCATCGTCTAACAACAGGCGATCACCGACACTGACATCATCCGCTAGCGTTTTATAGTCACAGCCGACGCGGGTGGCATCCCCTGCTTCGCCATCCAGTAGCATGTCGAGTACGAAGGTTTGTCCTTCTTCAAGTATCACGGCACCATCTTTGAAGCGCGCGATACGAATTTTAGGGCCTTGCAAATCGGCAAGCGCAGCGACGCTTTTGCCTAAGCGCTGGGCAATCTCACGTACTTCGCTTAGCCGACGACGGTGATCATCCGCCGACCCATGGGAGAAATTAAGCCGGACAACATCCACGCCTGCCCGCAGCATCGCTTCCAATACGCCTTGACGGTCGCTAGCGGGGCCTAACGTAGCCACAATTTTTGTGCGGCGAATGGGGGTATACGCGGTAGGTTTCATGGCTGCCTCGGGAGAATGAGAATGGCTCGAAAATCATTGACGTTCGTGCGGGTTGGCCCGGTCACGATCAGGTCGTCAAGCGCTTCGAAAAAGCTGTAGGCATCATTGCGAGCCAGGTAGTCCCGCGCTGACAGCTGTAAAGACTCGGCGCGTTGCCAGCACTCAGGGCCAATTAACGCACCCGCGTTATCCTCCGACCCGTCGATGCCGTCGGTGTCGATGGCCAGAGCGTAGATGCCCTCTGCGCCTTTGAGGCTATCGAAAAGCCCTAGCAAATACTCGACGTTACGCCCACCACGTCCGTCGCCTTTTACGGTAACGCTGGTCTCGCCACCGGAGAGCACCAACAGGGGGCGGGTGATTTCATCTTGCAGTTTGAACGCCATGCGCGCTTGAGCGGTGCCTAAATCACGCGCCTCGCCCTCTAAATCATCGCCTAACACCCTGACATCGATGCCACTTTCGCCATCACTGGTCTCACCAACACTGGCCTCACCAACACTGGTCTCACTAACACTGGCTTCAGCACTGCGCCGGGCAGCGTCAAGCGCATCATAGGCGCGGGCGAGGATGATGTGTTGGTCGCGGGCAAACTCAGGGCTATCGGGTTGTGGCGCGCTGTGGTCAGCCAGGAGATGCTGGCGCACGTTATCGGGCACGTCGATCTGGTGACGTTCAAGAATTGTTAGCGCATCTCGTGGCGTGGAGTTATCCGGCAATGTAGGGCCTGAGGCAATTAACGACGCTTCATCGCCCGGCACATCGGAAATAAGGTACGTCACTACGCGGGCGGGGTGTGCACAGGCCGCTAAACGGCCGCCTTTAATCGCGGATAGATGACGACGCACCGTATTAATTTCACGAATCGTCGCACCGCAGCGAAGCAGCGTTTTGTTCAGTGCTTGCTTATCTTTCAGGCTAATCCCCTCAGCGGGCAGCGACATAAGCGCAGAACCACCACCGGAAATTAACGCAATGACCAGGTCATTTTCACCCAGGTCTTTGACCGCTTCCAACATACGTTTTGCGGCCTGCTCACCCAGTGCATCGGGCATTGGGTGAGACGCTTCCAGTACTTCAATGTGTTGGCAGGCGGCACCGTGCTGATAGCGGGTAACCACCAACCCTTCCAAGTCAGTTGACTCGCCAGAGGACTGCGACGCCCATGCCAACTCCAACGCACGCGCCATCGCCGCGGCGGCCTTACCAGCACCCACGACAACGGTGCGGCCAGTCGGCTTTTCAGGTAATTGGTCGGGTAGCAGGCTGTCGGGATGAACCGCAGCGATCGCCTTTTCGGCTAAACGCATCAGCCACTGGCGTGAGTCTTCTTCACTGGTAAAAGGGGCTAAGCGAAAAGGGGCATTCATCGGCAGACTTCTCAGGCAAGAGCCAGGGCAAAGAAGAAAAATAAGGGGGAAAAAGCCGGTGGCAGCAAAATGGCAAAACGGGGGAACTGCCACCGGGTAAAAACCAATGTCTCACATGCAATCACAGCGGCGGGCCATGAACCAAGGCCCACCATTACTCAATAACGCCGATTCAGAATTACTCGCCCACCTCGTGATCTGCTAATTTTTCCAGCGCACGTAGAATGCCCGCGTGATCCCAATCAGCACCACCGTTAGCAGCACACGCTTGGAATAGCTGCTGCGCATTGGCGGTACCTGGCAGAGAAAGGTTCAGGCTACGAGCGCCTTCCAGTGCTAGGTTAAGATCTTTTTGATGAAGGCGAATGCGGAAGCCCGGATCAAAGGTACGCTTAATCATGCGTTCGCCATGCACATCGAGAATCTTCGACTGGGCAAGGCCACCCAGCAGCGATTCGCGCACTTTGACGACATCCGCACCCGCCTTAGAGGCGAACAGCAACCCTTCGGCGACGGCTTCAATGGTCAGTGCAACAACGATCTGGTTGGCGACTTTACAGGTCTGGCCTGCACCGTGACCGCCAATGTGGGTAATGGTCTTGCCGACGACTTCAAGCAGCGGTGTCGCGCGCTCGAAACCTTTATCGGTCGCGCCAACCATAATGGTGAGCGCGGCATTGATAGCCCCACCTTCACCACCCGACACCGGGGCATCCACATACTCACCGCCAGCGTCGGTAATGCGCTTGGCAAACGCCTGGGTCTGCATCGGCGCAATGGAGCTCATGTCGATCACCAGGGTGCCTGGCTTGAGACCTTCAATAACGCCGTCTTCACCGAACAGCACGGTTTCCACGTCCGAGGTGTCTGGCACCATGGTGATAATAACGTCAGCGGCTTGGGCAACCTCTTTCGGGCTGGCTACTTCTTGCATACCTTTTTCGGCAAGCTCGGCATCCAATGTGCCGCGCTTTACGGTCACCAAGGAGTGGCCTGCGTCGAGCAGGTGGCCTGCCATTGGGCGACCCATAATGCCTAAACCAATAAAACCTATTTTGCTCATCGTAGCTCTCCTTCCAATTAATTCACCAAAGGCGGTTTTCAGCACAATCGGGGCTGTGCTCACCCGCTTGCTGTTAACCAGCTCGGTCTCTGTTTATGCGGTTGATCTGCTTAGCGTGCGCTATCCAACCAGCCCAGCCCTTGCGTCGTTCCCGCTTTGGGCTTGTATTCGCAGCCAATCCAGCCGTCGTACCCCAAGCGCTCAAGGTGCGCAAAAAGGAAGGGGTAGTTGATTTCACCGGTACCCGGCTCATGACGACCCGGATTATCCGCCAACTGCACGTGGGCAATACGCGCCAAATGCTTTTCGATGGTGGGCGCTAGATCCCCCTCCATGATTTGCATGTGGTAGATGTCGTATTGCAGCTTCAGGTTGTCGCTGCCCACTTCGTCGAACAGGGCCAGCGCCTGCTCCGTGCGATTGAGGAAAAAACCCGGAATATCGCGGGTGTTGATCGGCTCAGCGATCAGCAGGATACCCGCGGCCTTAAGCTTTTCAGCGGCGAAGCGCAGGTTCTCAACCACCGTTTTGCGAGCTTCGTCGTCACTGACACCCTCAGGCTTAATACCGACCAAGCAGTTGACTTGTTTGTTGCCCAGCACGTGAGCGTACTCAATTGCCTTATCAACACCGGCGCGGAACTCCTCAACGCGGTTTGGATGGCAGGCAATACCCCGCTCACCGGCGCCCCAGTCGCCTGCGGGCAGGTTGAAGAGCACCTGGCTCAGGCCGTTGGCGTCCAGGCGCTGTTTGATTTCCGCCGCCGTGTAGTCATAAGGGAAAAGGTATTCGACACCCTTGAAGCCAGCGTCGGCAGCGGCTTTAAAACGATCGAGGAAGTCCACTTCGGTGAACAACATGCTGAGATTTGCAGCAAACTTGGACATGCAGGTCTCCTTACTTGTTATGCAGGACTAGCGAACAGGAGGGGCGGTAGACCCTTAAGGCATCCTGGCTTAGCAAATACCCTGGCGTTGAACACGTCGCGGCCAGGGCATCACTTAGGTCAGGCTAGCAATTGAACTCGGCGCATCGGTCAAGTTTTCGGCCAGTTCTTCAAACTCATTGACCCCGTCAAGATCCGTTCCCATTGAGATGTTGGTCACACGCTCAAGGATGATCTCCACGACCACCGGCACGCGGTGCTCGCGCATCAGTTCACGGGCTTTCTCAAGCGCTGGCGCGATATCTTCCGGCTTAGTGACGCGCAATGCTTTACAGCCCAGCCCTTCAGCAACGGATACATGGTCAACGCCGTACTCGGCGAGTGCCGCTTCTTCATCGGTATAGTTGATGTTCTTGAACGACAGCTGCACGCAGTAATCCATATCGAAACCGCGCTGGGCTTGACGAATCAACCCAAGATAGGAGTTATTCACCAGCACATGGATATAGGGCAGGTTAAATTGTGCGCCCACTGCCAGCTCTTCGATCATGAACTGGAAGTCGTAATCACCGGAAAGCGCAACGACTTCGGCCGTAGGGTCAGCACGGCACACGCCCAATGCAGCAGGAATGGTCCAGCCTAACGGGCCAGCCTGGCCGCAGTTGATCCAGTGGCGCGGCTTGTAAACGTGCAGGAACTGGGCACCGGCAATTTGGGAAAGCCCAATGGTGCTGATGTAGCGCGCATTTTTGCCGAACACTTTGTTCATTTCTTCGTAAACACGCTGGGGTTTCACCGGCACGTTATCGAAGTGAGTTTTGCGCAGCAGAGTACGTTTACGCTCCTGGCACTCTTCAGCCCATGCACTGCGGTTCTTCAGCTTACCGGCAGCTTTCATTTCGCGAGCTACTTCTAGGAACAGCTCAAGCGCCAGCTTGGCATCTGAAACGATGCCGTAATCAGGCCCGAAGATGCGCCCTATCTGGGTTGGCTCAATATCAACATGTACAAATTTTCTGTCTTTAGTATACGTCTCAACGTTACCCGTGTGGCGGTTAGCCCACCGGTTACCAATACCCATCACAAAATCTGAGGCAAGCATGGTGGCGTTGCCGTAACGGTGAGAGGTCTGTAGACCCACCATACCCGCCATCAGCGGATGGTCGTCTGGAATCGTGCCCCAACCCATCAACGTCGGAATGACCGGCACGCCGGTCAGCTCAGCAAACTCAACCAACTGCTCGGACGCATCCGCGTTGATGATGCCGCCACCCGCTACTAGCAGCGGTTTTTCGGCTTTGTTGAGCATCGTCAGCGCTTTCTCAATTTGGGCGCGCGACGCTGATGGCTTGTAGGCCGGGAGTGATTCGTAGGTGTCCGGATCGAACTCGATTTCGGTCATCTGAACGTCAATCGGCAGGTCAATGAGCACCGGGCCAGGGCGGCTGGAGCGCATGATCTGGAAGGCTTTCTGGAAAGCCCGCGGCACTTGGGCAGGCTCCATCACCGTCACGGCCCATTTGGTAACAGGGCCAGCAATCGACTGAATATCGACGGCCTGGAAATCTTCTTTATGCATCTTGGCACGGGGCGCTTGACCCGTGATGCATAAAATCGGGATGGAATCGGCGCTGGCGGAATAGAGCCCGGTAATCATGTCGGTGCCCGCAGGGCCAGACGTACCGATACATACCCCAATATTGCCTGCGATGGTGCGTGTATACCCTTCAGCCATGTGCGACGCGCCTTCTACGTGCCGAGCCAGCACGTGGTCAACGCCACCTACTTTACGCATTGCTGCGTAAAAGGGGTTTATCGCGGCGCCCGGAACACCAAAGGCAACATCAACGCCTTCTTTTTTCAGGACGTGAATGGCGGCTTCTGCAGCTGTCATTTTAGCCATTACAATTTCTCCTCAACAATTGAATACTGTTTTTGTAAACATTTTTTGTATTCATTATGGTATTTGTTCTTGTATCCAAAGTATGCGCCCAGCGAATCACTGTCAATAATTCATGGAAAATATTTCCATATAATTATTGGCTCAGGATTAAACCGAAACTAAATTAAAAATTTAGAGGAGTTCGTTAGCAGAAAAAGCAAAATAAAGAAGAGTAAAACTGCCAGACGGGGTAGTCAGGCACGCCGAAAGGACCGGCAGCTTAGCTACCAGTCCATACATAAAAAGCTGCTGTTTAATAGCGGCTTACAAAAGCTACTTACTAGCGTTATTAAACTATTCGATTGCTACCTTAATGGCTAACGGGTATTCCAGGCAGTTATTGCCTTCTCCCCCCCGGTCCACCACCAAAAAACGCCCCTCACGCTCTAGCACCGATTGGATCGCATGCCAGGTTCCCGCGTGGTAGTTGACGCCTTGGTGACCATCGGTCACAAACGCGCGCACGTCTTGGCTATTAATCGTTTCGCCTTTTGGCGCTACCACCACGACAAAACGCTCTTCATGCAGCGGCATAAAGGCTTGACTGCCGAACGGATGGCATTCGAGAAAATCTAGCGCCAGGGGCATTTCAACCGGCTGGCTGACAAAGATATTGATCAGCGCTCGGGCGCCTTCACCCAAGGTTTCCACCCGCGCCAGGTCATGGTAGCGACGCGTACGCCCGGCATTAATAGGAAAGTAATCTGCCGTGCGCGTATCAATCACGTCACCAAAGGGCGCAAAAGCCTCTGGTGTTAAAGGCTGTGCTTTTAATTCCAGCATTGCTGGCTCCTAAGTGTGTATCAACGGCCTTGTTATTTAACGCCTTAGCGCGGGCCAACGCCGCCTAATTTCATGTGGCGATTAACATCTTTGTAGAGCAAATAGCGGAACGGCCCTGGACCTCCGGCGTAACACGCCTGAGGGCAGAAAGCGCGCAGCCACATAAAGTCGCCGGCCTCAACCTCTACCCAATTCTGGTTTAGGTGATAGACCGCCTTGCCTTCTAGAACGTAAAGCCCATGCTCCATGACGTGGGTTTCATCGAAGGGAATCACCGCGCCGGGCTGGAAGGTCACAATATTGACATGCATGTCATGGCGAATATCTGCAGGGTCGACAAAGCGCGTGGTTACCCACTTTTCATCGGTGCCCGGCATCGCCGTTGGCTCGATATCGTTCTCATTAGTGACGAAAGGCGCTGGCACGTCGATGCCTTCTACCTGCTCGTAGGCTTTGCGCACCCAGTGGAAACGCACCGGTGCGTCAGACGTGTTATGCGCTTCCCAGCGGGTACCAGGAGGCAAAAAGGCATAACCACCGGGCTCCATCACGTGCTTCTCGCCCTTCAAGGTAAGCGTTAACTCCCCTTCAACGATGAACAGCACGCCTTCCGCCGCGGGATCAGGTTCTGGCTTCTCACTGCCGCCGCCAGGGGAGACTTCCATAATGTATTGGGAGAACGTTTCGGCAAAACCCGACAGAGGCCGTGATAACACCCACAGGCGCGTTTTATCCCAAAAAGGTAGGTTGCTGGTCACGATGTCGCGCATGACCCCTTTGGGTATCACTGCGTAGGCTTCAGTAAACACGGCACGGTCTGACAGCAGCTGTGTTTGTGCCGGATGCCCCCCTTGCGGAGCGTAGTAGTTGCGCTTGGTCATTATCTTTCCTTTTGTCGTTAATATATTGCTATGGCATCTACTCAGTCGGCTTAACCGTGGCCTAGCATGCTTGAAATATTCGCTGCGGCCTCAGCCACCCGATCCTGCAGCTGACCGTGGGCGTCTTCAGGAATCTCGTGCACCGGCACCATAATGCTGACAACGCCCTCCATCGCCCCGTCTTGGTTATAGAGCGGATAGACAATCGAAGAGATACCAAAATGAAAATAAGAGTCGGCGATGACATAGCCTCGGCGGCGGTCTTCCTGCACCAGCTCCCACAACGCATCACGATTAGCTGGCGTGCCTGGCTTGTTGTCTAACAACTCACCGGAGGGATACAGCGCCTCAAACGCTTCATAGGAGAGCTCAGCCAGTAACATCCGTCCTAACCCTGTACGGTGCAGGGGTAGGCGTGTACCGACGCTAACGCGGCGGACGGTTGCGTTGGTTGCCCCCACCCGCGCCACATAGACAGCGTCGCGGCCATCGCGAATCGCGATATGACTTGAGCAGCCGGTGACTTCGCACAGCGCCTCTATCACCGGCTGCCCCACTTGAACGACATCCAACGACGCTACGTACTCGAAACCTAGCCGAAGCACATTGACGCCCAGTGAATACAATCCCGTTACCGGGTGGTGGCGTAGAAACCCCATGTGCTCCAGCGTCTGTACCGTTCGGTAGGTCGTCGACTGGGGAAAACCGACACGCTTGACGATTTCGGCGAAACTCATCTCACGGTGATGTCGATTTAGCTCCATTAAAATCATCAGCCCCCGCTCAAGCGCGGGAATCAGCCGCTGCTGCTCATCCTTGACCCTCATGGCTCACCTACTCTCTTCAGGACGGGCTTCAAAACGAGCGGGGTGGTGCTCAGCCCAATGGCGCGCAATATCAACACGCCGGGTAACCCAGACGCGGTCATGGGCTTCGATGTGGTCGAGGAAACGCTGAAGCGCGCGGAAGCGCCCGGGGCGGCCTATCAAGCGGCAGTGCAAGCCAATAGAGAGCATCTTCGGCGCTTCTTCACCTTCGGCATACAGAACATCGAAGGCATCGCGCAAATAACTAAAGAAGTGATCTGCGGTGTTAAAGCCCTGGGGTGAAGCAAAGCGCATATCGTTGGAATCCAACGTATAAGGCACCACCAAGTGAGTGTGGGTATCACCCTGACTATCCTGCTCCCGCGTCCAGAACGGCAGGTCATCACCGTAATAGTCGCTGTCATACAGGAAGCCGCCCTGATCGAGCACCAAACGACGCGTATTGGGGCTGTCGCGACCGGTATACCAGCCCAAGGGTTTTTCGCCGTAAAGCGTCTGGAAAACCTCAATAGCGCGCTGCATGTGCTCACGCTCTACTGCTTCTGGCACTTCTTGGTAGTTAATCCAGCGATAGCCATGGCAGGCGATCTCGTGGCCCAGCTCTTTGAACGCATGGGCAACCTCGGGGTGGCGCTCCAGCGCCATGGCTACACCGAAAACCGTCAGTGGCAGGCCGAGCCGTTCAAATTCACGCAAAATACGCCACACGCCACTGCGCGAACCGTACTCATAGATAGATTCCATGCTCAGGTGACGGTCGGGAAAAGCAGGGGCGCCCAATATTTCGGAAAGGAACTGCTCGGAGCCAGTATCGCCGTGCAGTACTGAATTCTCTCCCCCCTCTTCGTAATTCAGTACAAATTGAACGGCAATTTTCGCCTTGCCGGGCCAGTTAGCATGGGGAGGGGTCCGGCCATAGCCGACCAGATCACGAGGGTAATCAGGCGAATACATGATGTAAGTCCCTTGTTGAAGACAGCATGCCGGCAAGAAACCAGCGCATTACTGATATTTTTGTATACAACAACAAGATAAACTGTACTCATATTTAGCGCAAGTGCTTAGCAAAACCTCCGCAACCACATGTCGTATTAGCCGCTGCTATGCATATTTTCTTAACAGGTTATGCCAAATATCTGATGTAGATCGGGCGCAAACGCTTCTTCTTCAAGAAAAGAGAGCGATGACTCAATTTCATTTAAATGGTGCAGCATAAACGCCTTAGCTTTTTCACCCTCGCCTGCGGCTAAGTAATCAATCAGGTCATCATGATCATGGGATTCACACCCCAGGTTCCCCGCACTTCCGTAGACGGCAAGAATTAATGAAGAACGCGAACAGAGCTGGCTTACAAAGGCAGCCAAAGTAGCATTACCCGAAAGCTGCGCCAGTCGTTCATGAAAGGCCGCTGACAGCTGGATTGCGGTGCTCTGCTCGCCGGCTCTGAGTGCCTTATGTTCCCGCTTAGCCATATCGCGCAATTCAAGAACATCTTGCGGGGTAATATGTAGCGCTGCCTCAGGCATCAAGCCACACTCCACCATCTTGCGAGCAGCAAATACATCGCGCGCCTCTGCGGCCGTGGGCCGGGTGACGCTAGCCCCACGCCGCGGGGTAATCGTGACCAGTTGCTCCATTGCCAAACGCTGCAAAATTTTGCGTATCCCCGTTCGGCTGACATTAAACACTTCTGTTAGGGCGTCCTCTCGAAGCCTAGCGCCCGGGTGCAGCTGCTGTTTGATAATAGCGTCACTAATTGCCCGGTAAATGACCTCATGACGCTCAGCGCCATCCCCATTTTTACCTAAACGCTTAGTATGCGGCTTCTCTATGCCACTTAAATTCAGGTCTTGCTCCACGATAGATCACCTTGTATGCCTAATCTATCCACTATTGTATACGTATTCAGGAATGACTTTCATCGCACGAAGCACAATCGTAAAAGCAGCTCGTAAAAACAGCCCACAAAAAAGCCCACAGCCTGCCGTGCGGCAGGCTGTGGGCGTCACTACAACCAACACATTACGCTAAACGGTTACTCCGACCAGGCTTGAATCACTGCCCGCTCTTCGTCCGTCATATTGGTCATGTTGCCAAGCGGCATGTAGCCACTCTGTACCACTTGCTGAATCTTCTCTTTCTGGAGCAGGATTTGCTCCATATCGTCGTACACCACGCCAGCAGGGGGAGCTGAGAAGCCGGGCTGCGTGGGCGACTGCGAGTGACATGCCACGCAGTGCTGATTAATCAGCGTGGTTACTTCGGTGATATCCGGGGCATCACCTTCTACCTGCGCGCCAGAAGAGGCTGTTTGAGACGGCATCGCCACCCAAAAGGCAACGGCAATCAGTGCAACACCTACCGCCGGATAAGCAGGCTGTATCTTGCCCTGATGCATCAAGACGAAGTATTGACGAATCAACGCACCCGCAAAGATGAACAGCGTCATCAGCACCCAAGCGTACTCATGGGTGTAAGCAAACGAGTAGTGGTTGCTGATCATCAGCAGTACCACGGGCAGGGTAAAGTAAGTGTTATGGACTGAACGCTGCTTTCCACGCTTACCATCGAGTGGGTTCGGTGCTTCGCCAGCCTTCATCGCTTTTACCATGCGGCGCTGGCCAGGGATAATCCAGAAGAATACGTTGGCCGACATTGCCGTCGCCATGACCGCACCGGTGAGCAGGAAAGCCGCGCGACCCGAAAACATCTGAGTACTCAAGTAGGCAACTACGATCATCATGACCGCCACGCCGATACTCAAGAGACCATCCCGCTCCATGTTCGGGCTGATGCGCTTACACATCTCGTTATAAACAACCCAACCTAAAAGCAGGAAAGCCAGGGCCAGGATATTGGCCTCCCAACCAGCTAAATTCGCTGCCCACTCCCAGCTACTGTTGGGATTCACCAGATAGAAACCTGGATTGACCATATACAGAATAATGAACAAGGCAAAGCCGAAGAGCCAGGTGGTGTACGCTTTCCAGAACGACCAGTGCAAGTCATCCGGCAGTTTGGCCGGCGCCGTGGCGTACTTTTGGTTATGGTAGAAACCACCGCCATGTACGGCCCACATCTCACCAAACACGCCTTTCTCGCGATCCTCGGCGGCCTTGGGCTTCCTCAGGCCGTTATCCAGCATTACAAAGTAGATAGACTCGCCTATCCAGGCGATAGCAGCGATGACGTGCAGCCAGCGCAGCATAAAGTTTCCAAATTCAATTAGGTAGGCCTGCATCGGGGTTTCCTCGCCTCGTATGATTGTTTTAGGGCGGCTATATAAGCATTGTTAGGGGATTTTCTAAACGAACTGTGTTTAGCTGCCGCGGTAAGTCGAGTAGGCATAGGGTGAAAGCAGTAGCGGCACATGATAGTGCTGCGACGCATCGTTCACCCCGAAACGCAGTGGGATAACGTCTAGAAAGCTGGGTGCTTGCAGCTCTATTCCCTGACGCTTTAAATAGTCGCCGGCATGAAACACCAGCTCATACTCACCTGTGACCAGCTCACTGCCTTCAAGTATCGGCGCATCACAACGGCCGTCATCATTAGTCTCAACGGTCTTAAGAAGCTGGCGAAGCCCTCCTCCTAAACGGTAAACCTCGATTTTGATACCTTCTCCAGGTTGTCCCTGGGCGGTATCTAGTACGTGTGTCGTAAGGCGTCCCATCAGTTTCTCCTGAGGCTGTCTAACGAAGCCGCTGTAAGCGGCATATCAGTGGCAAAAGCGTAGCGGGGATAAAAATCTCAGCATCCCAGAACATACTGACAACATTTTTATATAATTACTCGCAACATTTCAAAGAATTTTTGTATACATTTTGTTTTTAACCTTTAATCTTAGCCTGACAGTCATCCCAAACCCCTGCAACAGTGCCCATTTACCTCCTGACTCTCACTACTGCTCGATGAGCAACCTGCGTCAAACGCGTAATTTTGAGACGTATAGGGTGATCCAGCATCAAAAAAAGCGATGCTGGAATCCTTTTGTCGGCCTATCAGTGCCCAAAAAAAATACAAATATATTCTGCAAAAATATTTATTATTGAATAATTTTTTGTGTACAGTACCGGTCAACAATAAGCACAATAGCTAATCGCTATTGAATACAAAAACAAAGGAGAAGCAGACATGAATGAAGCCTCATCCTCTTCCGAACAACGGAATCAACCGCCCCAACGCAACACCTCGCTCTTTGATTTTTATGGAAAACCGCCATTTCTGAAGGCCCTACCCCTATCGCTTCAGCACCTTCTGGCGATGATTGCCGGTGTCATTACACCACCCATTATCGTTGCCGGCGTGGTAGGTGCGAGCATAGACGAAAGATTGCTGCTTATTCAGATTGCCGTACTGGCATCTGGGGTATGTACCGTTTTTCACCTGTTCGGTGTGTGGAAATTTGGTGCCCGCTTGCCAGCAATTTTCGGCGTGGGGTTTGCCTACGTGCCAACGTTAGTTGCCGTAGGCGCTCAGTACGGGATTGAAGGGATTCTTGGCGCTCAGCTGATTGGCGGCATGACCATGGTCGTAGTGGGTTATTTCATCCAGTACATTCGCCACCTCTTTCCGCCCGTTGTTGCTGGAACCGTGGTATTGGTTATCGGCCTATCGCTTTACGACATTGCCATCCGCTACATGGCGGGCAGCGGTAACGTGAACGCCCCCAATTTTGGCGACCTTTCCAACTGGTTTGTAGCGATAGTCACGTTACTTACCGTATTGATCGCTGCTCAGTTCGGTAAAGGCGTAGTTAAGCTTTCTGCCATCATCGTGGGTATCGTGGTGGGCTATTTGCTCTCGCTCTCCATGGGCATGGTCAGCTTCGAGAATGTTAGGAACGCTTCCTGGGGTGCTGTACCCAAAGTGATGCCTTTCGAGATGGAGTTTCACACAGCCGCTATCGCTTCCATGGTTGTCATCTGCATCATTAACTCTGTACAAACTATCGGTGACTTGTCGGCAACGTCTGTCGCAGGCATGAACCGCGAGCTTAAAACCAAAGAGCTAACCGGCGGTTTACTGGGCAATGGTCTAACCACCACCCTAAGTGCTTTCTTTGGCGCGTTACCCACCTCTACGTTTAGCCAAAACGTGGGTATTGTGGCGATGACCAAGGTGATTAGCCGTTACGTCTTGGCATTGACCGGCATTTTCATGATTGTGGCCGGCCTTAGCCCGAAGTTTGGCGCTATCATCACCACCATACCCTTCCCTGTGCTGGGTGGTGCAACGATTACTGTCTTCGGCATGATTACCATGACCGGCATTCAGCTACTGGTCAAAGATGAAATGTCAGCACGCAACATGACCATCGTGGGCCTCTCTCTGGCACTAAGCCTAGGGATCTCTGCTGTTCCCGCTGCTATCGAGCAGTTCCCGGAAGTAGTGAGAGACCTGATCGGCGGCGCCCCTATTGTGGTAGCAGCCATCACGGCCTTCACACTCAACATCGTACTGCCCAAGAAGACTCTTTCAGACGAAGCCAAGGAGCGAGAAGCTATTGCCAAAGCGGATGCAGAAGCGGCTAAAGCGGAAAGCACCAAACTGAGCCAAAAGCTCTCCCCAAATAACGGCAATAACGATTAAGTAACGTGACATAAACCTTAGGTAATAAGAGGTTATGACGACTTAATCACTGCCTGTAACCGCCCATAAGTACGCAACAAAACTTATGTAATAGAACTTATGCAATAGAACTGCTGCACTCGTCGGCAGTTCTATTTTGCGTTTATGGACATCCCCCTACGGCTCAACTTAGGAATACCGATGCGTTTACTAGATAATATGACGTTAAGAACGAGCTGGACGCTGGTGCTACTCTCCTTCTTACTTATGCTGCTTGTGCTTAGCGGCACAGGGCTTTATGCCGTCAACCACAGCCAACAAAGCCTTGAGCAGCTCACTAATGTCAATGTTAACCAGCAGTCTAGTCTCAACCGAACTAACTCTACGCTACAAGGCGCACGCCTTGGCATGGCAAGACTCTATGAAGAGTTAGTTGAGCCGCAAACAGCCCTTAGCGCTGAGGAGAGACAACAGCGCGCTGCTGAGCTGCGTGGCTCGCTCAACACGGCCCAAGAAGTGTTTTCGAACTTTCTTAATCTCCCCGCCAACCCTGCCCACGAGGCGGTCATTTCGCCTATCGCCGTAAGCTTCGATGCGTTGCTGGAAGAGCACCTTTTACGGCAAGTAACTGCACTGCAGCAGGGCGATGCAGATTCTTACCGCGAACAGCGTGATGCCGCTTACCAGGCTTATACCGCTTTCTATCAAGATGCCATCGGCTTTTTTCATCGGGTAGAGGAAGAAGGTAACGAACGGCTGACTAATTTTGACTCGGTTATCAGTCTTTCCACTATTACCATCATCACCGTCTTCATCATCGCGCTGATGGTTACCGTGGTGGTTTATTGGGGTGTAGGCGCTAACTTAATACGACCGATGCACCGCATTACCGAGCACTTTCAAAGCATGGCGGAAGGCGACCTTTCAAGAGACGTGGAAACCCGTGGTCGAAATGAAATCGGCGCGCTTTTCGCTTCTCTACGTCATATGCAACAAAGCTTGCTCGGCACCGTGGCCACCGTTCGGGAAAGCAGTAGTGAGGTCTTTACCAGCGCCCAGGAAATTGCCAAAAGTAACCAAGACCTTGCCGCACGCACCGAGCGCCAGTCCGCCTCTTTAACGCAAACCGCATCCAGCATTGAGGAAATGACCTCGACAATGGAGCGCAATAGCGAGAACACGACCCAAGCAAGGCAAGTCGCTCGTGAAGCGGCAAACAGTGCGGATCAAGGCGGCAGTGTGGTCAATGAGGTCATTAGCCATATGCACAACATCCGCGAAAGCTCGCAGAAAATCACCGATATCATCAAGCTAATTGACTCCATTGCATTCCAGACCAATATTCTCGCGCTCAATGCGTCAGTAGAAGCGGCACGCGCCGGGGAGCATGGCCGCGGCTTTGCCGTCGTAGCCAGCGAAGTGCGCCAACTAGCTACCCGCAGCGCTAGTGCCTCAACGGAGATTCGCAAGCTGATCGAAACATCGGTCAACATGGTAGAAGCCGGCACGCAACAAGCGGATAAAGCAGGCGAAACCATGGCGCAAATCATGGCCTCGGTGACCCAGGTCACCACGTTAATGGATGAGATATCGGTCGCAACCGAAGAGCAACGCGCGGGGATTCGAGAAGTGAATATCGCCGCCAACGATATGGAGCAAACCACTCAGCAAAATGCGGCGATGGTCGAACAAGCCAGCACGGCCGCCGTCGAGCTTCAGCACGAGGCCGAGCGCCTAACGTCTATTGTCGCTCGATTTAAGCTGAGTGAAGAAACAGCGCTGCTCTCAACGACGCCGCTAGCCATACCCTCTCACTAACCAACCCCATTAACGACGTGCTAAAAGCACATCACCACTACCACTAAAGAAAAAGCCACGTGAGCGATCACGTGGCTTCATTAAAACTAAACATCTGGAGCAAGTCAGCATGATCCTGGGTCTTACATTGCTATATGTGGGCGCTGTTTTGTTTATAAATGGTATCTGGCTCCTGGGGAAAATCAGTAACCACGAAGTATCCATCATCAACGTACTGGTGGGCTTGCTCAGCTTTATTATCGCCACGCACTTAATTTTCAAAGACCCTAGCAATACGATTGAGGTTAGCGCAGGGGCTTTTACGCTACTTTTTTCAATCACTTACCTTTGGGTAGGTGCCAATCAGTGGTTAAAATCTGATGGAAGGGGGTTAGGCTGGTTCTGTCTTTTTGTCAGCATTACCGCTGCGGTTATTGGCGTGCACTCAATTTCCGGCTACGCGACAAGTTTCAAACTATGGAATTCGGTTAACTGGTTTGCATGGTCGCTTTTATGGCTCAGCTTCTTCTACCTGTTAGCGCTGGCCAAACCCATTCAACGACCCGTAGCAGCCTATACCATTCTCTGCGCAATTTTTACCGGCTGGATTCCAGGCGTAATGATTTTGCTCGGGATGATTAGCACTTAAGGCAGCCATCAACGTCCACTCGCGTGAGGATTAGCCGTCGCCCTTCATTTGGTGAGAAGTGAAACTGGCCTTCTACCTCCACGGTTTCACCTAAATACGGCGCTATTTTCTGGTGGGGGAATATCTCAACTCGATTGAGAGCTTCGTCTTCAATCCAGTAATGGAGAGGGTCGTTAAAGTGCCGCACTACGCCCTGGGTAACGATTTGTTTTTCGTCGAAGGCAGCAGGGTTATTCGCCAGGATAGTCAGTGGCACCTCCACGGGTTGTTGCCCGCGACATCCACTAATGAGCGTTGCCATCAGCAGCGTGATTGCCGTAAAGCCTATGTATTTTTGGAGTGACCTCATTGCGTTGCTCCCTTTGAGTATTGGCTGTTATTTAGGCTCTATGGCGTTTGCCATGGGCAGTTTCGCATGCGTGCAGAGCACCCGCCATTCCGAACATTTCTTATACACTCTTTATATACCTTAATGCTCGCGGTAATGTATCCATTCAACTTCTGCCTTGGGGTGCCTGATGCTGTCTGTTCATCACCGCAGCTTGCTGTATCGAGTAAGCCTGAGCACTTTGTTATGGCTGCTGGCAACGGGGTTTGCCTGGGGATCGCCGTCAGAGCGCCCCGCTGACCGCACCCTGATCATTCAGTTCGACCCTACCACGCGCTCGCTACAAGGTGAGCTACACCAACCTCTCTCAACGGAAAGCCACTTTCGCTTGCTAGAGGGCCTAACGGTCACCTCAGCGCAGCGCGGCGATGAAGAACTGACCGTAGTGAAAGATGCTGAGGGGCGCTGGCATCTACCGCTCGATACTAATGAGACAGACAGCAATACGCCCATCACGCTGCGCTGGGAGGGTACGCTGCCACAGGCCAATAACGGCAGCCGTCACCAAGTATCAGCCGAAGGTAGCTTGCTGCCCACCCGCGCGGGCTGGTACCCACACCTTAGCGACTCAGCCATGCCCCTATGGCTAACCGTTAGCGTGCCAGACGGGCAGCTCGCCGTTGCCACCGGCTCGCTGGTAGAGGAACAGCACACCCGTAGCACCACCTATGTGGCGCGTTTCTATCATCCGAACACCCGTGAGGTAGAGATTGCCACCGGCCCCTGGCGGCTTCGCCAGCGTGAGGTTGAAGGCGTGCAGCTGCGCACGCTCTTTCCCGAGGCGCTGGATGCCGCCTTTGGGGAGACGTACTTACAGCACGCCGCCGAACAGTTGGCGCGCTTTCAAGCACGCCTGGGGCCGCTGCCCTATAAAAGCTTTTCCATCGCCGCGTCTCCCGCGCCTATAGGTCTCGCCTTTCCTGGTTTTACGCTGCTGGGCGAGCGGGTTATCCCCTTGCCCTTTATTCCTGATACCTCGCTGCCTCACGAACTGATGCACGCTTGGTGGGGGGCGGGGGTGAAGGTCGACTACCCCAGCGGCAACTGGGCCGAGGCGCTGACCACGTACCTTGCAGATTACGCCTTGGCGGAGCAACGTGGTGACGATGAAACCGTGCGGCGACGTTGGCTTGCTGACCTAGCCGCCCTCCCCATCAGCCAGGAGGTTGCTTTGGTGGATTTTCGCGGAGGCCCCGACCCCGCTGGCCGCCTTATCGGCTACCAGCACGGCGCGATGCTCTTCCACATGCTGCGCCAGCGCATCGGCGACGAGGCGTTTGACCACGGCTTACGTCGCCTCGCCGATGAGTGGATGCACCGCCCTGCGGATTGGCAGGCATTAATGGACGCTTTCAGCATGGCCGCGGGCGAGTCACAGGAGGCCTTTTTGACGCCCTGGCTTACCCGCCCAGGCCGCCCCTCGCTGCACGTAGAAACCGTACAAACCCGCCCCCATGGCGACGGCTACCAGATCAACGGCACGCTTATTCAGCGCGGCCAGCATGCGCCTTGGCCGCTGGAGATCCCGCTGGTGGTAAACACCGAAGAGGGGCCCGTTAACGTGCGTCAACCTATGCACGACACACACCAAACCTTCGAGCTGCATCTGGCATCTCGTCCCCTATCGCTTGAAGTAGACCCAGGGGCCGACCTGCTGCGCCACCCTGGCCCAACCCCCGCTATCCTGCGCCAGCTGATGCTCGACCCAACCACACGGGTGCTGGCTCTAGATGACGCCCTCTTCCCCTTGGCGCGGCAGGTGTTAGGGCGCGACGCCGAAGCGCTTACGACGCCGGTTAACCTGCAGGACGAGACGCAGCCACCGCTGTTAGTGATTGGCACTACCGAAGCAGTGAATGGCTGGTATCAGCGCAACGCGCTGCACGCGCCGCCACAGCCATTGGAAACAGCGGGAGACGCACGCTTTTGGATGGCGCCCGGAACGCCCATCGGCTTGCTGAGCGGCAACGATGCCGCGGCCATCCGCCAACTTGCCGCCTCGCTTCGTCATCACGGCCAGCAAAGTTATATTGTCCAAGGACAGGTCGTCCAAGGACAAAGCGGTGAGACCGTTCAGACAGGTGTCTGGCCAACCGAAGAGTCCCCGCTCAACGTGACGTTCACCGCAAGCGATTTCCAAGAGTAGAGAAGACGACCATGACCCACACTGTGCCAGCAAGAGCGACCGCCGCGCTTAAAAACCTGTTTATTGGCGATGCACTGGCGATGCCTGTGCACTGGTTCTACAACGTTCACGACATCGACCGCGCGTTTCCTGAAGGCATCAACACCTTCGAGGCGCCGCCTGCGTTCCACCCTTCATCGATTATGTCGATGCACTCCACCAGCGGCGGCGGCCGCAAGCGTGCAGGCAACCAATCGCCTGAGGTTGTCGGCGATGTCATTCTGAAAGGTAAGCAGGCCTACTGGAATCGACCCAACGTGCACTACCACCAGGGCATGCAGCCCGGTGATAACACGCTCAACGCCCACTGCACGTTAACCCTGATGCGCACCATGGCAGGGCCAGGTCAACATTATGATAGCGATGCCTTCTTGAAGGCTTATATCGCGCTAATGACGGCAGACACGCCCGCTCACCCGGATACCTATGCGGAATCTTATCATCGTGGTTTTTTTGCCAATCTTGAAAAGGGGTTACCGCCCAGACAGTGTGGCGCAGTGACTCACGATACGCCTTCGATCGGTGGCTTGGTGACCATTGCGCCACTGGCGATTGGCGAACGCCTGAAGGGCACGTCACTCGCGGATACCCGCAAGCTCTGCCGTCAGCACCTGGCCCTGACCCACCCGGACAGCTTTTTAGCGGATGTGTGTGATGCTTATGTGGAGCTGATCGACAGCCTGTTGTTTAGAGACGATGACGACGCGGTAGAAGACACCCTGCTTAAGGCCACCCGTGGCCTCTCAAAGCGTGACCTAACAAAGCTGGTTGAAAGCCAATACACCGAACGCGAGGTGGTAGGCAGCGTTTTATCCACCGCCTGTTACATTACTGACGCCTGGCCTGCGGTGCTCTACTTGGCATGCAAACACCATAAGACCCCGTTAAAAGCCTTACAGGTCAACGCCGAAGTAGGCGGTGACAACGTTCATCGGGGGGCGGTGTTAGGGGTGTTGCTGGGGTTGATCAACGGCGAGGCGGACGAAAACTTATTTGCCCGGTTAACCGAACACGCGTCGATTAACCGGGCCATTGAGGGTCTGGTTGGCTAAAAGCCCATCAGATGCTTTAAGAGCGCCGCTCCCACAGGGTGACTTCCGAGAGGCTATGCTGATATTTATGCATGGTCTCGCGGATCACAAAAGGCACTCTTTCAGGCTCGCTGATCATCCGGAAGTGAGGTTTCAGCAGTTCCTTTAAGCCGTCCAGGGTAGTGACATTCTCCCCATCTCGCTTGAACCCACCAATCCACTCCTCCTTCGGCGTGTACTCTTCCAGCCACGTATAAGGCGAGGCAATCATCAAAATGCCGCCAGCGTTGATGCGCTCGTGAATGGTCTGCAAAAACTGTGACGGTTTGTAGAGCCGGTCAATGAGGTTGGCGGCCAGCACTAGGTCATACTGGCTGAACTGCGGCTTGAGATTGCAGGCATCGCCCTGGTGGAAGCTCACCCGGCTCGCCACATCTTCCAGCCCCAGGCTCGCCAAGGTGCGCTCCTGATAGCTGACCAGCTCGCCCTCTTCTACACGGGTATAGCGCAGCACTTTCTGCTCAGCCATTTCCACGCCTTGGCGAATAAAGTTGGCCGAGAAATCTACCCCGTCAACGTGCTCAAACTCACGGGCCAGCTCAAAGCTGGAACGCCCGCTGGCACAACCCAAGTCCAGGGCACGCTTCTTCTGCTTGCCCGCCACGCTTGCCAGCGCCCGGTTGGATAATGCCTGCGGGAAGTTAGCAACACCAAACCACTCGTCGCCGTAATGGAATTCCGCGTACTCGGCCATGCGGGCATCGCTTTCGTAATAGGCGCTGGGCATTTTGACTTCGGCATCCGACACCACATAGCGGAAGCCCGCATGCTGGAAGAAATGACGCCGAAACGCATAGCGGGCGCTAAGGCGTGTTTCGTTGCCACAGGAAATCCAGGAACCGCCCTTGATCAGATTATGCTGGTTATCAAAGGTCGGCGTGGTGAAGTCATCGTATAGCGGATGCACGTCAAACCCTGGGAACGGATAGGTCGGCGTTTCCACCCACTGCCAAACGTTGCCCACCACATCAAACCACTGGCCGTGCTGGAAGCGGGTCACTGGGCACGAAGACGCGCCGTGATCCAGATGCAGGTTGGCGTTGGCAGGCGTATCGCTCTCAAGCTCAGAAACCCCCGCCTCTTCCACCAGACGATGCCATTCATCTTCTGTCGGCATGCGCACCGACTGACCGGTCTGCTCGCTCTTCCAGTTACAGAAGGCTTTGGCCTCGTGGAAGTTGACCTCCACCGGCCAGTCCCAAGGCATTTCGACCTCTTCGGTCATCAAGCGCAGAAACCACTCGTTTTTCCACACCCAGAAAGTCGGGTGCGTTGCCTTGGCAAAGTTGCGCCAGCCCAGACCCTCTTCCGACCAGAACGCATCGGTCAGGTAGCCACCGGCCTCAACGAATTCTAAAAACTCACTGTTGCTGACCAGAAACTGGCTGGCCTTGAACTCTTCGACCTCGCCATGGTGATGGCCGTACTCGTTGTCCCAGCCGTAGAAAGGGTCATCGAAGGATTTACCTAACGTCACCTCCCCTTTTGGCACTGTGATCAGGCTATTTTCCGGCGGCTCGCCGCTCACCCGATTGGGTTCCCAGTCCTTCTGGGGAGTAACCAGATGGAGCTGCTGCTGGCGAATCAGCACCGACGAGGTTTCCAAATGAATCCGCTCGTGCTCGATACCCATGACGATGGGCCAAAACGGGCTATCCCAACCCACGGGCAAAGAAAGTGGAAGCTCACGGATCAAGGAAAGCACCGCAGCACGAACCTTACCCCGATACGCCATCACTTCACTGACCGACGGCCACTCATAGTGATCATCGTTCAGGTCATCCCAGCTCATTTCATCGACGCCAATAGCGAAGATAGACTCCATATTCGGATCTATGCGCGTAGGCAGGAGTTTAGCCAGCACCAGCTTGTTGACGAAAAACGTCGCGGTATGCCCGAGGTAGAAAATCAGCGGGTGCCTAAGCGGGATAGACTTTTGAACGTACGCTTCCTCATTCACCAGCGTTGTAAAAAGCGACTCGTAGCGGTCAAACGTCGCGGTAAAACAGGCTTCAATTTCTCGGCGTGTGGCTTCAGGGTCTTTACCCGCAAGCGTCACGGCGCGGGGGAAAAGAGCCGACGATGCCGATTCCTTTAGCCCTGCGGGGGAATTAGTGGAAGTCATAATTGTTGGCGCATTTTATCTTGAAACGACGAGGGTTCGCATAGGTAAACATATTGAGGCATTAAAAACCAAAAACTCGTACAAAATCTACCATTAGTTGTACAAATATGAATATGCAAAAATTTACATATACTCGAAAAGCCTCGTTGGTGGGCAATTTTTTTCAAAAAAGCGCAGACTTGCTAGGTTTTCATAGCAATATCTTGTAGCAGGGGCATGGACAGGCAAAAGAGTAGGCTAAGCATTACCTGGTCGAACGCTTAACCTAATAACGTTTAACCCTAATATATAGTTATTCTAATATTTTTAACAAAAGGCTAGCTGATGACAAAGGTTGCTATATTTGTTGATATTCAAAATGTTTATTACACCGTCCGAGAAGCGTACGGCAAAAACTTTGATTACAACACGTTTTGGGCCAAGGCCACTGCTAATAGAAATGTTGTAAAAGCTTTTTGCTATGCCATTGATAGAGGTGATCAAAAACAGCGAGAGTTTCAAAACATACTCAGAGCGATCGGTTTTAATGTAAAACTGAAACCTTTTATACAGCGATCAGACGGTTCCGCTAAAGGAGATTGGGATGTAGGCATTGCGCTAGACGCCATGGAGTACGCCGAACAGGCCGATGTTATAGTTCTAGTATCAGGCGACGGTGATTTTGACCTTTTAGTCAACAAAATTCGCACTAAGTATGGTAAGAGAGTCGAGGTGTATGGCGTTCCTCAGTTTACGGCTGCCACACTAACGCATGAGGCAAGTAAGTTTATCGCCATAGATAAAACATTTTTATTACATTAAATAAATAATCAGTGTATTAGCCGTAAAACATAGTCCGATTTTTCGCCGCAACAACCGTGCCAACTTTTCACAGGGCTTTACCGTTTAATTGCCAACTGTAACGCTCTCGTCTATGTTAGTACTATAACAAGGTTGGTACTGAGAAATGCCTGATTACATTTTGCCCAGCACTGGCTTTCTCGATCATCTCTAAGTCTCTTTTTCGAAACACTACTGACTGCGGCTTAGTTCACCTGATGCGCCCAATGTTGGTGCAGTCAGTCTGGGTTAACCAGCATAGGAGAACACCGAATGTCGATAACATCAGAAAAGCAATTACCCGAAGCCGTCGCGGCGTGGCGCGACCCTGAAATGGACTCGGTGAAAGGCACCGAGACCCCTAAGGATCCCAACAAGGGCTATATTGCCCTGCTTGGCTGGAGCGTTAATGCCATCAAAGCTGCGCAAAAATTTGATCGCCGCTATGTGGTGGTAGCCCCTGAATGGGCTAAGGATTTCTGTACCGCCAACAACATACCCTTTATCTCTTGGGATTTTATCCGGCTGAATGATCGGTCAATTGAGATTGCTGAACGGTTGAAAGCCGAAGGCGTTGACGTAGCCATCCCGCTATTTGAAGAAACTGTGGAGTGGTCCGGCGCCATCAACTCTGTCCTCATGGATAGCCCTCGCATGTACGGGCAGTCTATTCTGTTCCGCGATAAGGCGTTGATGAAACGCCGCGCCCAGCTTGGCGGTATTCGCGTCGGGATCTTTGAAGAAGCGCACGAGAAAGAAGACATCGTCCGTTTTATGAAGCGCGTCAACCAGACACTGCTCAAGTTGGACGGTGATCCAGACGACCCGATTCACGTCAAAGCATTCGATAAAGCCGGTTGCCTTGGCCACCGGATGATCCGCACGGTGGAAGAAATCGACAGCATTCCGGACGAAGAGTATCCGCTGTTGATGGAAAGTCACCTGAGTGGCTGGGAATTTGCCGTTGAAGCCTGGATACACGATGGCAAAATCCAGTTCCTAAACATTTCGGAATACGTAACGCTGGGCTATTCAGTGTTTGTACCCGCTACTGCGGAACTCGAAAGCTGGCGCAACGCGATCACCAAGCAGATCGAGCTACTGATCAAAACGTTCGACATTCAGTTTGGTCTGATTCACCCCGAGTACTTCGTTACCGCTGACGGTGAGATGTACTTTGGCGAAGTTGCCTACCGCCCACCCGGCTTCAAAGCCTTTGAGCTGATTGAAAAAGCTTACGGCTTTAACGCTTACCAGGCATCCATGCTGGTATTCGACCCGAAAAGCACCAAAGAGGAAGTCGCAGCCTTCTTCCCCAAAGAAGTGGTGGATGCGAAGGGCTACGCCGGTTGCTTCGGTGTGTACCCACGCCGTCGTGTGGTCAGCAAGCTGGAAATGCCCCCAGAGTGCGTAGATCACCCGTATTTCGAGTCGCACGAACTGGTCGCACCAACCGAGGAGACGGTGCCTGACCGCTCAGCCTTCGGTACACATTGGGGCTTAGTCTTCTTCTTTGGCGAAGATCCCATCGTAATGCGGGATCTGCTCAAAGCCCAAGAGGACTTGGACTTCTACGTGTAGCGGTTTGTTAAAGCAGTACATTGTCTTATGGGCGCGGCTAACAGCCGCGCCCTTTTGTTTATGCCGGCCTGATACCTACACACGGTGATATAAAAGCCGCACCTATCAAAGGGGCTGTTTTCTTTAGAAAACAGCCCTTTAAGCTACCTGTTATAGACACTTCAGTGGCCTTGCTTGTTAGGCGCACTGTTCGATTTATGGCTTTTATCCCCTTGATGCTGGCCTTTGTGCTGATTACCTTCTGATGAGGATGTGTTTTTCTGCTTATCGTTGTGGTGCTGTGCGTTATCTTGAGCCTGCTCTTTGCCCTGCTGCATATTTTCTTCGAGCTGCTTACGGCCTTGCTGCATGCTTTCCATCGCCAGCTGTTGGCTTTCTTTCAGGTACTCCTCACTCAATGAGCTGATTTTCTGGGCATCTTCCTTTAAACGTTCGCCCATATCACGAATCGTTTTCTGCTGCTCTTCCATCGCCTTCTGAAAGCTTTCAGAGTCTTTAACATCAAGCCAAGAACGGGATTGAGCCAAACTCTTATCGGCTAAAGCACGAACAGCATCGAACTGAGTTGAAAACAGCTTTTCATAATAATCAGTAATCAATGACCCATAAGCACGGGCCGGCTCGATGGCCGATACATCAAACTGCTCCTTGGCGCGGTTAGTTGCTTGTTCAGCAGCATGATCATTACCATTCGTTGTCTTTTCAGCGCTCATCTAACACCTCCATGTTTTATAACAAAATAAATCATAAAACCGCTAATGAATGCCCAATGGCTAGCATAAAGCCTAGCCCCACATTTATCAGCGATGATCAACAGCAAGTTGCGCTACGTTAATGGGCAGAATACTTCCTTTTCGTAGCGTCACTTCCAAATGACCCGTTCAAGCTTAGGCCGTAAGAACCCACCCTTCCGTGCGGCAGCACACCTATATCGGTTACTCACCCCTAGTACGCGCAAGCGCCATGTGATGAGCTATCTACGCCAAGTCACACTATAAAAATAATGTTTCGTGCAACCTATAAAAGTACTTAACCTGCACTTCTGAACGTTCCACATCGTTACGTTCGCAAGCGCACAGTACGTGCGTGCATTAAGGGGCACTCTAAAGTTTTGCATGGCAAAGGAGGCCATATGCCGTCATCTTCAAATAGCCACGACCGTCTAACCCACTTGAAAGAATTCGGCACTGACCCAGGGTCGTTGCACGCGGATATCTATATCCCCAAGAACTTTTCCAAGAATGGGCCGCTCGTTGTCGTGCTACACGGTAGTACCCAGTCGGCGGAGGGCTATGATCGCGGTTCAGGCTGGTCAGAACTTGCCGACGAATGCGGGATAGCGCTCCTATATCCCGAGCAAAGAAAAACCAACAACCCTCTTAGCAGCTTCAACTGGTTCAAGTCTGGGGACACCCGCCGTGGCGGCGGCGAACCACTCTCTATCTGTCATATGATCGAGCAAGTCGTTGAGGATCACGCCATCGACCCATCGCGCGTCTTCATCACGGGGATGTCCTCGGGGGGCGCCATGGCATCTGTCATGCTGGCAACCTACCCAGAGGTGTTTGCGGGAGGCGCGATCATCGCCGGACTCCCCTACCGAAGCGCGGACAACCTGATGGAAGCGATGGTTCGCATGAAGGGGTTTGGTGGCCCGTCAGATAGTAGGCTCGACTCCCTTGTGCGCGGAGCCTCAACCTTCGAAGGCCCCTGGCCAACGATCTCAGTTTGGCATGGCGGCAGTGATTCGACCGTCGACAATGCCAACGCTGACTCCATCGTCCGGCAGTGGCAGGCTATTCACCAGGTTGAAGGCCCACCGACCCGGGTTGAGGACGTCGACGGGTTCCCTCGGCAGGTCTGGTGCAACGAGGAGGGGCAGGTGGTCATCGAAGAGTACATCATCAAGGGGATGGGTCACGGCACGCCCATCATGGCCGGTGGCAAGGAGGGTCTTGGGGAAGAAGACAAGTACATGTTGGAAGTCGGCATTTCCTCAACCCGTCATATAGCACATTTCTGGGGGCTTACTTAATTTGCAGGGCCTTACTCAGCAGAGGAGGTTCGCTAGATAACCATAAACGTTTGCTAACAACTTGGCGTGATGGGCAAATAGCTCCTACGTTGTTGAAAAGACAACGGAGAAAAAATGATGGAAGCTCTTGCGAGAAAGCTGGGCCTCAAGACTGATCCCACCATTTTTTTCACGTCTGCAGGGATCATGGTCCTTTTTTTAGTGGCGCTTCTGATTGCACCTGACCCAATAGGGGCAGCCTTTGGCGCGGGGCGCCAGTGGATCGTTACTAACCTTGGCTGGCTCTTTATTTTAGGGGTGACGAGTTGGGTGGCGTTCCTGCTATGGGTGGCGCTCAGCCGTTTCGGGGCAATCCGGCTGGGAGGCAACGATGCCACGCCGGCCTATAGCAATATCTCCTGGTTTACCATGTTGTTCGCTGGCGGTATCGGCACGGTGTTGATGTTCTGGGGCGTGGCCGAGCCTATTTCTCACTTTACAACGCCCCCAAGACCGGGTGTAGAGCCCTTCTCTGTGGCAGCCGCCGACAACGCTATGAGCTTTTCGATCTATCATCTGGGGTTACATACCTGGGCGATCTTCGCTATGCCTGGGCTGGCTTTTGCGTACTTTATTTATCGTTACAACCTTCCCATGCGTTTTAGCTCAGTGTTCTACCCACTGATCGGCGAACGTATTTATGGCCCTGTCGGCAAAACTCTCGATATCTTTGCCATTCTCGGCACTCTCTTTGGCGTGGCGGTTTCTATCGGCCTAGGCACCCAGCAAATCAATGCTGGGCTAACGGAACTGTTTGGTATTCCAGATGCCGTGATGACAAAGGTAATTATCATCGCCGTACTGACAGCCGTAGCCGTGGGGTCGATCGTCGCGGGGCTGGATGCAGGTGTGAAACGGCTTTCCAATATCAATATCGGGATGGCCGTCGGCCTGTTGGTGTTTGTGCTGTTCACCGGATCAACCGTTTTCCTGTTGCGTGCCATCGTCGAGACCTTTGGCCTTTACATCACCAACCTGCTACCCATGGCGTTCTGGAATGACACCCTAGCAAGCTATACCAGCAATGACGGCAGCGGTTGGGGGTGGCAAGGCAGTTGGACGGTATTTTATTGGGCCTGGACAGTCACTTGGTCACCCTTCATCGGGATCTTTGTAGCGCGCATTTCCCGTGGGCGAACCATCCGCGAGTTTGTCCTGGGCGTGCTGTTCGCCCCCTCCATCTTTACGTTGGTTTGGTTTGCGATCTTTGGCTGGTCGGCAATGGAGATCGATGGAATAGGCGCTGAGGCTCGGGCAGCGATGGGAGATCAGGCCGGGGCATTATCCGCTGCCGTGGGCGAAAGCATCCCGCTCGCCATGTTCGCATTTTTCGAGAACTTCCCAGCCGCTACCTTAATCCAGGGCTTAGCGGTGGTTATCGTCGCCATCTTTTTTGCCACGTCATCAGACTCCGCCTCTCTCGTCGTCGATATGCTGTGTACAGGCAGCGCAGATCCTGGCCCCTGGCACCAACGAGTATTCTGGGGCGTTTCGGAAGGCATGCTGGCGGCTATGCTCATCGTTCTTGCCGGCGATGCCGGGCTTAGTGCATTGCAGGAAGTGATTACCGTGGTTGGCCTACCGATGTTTATTCTGGTGTTTGCCATGATGTTCTCCTTGTACCGCGGCCTCTCCCATGAAGATCTCAGCGAAGTAAGCGTTGGCAGCCCACCCAAGCGAGAGGCGCTGAGGCCAGATGAGTAGATGCCGCTTGTGACCTTCTCGGGAACACGACACGTATGCTTTGGGTCGCGTTGCGTGTCATTAAAAAAACAAAGGGACAATAAAGGGAAATAGGAATGTTAAAAAAAACTAACCCAATCGCTATGTCGATCGCTACTTCTTTTTCTATGCTGTTTTCTTTCTCTGCTTTGGCGGGTGAAGTGTATAGCGAGACAGCAACAGGCATGGTCGAAGTAGCTGTTCAAGCAATCTGCGATGGCGATAAAGACAAACATCTTTCAATGCATCAACGGAAAATTGAACCAGACCCCTATTATGATGAAAAGTTTTCTGCCTTCCATGAAGCATGCAAAGATAAAGGTATAGAAAATATTGAAATACAATCAGATCTTGATGATGCACTAATGCAAGAGCAAAAGCGTAGGTATCACATTAACGCGGACGTCATTATGGGAGATGGATCTGTATATACAAACACGTTTCGGGTGATTTGGGCTTCCACCCAAGCGTCAGAAGGTCACTATCCTGTTGGGGCGTGGAGATTAGGTGGCATTAGTAGAGTAGAAGTTCCCATCCTTCGGGAAGACCCATTAGGTAATTAAGCTAATCTTAAATTTAGTAAAAATTAATTTAAATTAACTTTATTTAAGCCCACCACTGTTCCTTTTACAGAGGCAATAATCGTGGTCACTTTATGAGGCTAGCCACCACATTATTAAAGCGCTCACAACATTAAAATATGCCGTTCAGCTTTACCCAACACCAGCACCGAAGAGGCTCACTTCGTGGCGGAGCGTTTACAAAAGCAAGTCGCTGAGCTTCCGTTAAAGGAAGGCATGAGCGAGTTGCGCCTAAGTATCACCATTGGAATTGCGGTAGCGCACAACGAAGAAATCTCTCTTGAGTCGCTGATACATCGGGCAGATCAAATGCTTTACGTCGGCAAACGCGACGGCCGAGACCGAATAGTGATGTGTCGCACGGAGGAAGAGCAAGCCCCCGCGAACAACCAAGGGGCGCAAGCAGCGACTCAGGCCAAATTATAAAAAAACGTGATACGATAATCGTTTATATTCGTTATATTTTCTGTCGTTTTTAGCGACAACTTCATCGCAAAGGGAATCAACGTTCACCATGTCGTCAGCTAAAGACTGCGTCGCTACGCTTATTGATGACTTCCAGAAGCGTCGGCCAATTCGCGCTGGCTCGCTGATTATTACCGTCTATGGCGACTCTATCGTTCCGCGGGGCGGCACCGTGTGGTTAGGTAGTCTGTCAAAATTGGTGGAGCCCATCGGGATCAATGAGCGGTTGGTGCGCACCTCCGTTTATCGGCTGACCACTGAAACCTGGCTGCGGGGCGAGAAGGTGGGGCGTCGCAGCTACTACCGGTTGAGTGGCCCTGGGCGGCGTCGTTTTGAACAAGCTTTCAAGCGCGTCTATCACGGCGCCCAGCCTCCCTGGTCGGGCCAGTGGACATTGGTGCTGCTGACACAGCTGCCTGCAGATCGACGCCAACAAATTCGTGATGAGCTTGAATGGCTCGGCTTTGGTAGTTTTGCTCAGGGCGTGCTGGCTCACCCTACGCTGTCATGCGCAGAGACCATGGTGGCCTTGCAAGAACTGGATGCCGCCGACGACACAATCGTGATGCAAACCCAGACCATGGAGCCCATGACCAGCAAGCCACTGCGTCTGCAGGTCAGAGACAGCTGGAACCTCGACGAACTCGCCGAGCTTTACCAGCGTTTTCTCGTTAAGTTTCGCCCACTCTGGAATGCGCTCAACGCAGAGAACCATTTAGGGCAGGAAGAGTGCTTTATTGCTCGGACTCTGCTCATCCATGAGTATCGCAAGGTTCAATTACGCGACCCCCTTCTGCCTGACGAACTACTCCCCACGGCATGGGAGGGTCGCTACGCCCATCAGCTCTGCCGCAACCTTTATCGTTTGCTCTACGAACGCGCAGAACGCTGGCTAGACCGACATCTGGAAACCGCCGAGGGCCCATTACCAGCCCCCGGCCCCAGCTTCTACCAGCGCTTCGGCGGGCTGGAATAGTTCATGGTTGTGGCGACTTATCCAGCGTCTGCTGCTTGGGTTGCGTATCACCGGCCAGCAAGGCTGGCCGGTCAGCATCGAGTTCTGCCAGCGGCTCACAAGGTTCCAAGCTGTCACGGCAACGGGTTACTAAACGCTGATACTCTTGGGTGCCCTGCTGTTTCCAGGCAAATTCCTCATCACTCAACGGGCGCTTAACCTTTGCAGGCGCCCCCATCACCAGCGACTGTGGCTCACACTCGAAGCCTGCCTTGACGAATGCTGCTGCCGCAACGATAGAGCGCTCAGCAATGTTGGCGCCGTCCATCACCACGGCGTTCATACCGACCATGGCATCACGTCCAATCACGCAGCCATGCAATACCGCGCCATGGCCGATATGGCCATCCTTCTCGACCTTAGTGACGCAGCCCGGAAAGCCGTGCATCACGCAGGTATCCTGAAGGTTCGCGCCCTCTTCCAGCACTAGGCGACCGAAATCGCCGCGCATCACCGCGCCAGGGCCCACATAACAGCCGGGACCCACAATCACATCCCCGATCAACACTGCGGTTGGGTGAACATAAGCCGTCGGGTGCACCACCGGCGTCACCCCTTCAAGTCGATAGTAAGGCATAACGTTCTCCGTTAGTTGGATAGGCTGTGGCGACGGCTTTGCACCACCACGAAGCGGCTGGCAACAAAGGCTTGGTTACATAGGGAAGCATTGGCCGCCGGATTACCGCCTGTGGCGTGAAAGTCACTGAAAGCAGCCGACTGGTTGACGAATATCCCCCCATCCAGGTTCAACGAAAGTGGTGTCGCAACGTCCATCGCTAACTCTTCGAACTGCTCGGCCACTGCCTCATCGGTGGTGTAGGCACCGAGGGTTATCGCCCCCTTTTCCCGGATCACGTCACGCGCCAGCTCAATGCTATGCGCGGTGCTCTCAGTCGCGACGATAAAGCTTATCGGGCCAAAGCGCTCCTCGCTATAGGCAGCCTTCTGCGCTGCATCCACCTTGAGGATAAGCGGCGTGTGAATACGGGCGTTGGAAAACTGAGCGTGCGCTCGCGGCTCGCTATCCAACACTATTTCGCCCAAGCCACGGCACTCATCAATCCGTGCTTGCGTCTCCCGCGACTGGAGGGCACCCAGCACCGTACAGGCGCGGTCGTTGTCGCTCAGAAACGCTTGGACGGCTTTGGCAAGCGCCGCCGCCACGTCGTCAAAACTTAAATGACCATCCGCTGTTTCAATGCCGCTCTTAGGCACATAAATCGCTTGAGGGGTCGTGCACATCTGTCCGGAATAAAGGCTCAGCGAGAAAGCAAGATTCGCCGTCACCGCTTTAAGGTTATCCAGGCTGTCGATAATGACCGTGTTGATACCCGCTTTCTCGGCAAACACCTGGGCCTGGGTGGCATTCTGTATCAGCCAATCTCCGAAAGCGTTAGAGCCAGTGAAATCGATCAGTTTGACCGCAGGGTCAAGCGCCAGCGTTTTAGTCAGCGGCGCATCAACCGTGTCAGGTACCAAACTCACTAGGCAAGGGTCAAAGCCTGCTTCTTCCAGCACTTCCTGTGCGACCCGGGTAGTCATTGCCACGGGCAAAATAGCGCCGGGGTGCGGCTTAAGGATGACCGGGTTGCCCGTTGCCAGACTGGCAAACAAGCCTGGGTAAGTGTTCCAGGTAGGGAACGTAGAACAGGCCACTACCAGCGAGATACCGTGCGGCACGATGTGAAAGCGCTTATCCATAGCGATGGGATCATGCTTGCCCTGGGGCTTGATCCATTTCGCGGCAGCGGGAATCTGAGCCATTGCTTGCCAGGCGTACGCCACGGCTTCAAGACCGCGATCCTGAGCATGCGGCCCACCCGCTTGAAACGCCATCAATGGCCCCTGGCCGCTGGTATGCATCACTGCCTGGGCGATCTCTGGGCTCATGGCATTAAGGCGCGCCAGGATTTCCAAACATACCCCCACACGCGCTTGAGCCCCGGCATTCCGCCAGTCGCGCATGGCCTCGTGCATGGCCGCCATCAGCGCTTCGGGGTTTGGCTGATCGTAGGTAATGCCGAGATCAAAGCCATAAGGTGACGCTTCGCCACCCACCTGCTGAGCGCTGCCCACCACATTCAGTGTAAACGGCTGATTAAGCAGCGCTTCAAATGTCGAAGGTGCAGCTTTAACAGCGTCTTCGGGGTATTTGCGCATGCTTTCTGGATAAGGCGTCCAAAAATTACGACTAGAAATGGCGTCGATAGCCTGCTCAAGGGTCTGGCGATGAGAATCGAACATCTGCTGCGCTGATTGCGTCATGGGGCGCTCCTGCACTCACTTATTTTTTTGATACGCTATAATCTCAAAGACTATCTTTCCCGTAACAAAACATCAAACGCTTTCCCTGTCACCACTCACTACCGAATTGGTGAACGGATATCGAAAAACTCGATAATAACGGGCTAAAAGTCGCTTTTTAAGCCAATGCACCGCCTTTCATACCATGGTCTAACAACCATCTTTCACTCGCCAAAAAAACATACAAGCCGTTGTTAATAAAAAATAAATTATCAAAAACAGCATTAAGCGACACATTAATAACAACCAATCAATATTGATGCGTATCAAAATAAACCTATACTCGGCAGATATTCATCCTGTGCGCCACAGGCCGAACTGAGGTAAAAATGCCCACTACTCTAAAAATAACCCCACCCCAGGAAGGCGTTTTATGCATCACGCTGAATCGCCCAGAAGCACTGAATGCGCTTAATACGCAGCTTCTCGGCGAGCTCGCCGATACCTTGAGCGACGCTGATAGAGACGACAACGTTCGCGCCGTGGTGATTACCGGCAGTGCGAAAGCATTCGCCGCCGGTGCGGATATTAACGAAATGGCTGAACGCGATTTGGTCGGCATGTTGGAAGATCCTCGTCAGCACCACTGGGCCACCATTACGCGTTTTCGCAAACCGATCATTGCCGCCGTCAATGGCTATGCCTTGGGTGGCGGCTGCGAACTGGCCATGCATGCCGACATCATTATTGCCGGTGAAAATGCCCTGTTCGGCCAGCCGGAAATCAACCTGGGCATCATGCCCGGCGCTGGCGGCACCCAACGATTGCTTAGAGCGGTAGGCAAATCTCTGGCTACCCAAATGGTGCTGACCGGCGAGCCAATTTCCGCTCGCCGTGCCCTCGAAGCTGGCCTGATTAGCGAGATTACCCAACCCGAACTCACCCTTGAACGCGCCATGGCCATTGCAACACGCATCGCCGCCAAGGCACCGCTGGCGGTGCGTTTAGCGCGGGAATCGCTGCACAAGGCGATGGATACCGACCTAGCCACCGGCCTGCGCTTTGAACGCCATGCGTTCACCTTGCTGGCGGGCACCGCCGACCGCGAAGAGGGCATTCGCGCCTTCCAAGAAAAACGACCTGCCACTTTTCAAGGGCACTGACACAAGGATATTACCCATGAGCCAAGCGCCCCTGCTTTACACCGTGGAAGACGGCGTCGCCTGTATCACGCTGAATCGCCCCGAAAGCCTGAACAGCTTCAACACCGAAATGCACGCCGAAATGCGCAAGGCACTGAAGGCCGTGCGTCAGGACTCAAGCGTTCGCGCTTTGTTATTGACCGGTAACGGCCGCGGCTTCTGCGCTGGCCAAGATCTTTCCGACCGCAGCGTCGCGCCCGGTGAGCAAGCCCCCGATCTCGGCGAGTCACTTGAGAAACGTTATAACCCCATGCTACGCGCCCTTAAAGACATGCCATTCCCCACCATTTGTGCGGTAAACGGCGTGGCCGCCGGTGCCGGTGCCAACATCGCGCTGGCCTGCGACATCGTGCTGGCCGCGCGCTCGGCAAGCTTTATTCAGGCCTTCTGTAAGATCGGCTTGATTCCCGACTCCGGCGGCACCTGGACGCTGCCTAACTTAGTGGGTATGGCGCGCGCCAAGGGCCTGGCAATGCTTGGCGACAAGCTGCCCGCCGAGACCGCCGAACAGTGGGGCATGATCTGGCGCTGCGTCGACGATGAAGCGCTTCAGGAAGAAGCCATGAACATGGCGCGCCACTTGGCCACTCAGCCAACGCGCGGCTTGGCACTGATCAAACGCGCCCTGCATGCCAGCAGCGATAACAGCTTCAACGAGCAGCTCGACCTGGAACGCGACCTACAACGCCTTGCCGGACGCTCCGACGACTACCGCGAAGGCGTCAGCGCCTTTATGGAAAAACGTCGCCCCACCTTCAAGGGAGAGTGATATGGCAGCCCTACCCACGTCCGCCGTTATTGGTGTGATCGGCGCAGGTGCCATGGGTGCCGGTATCGCTCAGGTTGCTGCCCAAGCTGGCCACTCGGTGGTCTTGCACGACAACCAGCCGGGTGCCGCCAAAGCAGGCATCGACAACATTCGCCGCCAGCTGGAAAAGCGCGTCGCCAAGGGCAAAATGACCCAAGGCGATGTGGATAACATCATTGCTCGCCTGCAGCCCGCCGATGCTATCAATGCCTTAGCCGACAGCCGCTTGGTTATCGAAGCCATCGTCGAGAACCTTGAGATTAAACGTCAGGTGTTCGCTCAGCTCGAAGCGCTATGCTCACCGGACACTTTGCTCGCCAGCAACACCTCGTCGCTGTCGATCACCTCTATTGCCGCAAACCTTGAACGCCCTGAGCGCATGGCGGGGCTGCACTTCTTCAACCCCGCCCCCGTCATGAAGCTGGTGGAAGTGGTGTCGGGTTTAGCGACCACTAATGAGGTTGCCGACACCCTTTACGCCACTGCCAGCACCTGGGGCAAAGTCGCGGTACACGCAAGCTCCACCCCTGGATTCATCGTTAACCGCGTGGCGCGGCCTTTCTATGCCGAAGGGCTACGTCTGCTGCAGGAAGGTGCCAGCGATGCCGCCACCATAGATGCGCTGCTGCGCCAGGCCGGTGGGTTCCGCATGGGGCCTTTCGAGCTGATGGACCTGATCGGTCATGACGTTAACTACGCGGTGACCCGCTCGGTGTTCGATGCCTACTACGGCGATACCCGTTTCAAGCCCTCCTTAGTACAGCAAGCGTTGGTTGAAGCAGGACGCTTGGGGCGCAAGTCCGGCCAAGGCTTTTATAGCTATCATGAACATTCTGCCAAGCCTCAGCCCGCAATTTCTGGCCCGGTACAGGCCGAATTACCGCCGCTGGTGGTACAGGGTGAGCCTGGGGTGATCGCTCCGCTGCTGGAGCGCGCTCAGGAAGCTGGTATTGAGGTGGTGCGTCGCGAATCGCTGCAGCAAGACGGCACCGCTCGCCTATACCTGGGCGATTTAGTTCTGGCCCTTAGCGACGGGCGTTGCGCCGCCGAACGCGCGGTCAATGAAGGGCTGGAAGCCCTGGTACTGTTCGACCTGTGCCTGGACTACCGCAGCGCTAGCGCCATCGCACTTGCTGCCAGCCACATGACATCGCCCGAGGCGCACCAACTGGCAACGGCGTTCTTCCAACGCTTGGGGATGGACGTGACTTGGCTAACCGACACGCCTGGGCTGGTGGTGCTTCGCACCGTGACCATGCTCGCCAATGAAGCTGCCGATGCTGTGCTGCAAGGCGTTTGCAGTGCCCAGGATGGCGACCTAGCCATGCAGGCTGGCGTCAACTACCCCCGCGGCCCCTTGGCCTGGGCAGACTCACTGGGCCTACCTTTCGTTCACCGTACCCTTACGCACCTACAGCAGAGCTACGGCGAAGAGCGCTATCGCAGCTCGTTTCTGCTGCGTCGCAACGCCCTGAGCGAGGAAAGCTTTCATGAGTGATTTCCAACTATCCCCACAGCAACTGGCGGAAGCCTGTGCCGACGCGATGTTTTCCCGCGACCATGCCAGCCAAGGGCTGGGCATGCGTATTACTCGCGTGGCCCCCGGCTTCGCCGAACTGACCATGACCGTGCGCCAAGACATGGTGCAAGGGCACGGCAACTGCCATGGCGGGTTTCTATTTGCCCTGGCCGACTCCGCCTTCGCGTTTGCCTGCAACAGCTACGATGAAGCCACGGTGGCCGCGGGCTGCAGTATCGACTACCTCGGCCCCGGTCAGCTAGGCGATGAACTGACCGCCACCGCGAAAGAGCGCAGCCGCCGCGGGCGCACCGGCATTTACGACATTACGTTGCGCAATCAACACGGCGATACCGTTGCCTTGTTCCGCGGACGCTCTTACAAAATTCGCGGCAGCGTACGCCGCCTGGAAGATACTGACGTAGAAAATACTGCTGCTGGAGATAACCAATGAAAGACGCACTGATCATTGATGCCATTCGCACCCCAATAGGCCGCTACGGCGGCGCACTTTCCAGCATGCGTGCCGATGACCTGGGGGCCATTCCTATGCGCACCCTGATGGAACGCAACCCAGGCGTCGACTGGTCGCAGATTGACGATATTTTTTACGGCTGCGCCAACCAAGCGGGGGAAGACAACCGCAACGTGGCGCGCATGTCCGCGCTGCTCGCCGGGCTGCCGGTCGATGTGCCTGGCTCCACCATCAATCGCCTTTGCGGCTCTGGCATGGATGCGATAGGCAACGCCGCCCGCACCATCAAGACCGGCGAAGCGGGGCTGATGATCGCCGGCGGGGTGGAATCAATGTCCCGGGCGCCCTTCGTGATGGGCAAGGCCGAACAAGCCTTCTCACGCCAAGCCGATATTTTCGACACCACCATCGGCTGGCGTTTTATCAATCGCGCCATGAAAGCTCAGTTTGGCGTGGACTCCATGCCCGAAACCGCTGAAAACGTGGCTGAACAGTTTGGCATTTCCCGGGAAGATCAGGACGCCTTCGCCCTGCGCAGCCAACAGCGCACCGCTGCCGCGATAGAGGCTGGCCGCCTTGCTGAAGAGATCGTTCCTGTCAAAATCCCCCGGCGCAAACAAGACCCGCTGATCGTGGATACCGATGAGCATCCCCGCGCCAACACGACCGCCGAGCAGCTCGCCAAACTTCCCACGCCCTTCCGCGACGGCGGCAGCGTGACAGCGGGTAATGCCTCGGGGGTTAACGATGGCGCCTGTGCGCTGCTGCTGGCATCTGCCGAGCAGGCCGAACGTTTCAACCTCAAGCCACGCGCTCGTGTGGTGGGTATGGCCACCGCTGGGGTAGAGCCACGCATTATGGGGTTTGGCCCATCTCCCGCTACTCGCAAGGTACTCGCCCAGACCGGGCTGACCCTCGACCAGATGGACGTCATCGAACTCAATGAAGCCTTTGCTGCTCAAGCGTTGGCAGTCATGCGCGACTTGGGACTAAGCGATGATGCCGAACACGTCAACCCCAACGGGGGTGCCATTGCACTCGGCCACCCGCTAGGTATGAGCGGCGCTCGGTTGGTCACCACGGCACTACATGAACTCGAACGTCGGCAAGGGCGTTTTGCGCTATGCACCATGTGTATTGGTGTCGGACAGGGCATTGCTCTGATCATTGAGCGCTTATAAGCCGATTTCATAGACCACGACTTCATAGACCACTACCCAGGCCATGGCTCGTAAAACGTTAACCCAATAATAACTTGCTTGACCGGAGATCCCTGATGAATCAGCCCGCAACGCGTATCGACACTGCGACTCTCGACCCCCTGGAAACCGCCAGCGTCGACGAGCTGCGCGCCACTCAGATCAAGCGCCTGAAGTGGAGCCTGAAGCACGCTTACGACAATGTGCCGTTCTACCGCCAGTCTTTCGACAAGGCTGGGGTGCATCCCGACGACATCAAGACACTGGCGGATCTCGCCAAACTACCGTTCACCACCAAGGCTGATTTGCGCGACAACTACCCGTTTGGCATGTTGGCCACGCCGATGAGTGAGATCGTTCGCATCCATGCCTCCAGCGGCACCACCGGGCAGCCAACGGTAGTGGGCTACACCCAGAAGGATATTGATGTGTGGTCCGATGTGGTGGCGCGCTCGATCCGTGCCGCTGGCGGCAGCCGCAACGACAAGGTGCATGTAGCGTATGGCTACGGCCTGTTCACCGGCGGGCTGGGCGCGCATTACGGTGCCGAGCGTCTGGGCTGCGCGGTCATCCCCATGTCGGGCGGCCAGACCGAGAAACAGGTTCAGCTGATCCGTGATTTCCAGCCGGACATCATCATGGTCACGCCGTCTTATATGCTCAACATCGCAGACGAGATGGAGCGCCAAGGCATCGACCCGCGCACGCTGCCCCTGCGCACTGGCATTTTCGGTGCCGAACCCTGGACTGACAGCATGCGCACTGCCCTTGAGAAGCGCCTAGGCATCGACGCCCTCGATATATACGGTCTCTCCGAGGTAATGGGTCCGGGCGTGGGCATGGAGTGCCTGGAAACCAAAGATGGTCCCACCATCTGGGAAGACCACTTCTACCCAGAGATCATCGACCCGGTCAGCGGTGACGTCCTTCCAGACGGCGAATACGGCGAGCTAGTATTCACCACCCTAACCAAAGAAGGTCTGCCGGTGATTCGCTACCGCACCCGCGACCTGACCCGCCTACTGCCGGGCACCGCGCGCCCCATGCGGCGCATAGACAAGATCACCGGCCGCAGCGACGACATGCTGATCATTCGCGGGGTGAATGTGTTCCCCACCCAGATCGAAGAGCAGTTGCTCAAGATCGCGTCACTTTCTCCCCACTACGAGATCGAAGTCAGCCGCCAAGGCAATATGGACATGGTGCTTGTTCGTGTAGAAGCGAATCATCATGACATCGCCCGCGACCCTGTAGCTTGTGAAGACGCCGCGAAACAGCTCCAGCATGCCATCAAGACGTATATCGGTATCAGCACCCAGGTTGAAGTTTGCCCGGTAGAGAGCGTTATGCGTTCGCTGGGCAAGGCCAGACGCGTCAAGGATCTTCGCTGATTCAGCCCCTTAGCGCTTAGCGGCCTCTGGTTAGCAAAGCCGCGCCAACACAGCCCCTTTAGGAACTCCCCTCCAGGGGCTTTTTTATGCCCACATAGTCAGTGGAAGTCATAAAAAATATCACACTAAGAATCACTTATCTTTGGCCACTTTTGCTATATAAAACAATAACATTTCTTTTATTTATAATCACAAAGTATTAAAGTGACACACAAAAATACTTGTTGATAAAATATTTTGTGTCACTATACTTTTAACAAGATAAGCCACACTCCCTGATAGTCCGACGCCGCGGAGGTCTCTATGTACGCGCAGCTCGTTGAAACCGGTTCTAACAAACTCAAAACGCTTGATGAGATGAGCCCTGAGGAACGCCAGTTCCAGGAGCGCATCAATGATGAAATTAAAATAGAACCCAAGAATTGGATGCCGGACGCCTACCGCAAGACGTTGATCCGTCAGATCTCACAACACGCGCACTCCGAGATCGTCGGTATGCTTCCGGAAGGTAACTGGCTGACGCGTGCGCCGACCCTTAAGCGCAAGCTGCAGCTAATGGCCAAGATTCAGGATGAGGCGGGTCACGGCCTGTACCTCTATAGCGCCATGGAAACGCTGGGTGCCGACCGCGACGAAGAGATCGACAAGCTTCACGACGGCCGCGCCAAATACTCCAGCATCTTTAACTACCCGACGCTCAACTGGGCTGATATGGGAACCGTCGGCTGGCTGGTCGACGGCGCAGCCATCGTCAATCAGGTACCACTGCAGCGCACCTCTTACGGCCCCTACGCGCGCGCCATGATTCGCGTGTGCAAAGAAGAGAGCTTCCATCAGCGCCAGGGTTATCAAATCCTGCTGACCATGATGCAAGAGGGTACTGACGACCAGAAAGCCATGGTGCAGGACTCCATCAACCGTTTCTGGTGGCCATCGCTAATGATGTTCGGGCCATCCGACGAGAACTCACCCAACAGCGCTCAGTCGATGGCTTGGAAGATCAAACGCCACAGCAACGACGAGCTGCGCCAGCGCTTCCTCGACCAAACCGTACCGCAGCTAGAACTGCTGGGCTGCACCGCCCCTGACCCAGACCTCAAATATAACGAAGAGACCGGTCACTATGAGTTCGGTGAAATCGACTGGCAGGAATTTTTCGACGTCGTGAAAGGCAACGGCCCCTGCAACCGCGAGCGTATCGAAGCACGTCGCAGCGCCATCGATAACGGTGCCTGGGTGCGTGAAGCCGCCGTGGCTTATGCCGCCAAGCGTCAACGCAAAGCCGCCTGACTTTCAAAAACTGTCTTTCAAAATCTAGCTTTTAAAACCCTAGCTTTTAAAACAATCGGAAGCCCCGCGTTACGGGGCTCCTCTGACCACTGAGGCATCTCTCATGGCTGACTGGCCCCTCTTCGAAGTTTTTATACGCAGCAAGCACGGCCTTAATCACAAGCACGTCGGTAGCGTACACGCCGCCGATCGCTGCATGGCAATCGAAAATGCCCGCGAGCTTTACACCCGTCGCAATGAAGGCGTGAGCATCTGGGTGGTTCCGGCCAGCGAAATCACCGCGTCTTCTCCTGATGAGAAAGAGCCGCTGTTTGACCCGTCTAACGACAAGGTCTATCGCCACGCATCCTTCTACAAACTGCCGAAAGAAGTCGGCCACATGTGAGGGAGGCGGTGATGCAGAACCTAGCTCTGAAAAACCCAGCTCAAAAAAACATAGCTCAAAAAACACAAACACCGTTGACCGATTACCTGCTACGCCTTGGCGACAGCGCCTTAGTACTTGGCCAGCGCCACGCGCAGCTGTGTGGCAAGGCCCCGGCGCTGGAAGAAGAAATGGCGTTAATGAATGTGGGTCTTGATCTCTTCGGTCAGGCACGCAACTGGCTAGGCTATGCGGCTGAACTGATAGTCGCTGAAGGCAATGGCAGCCAGGATAAAATTGATGCCGATCACCTAGCTTTTCGCCGCGACGCACAAGACTTTCGCAACCTGCTGATCACCGAACAACCCAACGGCGATTTTGCCGACATCATGGGACGCCAGTTTCTGTTCGATGCATGGCACGTTCACCTGCTTGACGGCCTCGCCGAATCCAGCGATCCGCGCATTGCTGAAGTGGCCGCCAAGTCACTCAAGGAAGCGACGTATCACCTGCGCCGCTCCTCCGAATGGGTTATTCGCCTGGGCGACGGCACCGAAGAGAGCCACACCCGCATGCAGCGCGCACTCGATAACCTCTGGCAGTTTACCGGCGAGCTATTGCAGGTCGACGAGATTGATCAGGCCATGATAGAGGCTGGCATCTCGCCTGACCTGGAAACCATTGCCGCTCGCTGGAAAGCGACGGTGGAAGAGGTGCTTGAGGAAGCCACGCTGGAACGCCCTTCCTACGACGCCTGGATGTATACCGGCGGCAAAGTTGGGCATCACACCGAGCACCTGGGCTTTCTATTGGCGGAAATGCAATACCTGCCGAGGACGTATCCTGATGCGACCGTCTGGTAACCCACCGCCTGCTCCTATCGGTAATGGACCTGCCAGTGACGGGCCTATCGATGACTGGCCTTCCAAAGACTTGATCGGCAGCGACCGCAGCGGGCTGCCACGAGCGGGTGAAAAAGGCGATGTCGACGCTGTGCTGGCCGTTTTACAGGAAGTGCCAGACCCGGAAGTTCCGGTGGTCAGCGTGGTTGAGCTGGGCATTGTGCGCGATATCGATTGGGTGGACGGTCGGTTGGCGGTCAACGTGACGCCAACCTACTCCGGCTGCCCAGCGACGGAAGTTATCGAACAGCATATCCATGAAGCGCTGGTGGCCGCTGGCTACTCAGACCCGCTGATTCAGCGCCGCCTATCCCCCGCCTGGACCACCGATTGGTTGACCGACGCCGGGCGCGAAAAATTGCGCGCTTACGGCATCGCACCACCGGTAGGAAGTGCTAGCAAACGCAGCCTGACGGGCCAGTCTGACCCGGTCGTGCCCTGCCCTTTATGTGGCAGCAACACAACCGAACGCGTCAGCGAATTCGGCTCTACGGCTTGCAAGGCGCTCTACCGCTGCCGCGATTGCCTGGAGCCTTTCGATTATTTCAAGTGTCTGTAAAACGACGAGACCATTTCCCATGAGCCGATTTCACGCCTTGACCGTCAAGGATGTACGCAAGGAAACCCATGATGCCGTTTCCATTGCTTTCGACATTCCCGACGACCTGCTGGACGCCTTTCGCTTTACCCAAGGGCAGTACCTGACACTGCGCCGCGACATCGAAGGTGAGGATGTACGTCGCTCCTACTCGATTTGCACCGGCGTTCACGAACATGAGCTGAGAGTCGCCGTCAAGCTGGTGCCGGGCGGCAGCTTTTCCAGCTTTGCCAACCAACAATTAAAGCCTGGTGATCGCCTGGACGTGATGCCGCCCCAGGGCAAGTTCTTCGTGCCGCTCGACCCCAGCCGTGAGGGCCATTATCTGGCGGTGACCGCAGGCAGTGGCGTTACCCCCATCATGTCGATTGTTTCCACCACCCTGGAAAGCGAGCCGAAAAGTCGTTTTACCGTTATCTATGGCAACCGTTCCACCACGGGCACGCTGTTTCGCGAACGTCTGCAGGATCTCAAGGATCGTTACCTCGAACGCCTCAACATCATTTACGTGTTCAGCCGCGAACAACATGAAATCGAGCTGTATAACGGCCGTATTGATGCCGATAAGTGCAACGCCCTGTTTGACCGTTGGGTAGACGTACCCAAACTCGACGCTGCGTTTATCTGTGGTCCGCAAGAGATGACCGAGATTGTGCGTGATGTCTTGACCGACCACGGACTACCGAAGGATAAGGTGCACTTTGAGCTTTTCACGACGGGGCTACCGACCGCAGGCGCTAAGCGCCGCCAGGCAACCAGAGCCGCTCAGCTTGAAGCAGAAACTTCGCACATTAAAGTGATCATCGACGGCCGCACCATCGAATATAACCTGCCCCGCAATACCCAGAACATTCTGGACGCGGGCAACGAACACGGTGCCGATCTTCCGTTCTCATGTAAGGCCGGCGTGTGCTCCACATGCAAGTCTAAAGTCCTCGAAGGCGAGGTGGAAATGGACGCCAATTACGCCCTGGAAGATTACGAAATAGATGCCGGCTACGTACTGTCCTGCCAGTGCTATCCGATCAGCGACAGGGTGGTGCTCGATTTTGACGAGGTGTAAGCCCGTCACCACCGACTTCCAAAGCCGACGATCGTGTCGGCTTTGTTGATCCTGATACCAACGCCTGATTCCAACAACATTTGCGGGAGAACACTCAATGCCAGTTTTACAGAGTTACATTGCCGGTCAGTGGTTTGGCAAAACCGAGTCCAAAGCACTAATCAGCGCCATCAACGGCACCACCGTTGCGCATACCCACAAAGAAAACATCAACTTCCGTGAAGCGGTAGAGTACGCCCGCAGCACCGGCGTGAAAAACATTCTGGCGCTGGATTTTCAGCAGCGGGCCGCCATTCTTAAGGCGCTGGCCGCCTATATCCAAGAGCGTAAGCGTGAGCTGTATGCCATCTCTCACCACACCGGCTGCACCAAAGCCGACTCCTGGATCGACATTGACGGCGGTTTCGGCACCCTGTTTACCTATGCCTCCACGGGGCGTAAGGAACTGCCCTCCGGCAACGTGGCCCACGAAGGCCCGGTGACCCAGCTAGGTAAAGAGAATCACTTCAACGGCACCCACATTCTGGTACCCCGCCGCGGTGTCTCGGTGCATATCAATGCCTTCAACTTCCCCATCTGGGGCATGTTGGAGAAGTTCGCGCCCGCCTTTCTGGCAGGCATGCCGTGTATCTTCAAACCGGCCACTGCGACCAGCTACCTAACCGAAGCCGCTGTGCGCGTCATCAACGATTCTGGCCTGCTGCCGGAAGGTGCGCTGCAACTGGTGATTGGCGGGGCGGGTGACCTACTGGATCACCTAGAAGAGCAAGACTTTGTGACCTTTACCGGCTCAGCGAATACCGCCCTAATGCTGAAAGGCCACCCTAACATTATGGCAAAGAGCATCCCCTTCAACGCCGAGGCGGACTCGCTCAACAGCGCCATCATGGCCCCGGATGTTAGTCCGGAAGATGAAGAGTTCGAGATCTTTGCCAAAGAAGTGGTCAAGGAAATGACCGCCAAGGCAGGCCAGAAATGTACCGCGATCCGTCGTGTGTTGGTGCCCGCCGAGCACCTGAATACATTGGCGGACATGATTAAAGCGCGGCTTGCCAACATCGTCACGGGTGACCCCAATGAAGAAGGTGTGCGCATGGGCGCGCTCTCGTCCGGCGACCAGCTACGCGACGTAAACGAAGCTATCGAGCGGCTGCTGGAAACCAGTGAGTGCGTTTTCGGCAGAGATGGTAGCTTCAAGCCTGTCGGCCAGGGCGTGGAAAACGGTGCCTTCATCACTCCCCACCTGCTGATCAACCGCAATCCGTTAAACGATGGCGGCGCTCACGACATTGAAGCCTTTGGCCCCGTCGCGACGCTAATGCCCTATCGCGGCATTGACGAAGCGCTGGCCATCGCCGCCAAGGGCAAAGGCAGCCTGGTAACTACGCTGACCACAAAAGACCCCGCCATTGCTGCCGAAATGATCCCCGTGCTGGCCGCCCAGCACGGCCGCCTGCACATTCTAGATGCTCAGGCATCAAAGGAGTCTACCGGTCACGGTTCTCCGCTACCGATGCTCAAGCATGGTGGGCCTGGTCGCGCAGGCGGTGGCGAGGAGCTCGGCGGCATTCGTGCGGTTCACCACTATCTGCAGCGCACCGCTATCCAGGGCTCTCCCACCATGCTCGCGGCAGTCACAGGGGAATATGTGCGTGGCGCTAAAGTGATCGAGACTGACGTCCACCCGTTCCGTCGCCATTTCGACGACCTGCATGTTGGCGAGTCACTGTTAACTCACCGCCGTACCGTCACCGAAGCCGACATCGTCAATTTTGGCTGCCTTTCCGGCGACCACTTTTATATGCACTTCGACGACATTGCCGCGAAAGAGACCCAGTTCGGCCAGCGCATTGCCCATGGCTACTTTGTGCTTTCTGCTGCTGCAGGCCTGTTCGTTTACCCAGGCGAAGGCCCCGTACTGGCTAACTACGGCCTGGATACGCTGCGCTTTATTACACCTGTGTTGGTCGGCGACACCATCCGCGCCCGCCTTACCTGTAAACGCAAGATTGATCAGGGCCGAGCCTCTCCCGACGGGCATCCCCAGGGCGTGGTGATGTGGGACGTGGCGGTGACCAATCAACATGATGAGCTAGTTGCCAGCTATGACATTCTAACGCTGGTCGCGAAGCGGCAGTAACGTCTCAACTGATCCAGCCAGACAAAAAAGTAAGACAAAAAAACGGATGACAGGGCACTTACCCTGTCATCCGTTTCTTTAGCACGGCCGTTAATAGAACCGCATTAATAGCGCAGCGTTAATACAGCAACTGCGGCAGGAAAAGCACGATGGCTGGGAAGATAAGCACGAGCAGTGCGCGGATGGTACCCGCGACCCAGAAAGGGGTGACGCCACGGAAGATAGTGCCTGTGGATACGTCCGGCAATACGGCCCGCAATACGAACACGTTCATACCAACTGGGGGCGTTATCAAACTGATCTCGATGACGATAACGACGAGTATGCCAAACCACACCAAGTCATAACCTAGCCCCGCGACGACGGGGAAAAATACCGGCACGGTTAGCAGCATCATCGACATGCTTTCAAACACACAGCCCAGTATCACGTAGATAGCGATAATCACCAGAATGACCACAAAAGGTGCCACATTCAGGCCATTAACCAGCGCCAGCAAGTCGCCAGGTAGCCCCGCGCGGTTGATAAAGTTAGCGAAGATCAGCGCCGTTAACACCACTGCAAATAGCATCGCCGTGGTACGCACGGTGTCCATCAACACATTCATCAACACTTGTGGTGTCAGCGCACGCCGCGTCAGTGCAATCAGAAATGCACCCATCGCACCAATACCGGCTGCTTCTGTGGGCGTAAACACGCCCAGGTAAATACCGCCAATCACCAGTACAAAAAGCGCTAGCGTACTGCCTACGCTTTTTAGTGCTTGAATCCGCTCTGCCCACGGCACTTTTTCTGCGGCAGGGCCGGCACTAGGGTCGCGCCAGAGGACCCACTTGATGGCACCAATATAAAGAAAGATGCCAAGAATGCCGGGTATAAAGCCAGCCGCGAACAGCTCGCGGATACTGGTTTCGGTCAGAATTCCATAAATCACCAGCATGACGCTGGGTGGTATCAAGATGCCCAAGGTGCCACCCGCAGCGATGGAGGCAGCGGCAAGCGAATCCTTATAGCCATACTTGCGCATTTGCGGCATGGCGACTCGACCCATGGTCGCGCACGTCGCCAAGCTCGATCCGCATATCGCGCTAAAACCGCCGCAGGCAACGATCGTCGCCATTGCCTGGCCACCCTTACGATGACCTAAAAAGCCATTCGATGCTCGAAACAAGGCATCGGATAATCCCGCATGGGAAACAAAGTTACCCATTAGAATGAACAATGGAATAACGGACAGCCCATAATCCATGGCCGTGTTAACTACCCGGCGTGCGGCCATTGCCTCAGCCGCATTCCAGTTACCGGTGAGTAAATAGAACCCGGCAAAACCGACGATGCCCATCGCAAACGCCAGGGGCACGCGCAGGAACACTAAAAACAGCAACACTGCGAAACCGTACAGCGCTTCAGTCATGAGACTCTCCTTTGCTCAATGGGCCGCCTTTTTCGATTACCTTGAGTCCTTCGAGCAAATAGAAACCGGCTCGCATGAGAGTCAGTAGCGCTGAAAGCGCGAGCATGATAGCGATCAACCCAATCAGGTAGCCGCGTGGAATGCGCAAAAACTCGGTCACGTCTCCCCATGAGAAAGCGCGCTCCGCCAGTGCCCATACGCGCTGCGCCATCACCCACAGGGCGGCCGTCACGATCAAGTTGACAATCACTTCACGTATCCAGACAAGCTTTGCTGGGAAAACCGCATCAAGCAGATCAACAGCGACATGCTCTTGACGCCAACAAACGACCGGCAGCGACAGGAATACCAGCGCCGCCAGCATCAGCTGAGTTAGTTCAACGGTGCCAAGGATGGGGGAGTTAAAAAAGTAGCGGCCGCCTACGTCAGCAGTGGTCAACAGCATCATGCCAAAGAGGGTAGCGCCTGCTACCCCCTCTAGCATCATCTGCAGAACCCGACTAACGCGCGTAGCACGTGCCATTTGGGTTTGCATGGTCGCTCTCCGTCTAGCGCCAGTAAGTACTTACTTTGAGTTATCAGGTGCTAAGTCTTAAGGTGCTAAGTCATCAGGTACTAGGCCACTTACGCTCTCTTCTTCCGCTGCAGCAATAAGCTGCTCGCGATAAAATTCGATAGCAGCCATCGCATCAACGTTGCGGTTCTCTGAGACAGACTCAGCCCACTCAGTAATCATGCTGTCACTCATACTTTGCAGTGTACTGAGGTCATCACTACCGAGTTCGGTAAAGGTGTGGCCGAGCTCTTCTGCAAAGTCGACGCCACGCACATCCGATACATCCATCATGTAGCCGAACAAGCGAGACAAGCGCTCACCCGAGACTGATTCAACGGCCTCACGATCCTCAGGCGACATTTCATCCCAGATCATGGGGTTGACGACAATGGTGAAACTGCCGCGATAGAAACCGCCATCGACTTTAAGGGTGTAGGGGAAAATCTCTGCGACGCGGAAGCTGCGCAGCCCTTCAGGAACTAGCATGGCCCCGTCGATGACGCCCTGAGAGCCCGCTTCATAAACCCCTGTAGGCGGCAAGGCAACGCCGGTCAGTCCCAGGGCGTTAGAGAGGTCTCCCATTACGCCACCGCCTACTCGAATGCGCTTGCCTTTAAGGTCTTCTAAGGTTTCGTACTGCTCGCTGCTGAAGATCCAACCTGGGCCATGAACACCGGCGGCCACAACATCAACGCCACGGTGTTCACCTGCCGCTGCCAGATATTCCTGGTGTGTGCGCCAGTAGGCACTGGAAGCATGTTCTGATGAGAAGTCCTGGAAAGTGGGGAATTCCGGAAGCTTGGTTAGCTGAAAGCGGCCAGTGTTATAGCCGTGGAAAACCCAGGTCGCATCGGCGATACCATCGGCCACCATTTCCATCTGGGAAGCCGGGGGTCCCATATCATGTATCACGTCTACGGTTACGCGACCTTCCGTTGCTTCTTCAATCCACGCTTTCCACGTTGGCCATACCATGGTGTTGATGCCGTGATTGGGGCCAGCCCAGGTACTCACGGTGATGGTCGTTTGTGCAAAGGCGGAGGTGCTCAGCGTTGCGGCGGCAATGGCGCCGATCATTAAGTTTGTTGTTTTATTCACTTTTCTTTCCTCTGGTCGTCACGAAGCGGAAGCGCCCAACGTGATACTTTATTATTCTATTAAAAAAATTATATGAATCACGTTATTTGTCACAATGCCTGCAGACACATGGATCGTGCAACGACCCATCGACTAATAGATGCTAATACTTAAGTATTAATCAATATTTTTTTATTAAATTACAAATACTTATAATAAAAATACTGATCCCTTGAGTCGCTATCAATGACTACAACGGATGATTTATCTCTCGGCTTTTTTGTTACATAAATCTTATCTATTGAGCCACTAACGACGTCTCATTAAAAGCATGCGGCTTAGCATCCGTCATCTTGTCTCGCTTTGCCTGTGTTTGGCCTTTAGCCAATTCTCTCCAACTGCCGTTCAAGCTTGCGCATGGTATTAAGCAGGTCACGATATTCACCAACGCTTAGGGTTGACACCAGATTGGCCTCCCACGCTTGAGCTTCTGGCACTAACTTATTGAGTAGCGCTTGCCCGGCGTCTGTCAGCTGTAAGTCATGTAATCGCTGGTCCTGCTGTGATGGTGTCCGACTTATCAGTCCACGATCTTCCAGCGACTGAATAGCGCGAGACACGCGCGCCTTATCCATATTGGTGTAAGCACAGACCTTCTTGGCGGTTAAATCATCACAGTGGCTAAGCCACGCAAGCACACGCCACTGGGCGATGTTGAGCTCATAAGACTCTGCATAAAGCTTCTCTAACGCCTGGCTGATGCGGTCAGCGAGGCGATTCAGCTGATAGGGTAGAAACTGGTTAAGGTCTAGCTCTGCCCTGGCTGAAGATTCCAAAGATGCCTCGCCGTCTGCTTTATCCATCGTCATTGCATTTCTCCTAGAGCCGCCATTTATCAGGGGTGATGATGACAAAAATCAGCACGATAGCTGGGAATGTGGGCACCAGCAACGCGCCTATCATACTGACCACCTCAAGGAAGAGAGCCCTCTTAGCTCCAGTTTTAGGTTGTCCACTCTCAGAATAAGCCCTGTCAGGATAAGGCAGAACACTGCCGGCAGATACTCTCTCTTGCAACCAATTAAATGATTTTAATTATTATACTTAGGTAGCGTATTGCAATAATCATCTGTTTTATTGAGCTTTATTGTTAATTTCATGCAAAATCTAGACTAACTCACCCATAGAGCACTGGACATTTAGTTTCATTAGAAACTATCCTCCTGATATACAATATTCCAATGCATACCTGGACCACCCTGACAGCACCGGAGATATCATGAGCAAGAAATTCGCATCCCATGCCGACACCGAAGAGAAGCAGATCAGCTTCACCAAGCTGGCAGAAGGGCTCTACGCTTACACCGCTGAAGGTGACCCCAATACGGGCATAGTGATTGGCGATGACAGCGTGATGGTCATCGACACTCAGGCAACGCCCATCATGGCTCAGGACGTCATCCGTCGTATCCGCGAGGTGACTGACCTGCCGATCAAGCATGTGGTCATGAGCCACTACCATGCAGTGCGTGTGCTGGGGGCTTCGGCGTACGATGCAGAGAATATCTACGCTAGCCAAAACACCTATGACCTGATTGTAGAGCGTGGCCAGCAAGACTATGAATCCGAGGTTGGCCGCTTCCCACGTCTGTTCAAAGGGGTCGATTCTGTCCCTGGTTTAACCTGGCCAACCACTGTCTTCCAGGAAAAACTGACGGTGTTCATGGGCGAGCGTGAGGTACAGCTCATTCACCTTGGCCGCGGACACACCAAGGGCGACACTGTTGTCTGGTTACCGAAAGAAAAAATCATGTTTTCCGGCGACCTCGTTGAGTATGGCGCCACCCCCTACACCGGTGACGCTTACCACGAGGACTGGCCTACTACGCTTGATCGCCTGCAGGCCATGCAGCCTCAAAAGCTGGTGCCCGGCCGCGGCGATGCGCTGCAAACTGCCGAACAGTGCCAGGAAGCTATTCAAGGCACCCGCGACTTCTTGAATGACATGTATGGAAGCGTCAAAGCAGGCAAGGCGGCGGGCAAATCGCTCTCCGAGTGCTACGCCGAAACCTACGCGTTACTGAAGCCGAAGTATGGCCACTGGGTCATATTCGATCACTGCGTGCCTTTCGACATCACTCGCTGCTACGACGAAGCAGGCGGCGAATATCCGGATCCCCGCATCTGGACGGCAGAGCGCGATACCGCTATGTGGCACTCGCTGCAGGACGCCGTCGAAAATCAGTAAGTGCTTACTAGAGACACCCTCTGATCATGCCCAGCTGTCGGGTGTAACGCACCCGACGCTGTAGGGGAGCAATAGATGCCAACAACCTATAAAAATCCTGTCTATCCTTACCGACGCCCGTCTGAACTCGATGTTCAAGACGTTCGCCATTACCCGGTGGTGATTGTCGGTGCCGGACCTAGCGGCCTCGCCGCCGCCATCGATCTGGCTCAGCAAGGCATTAATTCGATTGTGCTGGACGATAACAACACCGTTAGCGTTGGGTCGCGGGCGCTGTGCTTTGCTAAACGTTCGCTGGAAATCGTAGACCGCCTGGGGTGCGTCGAGCCGATGCTGGAAAAAGGCGTTACTTGGCAGCACGGCCGCGTCTTTTTCCAAGACCGCGAAGTCTACGACTTCAACCTGCTGCCAGAAGACGGCCACCGCATTCCCGCCTTTATTAACTTGCAGCAGTATTACTTTGAAGAGTTTCTGGTCAACCGCGCCCACGACTTTGCTGAGCACATTGACCTTCGCTGGAAACATAAGGTCATTGATGTTGACGCTCAGCCTGGCAGCACCGCCATCAAGGTCTCTACTCAGGATGGTGATTATCAGCTGACCTGTGACTACCTTCTCGTCTCGGATGGCGCTAATAGCCGAATCCGCGACATGCTGGGCCTTGAGTGCAAAGGCCAGGTATTTCAGGACCGCTTCCTGATTGCCGATGTAGTGATGAAGGCTGACTTCCCCACAGAGCGCTGGTTTTGGTTTGATCCGCCCTTCCATCCCAATCAGTCGGTGCTGCTGCACAAAGAGCCGGACAACGTTTGGCGTATCGACTTCCAGCTAGGCTGGGACGCTGACCCGGAAGAAGAAAAGAAAGAAGAGAACATTCGCCCACGCGTACAGGCAATGCTTGGCCAAGACGTGGAGTTTGAGCTTGAGTGGGCCAGTGTCTATACCTTCCGTTGCCGCAAGATGGATAACTTCATTCATCACAGCGTGATATTTATGGGCGATGCGGCTCATCAAGTATCCCCCTTTGGTGCCAGGGGCGCGAATGGAGCCCTACAGGGCGTGGAAAACTTAGCCTGGAAATTGGCTCGCGTTCTCAAACAGCAGGCGCCAACGACGCTTTTGTCCACGTACAACACCGAGCGCCAGCACGGCGCGGCAGAAAACATCCTTAACTCTACCCGCGCCACTGATTTTATTACCCCGAAGAGCCATATCAGCCAAGTGTTCCGCGATGTGACGCTGGAGCTAGCTGAGAAACATGCCTTCGCACGTAGTCTGGTCAATAGTGGCCGCCTTTCCATGCCGTGTCGCTATGACAACTCACCGCTTAATACCCCCGATGCTGAAGGTGGCCCAAGTGAGTTGCGCCCCGGCAGCCCCATTAAAGACGCCCCCATTCGGTTAGGCAAAGAGAGCGCTTGGCTGCTCAACCAGTTTGGCAATGGATTTGCGCTGTTACTCGACGGCCGTATGGATAATGAGCACGCCGCCGCATCCTTGAGAGAGCTGAGTGAGCTGTTGGATCGTCACACTGATTTACGTCTGGTGGTAGTTGGTCCAGCACCGGATAAGCTTAGCGCTCTACCGCGCACCACCGTCGTAGACGATAGCGAAGGGTTAGTGACACAGCGATACGGCCTAAAAGCCGGTGCCGGATACCTTATCCGTCCTGACCAACACGTCGCTGCTCGCTGGCACGCCGTTACGGCTCACAAGGTTGAAGATGCTTTAGACCGTGCGCTAGGCGTTCATCTTGCAAGTGATGCTGACACGCCCTCTCAGGAACGCCGCCATGCCAATGCTTGAACTGAACCCCAACTTCACTGACCCGGATGCCTTTTACGCGGCACTCACAGCGCTGCATCGTGACCGCAGCGAAGCCGAAAGCGAGCGCATCAATGCCCGCCTGATCCTGTTGCTGGCTAATCACATCGGTGATCAAGCGGTGCTTGAAGAAGCGATGTCCCACGCGGTGGATGATGGCGATAACGCGGTGGGTGATAGCAATCAGTAGCCGCGCCGTAGCTTTATAAAAATTTAGCTTTGTAAAAATATAGCTTTAACAACATATACGTTTATCAAACTAACGTTCAAATAAAGCAGGACCTAACAATGACTGAACAGTTGAACTATCAAAACGGCTTTCATAATCACTTTTCAAGCGAAGCGCTGCCGGGTGCCCTGCCGATTGGGCAAAACTCACCGCAACGCTGCGCTTACGGCCTATACGCGGAACAGTTAACCGGTTCCGCGTTCACTGCGCCACGTCATCAAAACTTTCGCAGCTGGCTTTACCGCATTCGCCCGTCCGTTGTTCAGAGCGCGTATCAGCCGCTAGAAAACAAAAGCATCCATACGGCCCCGTTAGACAAACCTGCGGCGGACCCCAACCAGATGCGCTGGGACCCCGTTGCGATACCGGATGCACCGACTGATTTTATTGATGGTTTATTCACCATTGCGGTGAATGGGGATGCCGGCACCCAGGCTGGCGTGGGCGTGCATGTCTACACGTTCAATCAAGACATGACCGAGCGGTTTTTCTACAACGCCGATGGCGAGCTACTCTTCGTTCCGCAACTGGGCGCTATTCGTTTACGCACCGAGTTTGGTGACATCGAGATCGATAACGGAGAGATTGCCGTTATCCCACGCGGCGTGAAGTTCCAAGTGCGCAGGGCGCAGGGTGTTGACGCTGCCCGGGGGTATATTTGTGAAAACTACGGCAGTCCTTTAGAGCTACCCGGCCTTGGCCCTATTGGAGCGAACGGCCTAGCTAACCCACGCGACTTCCAAAGCCCGGTAGCAGCGTATGAAGACCTGGAAGGCGACTACCGCCTAGTGGCTAAGTTCTCTGGCCGCTTCTGGGAGACAAAGCTCAACCATTCGCCGTTAGACGTGGTGGCATGGCACGGCAACTGCGCGCCCTATAAATATAATCTGGCTAACTTTAACACCATCAATACGGTGAGCTTCGACCATCCAGATCCGTCAATCTTCACCGTATTAACGTCACCCTCTGATACGCCGGGAATGGCCAATCTTGATTTTGTCATTTTCCCGCCGCGCTGGATGGTTGCCGAAAACACCTTTAGGCCGCCTTGGTTCCACCGCAACCTGATGAGCGAGTTTATGGGGCTTATCCACGGCGAGTACGATGCAAAAGCGGAAGGCTTCACCCCTGGCGGCGCCAGCCTGCACAACTCAATGTCGCCACACGGCCCGGATGCTGAAACCTTTGAAAAAGCCTCCAACGCTGAGCTGAAGCCTCAGTTCCAAGGGGATACGCTGGCCTTCATGTTCGAAAGCCGCTATTTCTTCCATCCGACCCCTGCGGCACTAGAGGCTGACTTCCGCCAACGTGATTATGTTGATGTCTGGTCAACGCTGCGTTCGCACTTCGATCCAAGCCAACCCTAACACTATTATAATGAGTGGGGCTGCGCGCCCCACCCTGATGACAAGGATTGAATCATTATGAAACTTGCAACACTTAACAAAGGCCGCGACGGAGAACTCATCATCGTCTCCCGCGACCTTTCCCGCGCGGTAAGCGCTGGTGATATTGCTCCCACACTGCAAGCCGCCATTGAAAACTGGGAAGCCGTTAGCCCGCAGTTAGAAGCACGCTATACGCAACTCAACAGTGGCGATGTTGCAGGTGCTTTTGCACTTGACCAGAGTGCCCTGCACTCCCCGTTACCGCGCGCCTACCAGTGGGCCGACGGCTCCGCCTATCTGAACCACGTCAAGCTAGTACGTCAGGCGCGCAACGCTGAAATGCCCGAAACTTTTTGGACCGACCCGCTGATGTACCAGGGCGGTAGCGACTATTTCCTGGCACCCACCGAAGATATAGAAGCGGTGAGCGAAGAGCACGGCATCGATTTTGAAGGTGAAATTGCGGTCATCACTGACGACGTGCCGATGGCCGTCACCCCTGAGGAAGCCGCCAAACATATTAAGCTCGTAATGCTGGTTAACGATGTGAGCCTGCGGGGCTTGATTCCAGGTGAGCTCGCTAAGGGCTTCGGCTTTTTCCAGGCCAAACCCGCTTCTTCGTTTTCGCCTATCGCCGTAACCCCCGATGAGCTGGGCGATGCCTGGCAGGATGGCAAGGTACACCTACCGCTGACCGTGCACTTGAATGGTGAGAAGTTTGGCGAGCCAGAGGCTGGCCCAGATATGATTTTCAGCTTCCCGCAGCTGGTTGCCCATGCAGCCAAGACCCGCTATCTCGGCGCGGGCGCTGTGATTGGCTCGGGCACTGTTTCCAACCCAGATCCCGACGGCGGCCCTGGAAAACCCGTGGCTGATGGTGGCGTGGGCTATAGCTGCTTGGCCGAAGTACGCATGGTCGAGCAGATACTCCACGGCAAGGTGAAAACACCCTTTATGCGCTTTGGCGACCGAGTGCGCATCGAGATGTTTGACCGCGATGGCAACAACATATTCGGCACCATCGACCAGCAGGTCGTGAAGTACCAGCCCAAATAAAACAGCAATATAAGAAAGACAACATAAGGAAGGCAACATGACGACGCTTTACGGCTATTTCCGCTCGTCGGCTGCTTATCGGGTACGTATCGCCTTGAACCTTAAGGGCCTGGACTACGATCAGGTTCCGGTCAATCTGGTGAAAGGCGAGCAACGTGGTGGCGAACATCTGACTCGCAACCCTCAGGGGATGGTGCCTAGCCTGGTACTGGACGATAGCTCAGTAGTTAACCAGTCGCTGGCGATCTGTGAGTATCTCGATGAGGTACACCCCGAGCCCGCGCTGCTCCCGGTTGATGCGTTAGCGCGCGCCAGGGTTCGCGCGCTTGCCCAGTCGGTGGCTTGCGAGATTCACCCACTCAACAACCTGCGGGTACTCAAATATCTCGTCAGGGAGTTGGGTGTGGATGAGGCGGCGAAGCTAGCGTGGTACCGCCACTGGATTGCCGAGGGCTTCGCAGCCTTGGAAGCAACGCTCTCCACTGACCCCAGCAGCGGCGACTTTTGCCATGGCGACACCCCAACGCTTGCGGATATCTGCCTGATTCCCCAGGTGTATAACGCGGAGCGCTTCGAGTGCGATTTATCAGCCTACCCGACGATCCAGCGCATCGCTGCCAATTGTCGTGCGCTGCCAGCCTTTGCAACGGCCGCACCCGAGGCACAGCCTGACGCCAACTAAGCTGAAGCCAAGCCAAATTAAGCTATACTAAGCAGGCTAACATAAGCGGGCGTCTTTCCATTCGGGAAGGCGCCCGTCGCGTGTCTAACCATAAGGAGCTAAGGGGTGCTAAAGCTGCCCTCTACCGCCACCATCGTGGCCCTGGCCGCGCTAACTGCGCTCGGCCCGCTGGCGACTGATATGTACTTACCCGCCATGCCCGCCATGGCAAAAGCGCTTAATACCGGCCCAGACCAAATCCAGCTAACCCTTAGCCTCTATATGGCTGGATTCGCCCTGGCTCAACTACTGTGCGGCCCAATCTCTGACCGCTTTGGCCGCCGCCAGGTGATGATCGCAGGTCTCTCACTGTTTCTCGCGGCCAGCCTACTCTGCGCCTGGGCACCTAGCGTCGAGTGGTTGCTGGCTGGCCGCTTCTTGCAGGCCTTCGGCGGTGCTGCTGGCCCGGTGTTAGCAAGGGCCGCAGTGCGCGATATCCATGGCCCCATCGAGGCCGGGCGTATCCTCGCCTATATGGCCAGCACCATGGCGCTCGCCCCTGCTCTAGCCCCCGTTGGGGGTGCGGTATTGCTGCTGTTTTTTGGCTGGGAATCGGTATTCGTAGTGCTTGCGCTCTACGCGGCGGTGATGCTGGCGGTGCTGATACTGATGCTGCCCGAACCGCTGGCGAAAGAGCGGCGACAATCGATCCACCCACGCACGATATTGGCAAACTTTCGCCTGCTGCTAAGCCAGCGCGCATTTATTGGCTACACCTTGGTGAATGCGGCCGCTTTTTCCGGACTGTTCGCGTACCTGTCTGGCTCCTCCTTTGTACTCATCGAGTACATGGGTGTCGCCCCTACCCTCTATGGCGTGCTGTTCACGCTGATTGTCGTGGGCTTTTTTATCGGAACGCTGGTCAGCGGCCGCTATAGCCACCGCCTGGGGCGTGATCGCCTTATCACCCTGGGCTCCGTGGTCTGTGCGATTGGGGGCGTGGCCATGGCGGGTTTGGCTGTGGTGGGTATTCATCACCCCTGGGCAGTAGTGGGGCCGCAGATGGTATTCATGCTGGGCGTCGGTATTCTGATGCCGCAAACAATGGCCGGGGCGCTGGCGCCCAACCCCCAGTGTGCCGGTGCGGCGTCTTCTTTATTTGGTTTCCTGCAGATGACGATTGCCGCTGTAGTAGGTGGATTAGTTGGGCAATTCCACGACGGCAGCTCCCGCACCATGGCCTTGACCATCGGCCTAATGGGGCTGCTCGCCCTGCTAAGCCACTGGCGACTAGTACGCCGCCACAGCGACCTTGAGAACGCCCTTTGAAGCATAGATTTATAGATGGATAGATTTATAAATACATAGCAAAAGGCCACGCAATGCGTGGCCTTTTTTACCTATATTGAGTCGCCTCAAGCGGCTTCGACAGCGATGGTCTTCGAGCGACCTTCACGTAGCTCCTTCAGCAACGTCTCACGGCGCTCGTTGGCTTTCTCGGCAGCGGCTTCGCGGACTGGCCCGAAGCCACGAATCTCTTCCGGCAACTTGGACAGCGCCAAGGCAGTGGCGTGATTCGTGCCATCAAGACGAGCCACTAACTCATCAATCAACTGCTCGTAGTCCGCCAATAGGGCGCGGTCAAGCTTCCGATCAGCGCTGAAGCGAAACGGGTCCAGCGCCGTGTTACGCAAACCGCGCATCTTTGCCAGCGCGCCCATTGCTTTCAGTACCCAGGGGCCGAAGCGGCGCTTCACAGGACGCCCCTGCGCATCTTTACGGCCACTCAGAAGCGGCGGTGCCAAGTGGAACCTTAGCTGGTAATCACCCGAAAATGTCGCTCTGACCTCCTCCAGGAAATCACTCTGGGTGTAGAGCCGCGCTACTTCGTACTCATCTTTATACGCCATCAAGCGATAAAGCTGATGCGCGACGGCTTCACTCAATGAGTCGCCACCGTTTAACGCGGCCTCTGCGTCACGCACTTTCGTCACCTGGGTGACATAACGCTCAGCCAAAGCACGGTTCTGATAACTCTCCAGATGGCGGCTATTACGCGCGACCACGTCGTCCAGCGTGGCATTCGCGGAGAGTGGCATCGTATCCAAGTGCTGCTGAAGGTAGTCGGGCTCTACCGCTGCCAAGCGGCCCCAGGCAAATGCCTGACGGTTCTTTTCCACGGCGACGCCGTTAAGCTCCAAGGCACGCTGTAGCGCAGGCTCAGAAAGCGGCACTAGCCCCTGCTGCCACGCAAACCCCAGCATCATCATATTGGAAAATACGGTATCGCCTAGCAGCTGTTCCGCCAGGCGATTGGCATCCAGAGACGCGAAGCGTTCATCTCCTACCGCTTCACGCAGCATGTTAAGGCGCTTGCCGGGCTGCATATCTGCATCGCGAAAAAGGACATAATCCGCCGTGGCTAGCTCAGCTAGATTCGCCACGATACGGGTGGTCGGCTGGAGTACGTTCAGAGCTTTTTGCGAACTGGCCACGACCATGTCACAAGCGATCATCGCATCGGCCTGCCCCGCTTCGATACGTACCTGATTAAGCTCGCTGGGCTGAGATGCCAGTCGGACATAGCTCAGTACCGCCCCGCCTTTTTGAGCAAACCCCATGAAGTCGAGCACACTGGAGCCTTTGCCTTCCAGGTGCGCTGCCATGGTGATCAGCTGCCCAACGGTCACCACGCCTGTGCCGCCCACTCCCCCCACCAGAAGGTCATAAGGGGCCTTCAACGGGGCAAAGGCAGGGGTAGGCAAATGCGATATACGTTTCCAAAAGGCGTTATTGGCAGCGACCCCTTGGCCTTTGCGCAGCTCGCCCCCCTCTACCGTGACAAAGCTAGGGCAAAAGCCGCTGACACAGGACATATCCTTGTTACAAGATGATTGATCGATTTTGCGCTTGCGGCCTAACTCGGTTTCGCGGGGCACCACCGATAAACAGTTGGACTGTACAGAGCAGTCGCCGCAGCCTTCGCAAACATGATGGTTAATGAACACTCGGCGGGCTGGGTCTTCCATCAAACCACGTTTGCGCCGACGGCGTTTTTCAGCCGCGCATGCCTGGTCATAAATCAACACGGTGCAGCCGGGAATCTCGCGCAGCTCACGCTGCAAGATATCCATCTCTTCGCGGCCGTGAAAGGTAACTCCCTTAGGGAATTCCTTTTCATGCCCACGGTACTTCTCCGGTTCATCACTGACCACCATCACCCGGCGAACGCCTTCATCCAGCGATTGCCGGGCAATCATGGGCACGTTGATTTGCCCGTCCACGGGCTGACCACCCGTCATGGCGACGGCGTCGTTGAATAGAATTTTGTAGGTAATATTAACGTTGGCAGCCACAGCCTGGCGCACCGCCATGGAGCCCGAGTGAAACCAGGTGCCTTCGCCTAAGTTCTGGAAAATATGACCGTTGCCGGTGAAGCGGCTCTTGCCCACCCAGTTAACGCCTTCGCCACCCATCTGAATTAACGATTCGGTGCTGCGATCCATCCACGAGGCCATAAAGTGGCAACCGATCCCCGCCAGGGCTTTGCTGCCTTCAGGCACTTTAGTCGAGCTGTTGTGTGGGCAACCGGAGCAGAAATATGGCATCCGACGTACACCGCCGAGCTCTTTAACGCCTGCTTGGCACGCATCAACGGTTGCCAGCTTGTCGCTAAAATCTATGTTGAAAAAGCGCGCTAAACGCTCTGCAACAAAGCCTGCCAAGAGCCGCGGGCTTAGTTCTCCAACAAAGGGTATCAAGGGCTTGCCGGTTTCATCCTGCTTGCCCGTAATCAGCACCTCCCCTGGGTGGTCGGGTTCTGACATGTACTCTTTTAGCTGGCTTTCGATAATGCCGCGCTTCTCTTCAATGACCAGCACCTCGCGCTTGCCATGAATAAACTCAAGGATGCCGTGACGATGCAGTGGCCACACCATCCCTACTTTGTATATTTCGATGCCCAACTCACGCAGCTGAGCTTCATCGATGCCTAACAAACGCAGCGCTTCCAGCAGATCCAAATGGCCCTTGCCGGTGGTCACCAGGCCAAAGGTCGCCTGTTCCTGGGGAAATAGCCGCTGATCAATTGGGTTAGCCGCGGCAAACGCTTGAACGGCGGCCAGCTTGTGCTCAAGACGGGTCTCAAGCTGCGGTCCCGGCAAGTCGGGCCAGCGATAGTGCAGACCGCCTTCCGGCACATCGAATTCGGGCGTTACATATTCCGGTAACGGGGGCACGTCCACCGACGCGCCACTCTCTACGGTTTCAGAAACCGCTTTGAAACCCACCCAGCAACCCGAGAAGCGTGAAAGTGCATAGCCCCACAGCCCAAAGCGTTCATATTCTGCCAATGAAGCAGGGCTCACCACCGGCATAAACCACGCCATAAAGGCGACATCAGACTGGTGCGGCATTGAGGACGACACGCACCCATGGTCATCACCCGCGACCACCAGCACACCGCCAGTCGGTGAGCTGCCGTAGGCATTACCGTGCTTTAACGCGTCGCCAGCGCGATCAACGCCTGGCCCTTTGCCATACCACATACCAAAGACGCCATCGACCTGCCGCTCAGGATCCGTCTCTACCTGCTGGCAGCCAAGCATCATGGTGGCAGCCAGGTCTTCGTTGATCGCGGGGACAAAATCAATTTTGTGCGATTCCATAGCGGCTTTCGCCCGCCAAATCTCTTGGTCTACACCGCCCAGGGGCGAGCCACGATAGCCGCTGATAAGCCCTGCCGTATGGCGGCCATCGCGGCGATCAAGCTCGGCTTGGCGTAAGGCGATGCGCACCAATGCCTGGGTGCCGGTTAGAAAGACACGGCCTTCTCCGCGGGTATAGCGGTCAGCCAGTGCATAGTCATCAAGAGCAGCGTTATCGAGTGCAGCATCGAGAGGCGGGGTAATAGACCCCGCCTGCTCAGCGATTGAGGGGGTTGTCATGATAGATCACCAGTACGGTTAAAGAGTTATAGTTGTAATACGCTTGAGTCTAGCCAAGAGCGCACTAAAGGTGCTTGCTAATTCACTCTTCAAAAGTCTGGTTATTAATCATTTCTTTCATTTTTTTAGTTTTGACGCAATGATATTCAACAAACCACAAATAAATGAAATGGCACTATGAGAGAAGTGACGAAAGAAATCACCTTAGACAGGCATGATCAGCGCATTCTTACCCTGCTTCAGCATCAGGGGCGCATTACCAACAATGAGCTTGCCGAACAGATCGGGCTTTCCCCCGCCGCCTGCTGGCGTCGCGTAAAGGCGTTGGAAGAGAGTGGCGTTATTCGTCGATTTGCGGCGTTGGTGGAGCCCAGCCTAGTGGGCCAACCACTATCAGCATTGGTCATGGTGACGTTGGTTCGCCACCACATCGACAATACCGTCGAGTTCGAAAACCGCATCCTACAATACCCAGAAGTGCTGCAGTGCTATGCCACCACCGGCAACGCCGATTTCGTACTGCGAGTAGTTATCGAAGACATGGCGGCTTACGACCGTTTCCTGAATGAAAAACTCTTCACCTTGGACGGTATTTCCCAGGTCAGCTCTAATTTCGTGCTACGTAATATCAAGGAAGAGACCGCTATCCCGATTCGCTGACTCCACTGACCGCGGCCGCCAAACCTGTAGGTCTTTAAACACCCGAGTTCTCTAAAACTTAAAAACCAAGACTTAAGTACAGTACCCACCGCCCTCAAATTAGTTGCTATTGAAACTATCCAAAGGCATGGTAACCGATGTGATTTACATAACCCTGAGAAGGCGCCACTTGCTCGGGGTAATGGAGTAGGCATTACCAATAACAACACAGGCGCTAATAGCGCCGGTTATGGAGTTTTGACATGAAACAACCAGCTCGCTTACTAGTGAGTGCCATCGCTGTTTCAAGCATGGCGTTCAGTATGTCTTCACTTGCACAGTCAACGATCACCGTCAGCACGTGGGGCGGGCCTAATCACGGTGTGAATACCATCGTTTGGCCGACCTGGAAGGCATGGATTGAAGAAGCCACTGATGACCGTGTCACGGTAGAAGTGGTGCACGACATGGGGCCTCCTCCCGCGCAAATGGAGATCGTGGCTGATGGTATTGCGGATGCAAGCTGGATTTTTCACGCCCACATGGCGGGCCGCTTCCTAGCAACTCAGTTACCTGAATTCCCTACGTTTGAGGAGTTCTCCTCAGAAGATGCTTCCGCCGCTTATTGGCATACCCATCAAGAGCATTTACAGCAAGCCAATGAGCACCGTGGCGTTGATGTGGTGGCGATGGGCGTGCATGGCCCAGGGCAAATATTTACCCGTGACCAAATAAGCTCAATTGATGAGCTTGCCGGTAAACGACTGCGCGTGGGCGGCGGAGTGATGAGCGGCTTAGCCGAGGCAATGTCAGTGACAGGGGTCGCCATTCCTCCGACAGGCACCTACGAAGCGGCCTCCCAGGGCGTTGTTGACGGTGCGATGCTAACGCTTGAAAGCTTACGCAGCTTTCGCGTCGCTGAAGTAGCCCCGCACACCCTTACCGTAGACGGCGGCTTCTATCGCGGCAGCTTTGCGATTGTTATGAACCCGATGTTCTGGGATCAAGTGTCGGATGAAGACCGCGCGGCGATTGAAAGCGTATCGGGTGAACGGCTTTCACGCTTATTTGGCTACATGATGGATATTTCCGACCAGCGCGGCGTTGAATTTGGTAAAGAAAATGGCGCGACCTTTACCCAAGCATCGGAACAAGACATTGACCACCTGCGGGGCGTCGCTAGCAACTTGCAGGGTGCCTGGAGTGAGTCTGTAAAAAGCCGTGATGTTGACGCGCCAGCAGCGCTTGCCTTCTTTCATGAGCAGTTAGTCAATGCGGCGACTGAAGAAAGTATCGCAACGCATGTTGTAAGCCACTGATTGTGTTTTAACTTTCTCGCCGCTGCCCATGGTGGGCGGCGAGAACAACGCTTATCAGCCGATGAGGCTAGCAGCCCACCTTCCGCGCTCCATTGTGAACCCGACCTTTTCGCCTATCTGTTTCATTTGAAACCAAATTGATCCCCGTCAAGATAGTCCATCTCTCGCCGGTTGATACTGATGTCATCATCAATAACACCTGAGGGAGAGTCACCATGGATACTGCTAAGAACACAGATACCACCTCTTGGTGGGAACGCCTGACAGAGCGCTGCTATGCAACGTCAACCGCGACGCTAGCTCGCAACGTAAAGCAAGAAGCAGGCGCTAGTTATGATGCGCTTATCAATGACCTAGAAAAACCGCTAGAGCCACACTTTGAGCAAGCAGTAGCAAGGCAGCTGGCGGCAGGTCAACCGGCTCATTTCAGGCCCGCCAGGACCTTGATGCCCGTCATGATGCAGCGCTTTGGGCTTAACGAGAGTGCGCTTGAGGAAGGCGGACTGATCAATCATGCCGACTACGTCGCACTGCGTGACACCTGCAACGCCTGTGGCGCTGTTGGCGACTGCTGGAAAGCGATGCGAGCGAATGCCGAACTAGATGAGTGCCGTCATATATGCCCCAATGCAAACGCTTTTGATGCCTTAGCAGCACGGTGAGGCATATCGGTTGACGCTCTCTTTAGCCTCATCAACTTATACTTCTAACCGCTTATGTTCCTACCAACGCATCCCTTTAACGCAAAGCGCCCCCATCGATAGTCGATGGGAGCGCTTTGACGATGCTTCTTGATGACTTGCTACTGATGACTTGCTACTGATGACTTGCTTTAGGAAGCCTGGTGACGCAGTCGCGGGCTAGCCAATTCTCCCACTACGGTGACAAGCGCCAGCAGCCCCAGTAACCACGGCCACTGAGTGCCTACCTGGAGGGTGGCAAGGCCCAGCGCATCGATGAAAATTAACACGATGCCTAGTGGGCTAACGTAACGCACCATAAACAGCCACAGCATATGCTGGGTGCGGGTAAGCCCTAACTCTTCCCTGAATATCTCATTACGCAGCAGGAAGCCTGCCATCAGTGCCATACCTAAACCACCTAGCGGCATCATCCAGCGGGAAGTTAAGTAGTCTAACCAGCCAAAGAAGTTTCGCCCAGCCAGCGACCAATCAGCACCAACATTGAACGACAGCATCGCCAAGGTGCTCACTAACCACAGCACAATACCCACACCCCAAGATGCCTGTTTACGCGTCATTCCCTTGCTTCCAGTGAGCCAGGCCACGGTCGCCTCGATCATCGAAATCGACGAGGTAAGCGCCGCCATCGACAGCATCAAAAAGAACAGAATGCCAAACAGCGTGCCAAAGGGCATCGCTTGGAACGCCAGCGGCAGGCTCATGAAAATCAACCCAGGGCCCTCGCCGGGGTTCATTCCGTTAGCAAAAATAATCGGAAAAATAGCCAGGCCAGCCATTAGTGCAACTACGGTATCAGCAATAGCCACGCTAAACGTTGTGCGCGCGATGGAGTGCCCGTCTGGCAGGTAAGAGCCGTAGGTAAGAATCGCACCGGACGCTAGCGACAAGGTAAAGAAGGCATGCCCCAGCGCCGCTAATAACCCTTCACTGCTTAACCCTTCGGTATTGAAAGAAAACAGGAAAGACCAGGCGTCGAAAAAACCACCGGAAAAAACACCGTAGCCAATCAGTATGCCCAGCATAATGACCATGCCCGGCATCATCCAACTGACGCTCTTTTCAATGCCCGCTTGTACGCCCTTGCCCACGATGAACATGGTTAGCACCGTCACCAGCGTGCTCCAGGCGCCTAGCGTGAAAGGATTGGCATTATTCGCGGCGAAAATTGCCGCCATGTCATCGACGCTATTGCCCGCCAGTCCGCCGCTCAGCATTTTCCACAGATAGGAGAATGACCAGCCAGCGACCACTACATAGAACGACAGGATCATGAACCCACAGAGCATGGCCATCCAGCCGAAGATGGACCAGAAACTGCCGCGGCCCGACTCGTGTACCACACGGCGGATAGCGTCAATCGGGCTGCCCCTTCCACGGCGGCCGAAGCTGATTTCAGCCATCATGATAGGAACACCGACCGCCAATATGCAGGCCAGATAGACCAGCACAAAAGCGCCACCCCCGAACTCGCCGGTGATGTAAGGAAACTTCCAGATATTACCCAGGCCCACTGCAGAACCCGTGGCTGCCAGCACAAACCCCCAGCGGCCCAGCCACAGCGTTTTGGGAGGCGTATTTGTCGTTGTCATTGGGAAACCTTATAAATTTATATTGTTTTTTTAGGCTATTTATTGATGAGCAGCTAAAACAGCTACTTAAGAGCGATTAACTGCTTATAAAAGCCAACCAACTGCGGTCAACCAGTCATAAAGAGCAATCTATAAAGAGTCTATGGGGATAGCTATGGGGCAGGAATGGGGTTAAATCGCGTCCGGCGAGGCGCTGCCCATATAAACAGGGCGCAACTGTAAATTAATCGTTACGCTGAGGAAGAAATGCCGAAGGACGGGAACCAGCCGTTGCATTTTCCTGACACCCCGTAAACAAATCGTGACAGTTAATTCACCTTCCATAAGGACTTTTTAAAGAATACGCTTAAGTATCCTCTTGAGCCCTGCTTGAAGGGGTATTTTAAGGGTTGTCTTGGGCAGCAATGCCGTAACGTTTGAGCTTATTGGCAATGGTGGTGTGCGAAACGCCCAACCGCTTTCCTAGTTGGCGGCTGGAGGGGTACTGCTGATACAGCGTACTTAAGATATTTCTTTCCACCTCGCCTAGCATGTCGCTCAAGCTTCCCTCTAACGGAATACCCGCCATCTCAGAAGACGCTTCGCTGTGAGGAAGGCGCACGTGCACCGGCTCAATGCTCTTCTCTTCACACAGCGACACCGCCTGGAACAGCACATTTTCCAGCTGACGCACATTGCCCGGCCAATCGTAGCGGGTGATTTTCTCAAGCGCAGCGGGTGAAAGCTCCGGCAAAGGGCAGCCTATCTGACGCGCTGCACGATCAAGCACATAGACCGCCAACTCTTCGATGCCATCCAAGCATTCACGTAACGGTGGCACCTGCAGCGAAAGCACATTGAGCCGGTGATAAAGATCCAGCCGAAAAAGCCCTTCACTACACAGCTGTGGCAGGTTTTGTTGAGTGGCACAGATTACTCTGACATCCAGGAAGGTCTCCTCTTCGCTACCCACACGCCGGAAGCCGCCATCCTGAAGAAAACGCAACAGCTTCGTTTGCAGCCGTGGGCTCATTTCGCCGACTTCATCAAGAAAGACCGTGCCGCCTTCGTTAAGCTCCAAAAGGCCAAGCTTGCCTTCCGGCCGAGCGCCCTCAAAAGCACCAGGTGCATAACCGAAAAGCTCTGTCTCGGCCATTGATTCGGGAAGTCCAGCACAGTTGAGCACCACAAACGGCGCCTGCCCCCGGGGGCTTGCCAAATGACAGGCACGAGCCACCAGCTCTTTCCCAGTCCCTGTTTCACCCACAATCAGCAGCGGTGCATCCAGTGGCGCCATACGACGTGCCTCGTTAATCACGCCCTTTAATCGCGAACTCGACTGAAAGATGGCCTCAAAGCCTCTCAGCTCCTGACGCTGCACCTGGTAAATACGCGCACCGAGGCGGTCGGCACGGTGTAACGTCACGACCGCCCCGGCTAATGAATCTACCTTGGTGTCTTCCGTGTGCAGTGGCGCGATATCGGCAAGATAGGTATCTCCTTTCAGCTTGATCCGCAGCCCATTGATGCGTGAGTTGTTGCGACGAATCAAATCGGGAAGATCTACCTCATCAAGGTAACGATCCAGCGAGAGCCCTGGTACTTCTTGAACGCGCACTCCCAACACCTGCACAGCGATACGGTTAGCCGCCACAATCCGGCCCTGCATATCTATCGACATGACGGGGTCAGAAAGCGAGGATAACAGCGCATCCAATTCCAAATGACGGCGCTCACTGGGCATCAAGCTAGCGCGCTTAACCCCAAACACGCCTGGAATGGCTTCTAATACCGGCTTAAGCGTCAATAGCTGCGCATTGAGTAATTTCGGCACATGTAAATAGATGGTATTGCCCTGTTCACCCCCCACTTCTCCCCGCGCAACATTAATTCGGTAGTCAGCAAACTGAGCCACTATATCGCGAAGAATGCCGATTCGATTCTGACAGTAAAATTTAAGACGCATAGAACCCCAGGGCGTATAAAAAGCAGTTACTTAAGAAGCCTCTTATTAGGCGTTGCCTGAAAAGTCGGCGATTTCGGACAGAGCCTAGCCGCCACTCACCGGCAGCCCCTGCTCCTCTTTCATACTACGCAGTATGATTTCAGAGCGAACCTGGGTGACATTAGGATGAGGCAATAAATGATGATGAATAAAGTCCGAAAATTCGGTTAAGTCCTTGGCAATAACGTGCAATACATAGTCCGCATCGCCGGATACAGAGTAGGCCTCTCGTACCATGGCGTGCTTCGTCAGTAACGCCACAAAATCATCGTCCATGCTTTCACCATGCGCCTTGAGATTCACTCTGGTAATAGCACGCAACCCAAACCCTAGGCTAGTGGCATCTAGTCTCGCCGAATACCCCTTAATCACACCCTCGGCTTCTAACCGCGCTTTGCGCCGGGAGCACTGTGAAGGAGACAGGCTGACACGCTCGCCCAATTCTGAATTAGTGAGGGCAGCGTTTTTCTGCAACTCTGACAAAATTGCAAGATCGTAACGATCTAGAGAAACCCCATGCATATAAGACTCCATTTACGCACAAACTGTGCACTATTTGGCTGCATACGAGGTTAGTTTGCAACCTAATTGCACCGCCTCTTCCTTATACTGAACGTGTCAAATTACAAAACAATAAGGAGAGACGACGATGGGTCCCTTCCCACACGACGCACCAAAAGTAACCATAAGCGATGCTAATCCAGCGGGCACTGATGGTTTTGAATTTGTTGAATTTGCCCACCCTGAGCCGGAAAAATTAGATAGCCTGTTTAGGCAAATGGGCTTCGTCCCTGTGGCAAAGCACCGTGACAAGTCAATCACCGTTTATCGTCAAGGTGACATCAACTACCTGCTCAACAGTGAGCCTAACTCACATGCATCAGCGTTTATTGAAGCGCACGGCCCATGTGCACCGGCAATGGCTTGGCGTGTTGTGGATGCTCAGCATGCCCTAAAACGTGCCGTTGATTTAGGTGCTGAAGAGTTCACCGGCAATAAGTCCATTGATGCGCCCGCGGTGGTTGGCATTGGCGGCTCGCTGCTTTACTTTATTGATACTTACGGCGAAAAAGGCAGCTGTTACTCAAACGAGTTTGAGTGGTTAAATGAGGAAGACCCTAAGCCTAAAGGATTTGGTTTTTACTATCTTGACCACCTCACTCATAACGTTATTCGCGGCAATATGGACACATGGTATGCGTTTTATCACGACACCTTTAACTTCCGCGAAATACGCTACTTTGATATCACCGGTAAAATGACGGGGCTCACAAGCCGCGCACTTACATCTCCCGACGGTAAAATCCGTATTCCTATTAACGAGAGTGCCGATGATCACAGCCAGATCGAAGAGTACTTACGCGAGTATAACGGCGAAGGTATTCAGCATATCGCCATTGCCACAGACGATATCTATACCGGCACTGACTTAATTGCGGCTGAGGGGCTCGAATTTATGCCTGGCCCGCCGAGCATCTATTATGAGAAGTCGCTTGAGCGCGTAAAAGACCATCAGGAACCTCTCGATAAACTGCGTAACCGTGGCATTTTGATTGATGGTGAAGGTGTCGTGGGCGGTGGCGAAACCAGAATTTTGCTACAAATATTCTCAAAAACGGTGATTGGCCCGATCTTCTTCGAGTTTATCCAGCGTAAAGGCGATGATGGTTTTGGAGAGGGCAATTTTAAAGCACTTTTCGAATCCATCGAAGAGGATCAAATCAACCGAGGCGTATTGCAAAGCACTGCTGACTAGTACTGCTAAACAGTAAAAAGGAAACCCTGTGCACGACGCTTGGCGTAACTATGCGAATGCCCCCCAAGAGGGGGCCATTGTTTGTCCTTCTAACCTCATACAAGAAGGTAAAACACACTGCCTGGAAATCATTAGCAACGGTGGATCTTTCCCTGTCATTGTAACGCGCATAGAGGGTGCAATTTATTGCTACGTCAATGCCTGCCCCCACCAGTATTTACCTCTAAATTACCGGTCAGAGAGTATCATTTCATCAGATGGAAGCCGTTTGCTATGCAGCGCCCATGGAGCAGCGTTTGATAGTAAAACAGGCAACTGCTTAACAGGCGCCTTCGATAAACTTGACGCAATACCGGTGTTTGAAAATCAAGAAGGAAACGTATGTATTGGGCATATAAAATGCAAACAGACCAACTAAAGTCTATTACTGCCTAGCTACAAAATAGCTTGTGATCTAGCCATTGAGCATATTACAAAAAAGTTTATTTATTCAGGTAGGTAGCCGCTGAAAAGAGCTACTGAAAATTAGCCCTAGTGCTCGGAATGCAATGCTGCACCTTTCCTGAAGTACAGCAGGGGATACACACATTTTTCTTTAACGCCTGGCTTCAAATTCTTAAAGCGAATCATCATTGCCTATTTAATGCGGCGTTAGTTGTCGCAGCACTGCCGTAGCATCTAACCTTCTTAACTCAGGGAAGGTAGGGATATGGATATACAGACGTGCTCATTAACCGCTTCGGTGACCGCCCAGCAAGAGATTGAGCTTGCCAAGTGGCAAGCGGATCGCGACGCTTGGGCTAACACGCTCCCTGTCATGAATTTTTTAAGCCAGTTTTTAACCCTAACGCCGGTCGTGGCGCCGTCGTTTGATTCTGCGAGCACCGATGGGCGTCATCTCTACTTCTGTCCTCGCTACAGCGCTTCCCTTTCCGATGAATCACGCCGTTTTTTACAGGCGCATTTACTTTGGCACTGTGTCGCGGGCCACTTAACGGCGCCGCTAGTCGCTAACCACCACCGCTGGCACCTCGCCTGTGACCATGAAGTGAACGCACTGCTGCTTGAGCTGGGTATTACGCTCCCGTTTGATGCGCTGCTGTTTCCCGTCTGCGTGGGGCGCAGCGCGCAGGCGGTGTATGTGTGGCTAAAAGGACACCCCAACACTTCCTTAGAAAAAACAGCCGACATACACCCTGCCGCGCTCTGGGCGCACCTGCCTAATACGGCACCTGAACAGAGCACGGTGGCGCTATGGCGTCACCGTGCTCATTTACTCGCTCGGGAGACGGATGCGCTGCCAGAGAGGGTCGCTAAGTTTTGTGAGGCACGGTAAACTTAATTTTTCATCATTACAGCCAGGGGAAGCGTCACTATGTCCGATGCACGCGATACACTTTTTCGCTATTTGACGCTACTGCAGCTCATTCCTCGCTCCCCTGGGCGTATTTCTACCCCGGTGCTAAAAGAGAAACTCGCTGAACGCGGTTTTCATATTGATACGCGGTCGTTACAGCGCGATTTAGGTCAAAAACTCTCGACGCAATTTCCGATTGGCTGCGACGACAGCCAAAAACCTTACCGTTGGTATTTTGATCGTGCGTTCCAGTGCCACTTACCGGCACTGGATGTGCCTAGTGCGTTAACGCTGGTGCTTGCTGAGGAGTATCTTAAAGGGCTGCTCCCCCCGGTGGTGGTGGGTCAGTTAACGCCCCACTTTAACGATGCACGGCAGTTGCTGGATGGCATGGCGTCTAACGGCCTGAGTAAATGGGCCCGCTGTGTGCGTGCGATTCCAAATGGCAAAGCGCTGATTCCCGCCGAGCTGGATGAAGCGACCTGGCAGACGGTCGCAGAGGCATTGCTGGAACAAAAAGCGATCGACGTGATGTACTTATCACGCAACTCTGAGACAGAAAAACCGTTAACGCTTCACCCCCAGGGGATTGTTAGCCGCCATAGCGCTACTTATTTACTGGCGCACGTCGATGGGTTTGAGGATCTACGCCAGTTTGCGCTGCACCGGGTGAAACACGCAGCGTTCAGCCAGCGCGCCTGGCAAGCCCGTGACGATTTCGATATTGATCGCTATATCCAAAGCGGTGCGTTTGGCTATCGTCAAGGCCCAGACAATGTGGTGTTAGAGGCAGAGATCGCGCGCCCAGTCGCTTGGTTATTGCAAGAAACACCGCTGTCAGAGCAACAAACGATTGACGCCCTGCCGGACAGCCAGTGGTATCGCCTGACCGCCCAGGTGCCCGATGATCAGCAAACCCTCTGGTGGCTGATGGGCATGAGTACCAATGTCAAAGTGCTTGCACCAAGTGCGTGGCGAGAGACCCTAAAAGCAAATGCGGCCCAGGTACTGGCACATTACCAGGACACTCCGAACACCTGCGACACGCACTAAACACGGGCTGCTGACAGCCACGTCACGTCAAGGAGAACGCCATGCTCTGCTTTGCTTATGGATCCAATATGTCAACGCAGCGCCTAGCCGCACGGATTCCGGCACGCTTTGTGACCACCGCCCTGCTACCTGCGTATCGGTTAGCGTTTCATCAGCGTAGTGGAGACGGCTCGGGCAAGTGCGATATTGTGCCCGCCTCAGAGCAGTCCGCGGTATATGGGGTTATTTGGGACGTGGCTTCTCATCATAAACCCACCCTCGATCGTTACGAGGGGCTTGGGCTGGCCTACGACGAAACCTGGCTGACGGTCACGGACCTTGCCAGTGACCGTCAGTTTGAGGTGCAGGCGTATGTTGGCAACGTCACCGCCCTCGGACTTCGTCCGTATACATGGTACAAGCACCATGTGCTGGCCGGTGCACGTGAGCACGGGTTACCCGCCTACTATATCCGTGCGCTGGAACGTGTTGAGGCCCACCACGATCACGATGCCGAACGGCACACCCTCGAAATGGCGCTGCATGGCCACGCTGAGCCGTTAGTGCGGGGGGCATGATGGACAATGATGCGCGCTTAATCGCGTTTTATCGTGGGGAAGGTCACGATCATAAAGGGCGTCTACTTAAAGACATCTGGGCACTCTCGCCTTTCTGGCTAGAGCATACCCACGACTACATTCAATGGCTGTTCCCCATACCGGAAGCCGGTCATTTTAACGCGTTTGCGCCACTGCTGACGACCGACGTGCAAGCGGCTTTTGAGCGTGAAGAACCCTTACGCCGCCACCAGCAACGCTCCCTTGATGTGATGCTGAATTTTTTGGGGCTCACTCGCGAAAGCAACGCCATCACGGCCCAACCGACGTTATCGCTGCAGACGCACATCTGGTTGAAAGCCGGTGGCCATAACCACCTACGCATTACCCGTATGATTCGGTCGTTAGCGCTATGCCATCAGCCAGCGTTAGCTCGCGCGGTTCAGCAGGCCGTGATTGAGCTGGGCACACAGCATGGGGTGGTATCAGAAGCATCGTTACAGTATTGGCAGGAAGCGTTTTAAGTAATGGTAGGAATTGAACCTACGACCTTCGGCTTCGAAAGCTAGCTTCAAGCCTTGTAGATAAGCTTACCGACCAAGTCCCCCGATCAAAGAACCTCTATTTAATTCAATAAAAACAACTATTTTATTTACAACCTAAGTACTGATAGCACTTCCCGCTTCAAAACGATTGACGACCACCATTGCCCTTAGCCACCATCAACGCGGTCACAAAGCGAGATTTTAAAATATCCGATTTTTTGATCCATTTTAATCTTTGGCGGTAGTGTCTTACCTGTGCTTTTAACACACCATAATGCTATCGGGTAACTTCTCGACTGATTTGAGTCTATACGTAATAGAAGGTGCAGCATGTTATTTAATTCCGCGGGACGAAATACGTCAGACTAAAATGCTTCTAGTTTCTACTGAACAGTGATCGTTGCTCCGTCTATTCGGACACTCCGCATTGCTATGTGGTTTTACTGGTGTTTCCTCCCCTTCCTAACCTCCAGTGCTTGATCTCGGCAGCAGCAGCCTTCTGGGAACGCCCAAAGCTATCTGTTTTGTGTTAGTGTAATACTGAATGACACATAAAAAAGTGGCGCACGCTGCTTTACCAACCTCTTCGAGCTTTCATCTTTATTGGTGACGCTTCGACACCTTGCCATACCGCCAGAACGTTCATTTTTTCGTTTTGAGCCGATTGCCTGAATTTCTTGGCAAACAGACAGAACCTCGGTTGTCGCCAGCATTTAGTTCTGCATTGGGCGCGCATCTGTGTGGGCCTCTATCAAAGATTATCGGATCCTGCTTTTAGCGAGCGGTATTCAGCTAAGACTATTTTTCGCTGAACCAGCTAAGCGCTCGTTCGTTAAGACGATCAACAGAGAAAAACCATGACCTTTAGAATCGCCATTCTTGGGGCCGGCCCTAGCGGCCTTGCCCAACTCCGCGCCTTTGAAGCAGCACGCCTCGCCGGTACTGATATTCCCGAAATCGTCTGCTACGAAAAACAGAGTGACCTAGGCGGAATGTGGAACTACACCTGGCGCACAGGCCTTGATGCCTACGGTGAGCCCGTGCATGGCAGCATGTATCGCTACCTCTGGTCCAATGGCCCAAAAGAATGCCTGGAGTTTGCGGACTATAGCTTCGAGGAGCATTTCGGACGTCCCATTCCCTCCTACCCGCCTCGGGCAGTGCTCCGTGACTACATTATGGGACGCGTCGAGAAGAGCGGCGCCCGACAGTACATCCGCTTCAATACGGCGGTGCACTGGGTGGACTATGCCAAGGAAACCGGTAAGTTTGTGGTCACCGTTCGAGACCTAAAAAAAGACCTGCTGTGCACAGAGGAGTTCGACCATGTAGTAGTAGCCACCGGCCATTTTTCTACCCCTAATGCACCCTATTTCGAAGGCCTTAATCAGTTCCCCGGCCGTGTCATGCATGCTCATGACTTTCGCGATGCCTGCGAATTTATCGGCAAAAACTTGCTACTTATCGGCAGCAGCTACTCCGCCGAAGACATCGGCACCCAGTGCCACAAATACGGCGCCAAATCGGTTACCTTTAGCTACCGTAGCCAACCTATGGGCTTCGACTGGCCAGACTCTTTTACCGAAAAGCCATTGCTCACCAAAGTGGTTGGTAAAACCGCCTATTTCAAAGACGGCAGCACTCAGGAGGTGGATGCCATCATCTTATGCACCGGCTACCAACATCACTTCCCATTCCTGCCAGATGAGCTGACCCTGAACACGCACAACCGGCTCTACCCTGAGGGCCTGTACAAGGGCATCTTCCTAGAGAAAAACCCAAAGCTGGTGTTCTTGGGCATGCAGGATCAGTACTACACCTTTAATATGTTCGATGCTCAAGCCTGGTATGCGCGAGATGTCATGCTGAACCGAATCACCTTGCCCAGCGAGTCAGCTATGGCCGCAGATAGAGCCGACTGGGTCAGTCAGGAACAAGAAGTTGAAAGTCCGTTCCAGGCCATCGACTTCCAGGCTGCTTATATTCGTGATCTGTTGCACCCGACCGACTACCCTACCTTCGACGTCGAGGGCGTAGCGGAAATTTTCAAACAATGGGAACACGATAAAGAGGCGGATATTCTCGGTTATCGCAATAAGAGCTACCGCTCAACCCTGACCGGAACCCTAGCGCCAGTCCATCACACACCGTGGATGCAGGCAATGGATGATTCTCTTGAAACCTTCCTCAGCGAAATACCAGAAAACGAGGAGCAGGCTCTAAGCTCGGTGCACTAGAAAGGCAGTTCGCTATCGCTAGAATCTATTTCTGCAGCGCCCGTCACTCCATGTGATGCGTTGCAGATGCGTTACTCGGCACGGCTGCGAGTGCATGAACTCGGTCTGCTGCGACAGCCAACAAAGATCAATGATACGTGGATAATTGATTCAACATCGGTTAGTGCTGCCCTTGCTGCCGCAGGAGGCGGAAAAAAGGGGGCTCTGAAGAAGGTAGGAATTGAACCTTCGGCTTCGGCTTCGGAGGCTAGCTCCAAGCCCTTTAGGCAAGCTTAACTGGTCAGCAAGTCTTGCTAAAAAACTTAATTTACCAAAATAAAAACAGCTACTTAATAAAGAAAAACCCTTAATAGCTCTTTTACTCTTTATCCCGATTTACATCATTCGCTGCACAACGCTACCGTCATATCGGTCAAATAGCGTGATTTTAAGATGTCCGGTTTTTGACTAATTTTGACCTTTGGCGGTATAGATGGAGTGGTCGATCGACGATGAATTGCAGCTTCGAAACCGGCCAACAGATCTAAAAGGTTCGTGTGTGGCAACTGTTCTCCCTACCCTTCAACTGACATTACAGTGCCAAGCGGGCGGCCCGACGTATGTGAAGAGTTTCATACCATTACCATTCATCGGCGTTTTGAATTCCCCAGCCAAAAAGCGCTGCTGACACGCTCTGGTGAATCGCTACTGGACTAGCACCAAACAAGCAAGCTCCCTACTTTGCTAACACATTCGCAACGCCCCGCTCAGCGGCTTCAATGGCACCTGCCAGGTAACCGGCATAGTACTTACCCCACTCGCTACCAATACCCGTTAAGCGAGGTTTCCAAGGCCCATCAGCCGCGCGAGCAGGCGGCGCAGTACCGTGATGGTCGCTGGGTATCTGATCGGCACAGGTAGCGGTGAACGGCTCCTGCGCCCAGTCTTTAATCACATCCATGCTCGGGCTAGCAGCTTGAGGGCCAAACAGCCTAGCCAGCTGTGCGCGACAGTGCTGACGTAGTGCCTCATCACCAAATTGCGCTCGCGCACTGGCGGGTAAGCTAAAAAAGCCAAACAGCGCGCCGTGACCATCTGGGTGGGACATATCATGAATTTCGCCCAGCGGGCCCAGTAGACTACGCGCCTCTCCCGAAAGATGCTCATCTCGCCAAAAGGGCGTGGGATACAGGGCGACGTATTTGCAGTGGGGGGCCATCCAGGTAGCAGTGCTCGCCCACTGATGAGTAAGCCCCTCAGGTAGCGTCGGTGAAAACGTAATTGCCTGCGCCGCTAATCTCGGCGGCACAGCCAGCAACACATGCTGGGCGTTATAACGCTGCCCAGAAGCACACTGCATCTCAACACTGCCATTGGAAGTGAGTGCCATCGACTGAACGGCCTGGCCGGTAAAAATACGTCCAGGGCCAATGCGCTGGCACAATGCATCAATCAGGGCTTGCATGCCACCCCGTAGCCGCATAGAAGGTGGCTGATTTACAAAGCCCTGCATGCGAACCGGCGGCATTTGGTGGGAGCGCTCCATAATCATATCGCCGGTTTCATACTGGGCAAACGATAACAGCCCTAGCGATTCCACCAGCGCTCCAAGCACCTGTTGAAACTCAGGCCAAAACCAAGAAGGTCCTAAATCAAACGACTCTGCGTCCCCCTCCACCAGCACCTCTCCGCTGGGTATTAACGTTGCAATACGTCCACCCACCCGCTCTCGCGCTTCCAGCATCACGTAATCGCTGATGCCCCGTTTTTCCAATAAATACGCGGCATACAGCCCCGCCAAACCAGCGCCTATAATGGCGATACGTGATGTATGCATGAAAAGTCTCGATGGTTGATAAAAACCGAAAGCATACCGCAGCATGGTGCGTAGATAGTCGTAATCCCAACCCGTCTAAATTCTCGAGGTTGCCTTTAGCAGCCAATACGTACAGGCCGTTAGCCTCACTAGACGTTGCTCCGCTGCCCAGACAGTGACAAATGTAGAGCGGTGATCCTCCATCCACGGTCACGACGCCTTATGTCCATTCCATCTGAGATAACGTTGAATTTTAGTGCGCCGCATTGTCGCAACAGTGCTATTAACCGATATTATTGGAATGCAAGCGCGTTAAGATAAGCAGGTCTTATTCTATATATAGATATCCTTATGCTAAAGCGCTTGTTTCCCCTGATAATACTGGTTCTTGGCATTGCCAGCTTTATGGCGTTGCGTTACACACGCCCTGAGCCAGCCCCCGTGGAGGCTCAGGAGCGCCGCTGGCCCGTTGAGGCGTTGACCGTTTCTCCTGGCGAACATGTACCACTGCTTTCGCTGTTCGGGGAAGTTGTTGCCCCGGACATGGTCACCCTGGTGGCGCCGATTCAAGCGCGGGTGGCCCAGCGGCCGGTAAGCGACGGCCAGCGGGTAGCCCAAGGTGAGCTGCTCATAGCGCTGAATGAAGACGACCTGTCATCGCCACTGCGTCAAGCTGAAGCTGAATTAGCCGACCTGCAGGCTCAGTTGGAAAACGAACGCATCCGCCATGAGAATAATCGCCAAGTATTAGCCCAAGAACGCAATATTCTTGCCAGCGCTAACCGCCAATTGGAACGCAACCGTTCGCTGGAAGGGCGAAACCTTGCTTCTCAAACGGACGTCGATGCGGCCCATGACAACGTCGCTCGCGCCCAGTTGAACGTATCATCACGCGAAAGCGCAATCGCCGAACACCCTTCTCGGACAGCCAGCTTGGAAGCCCGCCTGGCCAGGGCTCAGGTACAAGCAGCCGACGCTCGGCGCAATCTGGAGCGTGGCCGTGTCCATGCGCCCTTCGCTGGCAGCGTGACGCGGGTGCAGGTAGCCGAAGGAGACGACGTAGCCCCGCGCGCGGCCTTGATGTCGCTATATCCGCTTAATGGCCTGGAGCTACGCGCTCGGATTCCCCAGCGTTATTACGCGGAACTTGAAGCACATCTACAAAGTGGTTTACCACTTGAGGCGTTCGCTACGGATGGCAGCCAACGCTTCGTACTAGAGCGCCTGGCGGGGGAAAGCGACCCAACCGGCACTGAAGCAATCCTCTCGGTGCAAGGCCAAGCCCATGGGTTACGCCCAGGCGCTATGGTGGCGGTGCAGCTTCGCCGCCCTGGCGTGGGGGATGCGCTTGCCGTGCCCTACTCCGCCCTGCACGGTGCCGATTTACTCTACCGTATTAATCACGATAACCGCCTGGAGCGCCAGCGCGTCGAGCGGTTAGGCGAAGTGGCCCAGCAGGATGGTGGGCGCTGGCTGATCGTGCGCGCAGAGACGTTAAAGGAGGGCGACCGTGTGATGTCGACCCACCTGCCCAACGCTGCCCAGGGGCTGCATGTTGAGATCACCAACACACTGCCTGACCCTGAGGCCGCCCCATGACCCAGCGCGGCGATTTTATCGGTTTTTTTGTTCGCCACAAGGTCGCAGCCAACCTTGTGATGCTGGTGATGCTGCTGGGCGGCGCGCTGGGTATTGCTCGCATGAATATCCAGTTTTTCCCCACCTTTGCGCTCGATGTGGTCAACGTGCGGGTGGTGTGGAGCGGTGCGTCTGCCGAGGACATTGAGCAAGGCATTACTAACCCGCTTGAACAGCGGCTACGCAGCTTAGACGCTTTGAAACGCATGACCTCCACCTCGGCCCAGGGTATTGCCAATATCACGCTGGAACTGGTGGAAGGCAGCGACCCAGTATTGGCACTGGATGATATTCGCCAGCAAGTGGATAGTTTTACTAACTTGCCCGCCAACGCCGAGACTCCCGAAATATCTCGCCAAGCGCGTTACGAACCTGTGGCGCGGCTACTGGTGCATGGCGATCTTGCCCCCCATGAACTCCGCCATTTAGTTCAACGCTTTGAAGACTCGCTGCTGATGTCGGGTATTGACCGCATCCAGATCCATGGCCTTCCTGCCCAACAAATCAGCATTGAGGTACCTGCAGAGCGTTTGCAAGCGCTTGGGTTATCCCTTGGCGAGATTGCGGCCCAAGTTCAGGGCATGTCGCGGGATTTACCGGCGGGCTTGCTAGGCCAACAAGACAGTACGCGAGAATTACGCTCTCTTGAACAACACCGTGATGCCCTGGCCTTCGAGGATATGCCGGTTCTCAGTAACGATCGTCTGCATCTACGCCTGGGCGATATCGCTCTTGTTCATCAGGAAGCCAGGGATGGAGAAGTCGAGCTGACTTACCGTGGCCAGCCAGCCGTTGAAATGATTTTGCAGCGCGCGGAAAGCGGCGACTCTCTGCAGGCCGCACAGCATTTGGAGCGCTGGCTGGCAGAGACGCGCCCAACCCTGCCGCCAAGTGTCGAGCTAGAGGTTTACGATGAGTCTTGGCAACTGATCGACGAGCGCATCTCTTTGCTGCTGGGCAACGGCCTAACCGGTCTGCTGCTGGTGGTGATTCTGCTCTATTTCTTTCTTCCTGCGCGGGTAGCACTGTGGGTAGCTATCGGTATTCCTACTGCATTTCTCGCTTCTTTAGGGGTTTTCTGGGGCATTGGCGGCTCGATTAACATGATGTCGCTGTTTGCTCTCATTATGGCGCTGGGGGTGATTGTCGATGATGCGATTGTGGTTGGCGAAGATGCAGACGCCCACCACCGCATGGGCGAAGACCCAAGGCTTGCCTCTGCCGGCGCAGCCCGACGCATGCTATGGCCAGTAGTCGCCTCGTCGTTAACCACGGTGGCAGCCTTCATGCCGCTATTAATGGTCGGCGGGATCATCGGTAATGTCCTCGGCGATATTCCAATTATTATGATCTGCGTGCTGATCGCCTCGCTGCTGGAGTGTTTTGTGGTACTACCTGCACACCTGCGCAATGCATTTGTGCCCGCCAACAAGGCCAAGCGCCCTGCACGGGGTATTGAGCGGCTCCGCCAGGGGTTTGAAGCGCGTTTTGATCGGTTTCGCGAAGGCCGCTTCCGGCGCTTTTCCCAGCGCTCCCTGCGCTACCGTGGTGTTACGCTCACCACCGCACTGGCCATCACGCTTGTGACCGCTGGGCTGCTGGCCGGTGGACGTATAGGCTTCAACTTCTTCCCTTCGCCGGAATCCAGCATTGTGTATGCCAACGCCAGTTTTGTGGCAGGCACTCATCGCGGGCAGGTAGCTGATTTTGTCGACCACCTGCAAACCACCTTACAAGAAACCGATGACGCCATGGGCGGCGGCCTAGTGCGCACGGCCGTTGCCCATTACGGCAGCACCCAGGCGGGTGGTGCACCGGCACGCACCGGCGATGGCGTCGGCTCGGTGATGGTCGAGCTAACCTCTCCAGATGCCCGCGATGTGCGCAATACCCAATTTATCCGCGCCTGGCGCGAACGGATACAGACACCGGCAGGGCTAGATAACCTCAATATCACCGAACGCGCCGCTGGACCACCGGGCAAAGATGTCAATATCCGACTGACCGGTGAAGACGCGGAAGGCCTGCGCAATGCCGCCGATATTCTCGGCGAGGCCATGGCAGGGTTACCCGGCGTACTCAGCACGGAAAATGATATGCCCTGGGGTCGCGAGCAGCTGATCTACCGAGTTAACGCCTATGGCCAAGCGCTCGGCCTGACCACTGACGACCTGGGTAGTCAGCTACGTACCGCCTTTGATGGCCAGATTGTGCAGATACATCAATCCGGTGCCGATGAGATTGAAGTGCGCATTCAACTACCCAGATACCAGCGCGAGCGCTTATCTACCCTTTCTAGCCTAGCGGTGACGTTAGTAGATGGACGTCAGGTACCCCTCTCTCAGGTGATGGATTTGTCGCACCGTCAAGGGTTCGAGACTTTACGCCATGCCGAGGGGCAGCTGGCCGTTGAAGTAACTGCTGAGATTGACAGTCAAACCACATCAGCAGAACAGGTGCTAGAAAGCCTTTCCAGCGAGCTACTGCCGCGCTTGGAGCGTGAGTACTTTTTGGCTACTAGTTTTGAGGGGCGCGCTGCTGACCAGCGCGAAACCATGGCGGATATGCGTACCGGTCTGATGATTGGCGTAGGCTTAATGTACGGCGTTTTAACCTGGGTATTTGCATCCTGGACCCTACCACTGATTGTAATGGCGATTATCCCCTTCTCACTGGTAGGTGCCCTGCTAGGGCACTGGGTCCTGGGGATTAATCTAACAATCTTATCGCTCTTCGGCCTATTTGGGCTGTCTGGCATCGTGGTGAATAACGCTATTATTTTGGTCAGCTTTTACCGCCAGCAGCGTGAAAAAGGTCTGGAGATTGACGACGCGCTCAACGAGGCCGTTGTGCAACGTGTCAGGGCGGTGCTGCTCACATCGCTAACCACCATTGGCGGGCTTTTACCACTGCTGTTTGAAACATCGCTGCAGGCCCAGTTCCTGATCCCCATGGCCACCTCGATTGCCTTTGGCCTGGGTGGCTCGATGCTGCTGGTCTTGTTCATCACCCCTGCACTGCTGTCATGGGTGGAGCATGGCCGCCAACGCTGGTCGGTGGGACGTTAATTTCTCTGCAGGCTATTTACCAAACCACCTTATTCACTGTCAGGCTGTAACTATCACTGGCTCAGCACTTTTATACTCCAGCTCGAAACATTGTCAAGCAAGGTAAAGCTAGCCATTAAAAAATGCTTTAAGCGCACTCACTAACTCTTCTGAACTAGAGGAATAGAGAACTTGCTGAATAATATCGCCTTCGCGATTAACCAAATACAATGATGCGCTATGGTCAATGGTGTAACCCATTGCTGAGTTCTCAGCTTCTACCCTCCGCCAAATGACTCCATAACGATCAGCCAGCTCTTCCAACTGCTGCTGAGTTCCAGTAGCACCGATAAAACTTTCACCGAAAAAAGCGGTGTATTCCTGCAATCTTTCTAAACTGTCTCGCTCAGGGTCGACTGAAACCATCAGCGGTACAACACGTTCGCGCTCTTCTTCCGTGAGTTCTAGTAAAGCTTGCTTTTTGACTGCTTGATTCATAGGACAAACATCAGGGCAGTAGGTATAGCCAAAGGTCACAACGGCTACTTGATGCTCACCTAAATCAGTTAAGGAAAAATCACCCCGCGTAGAAACTAGCTCAATAGGCCCCCCAACCTGCTCATTATTAAAACTTTTTGCAGAGAGGTTCGTCTTAAACATCAGCGTGCCGATGATTACTACGCAAACCACTAACAATCCAACCAATAGTGTAATTAGAGCCGACCTAGATAAAGATGCTTTAAACATGGCCATCCCCTTTAATAATTTTCATAATTAACTAAAAATCGCCACATACGAGTAAACGCTGCGTACGATGACATACTTGGCATGCCTATAAATGATAAGCGCCAACACTCCTGTATCACCTCAGACGATAAAAACTATTCGTTTGAGGATGAGTGGTGCATAGGCCTCACAGGGCGAACAGGTGCTTCAAACTCCAGCACATCGCCATTATCAAAAAGCAAATTTAACGTTAAAGTATCACCTTCCTTCACCGGCTGATCCAAACCAATAAGCATTAAGTGAAGTCCTCCAGGTACAAGCCGAACTTTCCCACGGGCTGGAATTTCAATAGCGTCGACCTGGCGCATTTGCATTACTTCATTGATCACTACGTGATCATGTAACTCTGTATAATCCGTGATGCTATTTTGGGCCTCTATTAAACGCACTGGCGCATCACTTTGGTTATACAGATGCATAAAGGCAGCCGTCGCAGGTGAGCCAGGCGGCACCTCGCGCACAAAAGAATTTCCAACAGTCAGCGAGTCTGCCTTTACAAAGGAAGCAAATACTATTGCGCTTAGCGCTAATAAAGTAGAACGAATATTCAACATATTGCATACCTCCTATCGAACCATCATTTCACCTCAGCAAAGACTATAAAGAAAACGCCAAGGATCAGAATTTACGAATATAAATTAATGCCTTAGGTATCGGCTAATTGGAGGGCTTGAGCAAACTGCTCTTCATTAAGTGTTTCACGCCAATATTCAACACAGTTAGAGCGCATCATCAGCAACTCGGATTCCAGCTGACCGATATACGCTGCTTTTTCAGTGCGCACTTCAATGTCAGCACCACTGAGAATCATTTGGCGCAGCTCGTTGCGCTGAGCAACCACGCGATCTTCCAGTGCCTCACGTACTGCAGGGCTTTTAGCCATCCAATCTTGCAAAGCAGATCGCTGATCAATGTCCAGTTGCAAGTAATCAGCATTTCGTGCAACGACAGGGGTCAAAAGTACAATAGGACTAGAAAGCTCTGAAACATCACGAGAGCCACTTACAGTTTCTGCAGTAGCAACGCTTATCCCAAGTGGGACAATGAAGACAGCTGTTAGCAACACTTTATTAATTAGCATAACGTTATTTCCATATCGAATAAAAGAACATCCTACGACTCTGCCACTTTTATCGTAATGCGAGAGATTGTCGCACCTGTTGGTGGGTTGGCTGTCTGCTATTTGCCGAGCAGGGCACTGGTAGCCAACCTGGCTAATTTTTCGGGGCTGTCGGATACACTGGTCAATAACGACATTATCTTGTTCAGCCTCTACCACGAGTACCGTAGAAAAGGCCTAGAACACACAAACGCTCGGCTTCCCGCTACGTAATCCGAATGAAACTTCACTCACTTCTTGATCCGATACTTTTTGCTGCCTTGGACAAAATGATGATGGCTTTTCCAAACGCAATAGACATAATGGAATAACGATATTACAAAAAAATATATCTTAGCGTTTGCTTAAGGAGTGCCCCCATGCAAAAGACGCCACTATTGACGCGCAGAGAACTGTTAAAAGTTGGCTCTAGCCTGGGGATAGGTAGCCTGCTACCACTCAGCGCCCTATCTGCCAACACGTTGCAAACGCAGGCACGCATCGTAATCCTTGGGGGCGGCGCGGCAGGCATGGCCATGGCAAACCGGCTAGCCAAGCGACTACAAGGGGGTACTATTACCCTCGTTGAACCACGTGAGACACATCATTACCAACCTGGTTGGACACTGGTTGCCTCCGGCGTTTGGAACGCCGATAAAACAATGCGCCCGAATGCGCAATTCATGCCTCGCGGCGTGAACTGGGTGCGCAAGCACGCCACTGGTATTGATGCCGACAACAAGCGCATTACCCTAACCAGTGGCGAAGCGCTTGAATACGACTTCTTAGTTGTGGCAACTGGCATTCAGCTCAATTACCACTTAATTGAGGGCATGACGCCTGAACTAGTGGGGCAGCATGGCATTGGCAGTGTTTATGCCAGTATTGAAGGGGCTTCACGGACGCACCAGGCCATTCAAACATGGCTTAATAGCGGTCATGGCAAAGGGATTTTTACTGCTGCCCCCACCCCCGTAAAGTGCGCCGGTGCGCCGCTGAAGATGACCTTCACGACGCTAAGCCGATTGGAAGCCTCCGGGCAACGTGATGCCTTCAAAGTGGACTATATGGCACCAGGGGCGGGACTTTTTTCACAGCCCTGGGTCGATGAGTTCGTGAAACAACGTTTTGATGATCAAGGCGTTAATCGGCGGCACTACTACCGTCTTTCCGCAATCGACCCTCACGCCAGACAGGCTGAATTTGCTTTTGTTGGACCCGAGAGCGAGTTCACCTCCCACCATGAGCTGCGCGAAGCAGAATTTAGGCGCGATAACCAGCCCTCCGTGATTGCCGACTACGACTTTATCCACGTAGTGCCCCCCATGAGCGCCCACGACTTTGTTAAGCAGAGTGATTTGATCGCGCAAGATGGCCCCTTCAGGGGCGAGTGGCTAGATGTCGATATCCACACCCTGCAGCACAACCGCTACCCCGAGGTCTTTGGCATTGGCGATGTGATTGGCGCGCCCATCAATAAAACCGCTGCCAGCGTGAAAGCCCAAGCACCTGTGGTCGAAGAGAACCTGCTGGCCGTGATGCAGGGAAAAACACCCCCTGCCCAGCATACGGGCTACACCTCTTGCCCCATGATTACGGGTATCGGCAAAGCCATGTTGGTGGAGTTTGGTTACGCCGATAACTTCGCCTTTATGCCGTCGTTCCCGTTTATTGACCCAACAGACGAGTCCTGGGCGGCGTGGGTGATGAAAGACCGCATGCTGCAGCCCGCTTACTATGCCGTGCTTGAAGGCCAAGCATAAGGAGAACTGATATGACGATTGCTGGAGCAATCACAATACTGACGTATGCGTTGGCCCCTTTTATGTGGCTGCTAATCATAGTCGTCATTGTTGTTACTGGCCTGCATTTACTCGCCTACCTACGCGGTTATCAGATCACCCGCTACCGTCACCGACGCACAACCCTATTAGCCCTCATCATAGGGCTTACGGCCATCATATGGGTGCCTTGGTTAACGCACTCTTCGCTTGGCTATGTCGCCACACTATTTGACTGGGTAGCGCTGCTGGGAGCCGCTGCCGCAACGTTCTTGGTTGCCCTCCTTATCCTGCAACCCTTGAGCTATTTAATCAGCTTCCATAACGACCAATAACCCTTCCTACCAAAGCATTAATGCTTTATCACGCCAGGGAGGGCCGCCCCTTTTAGAGAAGGGGCGCCCGAGCCCCCTCGATGCGACAATACGCCATCACCACACCCCCGGTTTCAAGTGTCGCTCTCTTACTTCATCTTGTATAATAAAATATGTAATAAGCATATTCCAAAAAGCAATATAAAAGCTATCGGTTACCGCTTACTCGGCGTGCACTCAACGCCTGTCTCTTATCATGAGTTACGCTCTTGGAGGTTACGATGGAGCTTGATCCGCTGGTGTTATCCCGCTTGCAGTTTGCCTTTGTGGTGTCTTTTCACGCCATTTTTCCTGTCTTTACCATTGGGTTAGCCTCTTACATCGCGGTACTGCATGGCTTGTTTTACAAAACCGCCAACCAAGCCTGGGACCGACTCGCGCAGTTCTGGACCAAGGTATTTGCCGTCGTGTTCGGTATGGGCGTTGTGTCGGGTATTGTTATGTCGTTCCAGTTCGGGACGAACTGGAGCAACTTCTCGTACGCTACATCGAACTTCCTTGGCCCTATCCTCAGCTACGAGGTGGTCACCGCCTTCTTTCTTGAGGCGGCCTTTTTAGGCGTTCTCCTCTTTGGCCGCAACAAGGTGCCGCAGGGAGTTCACCTATTTGCCGCCATTATGGTGGCTATCGGCACGTTCATCTCGTCTTTTTGGATTCTTTCAGCTAACAGCTGGATGCAAACGCCGGCAGGCTATGAGCTGATTGATGGTCGCTTCCATATTACCTCGTGGCTTGAGGCCATTTTTAACCCGTCGTTCTGGTACCGCTTCGCGCACATGGGCATGGCGTCGTTTCTCACCGGTGGTTTTGTGGTGGCTGGCGTTAGCGCGTGGTACCTATTGCGCAACCGCGATGTAGAGGCTAACAAGAAAGCGCTCTCCATGTGCCTATGGTTACTCCTCTTTTTGACACCCGCGCAGGCATTAATCGGTGATTTCCACGGGCTAAACACCCTGGAGCATCAGCCAACCAAAGTGGCGGCCATGGAAGGCAACTGGGAAACCCGTTCTAACGTACCACTGCTGCTTTTTGCGCTGCCTGATCAGGAAAATCAGACCAACCGGTTTGAGCTTGGCATTCCCAACATGGCGAGCATCATCCTCAAGCACAGCGCTGATGGCGTGATTCCAGGGCTTTCCGAGGTAGCTCCTGAAGAACAGCCCCCGGTAGCGCTAGTGTTCTGGTCTTTCCGCGTGATGGTTGGCATTGGCTTTTTAATGATTGGCGTGGCCCTTCTTGGGCTAATACTGCGGCGCAAAGGGCGTATTTTTGAGAGTCCCCTGTTCCTGAAAACACTGGTGGCGATGATTATCACCCCGTTTGTGGCCGTGCTTGCAGGGTGGATCGTGACGGAAGCAGGCCGCGCGCCATGGCTGGTGTATGGGGTGATGACCCACGCACAAGGCTTAACGCCATCGCTCACCGGCGCGATGGCGCTGTTTACGCTGATTGGGTATGTCGCCGTGTATAGCGTGGTGTTTGTCGTCGGTGTGTACTACCTCACCCGCGTAGTACGTAACGGCATGCACGACGACCCCATTGAAGTTAAAGGAGAAGTTGAGCGTCCTAAGCGTCCGTTTTCTGCCGCGCACACCCCGTTAGATGATGACTTAGGCGATCACACCGCAGGAGCAAACGCATCATGAGTATCGACTTAGCCTTAATCTGGGCGATAATCATCGGTTTTGGCGTGATTATGTACGTCATTATGGACGGCTTCGATTTGGGCCTGGGGATCCTATATCCCTTTGCCCCTGATGAAGATTCACGCGATGTGATGATGAACTCTGTCGCCCCCGTTTGGGACGGTAATGAAACTTGGCTAGTACTCGGTGGCGCTGGGCTTTTAGGCGCGTTTCCGCTGGTCTATTCGGTCTTCTTACCGGCGCTCTATATTGGCGTGTTTTTGATGCTTGCCGGGCTGATTTTCCGCGGCATTTCCTTTGAGTTTCGCTTCAAGTCGCACAAAAACCGCCGCTGGTGGAACCGCGCTTTTTTCTTAGGCTCGGCTATCGCCGCCTTTGCTCAGGGCGCCGTGGTGGGGGCCTATATTCAAGGGTTTGCCGTTGAAGATTTTCGCTACGTCGGCGGCGCGCTCGACTGGTTAACCCCCTTCACCGTGTTAACCGGATTAGGATTAATGGCCGGCTATGCGCTATTGGGCGCTACTTGGCTGATTATGAAATCAGAGGGCCATGTACAGCAGTGGGCCTATGCCATCACGCCTAAGCTGTTGCTGGCGGTCTTAGCCGTGTTTGCCATTGTGAGTATCTGGACACCGCTCGTCAGCCCTGAGGTGTATAGCCGCTGGATGGATACGTTCCAGCTGATTTGGATCCTCCCTGTGCTGGCCTTGCTCTGTTCAGGCTTGGTGTACCGTTCGGTGAAGCGCCAAGATGAAGGGCTACCTTTTGTCATGGCGCTAGGTATCTTCCTGTTTACCTACCTGGGTCTGATTGCCAGCAAATGGCCAGTGATTGTGCCGCCTAACTACACCATTTGGGATGCTTCCTCTGCCCCAGAGTCGCAGCTGTTTCTGTTAATCGGCTTCCTGTTCGTGATTCCTATCGTGCTGGCCTACACCGCTTGGACCTACTGGGTGTTTCGCGGCAAGGTCAAAGTGGGAGAAGGCTATCATTGATGCTTGCTACTTCAATCAGCAGGGCATAAACACATGACAATAGGTCCGCGCGTTGCTGCATGGTTTATGCGCTTTCCCATGCTCAGTGGTGTCATGCTGCCCTTAGTCGTCGGCCTGCTGATTGTCACTTTGTATCAGTCGCTCACACAAGATATGGACCAACGCGACCACTTAGGCCGCACTGAGCTTTTCCGTGCAGTTGAGATTAGCGATAACAACAGCATAGCGCGCCTCATACGACAAGGCGCAGCACTGAACAGGTCAGACAACTGCGGCTGGTCGCCGCTGATGAAGGCCGCCTCGCTCGGTAACGTTGCCGCCCTGGATCAGCTCTATCAGGCAGGTGCCCACTTAGAGCATCACGACGACAGTCACTACACCGCGTTAATGGTAGCCGTTGTAAGTCGCCAAACAGCGGCAGCGGCATATTTGTTAGCGCAGGGGGCTCAAGTAGATCAGCAAGATACACTAGGTTGGACAGCGCTGATTTGGGCTGCAAAGCAGAATGACCACCCCACAGCGCAGCTACTTTTAGACCATGGCGCAAACCCGTTACAGGCCGACCACAAAGGCCAAAGTGCACTGCACTGGGCGGCAATGGAAGGGCACGATGCCATGGCAATACTATTGGGCAGCGCCCTTTGAGTGCCAACATTGTTACGCACATTGAGCAGCAACTACCGCTGCTGAAACACCCGGCCACACGTTAGGCTGAATCAACACACCCAACGCTTTATTAGGAGATAATCATGCATAAAGATTGGCAAAAAACGACCCAAGACCTTTCGACACTCATGCAGGATATTGGCAAAAATATTCCTGATGTTGCCAAGGGGTTCACCCAAATGGCGAAAGGGGCAAATAAAGAGGGTGCGCTTTCACACAAACACAAAGAGCTGATGGCGCTAGCCATTGGTATTAGCGTGCGCTGCGATGGATGTATTGCGTTCCACTCAAAAGCTGCGGCGGAACTTGGCGCAACCCGAGAGGAAGTGATGGAGATGCTGGGCGTTTGCATGTACATGGGCGGCGGCCCAGCGTTTACTTACGCCGCTCAAGCGCTTGAGGCATTTGATAGTTTCACCAGTCAAGACTAAGCAGTCTCATCGTGCGTATCCGCCCTCTTTTAAGCATGAAAGAGGGCCAAGCTAGTTCTTCTCAACGATAAATTTTTCGTTAGCACCTAATGATAAGGACAAGGCATGAACCTATGGCTATGGGTCTCTGGCACGCTCATTGCCAGCACGGTGGTCGCTGTACTGTTGCACTATTTTCATCAGCGCCTGCGCCAACAACTTACTCCCACCCGTGAATCCGTTACTACAGCAGAACATGCGCGCTCTTTTAATCGCCAAACCATTCGTTTTAAAACAAAAAACGGACTTACGCTAGAAGGTTGGTGGTTTACCACAACGCATAAACAGCAAGGCAATGCAGTATTAACTCATGGCTGGGGATCAAATCGAACCGCGCTACTACCGCTAGTTCCCGTATTGCTAGCAGCCGGATGGAATGTATTGGCATTTGACGTGCGCAATCATGGTAACAGTGATGAGGATTCCTTCTCTTCTATGCCGCGTTTTGCAGAGGATATTGACGCTGCACTCGCCTGGTTACATAGCACCTGTGATCGGTGTGCTACGGCACTGATTGGCCATTCAGTCGGTGCTGCTGCCACGCTGCTCGCAGCGTCACAGCGAAGCGATATAACCGCCGTTATTAGTTTATCGAGCTTTGCTCATCCCGAAGATATGATGAAACGGTGGTTAGCAGAAAAAGGCATGCCGTTTTTCCCCCTGGGCTGGTACGTGCTCCGCTATGTCGAGCGAGTAATTGGGTATCGGTTCGATACTATTGCTCCGCTACATACATTGGCGCTCATCCCCTGCCCTGTCCTTTTAGTACATGGCGACAGTGATTGTGTCATACCGCCAACAGATGCCCATAGACTGGCCAACCAAATGGATAAGGCTGTGTTGCGCTTAGTGCCAGGAGGACATGACTTAACATCAAGCGTGGCGCAGCATAGCGATGAACTGGTGGCATTTTTACAGGCATCTGCTAATGCGAAGATGGCGAGATGCCCTTCTATCTAGCCCTCAGCCCACCATGTTCTAGATGATGCATCATCTGCGCCCAGGCATCAGTCGCCTGGACCACACTCCATGCAGCGCTCAGTAATGTTTGGCCCTTGCTTTAGATTAGCCTGCAAGTCACGCAGCCCCGACCTTACGCCTTCTTCAACGACAGGATGATAAAAGGGCATTGCCAGCATTTGGCTAACGGTTAGCTTTTGCTCTAAGGCCCAGGCAAGCAAGTGGGCAATATGCTCCGCGCGAGGCCCTAACATTTCAGCCCCCAAAAAAAGCCCGCTGCCATGCTCTGCGTAAAGCGCTAAATAGCCATGGTTTTCACCCATTACGCGCGCTCTGCCTTGGTCGTCAAACGACACGCCGCCTTCGGCAATACAGTCACACCCGCCGTAGCGCGACTCTAGCGCTGCACGGCTCTCCCCTACAATGGCCATTTGCGGCTCGGTAAATACCACCGCGAGCGGCACATTGCGCTGCCCCACTTGCACATCGTCTAGGCGGGCGGCATTGCGTCCGGCAATTTTGCCTTCAGTGATCGCTTCATGGAGTAGTGGAACGGACTGGTTTGCATCGCCCGCGATGAATATATGGCTAAGCGTGTTGTCCTGGGCTAAACACTGCGTGGTGAAACGATTAAACCGAGGAACGCCACGCTTATCGAGCGCCACGCCGGCGTTCTCGATATCCATCTGATCTACGTTAGGCTTACGCCCCGTTGCCGCTAGCACATAGTCAAATATTTCCGTTATTTTTTGTCCGCTGTCCCGCTCGTAAAAGGTAATGGCTACGCCATCGCCCTGCTGCTCAACCTGCTCAATGGTGGCATCAGGGTCTAGGTAGAGCTCGCGGTTAAACGTCGCATCGGCAAGCTGGCGTAGTTTGTCAGACTGAAACGGCCCTACAGCACCGCCAACCCCAAAGGTACGTGTGCGCACGCCTAATCGACTCAGCGCCTGCCCTAGCTCCATACCGATGACGCCCGGCCCCACCACGGCAACGGAGGCTGGCAGCGACGCCCAGTCAAACACATCATCATTGATGATTAAGCGGTCTCCCGCCCCCTCCAGCAGGCCCGGCCACGTGGGCCGCGAGCCAGTGGCAATGATAATGGCGTTGGCTGTCAGCTGGGTATGGTCACCAATGGCTAGCGTGTGGGGGTCGATAAACCGCGCGTGCCCCTGCAGGCGGTGGGACTCGGGAATCAACTTCATCGAGGACAGCACGTTATCAACAAAGCGGTCGCGCTCGCTCTTAACCCGCGCCATCACCGCATGTCCGTCAACCGCCACCTCGTTAATGGCGACACCAAACATTCCTGCATTTCGAGCGCTGTGGGCCGTGTTTGCAGCCGCTATTAGTAGCTTAGAGGGCATGCACCCCACCCGAGCACACGTGGTGCCATACGGCCCTTCTTCAATTAACACCACGTCGTCCGTGTGCTTGCGTGCGGCGTGCCATGCGCTAAGCCCCGCGCTGCCCGCGCCGATAATGGCGATGTTGGTTTGCTGCTGTTGCATAACGTGTTTCCTCTTCCTTGTGTTCAATCACTTTGCTCAGCGTGCGTGCTGGCACTCTGCTGCCGTCAGCGCTTGATCGGGATGCACTAACGCTTGCCACGCTTCAAAGGTGGTGAAAAACATCTTGCCGGTGAGTCCATGGTAAAGGTCGGTGTCTTTTAGGCGATCCATCACTGGCCCTTTGACTTCAGCCAAGTGCAGCATGACACCCGCATCCTTTAGCCGCGCGTTAATGGCCTCTAAGCTCTCCAGGGCTGATGCATCGATAATATTGACGGCTTGGCAGGTCAGCACCATGTGCTTTAGTGACGGGGAGCGGGCGGCCAGGGCCATTACGGTGTCTTCCAGGTAGCGGGCGTTGGCGAAGTAGAGGCTCTCATCAATGCGCAGCATGGCGACCTGCTCATCGGTCTCAACCTGATGACGCTTCACATTACGAAAGTGCTCGGTGCCCGGCACCCGGCCTACCACCGCGCTGTGGGGCTGGCTGGTGCGGTAGAGATACAGCCCTAGCGAGAGCACAACACCGCTGACAATACCCATTTCCACGCTATGCACCAGTGTCAGCAGCAGCGTCGCGATCATTGCCAACCCATCACTACGGGAGTACTGCCAGGTGCGCTTGACCGCAGGCAGATCAATCAGCGTGCTCACCGCGACGATAATCGTTGCGGCCAGCGTGGCCGTGGGGAGAAACGCCAGTAAATCGGTGAGTAACAGCGTGGCGAGCACAATCCCCAACGCCGTGAAGGCCCCTGCCAACGGTGTGGCGGCGCCGGCTTCAAAGTTCACCACTGAACGCGAAAAGCCGCCCGACACCGGCGAGCCGCTGCTGATGCCCGCCCCGAGGTTTGCCATGCCCAGGGCAATCAGCTCTTGATTGGGATCAATACGCTGGCGACGTTTGGCCGCCAGCGTTTGCGCAACGGACACCGACTCCACAAAGCCCACTAAGCTGATCAGCAGCGCTGCGGGCAGCAGCCCCAGCCACAGCGACTGGTCAAGGCTGGGCAGGGCAATCGCCGGTAGCCCGCTGGGCACGAAGCCCACCACGTCAACACCGTACTGCGCAAGGTTAAGCCCCCAGGCCAGCAGCGTGGTGATCACGACGGCAGAGATGGGCGCGGCTTTTACCGCGATACGTGATGCACTGGCCGACACGCCCAGAGCCATCAGCCAGCCCGCCAGCCGCTGGCGGCAGAGCCATAAATACCCCCAAACGCCAGCGCCAATCGCCAACGTGGTGAGGTTCACCTGCTGCCACTGGGCCAGCAGCGCGCTGAGCAGCTCAATCACGTTATGCCCGGACGCCTCAACGCCAACAATGTGCTTAAGTTGGCTAATGGCAATTAAAATGCCCGAGGCAGTAATAAAGCCAGAGATGACCGGGTGGCTTAAAAAGTTGACTAAAAAGCCCAGCCGAAGTACGCCCATGGCAACCAAAATAAGCCCTGAGAGGGCTGCCAGCACCAGCGCTGCCCCGATGTACTCAGGGCTGCCAGGCGTGGCAAACGTGCTTAGCGCAGAGGCCGTCATCAGTGCCGCCACCGCGACCGGCCCCACCGCTAAGCTGGCACTGGTGCCAAAAATAGCATACAGCACAAGCGGCAGCATGCTGGCGTATAGACCCATTTCCGGGGGCAGCCCGGCTAACAGCGCATAAGCCAGCGCTTGCGGCACCAGCATGAGCGTCACGATGACGGCGGCCAACGCATCCCGAGAGAACTGCGCTCGTTGGTAGCGACGCACCCAGCCGACGATAGGGATCCAGCGTTCAAGGCTCATCATGTGCACTCACTTCATTTTTCGCTAATAACGTTTTCTAACCCCTGCCGGTGCTCTTCTAAATCAAACCCCGCAGCTTTAGCAGCAGAAAACAGCTCGGCCAGATCGCACTGCTCCGTATGGCGCTTGGCGTAAGCCCACAGGTGCGTGGCGCGCTTACCTGAACGACAAAACGCCAGGATGGGGCGCGGCAGCCCTTGCATCGCCTCGGCAAATGCCGCGACGTCTGCTGGGCCATACTCACCGGGCGCTACCGGAATATGTACCCACTGAAGTCCTAGCGCGTCAGCTTTATGGCGGTAAACAGCTTCATTAGGAAAGGCGTCGCTCTCCCCTGCTTTACAGTTACAGATAACCGCTTTAAGGCCTCTGGCTTTAACGTCTTCTAAATCCTCGACACTGAGTGATGAGGTAATTTCAATGCCCATTTCTAACGGTTGCGTTTGCATGGTCTTTTCCTCATTTAGGGGGCGAATATCAAAGCGCTAGTCCCAGGCAGCGCCCTCTAGCGCATCCAGCGGAATTTTTAGATAACGTTTGCCGTTCGCCTCTGGTTCCGGCAAGCGGCCACCCCGGGCATTCACCTGTAGAGAGTGCAGGATCAGCTTCGGCATGGGTAGCTCGCTATCGCGCTTACGGCGTAAAGCGATGTACGCCGCTTCACTAACGCCTGCTAAGTGGGGATTGCAATCGCGCTGTTCCGCTACCGTGCTTTCCCACTGCGGCTCTCGTCCGTCGGGCATATAGTCGTGCCCGGTAAACACGCGGGTGGCGTCTGGTAGCGCCAGAATTTGCTGAATAGAGTTCCACAGCACGTGGGCATCGCCACCGGGGAAATCGGCCCGCGCAGTGCCAAAATCGGGCTGAAAGAGCGTGTCGTGGACAAACGCCGCGTCGCCAATCACATAGGTAATAGACGCAAGCGTATGGCCAGGAGAGTGCATTACGCGGGCTTTTAGCTCGCCAATGGTGAAGGTATCGCCTTCAGCAAACAGCCTGTCCCACTGGCGTCCATCGGTAGGCATCTCCGGCCAGTGGTAAATCTCTTTCCACAGCGCCTGTACTTTAGTGACGTGCTCGCCAATCGCGGTGGGCGCGCCGGTTTTTTCTTTCAAATACTGCGCTGCTGAAAAGTGGTCGGCATGAGGGTGGGTGTCGAGAATCCACTCGACCGACAGGCCTTCTTTAGCGATGTAGGCAAGCAGCTCATCGGCATGATGCGTGGCCGTCGCCCCGGATTTCTCATCAAAATCCAAGACAGGATCAATAATCGCGCACTGCTTCGTCGCAGGGTCGCTGACCACGTACTGGACACTAAAGGTACGTGGATCAAAAAAGCCGGCCACATCAGGCGTGCCCGCTGCCGTATGCTCAGAGTGTGCGAAGGTGTTCATATAGGACGCTCCTGACCGTTAGCTGAAAAAAAAGAGCGATGACTGACCGCAGCCAGCCATCACGTCGCTGTTCGCAGGTGTTAAATCACCTTTTTGCAGAAGTACCAGTCGGTGTACTCATACCCTTCTGATTGGCGTGCTTCTGCGTCTTGCGAGGTGTGGGGAGGCGGCACGATCACCGGCTGGCCCGGCAGCCAAGCCTCGGGGGTTGCCACCCCATGCTCATCGCTGGTTTGCAACGACTTAACCAAGCGAAGGACTTCCTCAACGGAACGGCCATTGCTCATGGGGTAGTACAGCATCGCCCGCAGCACGCCTTCAGGGTCAATCACAAAGGTAGCGCGGACAGCGGCCGTATCACTCGCACCTGGCTGAATCATGCCGTAGGCGTTGGCCACCTTCATGCTCAAATCCGCAATGATGGGGAAGGTAATCTCAACCCCAAAGTTTTCCTTGATGCTGCGGGTCCAGGCAATGTGTGAGTGGATACTGTCGATAGACAAGCCCAGCAGCTCTGTATTAACCGCTTTGAACTGATCAGCGTAGTTCGCAAATGCCGAGAATTCTGTGGTGCATACCGGGGTAAAGTCGGAAGGGTGGGCAAAAAGCACCAACCACTTGCCACGATAGTCGCTCAGAGACTTTTCGCCGTGGGTGGTTTTCGCCGTGAAATCGGGCGCCGGACGGTTAATCTGGGGCATAACGGGCTGCATTGTATCGTTAGACATGCTGAACTCCTGTAGTTGATCTAATAACAGGAATAACGATAGCTCATTTTGTTATATAGGGCGAATAGCCATGCGCTATCATGACCATAGTGATGTTAAGTATGCTCTGCGTGTATAACTGCAAGCTCCTTTGCCTCTCAAATGCAGCCAAAGAGGTAAGCTATTCACAAAACCCATCTACCTAAACTAATCACGCCTATTCACACTGATGGTCTCTCGTTGGTTTTGGAGCTAATCATGTTCTGTGAACTCAATCCCTCTCGCGTCTTTTGGCTTGGCCATCTTTACTGTGCCTCGGCGCTGGACATGCCGTTAAGTGATTACGCCGCCTCATAGGCGTTGACCCTCACCGATCTGCTGACATAGGAGAAGCGGCTAAGCGTGTAAAGACTGCCGGTGCCAACACGCTGTCGACCCGCACGGTTTGTAGCAGTGGAGGTAGCTATATGATTCGCCCAGTACCGATTTGAAGGTGTACTTGTGCCGCGACCCCGTGGATATGCGTAAGCAACTCGATGGCCTGGCTTTGCTTATTCAGGAAGCCATGGCGCTAAGTCTGTTCGATAAAACGCTGATTGTGTTCTGCAACCGCCAACACAATAAAATGAAGCTGCTGTTCTAAAAGCGTAACGGCTTTGTAGTCTGGTTCAACTTTCTAAAGCGCGAGCAGTTTAAGTGGCCAGCGTAAATGGAGGGTAGCCGGTTAGATGTCGTAGACTCCCAGCAAACTGCAGGAAGTCGAACGTAATAACCAGACTCTTCAGATGTATTTGGACAACTGGGTTGAAATCACCGTTCCTGTCGAAATGATATGAGACCTTAACTTAACCAGCCGCCATGGTTCAGATGCGAACACTTGGAGGTGTTGTAGGACAGGAAGTAGCTCCCCCGCAGCCTCGATATTGGGTAGGAGTGCTGATGCGTTTTGCAATATTGCTCTACTTGCTCTCGTCTTTTTTCTTGGTGCTATTGGCAGCAACTTTTCTGGCCTTCATAGCGTCTACTCGGGCCTCCTATCCCTGGTCTTATCTACTAAGGATAACTAAGCACCCTATAGTTTATTCAGCATTGCTTATGTGGGTAATATCTGGAGCGCTAGCTGTTTGGTTGATGCGATAAAACGCCCTTTATGCATGCACTGGCCGAAACGGGCAGCGCGTGGTAGTGCTGATCGACGAGTACGACAAACCCATACTAGACAATATCCTCGTTGCCGATAGGACGCGCGAACTGCGCGAGGGGCTAAATAACCTCAACGACATTACGCTAGGTGAATCACACTGACACAATCAATCTTAGTTAAAATTAATAAAAAAGGTCATCCACGAAGGCCCATTAACCATCCGAAAGAGCAGTTAACGCAGTAAATGGCACTGATATTGCAGCGTTTAAAACACGATGTGTGCGAGACGCTACATTGCTCGCTCTGCTTTCACAGGAGTTGCCATGCCTTTCCCATTGACTGCTCGTCCTTCTATGCGCTTTCAACATTGGCTCTGGTTAGGGTTTGCTACGATTATTAGCCTCATGATCGCCATTAGTGTTATTGGCATTCAGCGTGTTAATCAGATCGATACCTCTCTTACGCAGATAAACGATATCAACAGTGTTAAGCAGCGCCATGCCATTGACTTTCGCGGCAGTGTTCACGACCGCGCGATCGCATTGCGTGACGCCGTCATGCTCACAACAAACAGTGATGTGACTGCTCAACTAACGCTGATGGAGGAGCTTGCAAGCGATTACGATGCGGCTGAAGTTGCTATGGAACGCATATTTTCTGAAGCAGCAGACTCTATTACATCCGAGGAGCGTGATGCTTATGCTCAAATACAGCAAACAGCTGAGACAACACTTGCCGCGGTTGAGCAAGTCATCGCGTTTCGTACTAACAATCAACTGGCTGCTGCACGCCTTGTACTCTTTGAAGATGCGGCCCCTGGGTTTAGCCAGTGGCTGGCCGACATCAATGTTTTCATTGATCTTCAGGAATCAATGAATGTGGCAGAGACCACTAGAGCACGTGAAATGACCGGCAGTTTTCAAGCGAGCATGCTGGGCTTGGTAGGTGTGGCCATTCTTATTAGCTTGGTTATTGCCGCCTTGCCCGGACGCTGGTTAAAACGCACGCTGGGCGCTGACCCTAGTGACGTGCGTCGGCGCGTCGATGTGATTGGTGCTGGCAACTTCCGCTCTGAAAGCCAACAGTATCCAGATAACAGCATTATGCAGGCACTCGACGAAATGAACGCTAAGCTTTCAAAAACCGTCAACCAAGTGCGGCAAGCCTCCTATGAAGTAGAAGGTGATAGCGAGAAAATATCGCGTAATTGCGATGAGTTGTTAAGCAGGGTTGATCAGCAGGCGGCCATGCTGACCGAAACTGCATCGGCCATGGAGCAGCTCGACTCCACGGTGGCTCACAATGCTGATAGAACCAGCGAAGTGGACCACCAAGCGCGCGATGCAGCAACGCTTGCAGGCGAAGGTGGCAGTGTAGTGCGCGAAGTAGCGACATCCATGCAAACCTTGAACAGCCGCTCAGAAGAAGTCGTTAATATTGTGTCACTCATTGATAGCATCGCGTTTCAAACAAATATCTTAGCGCTCAATGCCTCTGTAGAGGCTGCCCGTGCAGGCAAGCAAGGCAAAGGCTTTGCTGTCGTCGCTCAAGAAGTACGCAGCTTGGCTACGCGTAGTGCTGATGCCTCCAAACAGATCAGCCACTTAATTACAGAGAATTTGCGGCAAGTAGAAAAAAGCGTCGCCCTGACTAGCAAAGCAAGCGATAAAACACGCGCCGCCATTGAAGCCATCAACCGCGTTACCCAATTAGTGAGCGAAATAACCCAGGCAGGCCTGGAGCAGTCGCGCGCCGTACAAGAAGTGGGTACTGCCGTCTCGGAAATGGACAATGTGACACAGCAAAATACCCAGCTTGTGAAACAAACCGCTGAAACAGGGAGCAGGCTGCTAGGCCGCTCAAGCCAGCTAGGCGATGCCATCTCTATGTTTGACTTAGATGATGAAACGCTCCTCCCCAGGGCACGCACATCACAGGAAAGGAACCACACAGCTTCTGCTCCTTTTTCATTAGCAGCTCCAGAAAAGCTATCCTCATGAAGCATTTATGCACCTCCCTGGTGCGCAACTAGCACCAGGGAGGTGCAATGGTAACTACAGCCTATAATGTGGCACTGCCAACCACGGCAGTAGGCAAGAACTATATATTCAACAAGAACTATATATTCAACAGTATCGTTACTCTTACGCCCGTAGACTTGGCTACCCACTCTTGTTAGGGGTGTATAGGTATTATTCTGGCGCTGGAAGAGGGGGTGGAGTTCAATCTGCTGGGAAAGAGCGCTGGCATTAGCCGCCCAGCCCTGAGATTTCCCGGCATAGAGCGCTTCGAGATGCCCGCTGGTGTTGCGGGCAACCAACGTTAGGCTCGCTAATTCGGTGCCTTATGAAGTTGTGTATTATGAAGTGTGTAATTTAGCGCTTCAGCGAAACCATCGCTAATTTTAATGCCATATCGTTTTTCCAGTGCCGTTGCACGCCCTGCAAATGCGCCTGAGCCCAATACAACGGCTGTGGATTCTAGTCGGATTGCCTCTTGAATAGCTTCGTGTAACCGGGCTTCGGCTTGCTTAGTTTGCGCGGCAGTGTCAGAAACACCAATGCCTGTAGCAACCACACGGCAGCGTTTGCTTAACCCATAGGCGTCGCTAAGCTTCTTAATGGTGGGCACGGCCTCTTCAAACGTAGTGATTACGGTAAACAGATCCCCACTGGCCGCTGCAGAACGCATGCCCGCTTCTGCCAAACTGATGACCGGAGCTTGGGTTATCGCTCGTGCTTCTGGAATAGCAATATCATCAAAGCAGGCCATGATGTATCCATCAAAACTCTCCGCATTGTGCTGTTCAATCAATGTCAGTACGTGTTGGGTCGCCTCTTTTTTGTGCTGTTCGCTTTCGATAGCGTAGGGTCCGTGAGCTGGGCTGGTCACTTTCGTGATGGTGCCAGCGGGGGTGATGCTGGAGATTAGTTCGCGGATACTGTGTGTGACATTGCCGTTCGTATTGGGGTTAATAATTAATATACGAGCTGTGTTTTCTGGTGAGGTTGTTTGAGTGTTCATTAGCGCCCCGCCAATAAGTCAGGAAGCCACATGACGATGCTGGGCCATATCATAATAGCGAGCGTAAACAGTGCCATAATGGCAACGAAGGGCATTGATCCCCAGATAACGTCATTAAAGCTGCCGCCATCTTTACGAACGCCTTGAACCACAAATAGGTTCATGCCGACGGGGGGTGTAATAAGGGCAATCTCGCACATTAAGACGATAAAGATGCCAAACCAGATGGGATCAATGCCCACAGCCATCACCATCGGTACGGTAATCGGCACGGTGAGCACAAGCATCGACATCGCATCCATAAAGGTGCCAAGTATCACGTAGAACACCAGTAGCACCAGTAGCAGGCCAACAGCGCTAAGCCCAAAGGACGCAACCCATTGAGTCAGCGCTTGGGTGACGCCCAGCATCGAGATAGTGACATTAAGTAGCAGAGCACACATCAGCACGATGATCACCATGCCCGAGGTTTTAGCTGCCTGAAGTGAGCAATGAATGAGTAGGTCAAGGCTCATTTTGCCGCCGCCGATAATAAATCCTAACGCGATGACCACGCCAATGGCTGCTGACTCCGTGGGGGTGGCTAAGCCGCCGTAGATACTTCCCATCACGACGCCAAAAATGACCACCGGAGGAATCAGATGCTTGGATAGTGAGAGTTTCTCCTGCAGGGAAACGTCAACTTCTACCAGTGATGAGTTGCCTGCCTTGCCGTGGGCAATAAACAAGTATACGGAGAACAGCAGTGCCAGAGTCACCCCTGGGACTAGACCTGCCGCAAACAGCTGGCTAACTGAGGTATTGGCCAATTGCCCATATACCAACAGGTTGATGCTAGGGGGAATCAGAATGCCGAGCGTCCCGCCAGCCGCTAAAGAGCCGAGTGAAGGACGTATTGGGTAGCGGTACTGATTCAGCGCAGGGAGTGCAATGGTGCCCACTGTGGCGGCGGTCGCCACCGATGAGCCGGAGGTCGCCGAGAAAAGCGTACAAGTGGCAATATTGGTATGCAGCAAACCGCCAGGAAGTTTGTTAAACCAAACGGCTAATGCGGCATACATACGGTCCGCAATACCGCCTCGCAGTAGCAACTCTCCAAGTAGCATAAACAGGGGTATCGCAAGCATAGAGGGGCTATTTAAGCTACTCCACACCACGCCGCCCATCATATCCACAAGGGGCATGCCATACATAAGATAGCCGCCCAGTACTCCCACAAACAGAATGGCAACGGCGACTGGCAAGCTTAAAATCATCAGCGTGAGCATGGCTAAAAATGCGCCTATAATCAGGGGTATGCTCATAGTTTGCCTCCTTCACGCTGTCTAAGGTCGGCTAGCTCTGCCTCTAACTCATCGGTTGCTGAGCTTGGGCCGAATTGGCGGTTTAGCGTTTTCCAATCACGCTTTAGGAGCAGCAGTAGCGCTTTAACTGAGAGCAGTGCCGCCCCCACGCTAAAAGCGGTCATGGCGACTAACCAGACGGACTGAGGATAGATCAGTGGCGTCGCCCAAGGCGTTTGCGCAATGGAGCGATATAGCTGCGTATCCAGCACGGTCTGCACGGTGAAGTAGAGCAAAAATGCTGCCAACAGCCCTAGCGAAAGGGCTGCCAGCGCATTGAGAACCGCCTGGGTGGCAGCGGGGAGGCGCATGTGCAACAAGTTAATGCGAATATGCGACTGTTCAACCATCGCCACACAGAATGCTAGCGGTGCAGCAATGGCTATGGCGTAGCCACCCAGTTCATCGACACCGCCTAGTGACAGCGAGAAGAACTTACGGATGAGAGTTTCGAGGGTGATCAATAGCGCAAGCAATAACATCATGCTGCCAAAGATGATCCCAAGAATTCGGGAGTAGGTGGTCATATTCCTCTCCTATTATCTTATAGGCCTAACTGAGCGCCAACGGTGTCACGCCATACGGCTTCACAATCAGCAGCTACTGCGTTGCACTGTCGAGCCCAGAGAGGTAGCGAGACTTCTTCGACAGCCGCCGTGACGGTGGCTAGATCAGCGTCTGATACAGGTACTTCGCTAAGTGAGTATGAGGTTCCAAACTCACAGGGTGATTCACCCGCGTTGCAGCGCATAGCGTCTTCATACAGCTCTTCAGAATATTGCCAAACATCGTCGCTTAGCTTGGCGATAGCCTCTTCAAGCTGGGTCTGTTGCTCAGCAGATAATCGATTCCAGGTGTTCATATTGATGGCATAGCCATTGATCGCGAGTTGCAGTGCAATAGGCAGCACTGTGCTTGTTGCTTCAGGCCAGCCACCGGAGTTAGCGGAGGCTGGGCCAGTAATCGCACAGTCCACAACACCACGGGAAAGCGCTTGTTGCACATCGCCAAAGGGCATGGAGATGCCGGTCGCGCCAAGCTCACCAATAAAGTTAGCTGCGCTTTGGTCGCCCACACGAACTCGTAAGCCGCGTAGGTCGTCTAGACCGGTGATGTCTTCACTACAGAAAATTACCTGGGGGCCTGCGGGCCACACGCCTAAAAGCTTGGCGTTAAAGCGCTCCTGTAGGCGCGAGTCTACATAATCGTAAAATGCTTCTACGTTATTACGACCGGCTTCAAAGCTGGTATTGAGGCCAATCAAATCGAGACCCAGGATGGATGGTTCGTCACGACTCACCTGTGGCCCGCGCAGCGAAACAATGTCGAATAGCCCTGAGTTCAGTACGCGCAGGCCATCCGTGTCGGGGATGCCTGCAACATCAACCGGAATATACTGAACAGACACATCCAGGCCGCTATGTTCGGCAAGCGCTTCAAAGAAAGGCTGCTCTTTATTTTGCGCGATCAACCCAGAGCCTGCGGGTTGCCCAAGCACTTTCAGCGACAGTGTTTCTGCATGGGCGGTGGGTAGTAGCAAGGCAGTTGAAATGGCGGTGATGAGTGCGGTGCGTTTTAACATGATGGGCTTCCTATTAGTTGGTCTTATGATTTTGCAGTGGAGCAGCACAGAGGCATTTGGATGGCGGTATGCCGTGTCACCCCTCAAAAAGTAGATCCATATTTCATGCCATTAATAAAAAGAAACTGTAGTTTCATATTTAAATCAATTAATTGCTGTGATTTTTGTTCACGAAACGGTGTGTGGAGGTGTTACGAAAATGCACACAGGGAGTGCAAGAAGGGGGGCAATGCGCTATCTAGGTGCTCGTAAACACCTTTTCAGTAACGTTAAAGCTCTTCAAAGCGATCATTCAGAGTTTCAATGCGGCGTAGTCGAGATCGGGAGGCATCGCCTGATAATTCAATGGTGCGCATCACAAGCAAATGGCACAGTGCCATTACGGCGGTGTGGTTAAATAATGGCCCAGTGGCGAGGGTATGGCAGCGGAAGTGCCAGGTAGCACAGGGTTCTGGGTTTAGCCCTTCATCGGTAATATAAAGCAACTTAGTGCCGCACTCTTTAGCATGAGCGAGCAGTTGTTCAGTGAATGCCATTCGGCGGCGCAGACCGAATAGAATCACACAATCATCCTGAGTGAAATTGACCAATTGCTCGCCCAACGTTTCACCGCTACCGGGCAAGCTGGTGACGTGTTCGACCACTTGGGTTAGTTGCCAGCGTAAGTAATCGGCGAAAGGATGGCTAGCGCGAAAGCCGATTACCCATGTTTTACGAGCGTTGAGGATAGTTTGAGCAACACTGTCGATTTCTGCTTGGGTAATGGTAGCGAATGTTCTGTCTAGATTTTCTTTGCCTTGCTCTAAATTGCTGGTGAGCGATTGCTCTTCAGCGCGGGCATCAGGTGAAGGAAGAAATAGCCTAGACCCCGTGGTTTGCTCTTCTCGCGCATGTTTTCGAGCGGCCTCATAGCTCTCATAACCTAGGCGCCGCACAAAACGTGACACGGTCGCTTTAGATACGTTGGCGAATTTAGCGAGTTCCTGGGCATCGTAGCTGGCTAATTCCCCCGGGAAGTCACAAACAAATTCGCCCAGCCGGCGTTCGGCGGGGTGAAGGGTCGGCAGGGCGTCTCGCACCCGGGTTAGAAAAGAGCGTTCCTTAGCCGTGGAGGTCATTGTTTGTCCTGAAACTTCAGTTTCATACATGATGGATGCTGGAAATGTATCGGGCAACAATAAATGACAACGCTATCCGTATTGCGGGCGTCACGAAGGCAAAGCATTAGAACAGATCAAAGCCAAAGGCTATGCCGACAAGTACCGTGCCAGCGGCAAGCCGATTCACTTAATTGGCGTGGAGTTCTCCAGCGCTCAGCGGCAAATTGTGGCGTTTGAGGTGGAGACGCTGTAGTGCAAAGCTGCTTATCGCTAGAATCACACAAACTGCCAGCCTCTGACCGGAGAACACCATGCCATCCCCCCTTGTGACGACCCAATGGCTGCAAGACAACCTAGACAACGAACGGTTAGTGCTGATCGATGCGAGCATGGCGACGGTGATTGGTAAAGAGCCTATCGTTTATGATCACCCGATATGGATACCGGGTAGCCGCCAGATCGATCTCGAAGGCGTGCTTTGTGACACCGGCTCTTTTCAGACCCACGCCTTTCCAACGGAGGAACAAGTCACTAAGGAAGCTCAACGGCTAGGCATTACGGCTGAAAGCCTCGTCGTACTCTACGATAACCAAGGTATCTATTCGGCACCCAGGGCTTGGTGGATTTTCCGCGCCATGGGCGTGCAGCACGTTTTTGTTCTGGATGGTGGACTGCCACAGTGGCTAGCCGAAAAGCGGGACGTTGTTTCTACCATCGCGGAAACTACAGCCACGCCTAGCAACTTCGTCGCCCACCTTGACCATCGCCGGGTGCGAAACTCCGCTTACGTTTTGCAGCATCTGGACGATAGTGGGGTAACCGTTATTGATGCCCGATCACGTTCACGTTTTCTGGCACAGGTGCCTGAACCACGCCCTGGGGTGCGCAGTGGTCATATTCCCAACTCCCACAACCTGCCGTTTACCGACGTGCTAGAGGAGCACCGTTTTAAACCAGTTAACGAACTGAAGGCACTCTTTGTAACGTTTGCTCCTCCCCTTCACTCCAGCAGTGAATCCCAACTGGTGTTTTCCTGCGGCTCGGGCATTACCGCATGCATTATTCTGCTGGCCGCCGAACTGGCGGGCTACCATCAGCTGTCGCTGTACGACGGCTCTTGGGCAGACTGGGGGAGCGATGCATCACTCCCAGTGGCTTAGGCGCATGACTGAGCTTGTCACAAACTAAATTGGCAGAGTCGCTCAGCTTTTGGCACAACACTCTATCAATGGCGAGCTATTAGCCAAGCGTTTGAGCCGCTCTATACAGCACTAATTGGCGGAGAGCAGTGGTTCGAGCAAGCAGAAGTGACTAGCCCTGTGCGAAGACTGTTTTTTCAGCACCTTGGCTTACTTCAAGCAGGAACGTCGTGTGCAAAACTTATTCAGCGAGAAAGGCCGTGCCGATGCCTTGCAACCAAATAAAAACTTAGGCCTTGTGGCTACCAATGACTACTTTCGTGATAAGCAGTAACAACATAGAGTAATAGGTGGTCTCGTTATTTTTTACAAAGGGCAAAAAACGACCCTGAGCGGCCATCCGCAGAAATTGAATATTCACAGGGGCCTTTGGCTCGCAATGCGCGCTTTTCTGGTGGTGGTCATAATACGAGTGCGCATATTTCTGGGAAAGCATGCTGTAATCTTTTGTAAAAAAATGGTTTATGAAAAGGCGCTGTATGCTTACACGCCATTTTGAAAAAATGGTCATCAAGTTAACGCGCATGCGCATTTTTCTAGCGAGCCTTACGAGAAAAAATAGTATTCAACCATTTTCTATCAGTGAGTTAGGTGTCTGTTGGCAAGATGGGGCTTCCCAGAAAAACGCGCATGCGCATGAATAAAACTGTTAGACCTGAGAATAGAGTCCGGTATATGGAATCCGATACGTTAAAAGATTTTCTGATGGCTGGCGTTGCAGTATATGGGGCAGGGCTTTCTACCTATATATTTGTAACAAACAAGCCACGATATGAACTGAATTACAGTATGGGAATTTTTGCTGCGCCATCAGATAGAAAAGGCGTCTCTTTTGAGCCTCTTGAGTTTGTTTTCATTAAAATCATAAATACGGGGCGTGTCCCAATTTATATCGGTAAATACGGATTTGTTGATGAGACTAAAAAATTCCTAAGCGTTGAGGAAGTTGATTCGCATCTTGTTCGGGAAAACAGACACGTTCAAGTAAGATATGAAGAAAATAAAATATCAGAGTTTGCACCCACCAATGAGCGCATCGCTTTGGTTTCTGATGACCGAGAAGTTAAACCTCACGCAACCTCGATAGTTTTCTTTCATGCAAAATCGCTTCGAAGTGCGATTGATCGGTCCGGCGCAAAGGAAGTTTCTATGTGCGTCGAGTGCGGAAAAGTTAGGAAAGTGGTAAAGATAGATCAAGATGAGTTGCAGAAGCTTGATTGGGTAGGGAAAGCTGATAGAAAGGTCTAACAAGAAAATGCAGGTGACGCCTCCAGCGCACCTGATTTAAGCGTTATATTTTAATTGGAGTTCAGTGATTGCTTTCGATAAATGTGGAGTTAGAAGCAAGATCAGCTCGTGACTGTTTCAGGGTTGCAACAACTAGTCTAGAGCTTGCCAAACGCTCCCGAGAAGAATGGGAAATCGAGCATCATTCTATTACAGGTATTACGTTTACAGCATTTTCTCTTGAGGCTATGTTCAATCATTATGGGATAATATTCTTTAAAGACTGGAATGAGCAGAAAGAGTGTAGAAAGGACTCTCATAGACGGCTTTTTAAGGCTGTTAATCTTCCGAACTATCTGGGGAGTAAAGAATACCAAGTTGCCAAAAAATGTTTTGAATTAAGAGATTTTCTGGCTCACGGAAAAACACAACGCGAAACCATAGTCGTTAAACTACCAACAGACTCCGATAGTCACTCTATTTTTAATCATATGATAGCTCTCGACTCTAAGCCGTTTAGAGAAGCAAGCAACGAGTTACAATTATTTATCGAGACAACACGTAAAATTGAAATGGACATTGAAAACAATGGTTTTTATCCTAATCAGGATCACATTGAAGAAAAATTCCGAGAAAAGCTTTGTGAGTGTCCTCTAAGTGTTTCCGGTGTACGAAGTTGGTAAAATATAACAATGCCAGCCACGGCGACGTCTTTTTCGCTGCGGCTTCGCCTTCGCTACAAAGCCGCTCGTGCTGGCGGCGTCAGAACTCCCTTAATACCGCTTTAGCCGATACCAGCCAAAAAAGGGCCTGCGATTTCTCGCAGGCCCTTTTTCGTTAATTTTGGCGCGCCCGGTAGGAATTGAACCTACGACCTTCGGCTTCGGAGGCTAATTCCCAACCTTACTGATGATCTACCCTTCTATAACAACCCATCGACAAACATCATTATAAATCAATAAAAACATAAACTTATATAAAAACATAGCACTATTATTACATATCAATTTATCCCGATTAACATCGACCACTACCCTTCGCCACCATCAAAGAGGTCACAGAACGTGACTTTAAAATGTCCGATTTTCGGACGTTTTTGACCTTTGGCGGCAGTGTCTTACCTATTGGTGCTGAGGTTAATGCGCGCGAAGGCTCGCGCATCGCGGTTGTGCTGTTCGGCGAAGTGCGCGTATTTCACCGTCCGCACCCATCGCCAGATACAGACAAGGGTGCCGTTGCCAGTATCCGTAAGTGGTTAGAAGAGAATGGAGAAGCCCCATGAACAACATCATGGCTATCGACGGCTATCGTGCCGTGATTCAATACGATCCAGAGGTTGAAATGTTTCGCGGCGAGTTCGTCGGACTTAACGGCGGCGCCGATTTCTACGCCGACAGTGTCTCCGATCTTCGCAAGGAAGGCCGGGTATCCCTCCGCATTTTTCTTGAAGAGTGCGAGCGCCTCGGTATTCAGCCATCCAAGTCCTATTCGGGCAAGTTCCAGGTTCGCCTGCCTGCTGAAATTCACAAGCATGCAGTAGATGCTGCTACTGCTAGGGGGCAGAGTCTAAACCAGTTTGTGGCAACCGCCATCGAACATGAGATTCACTCCTAATACCAACCCCGCTTTTGCCTACTAGCACCAGAAAGCTGGCCGGATCAGAAGAGCGTTGTCGCCATTGAGTCAATAAGAGACCAGCGACAAGAAGAAACATAAAAAGGTCTCAATAACAGATTATCGTCTGACCAAGCCGTAATCTTACAGCCAGTTTGGCAGCACTGGGCAATAGAGAATTGTCTCGTGATCTCCTCAGATTCGATGTCATACCTCGGTGCTGTTGCCCCCGGTACGGGGCTTTCTAAATTAAGCTGCTTTTTCGGCAGTGCTGTCTAACACTAGCTGCGCATTTTTACTGCCTAATATGGCTTCAGAAAGTGCTTCCTCAATTAATGCGCTGGTCACGGGATTCATTTTGCCGCCTTCATATCGACGAATATTTTCAAGTAACGCCAAAATTCGCTCAAAATGTACCTGTTGCTGTTCAAAGTGGTTAATCATTGCTACCCCCTCCTCTACTTTATTTTTAATTTTTGCGTCATGGCTTCACGAATCACTGCGTTTATACATATTGCTTATTATTGAAGCGTCTTCGGGTTTGCTTGCCCGATCTATGCTCGTCAATCTCTATGCCAGCCACTCTGAGGCTACCTTTTACGCTACCAAAAATGTAACCAAATGAAACTAAAAGTATGTGAAAAAAGAAACCTAAAAAGGCTAACAAAAACTCACGCTAATCTCATTAGTTATACAATAGATGCCTCACAATTGAACTATGGGAAATTCTCGTATAGATAATGGAGTTTGCTCGTAAGCGCCCCGGCAAGCCAAGACGTGGTGCGCTTTATGGTGTCTCGTGGCCTGAGTGAGCGCCGAGCGCTCTGTGTCATTCGTATGAGTGCAAGTGCATTGCGCTACCAACCGGCCCCTGACCGGAATGAGACATTGCGTGAACGCATTGTTGCCTTGGCCCATCCGCATCGTCGCTACGGCGCTGGCATGATCTACCTGAAGCTGCGTCAAGCCGGTGAACAGGTCAATCACAAGCGCGTCGAACGCCTCTACGCGTCGGCTCGGTTGCAGGTAAAGCGGCGCAAGCGTAAGAAAACTCCCTCGTCTGAACGCAAGCCCCTGGGCCGCCCTGATGCCGCCAATCAGGTCTGGTCAATGGATTTTGTATTTGACCGCACGGCGGAAAGGAGGGTGATCAAGAACCTCACCATTGTCGACGACGCCCACCCATGAAGCCGTGGCTATCGTGCCTGACCGTGCCATTGACGGGCTGTCGTTAACACGAACTCTATACATCGTGGCCTACCACGCGCCATCCGTACGGATATTGGAAAGGAGTTCTGCGGACGCGCCATGCTGACGTGGGATCATCAACGTGGTGTTGCCCTGTTTGTAATCAAACCTGGCAAACCCAATCAAAACGCCTACATCGAATCGTTCAATGGGCGTTTTAGAGACGAATATCTAAATGAGCACTGGTTCACCCGCCTACATCACGCGAGGGTAATCATTGAGGCGTGGCGACGGGAGTACAACGAAAAAAGGCCGAAGAAGAGTCTTGGTAGGCTGACGCCTTCCGCCTATGCCGAGCAACTGGTGGTAAAACACGATAAAGTGACTTCTGACTCTAAACCCGGCTGCTACTGAAGATGGAGTGACGTCGAGATTACAGAGAGGCCTTTCACTTGCCTTTGGCCCTTCGGCGGGATGTTGCCACCTACTATGGCCACTACTGACTTCACTCACGCCCTTGCCTCCCCTCCCGCTGAGCGGTTGGCTTGGCTCCGGCAGTCGCGAGGTACCTCCCGGGGTAAGGTGCACATCTTTCCCGCCAAGTGGCCGCCCCATATACGTACTGCGCTGCCGTGTTGGAATGAGCTTTGTGTTCTTCAGCACACTCACTCCACGCAGTCCGCCTCCTATGAGATTCGTGTTCATCGGCTCGGCGGTTTGCCGCAGGCTTACGTCAGATTCCACCTCGCGGTGGACACCCTGCCGTATTGGCTAACAACTGCTCCCAACTTCACTGCTCGGGACTTTCACCCTATAGATGTGCGCCGTACCCGGCGCACTGAAGATCTTTCTGGCCGTCGCCCGAAAGAGCCTACCTTCTAGGCTGTTGGCGAGCAGGTAAACTACGCCTACATACCTTAGCGCACGTTTCGAATATGCTCCTTTAGCAAGCTAAAAGGTATTCGGCTCTAGCTAAGTACGAGCATGAGCACGGGAATGAATCACCACCTCACTTCATTTCAAACCCTTTCTTAACGAGAAATTCTTGCATATGCGCACGCAGTTTTTGATTAAAAAGTGGTGCTAAATTCTGTGACCAGTTCGACATTTTATTACCGCCCTTCCGAGCCTGATAATATTGGTGCATCGTTAGATTGAAAGCATTCACATACTCTGCATCGTCGCTGTAACTATTCTCCTTTAACACAGCCTCAACCGGTAAACGCGGTTTAATATCAGGATCGTGTGCAGGATATCCAATACACATACCAAAAACAGGATATACATGCTGCGGTAAATTTAGTAGCTCGCTAACAGCTTGAGGATTATTACGTATCCCTCCTATATAGCAGATCCCCAATCCTTCCGACTCCGCCGCGATCGCGATATTCTGTGCCATTAATGAAACGTCGACAGTAGCAACCAGAAGCTGTTCGGTCATTCCGCTAACGACGCATTCTCCGGTGCTTTGAGCCGCTTCTAGTGAACGCTTCATATCGGCGCAAAAGACTAGAAAGTCACTGCTGCTAGCCACGTACTTTTGGCCACCTGTAAGCTCAACCAAATGATTGCGTAATTGCTTATCGGTAACATGTATTATGCTATATGCCTGTATATGACTGGAGGTCGCTGCTGCTTGTCCCGAACGAACCAGTTCTATTAACAACTCCTTAGGAATATCTCGTGTTTCAAACTTTCGAATCGAACGATGAGATTGTAGTAGTTTGATTATGTTGTTCATGATTTAAGCCCTACCTGACACCAAAGTTTATTTAGTTATTATTTACAGCTTGCTCTCAAGCTCGGGCAGGATCTCAAACAGATCACCAACCAGCCCGTAATCAGCAATCTGGAAGATCGGGGCTTCGTCATCTTTGTTGATAGCGACGATCACCTTGGAGTCTTTCATGCCCGCCAAATGCTGAATGGCGCCGGAGATACCCACGGCGATATACAGATCCGGAGCAACGATTTTACCGGTCTGGCCGACCTGCATATCATTGGGCACGTAACCGGCGTCGACCGCCGCGCGGGAAGCACCAATGGCAGCCCCCAGCTTGTCGGCAATACCGTCGAGCAGCTTGAAGTTTTCGCCGTTGCCCATGCCGCGACCACCAGAGATGACCACTTTGGCGCCGCCCAGTTCGGGACGATCCGACTTCGCCAGCTCTTCCTTAACAAAGCTCGAGTGACTATTTTCAACCACCACTTCGACGGCTTCAATCGTCGCGCTGCCACTGTTGCCAACCGCGTCAAAGCCGGTGGGTCGAATTGTGATGACTTTTAGGTCGTCGGCGCTTTTCACCGTGGCAATGGCATTACCGGCGTAAATCGGGCGCAGGAAGGTGTCGGCGCTCTCGACAGCGATTACGTCTGACAGCTGGCTGACCTCTTTAAGCGCTGCCAAGCGCGGTAGCACGTTTTTGCCAGTGGTGGAGGCGCTGGCCAGTACGTGGGTGTAATCACCCGCCAGCTCAACCAGCAGCGCGCCCATGGGCTCGGCCAGCTGATGGGCGTAAACGGCATTATCCGCAACGAGCACGCGGCTTAAGCCATCGAGTTTCGCAGCAGCGTCGGCCGCCGCCTGAACGCCTTCACCGGCAACGAGAACATCAATATCGCCACCGATGATGGCTTGCGCTGCGGCCACAACATGGGCAGTGGCGCCAGCCAGCTGGCCTTCGTGTAGATCAGCAAGTACCAAAATGCTCATAAAATCAGCTCCTTTCAAAGCGCATACTTAAAGTACGGGTGGTAAAGAACCGACCTTAAAGTACTTTGGTTTCGTTTTTGAGTTTGTCGATCAGCTCATCTACCGAGGCGACTTTAATGCCGCCCTTGCGCTCGGCCGGGTATTCCACTTTGAGCAGGCTGACCTTGGAGGCGACGTCCACGCCATAATCGTCGGGCGTTTTCACATCCAGCGGCTTTTTCTTGGCCTTCATGATGTCGGGGAGCTTGGCGTAGCGCGGCTCGTTGAGGCGCAGGTCGGTGGTGACAATCGCGGGCAGCGTCAGCGAGATGGTTTGAAGGCCGCCGTCAATTTCACGGGTGACATTTACCTTGTCCCCGTCCACCGCGACTTCAGACGCAAAGGTGCCTTGCGGCAGGCCGGTCAGCGCGGCGAGCATTTGGCCGGTCTGGTTGTTGTCGGTGTCGATGGCCTGCTTGCCTAGAATAACTAGGCTGGGCTGCTCTTCCTCGACCACTTTGGCCAGTAGCTTGGCGACGGCGAGGGATTCGGCACGCTCGTCAGTTTCAATATGAATGGCGCGATCCGCGCCCAGCGCCAGCGCGGTGCGCAGCTGCTCTTGGACGGCTTTATGACCAATTGAAACGGCGACCACTTCTGTGGCCACGCCTTTCTCTTTCAGGCGTACCGCTTCTTCCACGGCAATCTCACAGAAGGGGTTCATGGCCATTTTGACGTTGGTCAGATCGACGTCAGAGTGGTTCGCTTTGACGCGGATTTTGACGTTGTAGTCGATGACGCGTTTCACCGCGACGAGGATTTTCATAGGTTTTGATCCAATGCGTTTAATTTAGATATCAAGCAATCGGCAGTTGCGCCTCAGTGGCAGAAACTTGATGACGACGAAAGCTACCCGAGGCTGTCGCAATGAGTTGATCATTAGCTAACAACTGCGCTTCAGCAAAAAAGACACGTCGACCACCACCTAATAAGCGTCCTTTTGCTAACAACACTCCTTGGCGTGCCTTAGCCAAATACTGAATAGAAAGCGATAAGGTCGCAGCACGATGTTCTAACTTGCCATTTGCAGGACAAAAACCGGTATAGCCACAGGCGACATCTAGCAATGTGGCAATAACACCACCATGCAGGCTACCTTGGGTGTTGGTATGATGCGCTGCAATTTCCAGCTCCCAGGTGCAGTGCTCTGGATACCACTCCACTAGTTGAGCGCCAAGCATGTCGATAAATGGGTTATGTAGTACGTTCAAATCCATGATGTGCCTTGTATTAGATATTGGCGCGTGCCAAAACAGCTCTAGCCCTGGATAAAACCGGCGCATCTACCATTTGACCTTCAAATTGGAAGGCTCCTCCTCGCTCCTTGGCTTCTTCAAGAATGCATCGCGCCCAGAGGAGAGTTTTATCATCCGGCATAAAGGCGTTATGAATGGCTAGTATCTGCTTAGGGTGAATGCTCAACATGCCGGAAAATCCCATCTCAACAGCTTTTTTGGCTGCAACTTCTACTGTGCTAAGGTCATTAATTTCAGGAGTGACACTTTCAATGGGTGATGGCAAAGATTGTGCCCGAGAGTACAGAATTAGCTGATTACGACAGTGATCCAATACTGTCTCAGCCCCTGGGCTACCTGGCTCTAAGTTCAAATCAGTTGCCATATCTAGCGCACCGAACACTAATCGCTCTACTCCTGGAGTGGCCGCAATTTTTGGTAAAGCGATTAACCCTTGAGCAGTCTCAATCAATGGCCATATGGGTTTGCCGCTAGTACTTGCCCTAGCAATCTGTTCCGGCGTTTCTGTTTTGGGAAGCATAACGCCCGTAATGGCGGAAAACTTAGTACAGAGCGCCAAATCCTTCTGAAAATTTTCCTCTTCACAGCCATCATCTGCGTTGATTCGCACAATGAAAGACACCTCAGAAGTAGAATTTAAAAATTGCTCCAACGCTTGCCGTGCGGATGCTTTATCTTCTAACGCTACGGCATCTTCCAAATCTACAATGACAATGTCCGCACCACTTGCAAGTGCTTTAGTAATACGATCCGTCCGTGTGCCGGGAACAAAGAGTAAGGAGCGTTGTTGACCCTGTCGCATGGCTACGCCCTCTATTAAATAACACCACTGGTTTTAAAAGACTTAATTCGTTCCAGATCATAGCCAAGCTGCGTAAGAATCTCTGAATTATGCTCGCCCAGCCCAGGTACGGGATTCATTTGGGGTTGAAATGCATTACTTAGCCCTGGGGGCAACAAAGCAGGAAGCTTACCTGAGGGACTATGAACGCTAACCCAACGCTGACGCGCCTCAAGCTGGGGGTGTTGCCAAACACCTTGCATGTCATTTACATGAGCATTCGCAATGCTTGCACCTTCCAGTCGCGCTATCACCTCATCGGCGGAGAGGTGTGAGAAGGCTTGGATAATTAGGGCTCTTAGCTCCTCACGGTTGGCCGAACGAAGTGAGTTAGTGTTAAAACGCTCATCACTTGCGAGGGCGGCATCTTTCATCACTACCTCGCAGAAGGCATACCACTCTCGTTCATTTTGCAACCCCAACATAACTGCTTGTCCGTCCCCTGCTGTAAAAGGACCATAAGGATAAATCGTGGCATGTGAGGCACCGGCACGGGGAGGCGGCTCTGCGCCTTGATAAGCGTAATACATCGGATAACCCATCCACTCCACAAGACTCTCCAGCATAGAGATGTCTATATGGCTGCCTTTACCGGTGCGATCGCGCAGTATTAATGCAGAAAGTATATGAGTATAGGCATACATACCCGCAGCGATATCCGCGATGGAACACCCTGCTTTGGCCATGCCTTCATCACATGGCTGACCTGTAGTAGAGAGAAAACCGGCCTCGCTTTGAATCAATAAATCATAGGCTTTCTTTTGCTGATAGGGGCCATTAGCGCCATAGCCAGAAATATCGCAAACAATTAAACGCGGGAACCGTTCTTGTAATGATTCGAATGAGAGCCCAAGTCGAGCAGATGCTCCTGGCGCTAGATTCTGGACCAACACATCAGCATCAGACAGCAATCGCTCAAGAATTTCATCCGCTTCGATTGATTTTACGTTAAGGGTAAGACTTTGTTTAGAACGGTTCGTCCAAACAAAGTGAGATGCCATACCGTCCACGCGCTCGTCATAATTGCGGGCAAAATCGCCGACTTCAGGACGTTCCACTTTAATTACACGCGCACCCAAATCCGCCAACTGACGTGTGCAAAAAGGTGCGGCAATTGCATGTTCTAAGCTAACTACCGTGATGCCATCAAGCGGACGGGGAGTATCTTGCAAGTCCATTGTTCTATCCTTTCATCGATCTCACGCGAAGAGATAAAATGCATATACAACAAAAAATTATGCATTTGTGAGAAGCATGGGTAATGAGTCAAGCTCTCTCAACCCCCACGACAACGCGACTAATTGTTTGCGTTCGCTTTCATCAACTGCCCCTGAAAAGCTCACCAAACGCTGGAATTTATGTTCAAGCTCTGTCCGTGAAAGAGGATTTTCCGGATCGCCTTTAGGGTCACGCACCGTCGCCTCGTGAACCTGCCCATTGTGTGTTGTCACCTCGACTTTACCGATCCATTTACTTGGATAAGCATCATCGACCTCAGGATCTAAGCGCATAGTGACTAAGCGTCGAAATGCAGCTACCTCTTTATCTTTCAGCGCACGGGTTTGAAACTCTTCAAGCCCAGCTTTCCCATACACCGCGATTAAACCGAGAACAGTTCCCATGGAAAACTTAGCCTGATGTACTGTGCTGGGTTCATCCACGGGGCCAAGTACATCTATAGCGGCCTGATGGACAGGCGTAACTACGGAGGAAATATCGCGGTGACTCAAACCTTCTCGCTTCATTACATCTAAGAGCGCATCAGCAGCAGGATGCGTATGGCGACAAGAGGCATGGAACTTAAAAGAAGTTTCTATTAAAGCCCATCGGCTGCCCAACTGATCAGCCAGACAACTGGGATCAGCATCTTGAGACATACCCGCAGCCATTCCCTGCTTTCCGTCGAGAATGCGTTGGGCACCTGTTAACCCGTCTACAGTCATATAGGCAGCCAGCAGGCCATCAGCCGCTGCTTTTGCTGTATGTAGCTGCTTAGAGTCAGCTCCATCGCGTAAAAACTCCCATAACCCAGCGGCTTGGGTTCCCGCACTACCTAATGCATGCATGAAATCATCAGATGAAAAGCCCAGCAGCTTTCCAACGCCCACAGCCGCAGCTAACGTGCCAACGGTTCCTGTAGTATGAAAAATGGTGTAATGAGAGCGCCCTAAACTTTCTCCAATACGAATACCCGCCTCATAACCAGCCACTGCCGCGACAACTAATTCACGGCCCGATTTACCTTCTGCCTGCGCAGCCGCTAACACCGCAGGAAAAACAACCGTTCCAGGATGTAAAACCGATGAGTTATGCAAGTCATCTTGCTCTACCACATGCGACGAAGCAGCATTAACAAAGGCTGCAAAGTAGGGTGAGGTAGAGGTTCTGAGAGTCAATATCTCGCTTTTACCTGCATCAGGGCCCATGAGCAGCGCAAAGCGTTCGAAGAGCGGAATGGGAGCATAATCTTTCCCTGCTAGTGCAGAACCGAGCCAATCAAGGAATAATTCTTCACAGCGATCAAGCACAGCTTCAGGAATATCCTCATAGCAAAGTTCCGCAAGAAACTCCGCGAGTACTCTTATTGTATTTGTTATCACTACTTCCTATCAATTAGAACGAGCGCGGCAAATCAAGCAGATGTTCGGCAACATAAGAAAGAATCAAGTTGGTTGAAATCGGAGCCACTTGATACAAGCGTGTTTCTCGGAACTTACGCTCAACGTCATATTCCGCCGCAAATCCAAAACCACCATGAGTTTGCAGACATACATTGGCCGCTTTCCAAGATGCTTCGGCGGCCAAATATTTCGCCATATTGGCGCTAGCACCAACAGGTTGACCGCTGTCGTATTCATAGCACGCACGCCAACGCATCAGATCTGCGGCTTCTACATCAATATGCGCTTCCGCAATTGGGAACTGCACCCCCTGATTCTTACCAATAGGACGGCCAAAGACTTCACGGTCACGGGCGTAATTGCTCGCCTTCTGGATAAACCAGCGACCATCACCAATGCACTCCGCTGCAATCAGTGCTCGCTCAGCATTAAGGCCATCAAGGATGTAGCGAAAGCCCATTCCTTCTTCGCCAATCAAGTTGTCAGCGGGAATTTCTAAGTCATCGAAGAACAATTCGTTGGTTTCATGATTAACCATGTTGGCAATCGGTTGAACGCTCAGTCCATTACCAATTGCTTGATGGAGATCAATCAGAAAAATCGACATGCCCAATGATTTACGCTCCACCTTATCCAGCGGAGTTGTACGTGCCAGCAAGATCATCAGATCAGAGTGTTGAACACGCGAAATCCAGACTTTCTGACCATTGATGACATACTTGTCACCTTTTCGAACGGCGGTAGTCTTAATTTTGGTTGTATCAGTGCCGGTGGTCGGCTCTGTTACTGCCATCGACTGTAAGCGTAATTCACCAGCAGCAATTTTAGGTAGGTACTCACGCTTTTGGGTCTCACTACCATGCCGCAGTAAGGTAAACATGTTGTACATCTGGCCATGAACGGTGCCCGAGTTACCGCCACAGCGATTAACTTCTTCAAGAATTACTGACGCCTCGGTTAAACCAAGACCAGAGCCTCCATACTCCTCAGGAATCATCGCTGCCAACCAACCTGCCTCCGTTAAGGCATCGACAAACGCTTCAGGAAACTCTCTCCGTTCATCGACACCACGCCAATAAGAGTCATCGAAATTTAAGCAGAGAGACCGCACACCATCACGTATTGCTTCTAGTGATTCATTGTCGTGATTAAACATTATATTAACTCCTTGTATTCAATTTCAGCTTGATGCGCTGGGCCGTTATTATTAAAAGCCCATGCTGTGCAGTGCTGATCACTTTGATGGTGACCACCGATATGAAAAGAGGTATCGGCAATCAAAGGGCGCAGACCCCGGTAGGTGAAATTTGTCGGCATGTACTGAGGATGTTGTTTGATAAAACTGTGTAGTATCAATGTGGCAATCATTGGGCCATGCACTACCAACCCGGGGTATCCCTCCTGCTCAGTGGCATAAGGGTGGTCGTAATGTATTCGGTGACCATTGAAAGTGACGGCGGAGTAGCGGAAGAGCATGACGGGGGTGGGGTGAATTGTCTCGTTCCAAGTTAATGCTGGTAGTGTTGAGTCACTTTCTAACTTAGGAGGGCTAGGCTCGCGGTATACGATGTCTTGTTCTTCACTTAGGCAAAGCTCACCCTCCTGAAAATACTGATGCTCGACAGTAACGAACAGTAGGGAGCCAGTTTTGCCTTGTTTTTCCTTAACCGCTTTGATGGTTGAGATACATTTAGCCAACTTACCTACAATCAATGGCTGAAGAAAGCAGACACGCCCGCCTGCCCACATACGATTTCTACCCTCGGCAGGAGGTAAAAAAATCCCACGTGCTGGGTGCCCATCTTTTCCCAGGCAAGTTTCATTAAGGGGCTCTTGAAAAAATGCCCAATGCCAAAGGTGGGGTAATGGCTGTCCTTCGTGTGGGCAATCTTCACCAAAAATGATGGCAATGCGCTTAGTTAGCTGAGCTGAAATCAAATCATGACGGATTTCTTGCTTACCTATCCATTGGGAAAAATCTTGGGAAGAATTGTGAAAAGTGGCTTGGGCCATAGCTGCCTCTCATTGCTATTGTTATTTATACATAAGTTAGCATGAGGCAATAATGGTGTTTTTCGGAATTTAAAAATCAATAATGGGGTGTTTGCCTATTACTAAACCAAGAAAAATATTCATATTTTCAATAGCTTATTTTCTTAAACATATTCGGAAAGCAGGAAACACAGCTGTCCGGGCACAACGGGACGAAATGAATGTCGGGGATCAAAGTGCTTAGAGGCAGGTGCACCGTGGTCAGACATGAGTACTTTCACGCCCGAGAACTAAATCAGGACATGGGTTCTGAAATGGCCTCTCTGGTTGCAGAGAATCAGCGCTTAACAGCATTGCTGAGAATAGAAAAAGTGGTTGATTTCCTCTCGAAAGAACCGAAAAACTTTATGCAGAAAGGTAACCAATAAAATCAACAGCTTGGTATGCCATAATATGGTAAAACTAACGCTGTTAAATTTGCTCACGCAGGCATTGTCTTCAAAGAGGTTAATGATGCGTACACCACTCAAACCTGTTCGAGTTGTGGTAGCTTGACCGAATCGAAGCCGAAAGGGATCGCTGAACTTGGAATAAGAATCTGGACTTGCAGTGAGTGTCGTATCAGCCACAACCGCGATATCAACGCGGCTAAGAACGTAATGGTGGTTGGACATGGCCGTTTCGTAGTGGGCTCCCTGCTTTAGCGCGGGAAAGGATGTCAAATCTACCACCCTAATTTACTGGATAATCATATGCATTTTGACTTGACTGATCTTAATCTTTTTATTCATGTTGCAGAAGCATCCAGTTTAACTGGTGGTGCTAAGCAAGCACACCTCTCCACTGCAGCAGCAAGCACACGGATAAAATCTTTTGAGGGGCAGTTAGGAAGCCGTCTTTTTTACCGTGGTAGCCATGGAGTAGAGCTAACACCAGCAGGTGAAAGCTTGCTCAAGCATGCCCGGGCGATCATGCGGCAGGTTGAGTATTTGAAGAGCGATTTTTCTGATTATAGTAGTAGTGAGACTGGGCATATTAGGATTTTTGCAAACACTACAGCAGTAACAGAATTTATGCCTGAAGTATTAGCCCATTTCTTAAGTAGCCGACCAGGCATTACTATTGACTTAAAGGAACGTCTGACTAAGGATATATTAAGAGGTGTTTTAGATGGCGCAGCAGATATTGGTGTGACATCTGGTGAAATTAAAATGAACGGCCTCGAAGTTATGCCTTTTAGTATGGATAGGCTAGTCGTCGTTGTTCCAGATGGCCATCCTCTTACAGGAACTAAAGACCTCCTTTTTAGAAATACATTAATCTACCCACACGTAGGGTTACATGAGGGAAGCACTCTTCTAGAGTTTCTAAAAAAAGAGGTCAGCGAGATAGGAGAAACTTTGCCTCTTAGAATTCAAGTATTTGGCTTTGAACCAGCTTGTAGAATGATAGAGACCGGTGTTGGTATTGGTATATTACCCGAGTCAAGTGCGCTGCGTTATCAAAATACAATGCGCCTTAATACTGTGGAGCTTAAAGATAGCTGGGCTACACGTGAGAGATCCGTTGTTGTGAGGGAATTTGAGTCTTTACCTGAATCTTCCAAAAGCCTTATTCGTGAAATAAGAAACTATCATCATTATAAAGAAGAAAATTTTTAATGATATACCATGCCTCAATAATGATATGAAGATAACGGACAATAAAAACTTGGTGTCCGCCACTAAGATCTCTAATGAAGTGGTCAGTGGTCAACTCCCCGTCAATCCTATGCCACTAACTGAAATCGAATCTGGCGACGTTTCTATAGTATGCTGGCACACTTATATGGCGCATTCATATCTATGACAAGTGTCAGACTAGTCTACTTACGTACTTCAGTATCAACAACACGCTTGCCATGCTTAATTTCGATGACTTCCACATCGGCGAACATATTTGCACCAGTAATAGTAATCATATCTTATTGGCGGGCAACTTTCATAATTCTGATGCTTTTTTGGCCTGTTGGCTATGATCTCGGGACTCACCTGAATAGACTATGATCCTATAAACTCATTAAGAAGATCTAAACATGCCTACTTGGAGACTTTTACTTCCAGGCTCAACAAGCTTACTCACACTTACTATCGCTACTGTGGGCGGATGGTTTGGTTACCTCTTGATCGGCGATGCAGGCTGGTTGCTCGGCGCTTTAGTAACTACACTGGCAGCCGCTTTCAAAGGCATGCCACTTGGTTACGCTACATCGGTACAGTCCATAGTAATCGTGTTAGTAGGCATCAGTATAGGAAGCATGCTTCACCCGGGCATGATCAGTGAGGTTGTCCAATGGGTGCCCTCAATATTAGGTCTATTTATTGCAGTACTCATCACCCTTATTGGGGTTGGCTATTACTTGCGACGCTTTGGGCGATATGACCATAACACCAGCGTATTAGCCGCCTACCCAGGCCACCTAGTTATTATCTTACAGCTGGCAACCAAACATCCCTGCGACGCCCAGAAGGTGGCTACTATACAGAGTTTGCGCATGCTATTTCTTGTACTACTGCTGCCAACCATTGCCTTTATCTGGATGCCCGAGCAGAGCGATAAACAGCTGCCCACGGATTACGTTGCACTAGGGTGGATTAGCTTAGCGGGGTTGGCTGGTGTGCTCTTGGCATGGCTATTGAATATTCCCGCCGCGTTATTAATCGGGGCCATGGCGGGAAGTGGATTTGCTGCCCTTAGTGGTACCGAAATCGTAGCTCTACCTGGCACTTTAAAAGTGACCATTTTTATATTGACAGGCGCAATGATTGGCTCCCGCTTTGTAAATACTCATTGGCGGGAGATATGCCGAATTCTCCCAGTTGCACTCGTAGCAATGAGCATAACCATGCTTACCAGCGCTGCCATTGCCTTACCGGTCGCTTGGCTCACTGGCCTCAATATTGCCCAGATTCTCCTAGCTTATGCGCCTGGTGGCGCGGAGGTGATGTCGCTCATTGCTTTAGCAACAGGCCATGATCCAGCGTTTGTTGGCCTGCATCACATTATCCGCCTATTAGCTATGGCAGGATTTTTTCCAATGCTAGTTAAGCTAGCGATCAAGTAAATCTTCCTTAGCTTTAAGCGAGGCTTTCAACTGCTTCAGCAGTCACCAGTGCATAGCTAGGTTTAGATAAAAATGCGTATATGGGGACAAGCGACGAAACTCGAAAATTCTGACCTAGAATCGCCTTTTCAGAATTTCCTTTATATTTCAATAACTTGTTATTTTATTCCACAGTAATGCTTAACAAAACACCCCCGAAGTAGATCTATCTCATTGAAGATTATACGTCATTGACTCACGCCAAGCCCTCGATGCAATGAGTGAACTTGCCCACCCCAGATCGCCATTGAAGCAAGTAAAACAGCTCTGTCCTATCTTCTGTTAGACCAACATAGGTTAACTTGCGAGCTGTCTCTTGCGCGGTTTCATCGGAGGTACACGCCTGATTTCACCAAACTTACAAACATTGCATAAAAAAAAATATTGTACTATTGTACTATTGTACGTCAATAATACCAAAATATTGATTTCGACAATTATTTTGGCGTTGGGTAGTACTAGACCGTATTAATTTTAAAAAGCCTATTTCTTATAAAAATCAAAGGTGAATTAAATGAACATTAGAACAATCTTCCTTGGAGCCACGACCTTATCTATCGCTATCGGCACGCAGCCTGCTTTTAGCAATGATGATTGGCCTAATAGCATGACGCTAGGTACCGCTAGCCAAGGCGGGGCCTATTATGTCTATGGCTCCGGTTGGGCAAACTTAGTGAATGAAACGCTAGATACTCGCATTGGATCTGAAATTACTGCAGGGCCCGTTCAAAATGCGACTTTCGTTCAAACCGGTGAGCATGACTTTGGGATGGTAACAATGGGTCCCGCA
>NZ_JAFWFN010000074.1 GCF_017515565.1 Halomonas sp.
AGCCAGAGCCGATGCCTACACCGGTGGTGCAGGTTTCGCCATCACCAGAGGCGCCTGTCCCTGGTGATGGTTTGCTTGACCACCGCCAGTGGCTGGCGCGATTTAATGCGCTAGGCTTGGGAGGTCTTACGCGTAATTTAGCGGCGCATTGCCAAGTCGAGAGCGATGATGGCCACACCCTAGTGCTTCGGCTAGACCCAGGGCAGGCCGCTATGAAGGCAGAGGTGCATCAGACTCGCATCGAAAAAGCGCTTAAAGCGCAGGGCTTACCCCGTCGTATTGAATTTACGGTAGCTGAACTGGCGGTTGACGTGGAGACGCCGCGTCAGCAAGAAGAGCGGCTACACAAAGAGCGCCATGCTATGGCTGTTGATCTACTGCACCGCGACCCCAATATACAGAAGCTTCAGCAAGCATTTGGGGCAACGCTTATAGAGTCAACCGTCAAGCCAGCGTCTGACGTGCGTTCCTAGTCGCGGCTGTTTGACTTGCTATGCATATTTTTTAGACCTTTCAGGAGATAGCCACATGTTTAAAGGTGGAATGGGCAACATAATGAAGCAAGCCCAAGAGATGCAGGAAAAAATGCAGCAGGTTCAAGAAGAAGTTGCTAAAGCTGAAGTGCAGGGTGAAGCGGGTGCCGGTATGGTGAAGGTCACCATGAACGGCCGCCACGACGTTAGCAACGTGACCATTGATCCCAGCGTACTGGAAGAAGACAAAGAGCTTTTGGAAGACTTGCTTGCCGCTGCGGTAAATGACGCTGTGCGTAAAGTCGAAATTAGCTCAAAGGCGAAAATGGAAGAAGCAACCGCCGGCCTGAACTTGCCGCCCGGTTTTAAGATGCCGTTTTAAGCCATGCGATTTTCCCCGCTGGTGGAACAGCTCATGGACGCGTTTCGTGTGCTGCCAGGCGTTGGGCCGAAAACGGCCCAACGTATGGCTATGCACCTGCTAGAGCGAGAGCGTCCAGGCGGACAGCGGCTGGCTGCTATCATTCAGCAGGCCATCGAAGAGGTGGGGTATTGTCAGCGCTGTCGAACCCTGACAGAAGCAGATATCTGTGCTCTTTGCGAAAGCGCCCGGCGTGATGATTCGTTGTTATGTGTGGTTGAGTCACCCGCTGACCAGCTTGCCATAGAAGAAGCTGGTGGGTTTAAGGGGCGCTATTTTGTGCTACATGGTCACCTGTCTCCTCTTGATGGAGTTGGGCCTGATGCCATTGGCTTAGACCTGTTGGAAGCGCGAGTAGCGGAAGGTGCTACAAGCGAAGTCGTGTTGGCAACGAATCCCACGGTTGAGGGTGAAGCTACTGCCCACTATATTGCGTCACAACTGGCACACTTCGGCGTTAAATTCTCCCGATTGGCTTACGGTGTACCCATGGGTGGTGAGCTTGAGTACGTGGATGGCGGTACTCTGAGCCGCGCATTCAATGGTCGCCAACCTTTCACCAGCGATTGACCACAAAAAATGCAAGCGCTACGGCGGTTGTACCAACCTGGAAGTGTCTCTTGTCCTCTTTAACTGCCCCTTTATATCAATGGATTGATAACGCCGAAGCGCTTGATGCGGCCTGCGAACATGTGGCGGCTGCACCAGTTATCGCGCTGGATACCGAATTTTTCCGAGAAAATACCTTTTTTCCGGTACCTGCACTGCTTCAGTTTACCGCTGGAGAGCAGGCCTACTTGGTGGATCCGCTGACGACTCCCTGCACCGCGGCATTTCGCCAGTTATTGCAAAACGATGCAGTGAAACTGCTGCATGCGTGCAGTGAAGATCTGGAGGTTTTTCAGCATTGGGCGGGCGTGCTCCCGTCGCCGCTGGTGGATACCCAGGTGGCGCAGGCATTTTTGGGTGAGACCCCCGGCATGGGGTATCAGAAGTTGGTGGAGCTGTGGATGGGAGAGACGCTGCCTAAAGAGGAAACGCGCTCCAACTGGTTAGTGCGTCCGTTGACGCCTTCTCAATGTGAATACGCGGCGCTTGATGTGATCTATCTGCTTAAAGTGTGGTCGCTACAGTCAGAAAAGCTTGAGGAGCTAGGGCGACGCTCCTGGCTTAAGGAAGAGTGCGCGACGCTGATTGAGCAAGCGGGTAGAAGTGTTGAGAGCGATGGGCAGTGGTTCACCCGCCACCGCCAACTTTGGCGCCTCTCGCCGCGTCAGTTAGAAGCCTACCGTGTCATGACGATATGGCGTGAAGGTGAAACCCGGCGCCGAGATCTGCCGCGTAACTGGTTAATCAGCGATAAGCTCTTGTTCGCAATAGCGGAAGCGATGCCTAAAAATCGCTATGAGCTAGCGGATGTTGAGGGTGTGAAACCCATGTTGGTCAAAAAAGAGGGTGATGCGCTGCTCGCTTTATTAAAACAGGCCTACCATTGTGATGAAGATGACCTTCCAGCGCCGTGGCCAGACCCTATGCAGCCTGAGTTTAAGCGGCGCTTTAAAGCCGTCAAAAAGGTAGTAACCGATAAGGCGTTAGCGCTAAAAATTGCACCTGAGCTGCTGCTGCGACGTCGTGATATTGAAGCGATGGTTATGCAGCAGCTCGCCGGTGAGTCGCCAGCACCCTTAAGTGGTTGGCGCGATGACTGTTTAACTGAAGGCCTACTCCACGCCTTGAAGGAGACCTCCCGGTGAGCGAAAAGATTCTCTGTGAAGTGTTTAAAAGCTCGCGTAAAGAAGAGATGTATCTTTATGTTGATAAGCGGAAAGGGTTAGAGCCGGTTCCTGAACTACTGATGGAAACCTTTGGCAAGCCCATCGCGGTGTTTACGATGATCTTAACCGCCGATAAGACGCTAGCGCGTGCCAGCGCAGCAGACATCATGGCATCGATTAACGAGAAGGGGTTTTATCTGCAAACACCCCCGGCAAAAGAAGCTTACTTATTGGATGTTCATCGCGCCCACGTTAATCGCCAGCAATGAATTTTCTCGCCCACGCTTGGCTTGCCCATCGTGGCAGTGACGCGTTTCTGTATGGCAATTTAATTGCTGATGGCGTTAAGGGCAGCGATTTACGCGTTTGGCCTGAAGCAGTGGCGAGTGGTATCCGTCATCATCGTCGGGTCGATGCCTGGGTAGATGCTCACCCTAGCGTATTAAACGCCAAGCAGCAGGCGCCGCATCCCCAGCGGCGTTATGCGGGCATCGCTCTGGATATTGTCTGGGATCATTTTTTAGCTCGGCGGCAGCTCGGCGATGACGATTATGAGATTCTTGTGGAGCGCTGTTATCGGCTTCTTTCGGCCAGATCTGCGCCTAACCGTCTCGCGACAATGATGCCGCTATTAGTGGAGCATGATTGGCTGAGGGGCTATGCGGATTTCGACTTTACCTGCCGAGCGATAGCAGGCGTTGGTAAACGCTTATCGGGGCCCAACCGCTTGGCTGAATTAGTCCCCTGGCTTAATGAAAATTACCGCTGGTTGGAAGACGATTTTTATACGCTATGGGCAGAGTGCAAAGGCACGCTGGGCCACCCTGGCGCGTCAAGCAAGTGATATAAACGGTTACTTAGAAAGGTACTACCTATGCAGCCCGCCATGCGCGAACGCTTTTGGGAAAAATACGCCCTTGATGAACTCACGCCCCAGGAGTGGGAAGCGCTGTGTGATGGCTGTGGGCAGTGTTGTCTGTTAAAGCTCCATGATGACGAAACGCAAGAACTGGCTATTTTAAACGTTGCTTGCCGCTTGTTGGATATCCAGAGCTGCCAGTGTAGCGACTATGCGAACCGTTTTGACAGTGTGCCGGACTGTACTCAGTTAACCCCTGCGCTGGTTAAAGAATTTACTTGGCTACCTCAGACCTGTGGCTATCGGCGGGTAGCCGAAGGCCGCAAGCTTGCAGGCTGGCACCCTTTGCTCAGCAATGATGCCGAGCGGGTGCATAGAAAGGGCATTAGTGTACGCGGCTTTGCAGTTTCGCAAGATATGGTTCCAGAACGGCGCTTGGAAGAGCATATTATTGCCGTGCTTCCCATGTGATCTTGATATAGACCACTTCTCCCTCAATAAAGTGCCTTCCCGCTTAGCCCTTAAGCGGCTGGTTCACGCTTGGTGCTATCCCAAATCGTCAAAAAGGCTTCCTTAATAGGAGTTGCGGCCTTTTTTATACTGCCAGTCTGTGGCTGTGGGCGAGTGGATGCTTTTAAAGGTGCATCCCATATAGTAGGGAACTGTTCCTGGTTTTTCATTGCGCTCTCCTGGGGTTTGCTTAGTTGAATATCGGTCTAATAGTTAGACGTTGGTATATGCGACTAAGGGCAGTATGGCGCAAAATATATTTTATGGAAAGCATTTCCATAAAATATATTATTGTTGTGCATGCCGAAAAAAAGCCCCTGAGCCTGCTATTCGCTAACAGGGCGGGGCTTATTCCTTATTTTAATTGGCCACGTTCGGAGCAAGTCCTAGCGCCCAAAGAATAAAAGCATCCTGGCAGGCAGTGTCTCGCCAGGCTTTGAATCGGCCGGAGGCACCCCCGTGGCCGCTACTCATGTCGGTATGTAATAAAATGGGAGCTTCCCCTTGCTGAGCCTGAGAAACACGGGCGTAGAATTTGGCCGGCTCCCAGTAGCTCACCCGCGTGTCAAACCAGCTGCCTTCGATCCATAGCGCCGGATAGCGTTGCTGAGTGATATTGTCGATAGGCGAGTAGCTGGAAATGCGCTGTTCTACTTCTGGCTCCTCAGGGTTGCCCCACTCGCTGTATTCAGCGGTGGTGAGCGGTAGCGCTGGGTTTTGCATGGTGCGCAGTACATCTAAGAACGGTACGTCGAGCACTGCGGCGCAGAACGCATGGGGGGCACGATTGAGGCAAGTGCCCACTAGCAGCCCACCAGCGCTGGCGCCACAGGCGGCAATGCGCTGGGGGTCACTCACTCCTTTCGATACCAGCAGCTCCCGAGCAGCTAGAAAATCATTAAAGCTATTCTCTTTATGCGCCATTTTGCCCTGCAGGTACCAGGGTTCGCCGCGTTCTCCACCACCACGCACATGAGCAACGGCAAAGGCCACGCCGCGTTCCAGAAGCTCTAACCGGGCGATGGAGAACCAAGGGTCTAACGCCTCGCCGTAAGCGCCGTAGCCATATAAAAGCGTGGGCAGCGCTTGGTCAGCTAAATCTGCACGCATAACCACCGAGACGGGCACCTGCTCGCCATCATTGCTGGTGGCCCATAAGCGGCGGCAAACCAGCTGTTCCGGTGAGAGGTTGCCAAAAACCGCAACACGCTTGAGCAGCGTGCGCGTGCCGCTTTGTAGATCAAGCGAAAACCAGCTGGGCGGCTGGGTGAACGACTCTTCCCTTAACCGTACTACCTGCGTATCAAAGTGAGGCGAGTCCTCCAGCAGCTGTGAACAGGGTGTTTCAGGTAGCGCAATAAAGTCATCCACTCGCGCTTGTTGATGTTCGTCTAATACCAGGCGTCTCAGTACTACCTGTGCTTCGCGATGGCTACGCTCAGCCACTATCAGGCCCCAGGAAAACGCATCGACCCCTTCTAACGTTGCGTCATCTCGATGGTGAATTAACGCTTGCCACGAAGCGGTGTCTTTACCGAACTGCTCTTCAGCTAGGTAGTCGAGCTGAAAGTGGGGGCCGGTTTGATTTTGCAGCCGATAGAAGACGCCGGGGCGATGATCAATGCTGACTTCAATACCGGGTTGGCGGGTGTGGAGATATACCAGTGTGGCCGAGGGATTAGTGGCGGGCAGGGCGGCAATTTCCGTGGTGTCCTTAGAGCCGCTATCAATCAGCAGCCACTCTCTAGAGCGGGTTTTACCAATCCCTAGCCAAAACTCAGGATCTTCTTCGCGGATAACCAGTGTTGGTGCTGGCAATTTATCCGACATGGAAAAGGGAACCCATTGTCGCCAAAGGCTATCCGGGCGCTGGGTGTCGTCAAAACGGGTAAAAAGCAGCGTGGCGCCGAGCGCTGTTTGGTCTTCTGCCCAGCAGAGGCTAGGGCCAATGTCGCTCAATAGCTGTTTCGGCTCGCCGTTAGGCAGCGCTTTTAGCCATAGCGTAAAGCGCTCATCCCCCTGGGTGTCTTCGGTCCATGCGAGCCACTGCTCATCGGGCGAAAGTGCCATGTCGCCCATATCATAAAAGGGTTGGCCTGCCGCGCGTTCCCTGACATCTAAAAACAGTTCGCGCTTTAGCGGTTGGCCGTTTGGGTAGCGCCACCAGCAAGGGTAGTCATCCTCAGCGCCGGTTTCACTCCAGAACGTAAAGTAGTCCAGCGCTGTCTCAAGGCTGATAACGGCAAGTTCGCGGCGGGCTAAGTGGCTTTCATAAAGGGTGTTTGCCAGCGGCGCTAGCGGCTCAAACCATTCGCCATGCTGCTGATTGGCGGCATTTAAAAACTCGGCCACTTCTGGCGCTTCGCGCGCTTCTAACCAGTGCCATTGTGGATCATTGGCGCGATAATAGCGCGCAGCGGGTGAGCCTTGGTTAATGCCGGGCTGTGCTTTCATAAATTGATAGGTACCATAACGGGAAATCAACGTCGGGTGAGTCCACCCACATGAGGGTTATTATGCTGTTTGCGAACTCAATGTCACTGATGTGGCTAAGTTATTACGGCCTTTCACTGCTGGTGCTTGTGGCAGTGTACTTTGCATTGGCGTGGTTGCCGCGCCTGCCGCGGTTAGTGTTGACATGGATAGTGGCTGGTGCCATGTGGATGCCTGCCAGTTTCCGTTTACCGCTGGTAGAGGAGGGCGAGTTCTATACAGGCTTGGCCCCGGCGGCGATGGTCTCGGCGGTGGGAGTGTTAGAAGGTAGCGCCGCAGGGCTGCGTGGTGGGCTTTTATGGTTAATTTTAGGTATGGCGCTGGGCGCTTGTGTGGGCATCGCGCTTTGGTGGTGGCGTCGCCCACAAGATGTTGATGAAGCGCCACAGTCGCGTGAGGTTGAAGACGATCCTACGTCTAACCGCCGTCGCGAACCGGTGATTAACTAATGGCTGGCCCAGCCCTCAAGGAGCCTCTTAATGTGTGAGTTGCTGGGCATGAGCGCCAACGTTCCCACGGATATCTGCTTTAGCTTTTCAGGTTTTTTACACCGCGGTGGAGGCACCGGCCCCCATCGTGACGGTTGGGGTATAGCGTTCTACGAGGAGGGGGGGTATCGCGAGTTTCGAGACCCGCACCCTTCTGTGGATTCGCCGATTGCTCGATTAATTTGTGATTACCCCATCAAGTCTAATGTGGTGATCAGCCATATTCGCCAGGCTAACGTGGGCGGCGTACGCCTTGCCAACACCCACCCCTTTACCCGGGAAATGTGGGGGCGACCCTGGTGCTACGCCCATAATGGGCAGTTAAACGATTGGCAGCAGCTTCCTTTGGGCGTTTATACCCCTGTAGGTACGACCGACAGCGAACATGCTTTTTGCTGGCTAATGGGGGAGTTGCGCCGCGCTTTTCCTACGCCACCTGCAGCAGCTGAACGTGTTTGGGAGCGTTTACATGCGCTCTGCGAGCAGCTTCGCGGGTTAGGCGTATTTAATTTGCTGCTTTCTGACGGCACCTATCTTTATTGCTACTGCTCAACAAAACTTGCTCACATCACCCGCCGTGCGCCCTTTGGAGAAGCGGAACTTTCTGATGCGGAAATCACCGTGAATTTTATTGAGCACACCACGCCAAATGATGTTGTGTCAGTGATGGCGACTGAGCCGCTGACCCAAAATGAAGCGTGGGAGCGGATGTTGCCAGGTGAGCTTTTGGTCTGGCGAGAAGGAGAAATTCAAGCCCGTTACTGTCCATAACTGTAACAATCGCTACAGTAGTAATAGCAGATAAGTGAGGGATCGCGCTGCTGCTTAACGCACAGGGCTATAAGCTAAAGTTGAAACGTAAGTTTCAATCGATCGTTTTACAGCGGGGTGCTCGTCGTATATCGTTGGCCCTTTAACCTCGCGACAATAACAAGGTCGGTTATACCATCGACACGGATAGCGGAGATTGCCCCATGAGCGAATACGCCAATGCCCCCATTTTACGTGGCCCAGCGCTTGAAGGGTTGGATCAATATGATTCAGTCACTGATGTTTTTCACACGGCGGTAAAGCGCTTTAAAGATAAGCCGGCGTTTACCTGCATGGGAAAAACGCTCACTTTTGCCGACCTTGATCGCCTTTCGGCGGACTTTGCCGCATGGTTGCAGCATGAAACGGACCTGGAGCCTGGCGACCGGATTGCTATTCAACTGCCCAACGTTCTCCAGTTCCCTGTGGCAGTATTTGGTGCACTGAGAGCAGGTTTAGTCGTCGTTAATACCAACCCGCTTTACACCGAGCGGGAAATGGCGCACCAATTTAAAGATTCCAATGCCAAGGCTATCGTTATTTTGGCCAATATGGCTGATAAGCTGGAAAAAGTGCTCGATAAGACCGATATCAAGCACGTGTTGGTAACTCAGCTTGCAGATCTTCATGATGTGCCCAAGCGCTGGCTCATCAACGCCGTGGTTAAGCACGTTAAGAAAATGGTGCCTGCCTACTCGATACCCAGCGCCATCGGTTTTCGTGATGCTCTGAAAAAAGGCGCTTCTCTCAGCCACACTGACGTAAGCCGCACCCAGAGTGATTTGGCCGCACTTCAGTACACCGGTGGTACTACGGGCATGCCTAAAGGGGCGATGCTGACTCACTGCAATCTCATCGCTAATATGCTCCAGGCACGCACGGCAATTGGCGAGCACCTTACTGACGGTGAAGAGCTTGTCGTGGCACCGCTGCCGGTTTATCACATCTACACCTTTACCGTTAACTGCCTGTTCTTAATGGAAACCGGTAATCATTCGCTGCTGATTACCAACCCCCGTGATCTGCCTAGCTTTGTTAAAGAGTTGAAAGGGCTGCCTTTCACCGGGTTTATCGGTTTGAACACGCTGTTCAATGCGCTGTGTAATCGGGATGACTTTAAGCAACTGGATTTTTCCAAGCTCAAGCTGACTATCTCAGGCGGTATGGCGCTGACTAAGGCGGCTGCTCAGCGGTGGGAAGAAACCACCGGTTGCGCAATTGCTGAAGGCTATGGGTTAACTGAAACGTCACCCATCGTGAGCTTTAACCCAACGAATGCTATTCAACTGGGGAGTATTGGTAAACCTGTGGCTGGCACATCGGTGAAAGTGGTGGATGCCGATGGCAATGATGCCGCACTAGGCGACCCAGGCGAGCTTTGCGTTCAAGGCCCTCAGGTAATGAAAGGCTACTGGCAGCGCGAGGAGGAGACGCGCAATTCAATTGATGAAGATGGCTGGTTCCACACGGGCGACATCGCTGTCCTTCAAGAGGATGGCTATATCCGCATCGTCGACCGTAAAAAAGATATGATTCTCGTCTCTGGTTTCAATGTCTATCCTAACGAAATCGAAGATGTCGTTGCTGCTCATCCCGATGTGCTAGAAACGGCAGCGGTAGGGGTGCCCGATGAGAACGCGGGTGAAGCAATCAAGCTATTCGTCGTTTCGAAAAACAGCCAACTCGATGCGGAAACCCTGCGTAGCTGGTGTAAGAAAGAGCTGACCGGCTACAAAGTGCCAAAGTATGTTGAGTTCCGCGATGAGTTACCCAAAACCAACGTGGGTAAAGTACTGCGTCGTCAGTTGCGGGATGAAGAAACCAACGCTAGCTAACTGCTGGTAAGCTTGTGATGAGCGCGTGATTAGCCGCTGTTAGGCGTCACGTTGCTGAAGGCGTTACAATAGTCGGCCTGCTCAAAGAGTGGGCCGATTTTTTTAATGTGATGGAAGCCAAGCCAAACGTGACCACCGACACGCACTCCCCCCGCACAGATGCCCAGCAACTCACCGCGCTAAACGAGGCGTTGAGTCATTTGATGCTGCGTGATGCCCAGCGTTTAGAGCGTCGTGTTGCTGGTTTAAAGCGCCGACTACGGGAAAATAAGCCCATTGACCGTGGTTTGTATGATGTACAGCGGGATTTAGATAAGGCGAGGCACGTATTTCAACAGCGCGAAGCCCAGCCAGTGGTATTGAACTACCCCGCCGAGTTGCCCGTTGTAGAACGGCGGGAAGATATTCTTAACGCCATCCGCGACCACCAAGTGGTGGTAGTGGCGGGGGAGACGGGGTCGGGTAAAACCACCCAGCTACCTAAAATATGCTTAGAGCTAGGGCGCGGTCGCCGTGGGTTAATTGGCCATACGCAGCCACGTCGGTTGGCTGCTCGCAGTGTTGCTACTCGTTTGGCAGAGGAGCTTAACGTACCGCTGGGTGAGCAGGTGGGCTATCAGGTGCGCTTTACTGACCAAAGCACGCCCAATACGCTGATTAAGCTGATGACCGATGGTATTTTGTTAGCCGAAACCCAGCACGATCCGCTGTTGCTGCGCTACGACACGCTTATTATTGATGAGGCTCATGAGCGCAGCTTAAACATCGATTTTCTGCTCGGTTATCTTAAGCGGTTACTGCCTCAACGTCCCGATCTTAAAGTTATCATCACTTCTGCAACCATTGATGTGACGCGTTTTGCGGCTCATTTTGGCAGTGTGGCTGCAAGCTCTGAAAGTCGTGCTGCCACGCCGGCGCCCGTGGTGGAGGTTTCTGGGCGAACGTTCCCTGTCGATGTGTTCTACCGTCCTCTGGTGCGGGATGAGGAGGATGAAGAGGACCGTACGCTGCAAGAAGGCATACTGCACGCGGTACAAGAAATTGATGTTATTGAGCGTGAAAAAGGCTGGCTGCATGGCCCCCGAGATGTGCTGGTATTTCTACCCGGGGAGCGGGAAATCCGTGAGACCGCCGATACCTTGCGGCGAGCCGATTTAAAAGGTACTGAAATACTTCCGCTCTACGCGCGGCTCTCTAATGAGGAGCAGAACCGAGTATTCGCGCCTCACCGCGGGCGGCGTATTGTGCTGGCGACCAACGTGGCCGAAACCTCGCTAACGGTGCCCGGTATCCGCTATGTCATCGACCCAGGCCTTGTACGCATTAGCCGCTATAGCTACCGGTCAAAAATTCAGCGGCTGCCTGTAGAGCCCATCAGCCAAGCCAGCGCCAACCAACGTAAAGGGCGCTGTGGTCGGGTGGCTGAAGGGGCCTGTATACGGCTTTACGATGAAGAGGATTTCCTCTCACGGCCTGCGTTTACCGATCCTGAAATTCAGCGCACTAATTTAGCCTCCGTGATTCTATCAATGCTGGCGCTGAAGCTTGGTCATATTGAAGATTTTCCGTTTGTTGACCCGCCGGATAGTCGTTTTATCAAGGACGGTTTTCGCCTGTTATTTGAGCTAGGCGCGGTAGACGAACAGCAGCGCCTTAGCCCGCTGGGACGCAAACTCGCCAAACTGCCCATTGACCCCCGGTTAGCGCGAATGGTGCTGGCGGGAGCTGAGCGGGGCAGCCTTCGCGATGTGCTGATTGTCGTCTCTGCGCTGGCTATCCAAGACCCGCGTGACCGCCCGGCGGATAAGCGCCAAGCTGCAGATCAGGCCCACCAACGCTGGCACGACCCTGATTCTGATTTTGTCGCGCTGTTAAACTTATGGCACGGCATTGAGAATGCCCGAGAGGCGCTTTCCGGCAACCAGTTACGCCGTTGGTGCCGTGATCACTACATCAATTACCTGCGTGTGCGCGAATGGCATGACACCTTCCGGCAACTGCGCCAGTTGCTGCGTGATATGGATATCGAGGTGCCTGCCCCGCTGCCCAGTGACGAGAACGAAAGCGAAGAGCAGGCGCGCCAAATACGCCGTAAAACGTCTGGTAAACTGCACCAGGCATTGCTTTCGGGTCTGTTATCTAACGTTGCTACCTTGTTAGAAAACCGCGAATACCTTGGGGCGCGTAATCGCAAGTTGATGATTCACCCAGGTTCCGGGCTTGCCAAGAAAACTCCTAAGTGGCTGATGGCGTTTGAGCTGGTGGAAACCACCAAGCTATTCGCACGCACGGTCGCTAAAATTGATCCGCTTTGGATTGAACCTCAGGCCGAGCACCTTGTGAAGCGAAGCTACAGCGAACCCCATTGGGAGATGAAACGGGCACAGGTGGTCGCCTTTGAGCAGGTGACACTGTTTGGGCTGCCCATTGTGGCCCGCCGCCGGGTGCATTACGGCCCCATTGCCCCCCAGGAGTCACGTGAGCTTTTTATACGCCGTGCACTGGTAGAGGGAGAGTTTCAAACCAAGGGCGAGTTTTTCATCCACAACCGTGCGCTGATCGAAGAGGTCGAGGCGCTGGAGGATCGTGCCCGTCGCCGCGATATTCTAGTGGACGAAGAGACGCTATTTGCGTTTTATGATGAGCGCTTGCCAGAGGAAGTTGTTAACGGCAAAGGGTTTGAACACTGGCGCAAGCAAGCCGAGCGCCAAGACCCTGGGCTGCTTAAATTCGATATTGAGGCGCTCAAAGCGCGGCAAGCGGAAGATATTACGCAGTCTCACTACCCGGATCATCTCATTCTGGCGGGGGTTGCTTACCCAGTGAGTTACCACTTCGACCCTGAAGCTGATGACGACGGGGTCACCATTACCGTACCCGCCGCCATGTTGCCCCAGTTACCCGTGCACGCCTTAGAATGGCTGGTGCCTGGGTTGCTGCGTGAAAAGTGCATTGCACTGCTTAAGTCGCTACCTAAAAGCATTAGACGGCAAGTTGTACCAATACCCGATTGGGTAGATGCCGCGCTGGAGATGCTGGTGCCCGACCAGCGCCCGCTAACCGAAGCCCTGGCTGAGTTTATTCGACGGCGCTCCGGTACCCGGGTGCATGCCGATGATTGGCGGCTAGATTTACTTGAGCCACACCTAATAATGAATGTACGTGTGGTGGATCACTCAGGCGAGTTACTGGGCCAGGGGCGCGACCTGCGAGCGCTTGAAAAACGCTTTGAAGCTGCGGCTAGCGCTGGTGCTCAAGCGCTATCAGAACAAGCCAGCCAAGCGCCAGCGCTGGACGGTTTGCCCGACGAGCCACTGCCCGAATCACGGGTGACCACCCAGGCAGGCATTCGTGTTGAAGCCTATCCGGCATTAGTGGCAGCCGATGAGAACTTTAGGGTAGCGCTTTTCGACCACCCCGCGAAAGCTGCAGCGGCCCACCAGGAAGGTGTTGCCCGGTTGGCAATCGCTAACCGGCCAGAGCAGGTAAAGGCTATTAAACGCTTGCCGGGTGTGGAGAAATGCGCACTGCTATTTGCCAAAGTGGGTAGCAAGCAAGCGTTAATCGATGATCTACTGCTGGCGGTTTTTACTCAGGTGGTGGCGCAGCACCCCTTGCCCCGGTCAGCCAGTGCCCTTGAAGAGCGTTTAAACGCGACTGAAGCAGTGCTTCTCGACCATGCAAACACCCTTCTTCAAACAGTCGAGGCTGCTCTAAAGGGCCACCTGGCGGTGAGTAAGGTGCTTAAAGGCAAGCTAAATTTCGCGTTAGCGCTGGTCTATAGTGATGTTAGCGCTCAGATGCAACGGTTGGTTTATCCTGGTTTCATTCGTGATTCGGGGGAGTGGCTTGTAGAGTACCCGCGTTATACGGAAGCGGCGCTAATTCGACTCGAAAAAGCGGCCCGTGAACGCGGACGCGACCAAATGATGATGCACGATGTCCAAGCATTAGAAGCGCGTTTTGACGCGCGTCGCAAAAGCGAGCGCCGGGGCGACATAGAAGACCCAACGCTAGTGGCGTTTGGCTGGTGGATTCAAGAACTTAGAGTCTCGTTATTTGCTCAACAGTTGGGCACTAAACTACCTGTATCGGTAAAGCGTCTTGAAAAACGCTGGGAAGAGATAATTAGCGTTTAGAGCCCGGCTGGAACAGCGCGCTTTTTACGCACACAGTAATATACTAGTAAGCTTGCGCTTACGGCCGCCGACAGCCAGCGATCGCAGGCTGCTTTAAGGAGAGTTGCATGACGAATGTGGTGATAACCGGTACGGGGCTTTATACGCCGGAACACGCCATTGATAATGAGGCGCTGGTCGCCGCATTTAATGCCTGGGTAGATAGCCAGAATTCTCATAATGCTGATGCCATTGCGCGTGGGGAGCAGCAGCCGCAAGCCCACTCCAGTAGCGAGTTTATTGAAAAAGCATCCGGTATTAAAAGCCGCTATGTATTAGATGCATCCGGTATTCTTGACCCTGAGCGTATGCGGCCTAAACTGCCTCAACGTAATAACGACGAGTCATCGATTCAGTGCGAGATGGCGACTAACGCAGCGCGCCAAGCCTTGGCGGCAGCCCAAGTGGCGCCAAGCGATATCGAACTGGTCATTGTTGCTTGTTCTAATCTAGAGCGTGCCTACCCGGCGGTGGCGGTAGAGGTTCAGCAAGCGCTAGGCACGAGTGGCTATGGCTTTGATATGAATGTCGCCTGCAGCTCAGCTACGTTTGCGCTTGAAATGGCGGCCAATGCAATTGCCTCTGGCAGCGTCAAACGAGCGCTAGTGGTTAATCCTGAAATTTGCTCAGCACATTTAAATTTCACAGACCGTGATAGCCACTTTATTTTTGGCGATGCGTGTACTGCAATGGTGCTAGAGAATAGTGCCAGTGCCAGTGCCGTCGCTGAGCAGCGCTATGAAATTCTCGGTACTCGGCTGGTAACCAAGTTCTCTAACGCCATCCGTAACAACGCTGGCTTTTTGAACCGCATTACCGATAGTGACCCATTGGCTCTAGATAAGCTGTTTGTTCAAGAGGGTCGGCGGGTGTTCAGAGAGGTCTGCCCGATGGTGGCACAGTTAATCACTGATCATCTGGCCTCGTTAGAACTTGCCGGCAGCGACTTAACGCGCATGTGGTTACATCAGGCTAATCGCCATATGAACGACCTTATTGCGCGAAAAGTGTTGGGGCGGGATCCCAGCGAAGAGCAAGCGCCAATCATCCTGGATCGCTACGCAAATACCAGTTCGGCAGGTTCGATCATTGCCTTTCATCTTCATCGCGATAACTTTGCATCCGGTGATATTGGCGTTATCTGTTCGTTTGGTGCAGGCTACAGCGCCGGTAGCGTGGTTATTCGCCGTCAGTAGCCGCCAATAGGCTCATGCTTCGTCTTAGAGGTGTTAGTAAAAAAGGCACTAGAAAAAGCGGTGATAAAAGGGGCGTTAAAACGTTGAGAGAGGAACTATCATGCTGAGGTTGTTAGCCAAGCAAGCGCCTAAAAGCCGCGTGCGCCAGGGATTGCTGCCTATATTGCTGCTAGCCACGCTAGGCATGGGAGGGTGCGCCAGTACCAGCGCAACTATGGCAGAGGAAGCCCACCCGGAAGACCCATGGGAAGGCTTTAACCGTCGTGTATTTGCCTTCAACGACGTGCTGGATCGTTATGCGCTCAAGCCGGTAGCGACGGGTTACCGCAATGTCACGCCTGAACCGGTGCAAACAGGGGTGGGTAATTTTTTCTCCAACCTGGGGGAAGTGCGCACTGCGATTAACAGTCTACTGCAGGGCAAGCCCGCTAATGCTGGCTTGGCGACCTCACGGTTTTTGATTAACTCAACGGTTGGTGTAGGCGGTTTGTTGGATTATGCAACTCACATGCAAATTACCGCTGATGAAGAAGACTTCGGCCAAACGCTGGCGGTGTGGGGGTGGGAAGATTCGCGTTACTTAATGCTGCCGCTGTTAGGCCCCAGTACGTTAAGGGATACCACCGGGCTACCCGCTGATATGGCGACTAATCCATTGCTGTATATAGATGATGATGTCATAGAGGTTAGCTTATTGGCGCTTAATGTTGTGGATATTCGCGCAGGTCTGTTGGACCAGGAAGCGTTTATTCGTGGAGATCGCTACCGATTTATCCGCGACGCTTATTTGCAGCGCCGTCAATTCTTGATTAACGATGGCGAATTAGGTGATGACCCTTTCGCCATGGACGATTTTGAGTTTGATGCTGACGATTTTGGTGACGACGATTTCGCCGATTGAGGCCTAACATGGATCATTCCAAACAGTTGATCGCGGTAATTGATGAGCCAGGGCCAGAGCGCGACGCGCTGGCACAAGCGATTACCTGTGACGGCATGTCGGTGTTTGCAGCAGACAATATCGAGTACCTGCCTGCAGGAACCGCACTGATTGTGGCGCATGCGCGTGCGGTGCCGCGTCAGCAGTGGTCGAAACTAATCCTCCGGTTGCCTACGCTGGTGGTCAGCGATACCCGACAAGATGCCGATCTAATTAAAGCGATTGATGTAGGGTTAGTGGATTATATTGTCCATCCACTGCGTCATGCAGAGCTCCTGCGGCGCATGATTCGGAAAGCGATAGAGCTGCACGAGCTTGCGTTAGAGCGTGACCGTGACCGGGAGCGGTTAGCAGAGCTCAACGAGAGCCTTGAGACGCATTTGGCCTTGCTCCGTATGGATCAGCAGAGCGGCGGGCATATTCAGCGGCGCCTTTTGCCTACTCATCCTAAAGTAATTAACGGGGTCTATTACGATTACTGGTTTGCTCCTTCGCTCTATTTGTCAGGCGATTTTCTCGATTACCAGCGCTACAACGAACGCTACAGCACCTTCTATTTTGCTGATGTGTCTGGCCACGGCGCTTCCTCTGCGTTTGTTACGGTATTGTTAAAATACCTGTGTAATCGGTGGCTTAGCGAGTGGGACGGGCAGCAGCCTGAGCGGTTGGCTCCTAACTGGCTGGCTGCCTTGAACCGCGAATTGCAGGATACCGACATCGGCAAACACGCGACCTTATTCGTGGGGGTTATTGACCATGAGGACAAGACTCTTCACTATTCGCTCGGGGCGCAGCTGCCTATGCCGTTATTGGTAACGAACGGTTCGCTAGTGCGCTTAGCCGGGGAGGGAATGCCGGTAGGTCTTTTCCCTGATGTGGAGTATCCTTCACTCAGCTGTGCGTTACCCTCTGAGTTCCAGCTATGGCTATGTTCAGATGGGATATTGGAATGCTTGCCGGGTAAAACGCTCGACACGCGGCTCAAGGAACTTGAGCAATTAGTAAGCGAAAGTGTCACGCTTGAGCAGTTGCGCGACCGGCTAGCCCAAATGAATGTGCTCCTGTTAGAAGGAGATGCAGACGACGAGGCGAACCAAGACCGCGATGCTTTGCCCGATGATCTAACAATCATGATGGTGAGCGGATTTGGTCATGCTGATTGAAGAAGGCCGTATTAAGGCGGCGTTCGACTCCGGTGTTTTTGTTTTAAAACTGTGTGGCGATGTGCGTCTAACGCTATGCGCGACTCTTGATACTCAAGCACAGCGTCTTGCCGAAACCCCAGGGTTGCAGGCGGTAATGATTGACTTGCGTGAGGCCACCAACGTGGACTCAACGGCGTTGGGCTTTCTTGCTAAAGTAGCGATGGCGGTGAAAGGGCGTTTAGAACAGCCGCCAACCATCATTGCTGACAATCCTGATGTTCGCCAAATGCTGGATGTGATGGGGTTTGCACGTTTTTTTACATTAATGGAAGCGCCCTTACAGTCGGAGGCGCCGTTAAACAATGCGCTAGAGGAACTACCCGAAGAGCCAGCTGATGAAAAGGGCCTTCGCGATAGAATATTGGAGGCGCATCGTATTCTCATGCATATGAATGAGCATAACCGTGAGCAATTTCAACCGTTGGTGGAAATGCTTGAAGCACAAGACACGACTGCGTCTTAACGTCTCTTAATCACGGTTGGTTGGCTATTCGCTATTTTCTGGCAAGCCACTCACCGCATTTTTGATAAGCGCTTTTCCCTGAAGTAAACACATCCCCCCCTATGAATCACTATTCATAGGGGGGATGTTCGTATAGAGGCGAGGTTCAAACAGGAGCAATGGCTGTTTGGACGCGCGTTTATTAGCCGTTTCGCAGCGTGCTTAACAGCTCTTCAAGCTTGCGCTGGTCAGCCATAAACTTGCGGATACCTTCGGCGAGTTTGTCACTGGCCATCTCATCTTCATTCATTGCCCAGCGGAAATCTGCCTGGGTTAACGCCTCATTAGACGCGCTGCTGGAGCCCATAGGTGTCAGCTGTCGGGGTAGTTCGCCGTGTGATTCGTCTAGTTCGTTTAACAGTGCGGGAGAAATGGTTAACCGGTCACAGCCGGCCAGCGCCTCTATTTCACCTATATTACGAAAGCTAGCTCCCATCACAATGGTGGGGAAGCCGTGACCTTTGTAGTAATCGTAAATACGCTTAACCGACTGAACGCCGGGGTCATTGGCACCGCTAAAATCAGCGTTGGGGTCTTTCGCTTTGTGCCAATCCAGAATGCGGCCTACGAATGGCGAAATCAGCGTGGCGCCCGCATCGGCACACGCCTGGGCTTGGGCAAAGCCGAACAGCAACGTTAGATTGGTACGAATACCATCACGCTCAAGCTGGCGCGCTGCCTGAATGCCCTCCCAGGTTGAGGCCATCTTAATTAAAATGCGCTCTGCGCCAACGCCGTGCTTGGCATAGCGTTCAATCAGCGAGTGGGCTTTAGCAATGGTGGCTTCCCGGTCAAACGAGAGGCGAGCACTCACTTCAGTGGAGACATAGCCGGGCACCAGCTTGCTAATCTCGCTGCCGATATCGACCGCCACGCGTTCAGCGGCGTCATCAAGGTCGGTACTCTCTTTTGCTATTTCGGCTAAACGTGCACGGCGCTCTTCTTGTTGCGCTGCTTGGAGAATGAGCGATGGGTTAGTGGTTGCATCCTGCGGCTGAAAACGGCGAATAGCCTCAAGGTCGCCGGTATCAGCGACCACGGTGGTCATCTCTTTTAACTGGGTCAGTAGGCTAGTGGCCATGCGTAGCTCCTTGCGTTGTCGTTAAGGTACTTTAGCAAGGGGCGAGCACGGCGAACAGAGACCGACAAACCAATTCAAATCGATTATAATTAGCGGCCTATCTTTATTCTCCAGCAGCCGTTTTATACCAAGGACCACCATGGAGCTGAATCCTCGCAGGGTAGCGCTATTGGTTGCAGCCAATACCGCGCTTGCACCCTTTGCTATTGATGCGTATTTGCCCGCGATTGGCATTCTGGCCGAAGATATTAATGCCAGTATTCACCATACTGAACTTTCAATTAGCATGTTTTTATTCGGTTTTGCGATTGGTCAGCTCTGTTTTGGGCCAGTGTCGGATCGCTACGGGCGAAAACCGGTGCTGCTAAGCGGTCTGGTAGTCTTTATGCTCGCCAGTTTGATGATCACCACGGTGGATAGCTTAAGTTCGCTGCTACTCTGGCGGTTTATTCAAGCGCTGGGGGGTGGGGCCTGCGTGGTGAACTCTGCCGCCATCGTGCGGGACTGCTTTAGCGGGCGTGAAGCCGCCAAAGTGATGTCTACGATGGCGATGATTATGATGCTGGCGCCGTTGATAGCCCCGGCGGTGGGCAGCGTGCTGCTCTATATTGCTGGCTGGTGGCTGATCTTCGTGTTTTTGGCAGTTTATGCAGGTTTTTTGCTCTGGCTGTTAGGCACTCGTTTACCCGAGACTCGTGACACCAGTCTACCCGCAGCCTCACCCCGCCAAGTGGTGCGTAACTATGCGAGCGTGTTGCGCCATCGCGAAGCCATGGGCTACATATGTGCCGTAGCGGCATCCTTTGCTGGGCTATTTGCGTTTATCACCGCGTCGCCGTTTCTCTATTTAGAGTATTTCGGCCTATCGCCGGGGGTGTACCCGTTAGTGTTTGGTGTAAATGTCGTCATGATCGCGCTCTCTAATCGCGTAAATATCCATCTTTTGCGCAAACGCACCCCCCAGCAAAATCTACGCTTGGGGCTCGTTATTCAACTCATTGCTGCGGCGGGGCTTGTCGTGGCCACGGCGTTTAATGTGGCATCGATCTATGTGGTTGTACCGCTGGTAATGCTGTTCACTGGGATGATTGGTTTAATTACCCCCAACGCAATTGCCGCGCTGTTAGATCACTTTGGCCATATGAGTGCAACGGCTACGGCGCTATTGGGGGGCATTCAGTTTAGCTGCGGGGCACTTGCTGGGGTGTTGGTAGGGCTATTTCAAGTAGAGCACTTGTGGCCAATGGTACTGACCATGCTAGGGGCAGCGTTGCTGGGCAATATTGGCGTAAGACAATTAACCAAAACACCCGCAATGGAAAGTGGCCAGTGACGCATGGTGCAAATGAGTAGCTTACAGCAGTGGATCGAAATGCCGTTAGACGTATGGCTAGCCTGTTCAGCCGTGCTGCTGCTTGGCGCATTTGTACAGCGTGCTACCGGTTTTGGCCTAGCGGTTGTTGGCGCGCCGTTACTTTTGATGTTGGAGCCCCGGTTGGTGCCGGTAATACTGGTGCTGTTTGGGTTGACTGTTTCTTTAATGATGGTGCGCCACTACTGGCACGAGGTGAGCTTAGACGCGATAGGTGTGGCCTTAATTGGCCGTTTACCGGGCAATGCATTGGGGATCTGGTTGCTGTTAGCTGCGCCCATGGTCGTGCTGGAAAAGCTGATTGCCGCGATTGTACTCTTTGCCGTACTGGTCACGCTTTTCCGCTTTAAACTGCCGGTTAATCGTATGTCACTGTTTATCGCAGGGGTGCTCTCCGGCATATTTGGCACTGTTGCCGCCATAGGCGGCCCGCCTATTGTACTGCTGATGCACGGTTTTTCGCCGGACCGCATGCGCGGAAATCTCGCCGCTTTCTTTATTTTAACGTCGCTCTTAACTCTTACCACGTTAGCCCTCGCCGGTTTGGTGAGCGTCTGGCATTTTAAGTTGGCGCTCACTTTC
>NZ_JAFWFN010000075.1 GCF_017515565.1 Halomonas sp.
GAAGATAAAGACGGTCGTTTGATTGGTTTTGCGTTGACAGGCGGCTGCGTGAGAAGGAAAGTGGAGCTTTCCAGAGCAGCCCCTGCGCTGCTAGGCTGATTTTCGCCGCATTCACGACTAGTCTAAGAAGCTGGACCAGCCGGGTAATGCTTTAAACAACACTGTTTCTTACACATCACAAGCCTACGCTTGATTTTGTTACAAGGGAGTTTCCTCTATGCGCAAACCTGAACTCGCCGCTGCCATTGCTGAAGGTGCCGATCTTTCCAAAGACAAAGCGGGCCAAGTCCTCAACGTCATCCTGGATGAGATCACGAACAGCGTCGCCAAGGGCGAAGACGTCGCCCTGATCGGTTTTGGTACTTTTACCGTTCGCGAACGTGCCGCACGCACCGGCAAGAACCCGCAAACCGGCGCCCCGCTACAAATTCCCGCCAGCAAAAACGTTGCCTTTAAGCCAGGCAAAGCGCTCAAGGACGCAGTTTCCTAATGAAGCTAACGCTTACGTTGTGGCTGCTGAGTTTTATGCTCAAGCGTGCCCTACGCCGCAAGCCGCGCTTTAAAGAGCAGCTGGAACGCATGCGCGGACTGGACTGGGGGATTGCCACGGAAGACTTAAGCATTGCCCGCTACTACCGGATGACGCCCCAAGGGGTAACCACCGGCAAAGGCTTGCCCGTTGACCTTGACCTTGAGCTACGTTTTCGCGACCAAGATGCCGCACTACGCATCCTCAAGAAACCTACCCAGCAGGCATTTCTAGACGGCATGGTAAACGGCGAGGTGCGACTAGTCGGCGACTCCGCCGATATGAACAAGCTGCAAAAGCTGTTGAAGCATTTGTAGCCCTGTTCGCACAGCCGCTTGATGCCTAATGCCCCGCAGCCCGTCGCTCTGCGGGGCTTTTTGTTTATAGCTCATCGCTGCCGTCTTTTGAGCAAAGCCTAGCCACCCGCTGCGGCAATATATAAACTAAAGTCTAACATCAGACGCCACTAAGAGATTATATGCCGCTTTCACTGCCCCTACGGCGCCTTTGGACACTGGATAAGTTCGCCTACAGCCTGCGGGTATTTATCGCCTTCAGCGGGGCGCTGCTGTTTAGCGGGGTAGCGGGAGACGTGGCGCTAGTGATCCCACTGTTTTTAGGCATTATCGCAAGCGCGCTTTCAGAGACCGATGACAGCTGGCAGGGGCGCCTACAAGCGTTGGCAGTCACTCTTTTATGCTTTGCCTCGGCGTCGTTTGTGGTGCAGTGGTTGTTTCCGTGGCCGTGGCTGTTTGCCCTTGGGTTGGCGCTCTCTACCTTCACGCTGATTATGCTGGGCGCCATCGGCCAGCGTTACGCCACTATTGCTTCGGGCACGCTGATTCTATCGATCTACTCGATGATCAATATTGAACAGCACGGCGGCGTGGATGAGGATGTCGCCGCTCGCCAGTTGCTGCTATTGGCCGGGGCGGCGTGGTACGGGGTTATTTCCGTTGTATGGTGCGCGCTATTCTCCCGCCAGCCGGTCAAACAGAGCATGGCCAGGGTGTACAAAACCCTGGGCGAATTTTTGATTCTCAAATCTGCGCTGTTTGAACCCGTGCGCGGCGTGGATATAGAGGCCCGCCGGGTGGCGCTGGCGCGGCAAAATGGCCTTGTGGTCGATGCCCTTAACCAGGCGAAAGAGATGATTTTTCGCCGCCTGGAAGGCCAGCGCGGCAGCCGCAAGCTTAACCGCTACCTACGAATTTACTTTATCGCCCAGGATATCCACGAGCGAGCAAGCTCGACCCACTACCCCTACGGCGCGCTCACCGAAGCGTTTTTCCACCACGACGTGCTGTTTCGCTGCCAGCGGCTGCTCGACCAGCAGGGCCGTGCCTGCCGTCAGTTGGCTAAATCACTGCTGCTGAACCGCCCCTTCGACCACCAGCTAAGTGAGCAGGCGCTGGCTGACCTCCGCGCCTCTATCAATAACTTAAGCGAACGCGGCAAGCCGGAGTGGCGGCCGTTAATGCACCCCCTTAACGCCTTGGCCGATAATCTCTCAACGTTAGAGGCGCAGATTGCCAGTGCCCACAACCCCGATAGCGATGACCCGCGGCGGGACAGCGCGCTCTTTGACCGTTCGCCCTCCAGCCTACTGGAAGCCTGGCGCCGAGTACGGCTGAACTTTACGCTGGGGTCACCCACGTTTCGTCACGCGATACGCTTAACCACCGCGCTGATAGCGGGTTACGGGCTGCTGCAGTGGCTCGACCCGGAGCAGGGCTTCTGGATTTTGCTGACCACGCTATTTGTCTGCCGCCCTAACTTCGCCACCACGCGGCGCTTTCTTTCCCAACGCATCGTCGGCACGGTACTCGGGTTAATCGCGGGGTGGGTGTCGATTAGCCTATTTCCCCAACCGTTGGTACAGAGCATGATTGCGGTGGCCGCGGGCGTCTCATTTTTTGCTAACCGTGAAAAACACTACGTCATTGCTACGGCATCCATCACCCTGCTGATACTGTGCAGCTTTAATCAGGTGGGTGACGGCTTTGATTTAATCTGGCCGCGCCTGTTTGATACGTTAATTGGCTCGTTAATCGCGGGACTAGCGGTGTTTTTTATTCTGCCCGACTGGCAAGGCCGCAGGCTCTACCGGGAAGCCGCCAACGTGCTGACCAATCACCGCCGCTATTTAGACGAAATTGTTCATCAGTATGAGGAGGGCAAACAGGACGATTTGGCCTACCGGCTAGCGCGCCGTAATGCCCACAATGCCGATGCGGCCCTCTCAACGCTGCTGACCAATATGCTCCACGAGCCGGGCCACTACCGAAAGCAGGATGCCGACAACGGGCTGCGTTTTTTGGTGCTTTCCAATACGCTGTTAAGCCATCTTTCAGCGCTGGGCGCCCATCGTCATCGGCTGGCAGAAGACGAAGACGATGCCGCGCTAGTCCCCCTTGCTAAGCGCATCAGCGCCCTGTTAGAACAGCTGGCGGAGCAGTTGCATAAACGCTTACCCATCGCACCACTGGATGAGCACGCCCGCGAGCTACTCGTGCAAATGGAAGAGCAGCCTCCCCCCCATGAAGAGAACGCCGTGACGCTCTACCGACCTATTCAGAGCCAGCTACGCCTAATTACCCAGCAACTGGCGCCTCTAGGCGATGCCGCCAGCCGTTTAGCCCGCACGCAAGAGGTAGAACCAACGCCCAGCGCAGTCTAGCAACGCGCTTGCTACACCTGCCCGTAGCGGCCAGCGGCTTCGCCTAACCAGCGGCGTACCAGCACGGCGGTGATATCGGCGTTGCCCTGTAGCGTTTGGGCCAGCGCCGTAACACGCTCCAATAGATCGGCGTCGCGCTCAAGGTCGGCAATTTTCATTTGGGCAAGGCCAGTTTGGCGGGTGCCCAGCACCTCCCCTGGCCCGCGGATCTCCAGGTCTTTCTCAGCAATGCGGAAGCCATCGGTGGTTTCTCGCATCACGCCCAAGCGCTCACGGGAGCTTTTCGAGAGCGGCGGGTGATAAAGCAGTACACAGAAGCTTTCAGTGCTGCCACGCCCTACCCGGCCGCGTAATTGGTGAAGCTGTGAAAGCCCTAGGCGTTCGGGGTTTTCGATAATCATCAGGCTGGCGTTAGGCACATCCACCCCCACCTCAATCACCGTGGTGGCCACCAGTAAATCTAACTCGCCGGTTTTGAAGGCTTCCATAACCTCGACTTTCTCGCTGGCCTTCATGCGCCCATGGATCAAGCCAATCGAGAGCGCTGGCAACGCTTGGGTTAGTTCCTCTCGGGTAACTTCAGCGGCCTGGCACTGCAGCACTTCCGACTCTTCAATCAGCGTGCATACCCAGTAGGCTTGGCGGCCATCGCTACAGGCGTTGCGAATGCGCTCCACCACTTCGGGGCGGCGCTCATCCGAGACCACCACGGTTTTCACCGGCGTGCGCCCCGGCGGTAGCTCATCAATCACGGAGACATCTAGATCCGCATAGGCGCTCATGGCCAGGGTGCGGGGGATGGGGGTGGCGGTCATGATTAGCTGGTGGGGCGTCAATCCACCGGCTTCACCTTTTTCCCGCAGCGCTAGGCGCTGGTGAACCCCAAAGCGGTGCTGCTCGTCAATAATGGCCAGCCCCAGGCACTGAAAATGCACATCAGCCTGGAACAGCGCATGGGTACCTACCACCATGCGCGCCCGGCCATCGGCAATGGCCGCTTTGGCATCTAGCCGCGCTTTGCCTTTGAGTTTTCCCGCCAGCCACGCTACCTCAATGCCTAGCGGTTCAAACCACGCCTTGAAGGCACGGTAGTGCTGCTCGGCGAGTATCTCCGTGGGCGCCATCATCGCCGCCTGACAGTTGCCCGCCAGCGCCGAGAGCGCCGCCATTGCCGCTACCACCGTTTTCCCTGAACCCACATCCCCTTGCACCAGCCGCAGCATTGGGGCGGGGCGGGCAAGGTCTAGGGCGATCTCTTCCAGCACGCGCTGTTGGGCGCCGGTCAGCGCAAACGGCAGCTGAGCTAAAAAGCGGGTTTGCAGGCCACGCCCCGAAGGCAGCGCCGGCGCGCCATCGGCCTGAATGCGCAAGCGCACTTCCCGCAGGCTGAGCTGGTGGGCCAGTAACTCTTCCAAGGCGAGCCTACGGGTGGCGGGGTGGTGGCCATGAGTGAGCGGCTCTAAATCCACATCCGGCGGTGGCTGGTGCAACAGCTGTAGGCTAGCGTGTAGCCCTGGCAGGTTAAACCGCTGAAGCAGGGTCTCCGGTATCACATCCGGCAGCGCCGCTGGCGTTTGCGCCAATATACCCAACGCCTGCTGAGTAAGTGCACGCAGACGGGTTTGATGAAGCCCTTCGGTGGTGGGGTAAATCGGCGTGTAGTACTCCTCAACCGGCGTTTCGCTGCCGCTTAGCCGATACTCCGGGTGATAAATCTCCAGGCCCGTGGCCCCGGCGCGTGCTTCGCCAAAGGCGCGCACCGTCACCCCAGGGCGCAGCTGTTGCTGCTGGGCGGGGGAGAAGTGGAAAAACCGCAGGCTCAAAATACCGCTGCCATCGCGCAGGCGAACCAGCAGGCTCCGCCTGCGCCCCTTCACCACGTCACTGGCGGTCACTTCACCTTCCACCACGGCTTCCTGACCCGCCCGCAGCAGCCCGATGGGCGTTAGCCGCGTGCGGTCCTGATAGCGCAGCGGCAGGTGAAAAAGCAGATCGCTAATGCGCTCAATCCCCAGGCGCGCCAGTTTAATCGCTAGCGCCTCGCCTACCCCTTTTAGCGCGGTGACCGGTGACGTGAGCTCACTCATGAGGAGGCTTTGACCGTCTTAGCAGGCTGCTTACACTGGCTAATCGCCTGAACCAAGGCATCAATCGCTTTAGGCCGAGGGAAGCTGGCCCGCCAGGCAATGGCGACCGTGCGCGAGGGCGCTGGGTCGGCAAAGGGCCGACTAACCAGCATGGCGTTTTCGTACTGCTCGGTGCCCAGCGCAGACTGCGGCAACACCGTAATGCCCAACTTTGATGCCACCATATGACGAATAGTTTCCAGCGAACCACCTTCCGCAATGAGCGTGTTATTGGGGCTGTTGAGTTTTTGGGTGATCGCCGGGCAGGCCTCTAAAATCTGATCACGGAAGCAATGTCCTTCGCCCAACAGTAATAGCCGCTCTTCCAGCAGATCCTCTTTATTAATCACCTCACGCTCCACCCAACGGTGGTTAGCAGGCATCAGCACTTCAAAATGCTCGTCGTAAATCGGCTTGGTGACCACATCAGTTTCGGTAAAAGGCAGCGCTACAATAATCACATCCAGCTCGCCGCTACGTAGCTTGGCGCGTAGCGAGCCGGTCATACCCTCTTCAATATACAGCGACATTTGCGGCGCAGCGTTGGCCAGCGCAGGAATTAAATGCGGAAATAAATAAGGGCCAATCGTGTAAATAGCGCCAATACGCAGTGGATTAGCTAGCTGGTCTTTCCCCGCGCTGGCCATTTCATAAATCAGGCTGCTCTGCTCTAGCACCCGCTGCGCCTGGGCAACAATTTTCTCACCCAGCGGAGTGACCTGCACGGTAGATTTAGAGCGCTCGAAGAGCGGGCTATCAAGCTCCTCTTCCAATTTCTTTACTGCCACCGAGAGCGTGGGCTGGGAAACGTGGCAGCGTTCTGCCGCGCGCCCAAAGTGGCGCTCTTGGGCAAGGGTTACGATATAGCGAAGTTCTGTTAAAGTCATAACGGTGCCAGTTGGCATCCTCTCGTTGCTGCTTGTGACTAATTTAGTAGCTTGTGACTAATAATCGTGACGGTTAACGGGATGGCAAGGACAAGCAAGTCTTATTGACGATGTCACATCTCATAGAGACTTTGTATCTGATAGGGAATATTTATCAAGAGGAGTGAGCCAGGTGAAGCTAACTGTATTGATTGTCGGCTGTGGCGATATCGGCATTACCTTAGGTCGCGAGCTGCTCAGCGAGGGGCATCGTGTCATTGGTATACGCCGCCACGCTGATGCATTACAGGGTAGCGGCATTGAGCCGCTAGCGCTGGATCTCAATAACCTTGAAGGCGCCGATGCCTCGGCACTGCCTCAAGCCGACTACGTTGTTTACACCGTGAGCGCCGACCGCTTTGAAGAGAGCGCCTATCAAAGTGCTTACCCCGATGGCCTTAAGCGCGTATTAGGCGTGCTGGAGCAGCACAAAAAGCCGCCAAAGCGTATTTTCTTCGTCTCGTCGACCAGCGTCTACGGTCAGCAGGAGGGCGAAGTTGTAAACGAGGCAAGCCCCACCGAATCGACCAGTTTCTCAGGCAACCTGATGTGCGAAGCGGAGCAGGCGCTGCTCAACCATTCGCTACCCGGTACCGTCGTGCGCTTTTCCGGCATTTACGGCCCAGGCCGTGATCGGCTAATTCATCAGGTGGCAGAAGGCCGCATTGCCGCCGTAACGCCGGTGATCTACTCCAACCGCATTCACCGAGACGACTGCACCGGCATTTTGGCACATTTAATTCGCTGCCAAGAGAAGGGCCAGCCCCTTTCCGACCTTTACCTCGGCAGCGACTGTGAACCGGTCACCATGCACAACGTAATGGCGTGGTTAGCCACACAGCTAAAAGCGGCGTCCACTGAGACCATGCAGTCGCCGCTGCGTCGCCGAGCCAGCAAGCGTTGCGATAATAGCCGAATCCGTGAAACCGGTTATGACTTCCGCTACCCAAGCTACAAAGAGGGCTACGCCCAAGTGCTTAAAGAGGGCGGCTTCTTAACGCCGCAAAAAATTTAGCCACTGGCTTGCACGCTAGCTATCTATTTTGGGTAAAACAATAAAAGAGCGGCCCTTGAAAGGGCAGCTCTTTTTATGGGTGGTCGCGTTTAACCGGGGTTTAGTCGCCAATCACCATCACGGCTTCGGCTTCCACCTGGCTACCCTTGGGCAACGCCTTCACACCTACCGCTGCGCGGGCGGGGAACGGCTGGGAGAAAAACTCTTCCATGACCTTGTTAACGATGGCGAAGTTATCTAAATCCACCAAATAGAGGTTGAGCTTAACGATATCACCGAGCGTCCCTGCGGCTTCTTCACACACCGCTTGCAGGTTGGTGAATACCTGACGTGCCTGGGCTTCGAAATCCTCAGAAACGATCTCCATTGTCTCTGGGTTGAGCGGAATCTGTCCCGACATATACACCGTATTGCCTGCTTTAATCGCCTGTGAATAGGGGCCAATAGCAGCGGGGGCTTTTTCGGTATTGATAACGGCTTTATTGCTCATAGGTGCTCGTGCTCCTTAATGGTTTAAACATGATTATTTTACCCATCACCAGCGCTGCCAGCCTTTAGCCAGCGGCCCACTGATACGGGCTATTAATTCGCCATTCGGGTAATTTTGCCGACGTTGGGCAAGTTGCGGATACGCTTGATAATACGGGCGAGGTGGACACGCCCTTTCACTGATAGGGTTAAATTAATCGTGGAGAGACGTGCGTCACGCTCCTCAATGCCGATGCGCTCAATATTAGCGTCAGCATCGGTCACTAGCCCCGCCAGTTCAGCCACCAACCCGCGACGGCTTTCGATTTCAATGCGCAGCGCAACGGGGAAGTCATCTTCAATCGTTTCCGACCACTCAAGGGCAAACAGCTTTTCGGGGTCGTTTTTCAGCTCAGTAAGATTACGGCACTCACTGCGATGCACCACCAGACCTTTGCCTACCGAAAGATGGCCCACCACCGGGTCACCGGGCAGCGGGTGGCAACAGCGGGCAAAATTAATCACCATGCCTTCACTGCCGCTAATCACCACGGCTTTATCGTTCCCCTCGGTAAGGGCTTGGTCACAACCGTCGCCGTGGGCGACATCCACTAACCGCCGCGCCACCACGTGTGCCATCCGGTTACCCAGCCCCAGCGACTCCAGCAGCGAATCCAAGGAGGGAACATCTAACTCGCTAAACGCCTGACTAACCACGTTTTCATCCAGCTCTTCCAGGCTGGTTTCAAAGGGCGTCAGCGCCTTATTCAACAGCCGGCGGCCCAGCATAATGGCCTCAGCCTGCTGCTGGTGCTTAAGTGCGTGGCGAATGGCCGAGCGGGCTTTCGCCGTGGTTACAAAATTCAGCCACGCCAGGTTGGGCTTAGCCCCAGGAGCGGTGATGATTTCCAGAGTTTGGCCGCTTTCAAGCCGGGTGGACAGTGGGGCTAGATGACGGTCGATACGGCAGGCAATACAGTTATTGCCAATATCGGTGTGCACGCTGTAGGCAAAGTCGATCACCGTGGCGCCCTGGGGCAGCTCCATGATGTCGCCTTTGGGGGTAAACACGTAGATATCGTCGGGGAACAGGTCGTTTTTAACGTGTTCGATAAATTCTAACGAGTCCCCTGCGTGGCGCTGCATCTCCAGCAGCCCTTTTACCCAGGCGCGGGCGCGAGCATGGCTACCTTCGGCAATCGGGTGGTCGGTTTGCCCCGCTTTATAAAGCCAGTGGGCGGCAATACCGTTATTGGCCATAGCTTCCATTTCACGGGTGCGGATCTGCACCTCAATCGGCATGCCTCGCTGGCCAAACAGCGTGGTGTGCAGGCTTTGGTAGCCGTTTGCTTTGGGTATCGCGATGTAATCTTTAAATCGCCCCGGCACCGGCTTATACAGGTTATGCACCACCCCTAAAATTCGATAACAGCTGGCCACGTCCTCGGTAATGATGCGAAAACCGAACACGTCCATGATTTCTGCGAACGGTTTGCGCTGGTCGCGCATTTTTTTATAAATCGACAGCAAATGCTTCTGGCGACCGACCACCGTTCCCGGCAGCGCTTCGTCGTCCAGGCTCTGCTGCAGCGACGACTGAATTTCCCGCATAGCGCTGCGGCGATTACCACGGGCGCTGGCCACGGCACGCTTAATACGCTCGGCGCGCATGGGGTGAATGGCCTGAAAGGAGAGATCTTCTAGCTCAATACGGATGGTATTGATGCCCAGACGCCCGGCAATACGCGCGTAAATTTCCAACGTTTCCCGAGCAATACGGCGCTTTTTATCGGGACGTAGCGCGCCCAGGGTGCGCATATTGTGCAGACGGTCGGCGAGCTTAACGATAATGACGCGAATATCTCGCGACATCGCCAACACCATCTTCTGGAAGTTTTCCGCCTGGGCGACGGCTTTGTCTTCGAAGGTGATCTGGGTCAGCTTGGACACACCGTCCACTAGCTCAGCAACCGGTTTACCAAACTGCGCCACCAAGGCTTTTTTCGAGACGCCAGTGTCTTCAATGACATCATGCAGCATAGCGGCCATCAGGCTTTGATGGTCCATGTGCATATTGGCAAGAATATTGGCCACCGCTAGCGGGTGGGTAACGTAAGGCTCGCCAGAGCGGCGACGCTGGCCATCGTGGGCCTGCTCGGCGTAGTAGAAGGCGCGCTTGACCTGCTGGATCTCATCCGGTGGTAAATAGCCGCCGAGTCGGTCGGCCAGGTCATCAATGGTGAACATTTACCGCGCCCCTAATCGGTTCTAAACCTTAGTCGTCGATGTGAGTAGGTGTCATTGCGGGACGCGTACGCACCGGGGCTTCAACCGGCTCATCCAGTACCGTGTGGTCGACCAGACCAGCGGCTATTTCACGCAGCGCCATCACGGTGGGCTTGTCATTTTCCCAGGGCAGCTGCGAATCCCGAGAACCACGGGCCAACTGACGCGCGCGCTGGGTGGAAATCATCACCAGCTTGAAGCGGTTTTCAACATTTTCCAGACAATCTTCAACGGTTACGCGAGCCATGGGGGCCTTCCTGTAATGACGACGCCGGGCCGGCGTTGTTGGACAACGTCGCCGACCCAGCGAAAATAAAGAGTGGTAATAGAACCTGATAGATTACTCGACGCTAGGCGCCTGTGACAAGAGCGCGTCGAGCAGTGGCGCGTGACGCTCCTGCATGGCGGCCCGTGTTAAGCGGCGGCTGATCACCAACGACTGCAGTTCTTGCAGAGCAGTGGTGAAGTCGTCGTTAATGACCAAGTAGTCATACTCATCAAAGTGCGACATTTCGCTAACCGCATCGCGCATACGCCGGGCAATCACCGCGTGCTCATCGGTGCCGCGGCTGGCAAGACGGCGCTCCAACTCACTACGCGAAGGCGGCAGGATAAAAATCGACACCGCCGAAGAGAGCTGTTGGCGTACTTGCTGGGCGCCCTGCCAGTCAATCTCTAAAATAACGTCCTGCCCCGCATCTAGCAGCATTTGTACTGCTTGGCGCGAGGTGCCGTAGTAATTATCAAAGACCTTGGCATACTCAAAAAAGTCACCATCCGCGATCTTTGCTTCAAAATCGGCCACAGGAATAAAGTGATAATTGACGCCGTCCACTTCCCCTTCGCGCTTATTGCGCGTGGTGTGCGACACCGATACTTGAATACCATCAAGGCTCTCGATTAGCTCGCGAACCAAGCTGGTTTTGCCAGCACCCGATGGGGCAGACACGATAAAAAGCGTACCCTGGGACATGAAGCGCTTCCCTAGTTAGCAAAAAGCGAGTGAAAAGTTGCTAAAACTGTTGGCAAAACAGGCGATGAAGATAGCCGCGCCAACGGTTTGTCATTATTGGCAGCGCTGCTACTGTCTGCACTTGCCCTACACAAACATGCATAAAGTGACGCGCAGTATCGCACACCCATGGCGTGGGCTGTAGGGTTTCGCGCAGAGTGATAAGGAGATCAGCATGCGCAGTACGATAATGATTTTATGCTTAATTGCGCTCGGGGTAGCACTACAGAAGGGGATCATCGAGATTCCCCGCCACTGGGCACCCTGGGCGCCGCTTTATGTCGATGACCCCATCACGCCCATCACTCAGCTTAAGCTCAAACGCTTAAACGATAACCGGCAAGCCTGCCTAGCCGCACTGGATACGGTGCCCGAGAGTGAACTGCGCTATACCCCGTTGGCCGACTACACACCCACCGACAGCTGCCCGCTCAGCAACGTGGTACGCATGCAGTCCAGCAGCGTTCGCTTTAACCAAAGCTTTGTGGCTACCTGTCCTCTGGCCCTGGCTTGGGTGATGTATGAACGCCACGCCCTTCAGCCCGCCGCAGAGGAGATTATGGGTAGCCGGGTGGCCCAGGTGAATCATGTGGGCAGTTTCGCCTGCCGCAATGTGTATGGTCGCGAATCAGGTAGGCGCAGCGAACATGCCACCGCTGAAGCGTTGGACGTAACGGGGTTTCAATTCGAGAGTGGCCAGCGCGTAACGCTGGTTAATCACTGGGAAGATGATGGTGACGTTGGTGAGTTTTTGCGGGCAGCCCGGGATGGCGCCTGCGACACCTTTGGCAATGTGCTGGGGCCAGACTACAACGCCGCGCATGCCGACCATTTTCATCTAGGCATGCGCGGCTTCCGGCTTTGCCGATAAAGGGCCTGCTCGTTAATCCAGGCTGATATCGTCTTCGTCCGTGGCAGCACCGGTCGCGGCGCCTACGCCACCCCCAATCACCGCGCCCTGGCCAACGCTTCCACCGGTGGCAGCAGCAGCACCTGCGCCAACGGCGGCACCCACACCAGCACCGCTAGCGGCGCGTTCGCCGGTGGTTGAACCACAGCCAGCCAGCACCAGCATTAACGCGGCAATGGCACTTAGGGTTAGTACGCGTGAAGTCTTCATTACTTGAGTATGCATAGGGTCACCTCCTTATGAGTTGCACCCCTACACCCTAGAAACGATTAGCCCTTTTTGCCAACTTTTATCAGCAACGCTATTAGCCCTACACTCTTATTTAAAGAGCGGTTTAATGTTCAATAGTGTTGTCGAAGGTTAAATAATATGCATTTTAATGCTCATCTTTAAAGAGGCCGAGAATGACAGCTAATGACACAGCCGTTAGCAAAATCGAACAGGCCATGGCGGCGCTCGCTGAGGCCGATTCCGATATCGCCCGTGCCTATCCCCTGGTGGGTCCGCCCTTGCCGCGCGAACGCGATAAAGGTTTCACGACGTTTTTCTCCACCATCGTTAGCCAGCAGATATCCACCGAAGCTGCCCGCGCCATTATGGGCCGGGTCAATACATTGCTGCCGGAGTTACACACCAAGGCTGTACTGGAGGTAGAGGGCCAAGCGCTGCGCGATGCGGGGCTCTCCTGGCGTAAGATTGAATACGCCAAGGGGCTGGCTGAAGCGGAGCTGGCAGGCACCTTTAGCGCCGATGGGCTTGAACAGCTAAGCGATGACGAAGCCATTGCCGCGATTACTGAGCTGCGCGGCTTTGGCCGCTGGAGTGCCGAGATCTACCTGATGTTCTCGCTGCAACGCCCCGACATTTTCCCCGCCGATGACCTCGCACTGCGAGTTGCGCTTGGCCGTTTAAAAGGCATGGACAACAAACCTACGCCCAAGCAAGCCCGCCAGTTGGTAGAGCACTGGGCGCCCTGGCGCAGCGTGGGCTCACTGTTTCTGTGGCACTACTATCGCGGCGAGCCGGTGTAGGAGGCTGGCCTTTAGAGCGTTAGCCCGCCAAATTTACCGTTTTGATAATCCTCAACCGCCTGGACGATTTCTTCGCGGGTCGTCATTACAAAGGGGCCGTGGAAGAAGACCGGCTCATCAATCACCTCGCCGTGACCAAACAGCAGGCGTGCGTCGCTGCTGGCGTCGATGTCGAGGCTATCGCCATCGCGATCCACTTCAATCAGATGGTGGGCCTTAACGGGCTCGCCGCCCACCGTCACATCGCCATCTACCACATAAAGAAATACCTGCCGACCTGGCGCCACGGGCAGTTGCTCGTGGCTACCGGCTGGCAGCCACAGCGTCGACATAAACACGCCCGTCAACGTGTCGATAGGGCCCGCGCCACCCTGCCACTCACCGGCAATTAAGTTCAGCTCACCGCCGCCCGGCAGCGCGATGGCGGGAATAGATGCTTGCTGCAGCCCTACGTAGCGCGGCTCGCTCATTTTCAAGCGCGACGGCAGGTTGACCCACAGCTGCAAGATTTCCAGCGGGCCACCGTCGCGTAGAAATTCCGGCGGCGAAATTTCCGCATGTACAATGCCGCTTCCCGCCGTCATCCACTGCACGCCGCCCGCATTGATCACGCTTTGATGCTGGGCGCTATCGGCGTGGGCCAACGAACCTTCTAAAATAAAGGTGACCGTCTCAAAGCCCCGGTGCGGGTGCGGGCCAAATGGCAGGCCGCGATTATTGGCCGGGTACGTCTGTGGGCCGTGGTGGTTAAGAAATAGAAACGGATCAAGCTGCTCCAGCCCTGGCCCCGGCAGTGGCCGCCGGGTCACTAAATCACCGATATCATCGCGCTTGGCCGAATGCTGGGCAATCACGCGACGTGCTGTTGGGGTAGTGTCTAATGGCATGATTTACTCCTTATCAATACTGCCCAGGGTAAAACCTACAGCAGCGGATAAGGAGCGAATAATTTGCCGCGTTTCATTGAAGTAAATTGTTATAAACCCAGCCTCAATCCCCGTTAATACTTAGCGACCCCACTACGTCCAGCACCTGCCCCTCTGGACGCACAACGGCCATATCACCCGAGCGCACCACACCCCCAATAAGCGCCGTAATATTGACCTGATGTGTTACCAACATCAGATTGCCCGGCCCTTGCCACGCCATAATATAGTCGCGCAAGGCCTGGGTTCGCGCTTCCCGCTCGCCCGGGTTGCGAAAGAAAGAGTCTAGCCACGGCGTTGGCTCAACGTCTCCCAACGCTAGCTGCTCGGCGGTCTCTAACGTCCGGCACCAGCGCGACGAATATACCGCTTCAATGGGCACCTCTCGCTCACGAAACGCCTGGCCAACCCTTGCTGCCTGAGCACGCCCCTCCGCCGATAAATTACGCTGGGTATCACACACCTCAAGCTTGAACGCAGGCGGGTCGCCGATTCCTGGCGCCAGCGCGTGGCGCATTAAGATCACCAAGCCGCCTTCTTGGAGGGCTTGCCAGGTGGCGCTGTTGGCGTGGGTGGTGAGGGGCAGAATGCTCAGCATACCGAGCAGTAGGGCGAAAGAGAGGTAGCGCAAAGTCAGCATGGCAGGGCATCCTCAATCAAGGTAGGAGCACCATTGCCTAGCGTGTTGCTAGTACCAGCGGCAAAGCTAGTTGGGTGCTAAGTTAACAGTAGCACTAGATGCTAGCCTTGCACTGCCTACCTATGGACCGATACCACCTCTCCACGGGCTTTAGCCGTTTGAAAACTCAGCGCGACCTACCACCAAGGGATCAGTTGCCCCAATGTTATTAATATCTTTACCTTCATAATCGAATGCATTTAACACGTAGCGCATGGCATTTAGACGCGCACGTTTTTTGCAGTTCGACTTGATGATCACCCAAGGGCACTCAGAGTGATCCGTGTGGAAAAACATGGTCTCTTTAGCCGCCGTGTACTCATCCCACTTTTCCAGCGATGCCAAATCAATTGGACTCAGTTTCCAACGTTTGAGTGGATGCAGTTCACGCTCTTTAAAACGGCGCTGCTGCTCTTCACGGCTGACCGAAAACCAGAACTTGATGATGTGTACTCCGCTGCCCACCAAGTTGCGTTCAAGTTCAGGCGCTTGACGTAAAAAGTCCTGATGCTGCTGGTCGGTGCAAAATCCCATGACCCGCTCAACGCCCGCCCGGTTGTACCAGGAGCGGTCAAACAGAACGAGCTCACCGTGCGTCGGCAAGTGTTTAATATAGCGCTGGAAATACCACTGCCCCTGCTCGGTTTCTCTCGGCTTTTCAAGCGCTACGACCCGGGGGCCACGCGGGTTTAGATGCTCCATAAAGCGCTTAATAGTGCCGCCCTTTCCTGCAGCATCACGACCTTCAAAGATAATGACTGCACGCTAACGTGTTTTTTTAATCCACGCTTGAAGCTTTAGCAGTTCCACTTGAAGGTAGTATTTCTGCTTTTCGTACGTTTTACGAGACAGCCTGTTCTTATAGGGGTACGGCGCGGAGCGCCAATCGTCGACTAACGCTTCATCCTTTGAAACCGTGCGGCCTTTTTCGAACTGTTTCCAATGCAGCAGTGCTTTTTTCAGCTCAGCCACGTCATCCAATGACGCACCTTCAATAATATCAGCAACCGCTTTTAGCGTTTCTTCATGAGGCTC
>NZ_JAFWFN010000076.1 GCF_017515565.1 Halomonas sp.
CACAGCGTGCGTCGCTTACCGTTTTCAGCGGGGATCAGCACTGTTTCAACGTAGCTGCCATCTTCCACCTCTAGCACCCACTTGCGCGTGCCATCGCTTGAGGTGCCTTCGTAGACAACCGACGGGCCACGAATCTCAGCCACCTTCGCTAATTTTTCCCGTAGCGGCTTTGATAAGTTAGTCATCGCTGCGAAATCATCGCTGCCTTCCTGGTGTATCCACTTCATCACCTGGGCGGCGCGGAACTTCTTTTCGCCAATTGACAAAAAGAAGGCTTCCATCTGCTCGCGGGACATGCCGAGCAGGTTCTGGCGCTCTATCGCCGGATTAGCGGTAGGCGCACGTTCAGTTGTGGATTGGGGGGCAGGCGTATGTTGAGCTACGGTGGTGGTCATGGCGGTCAGCGTTCATAAAGAGGCGGGGGCGAGGCCCCCGCAAAAATGGCCGGCAACGGGTGTTGAAACGGCGGCGCGAAGTGCTTAGCGCGGGCAGATTTCGTCGTTACCGAAGAAGTAGCTAATTTCACGCTCAGCACTTTCCGCAGAATCAGAACCGTGGACAGCGTTAGCGTCGATAGTTTCCGCAAAATCAGCGCGGATAGTGCCGGGTGCCGCTTCTTTGGGGTTGGTAGCGCCCATCAGTTCACGGTTTTTCGCGATAGCGCCTTCGCCTTCCAGCACTTGAACAACCACGGGGCCAGAGGTCATGAAGCCTACCAGGTCTTTAAAGAAAGGACGCTCTTTGTGCTCGGCGTAGAAGCCACCTGCTTTCTCTTCAGAAAGGTGGGTCATTTTAGCGGCAACGACGTTCAGGCCAGCTTTTTCAAAGCGAGCAATGATGTCGCCAATCGCGTTTTTAGCAACGGCATCGGGCTTAATAATCGAAAGAGTGCGTTCAGTAGCCATGCAGAGTTCTCCTTAATTGAGATAAGCAAAATTGCCGCCCCGGAAAGCCGAGGCGGCGCAGGAAAAGTGATTCGGCACGCGTGCAAAGGTATCACTGGGTACCGAGTGGCCGCGATTATAGCGTTTCCCGGTGGGGATGAATACCGGTGATATTGCCAGGAGAGCTTAAACAGTAAAGCTTTCGCCACAGCCGCACTGATCTTTAACATTAGGATTATTGAAGCGGAAAAAGCGGTTTAGCCCTTCGCTCACATAGTCCACTTCGCTGCCATCCAGCATTTCTAGCGCATCAGGTGCCACATAGACGCTGGCGCCGTGCTCCTCAAAGCGCACTTCGTCGGCGGCGGTCTCATCGGCAAAGTCGAGCACGTAGCTATAGCCGGAACAGCCGCTGGGCTTAACAGATACACGCAGGCCCAGCCCTTGGCCGCGTTCGTCTAGCACGTGGCGAATCTGCTGGGCGGCTGCGGGGGTAATATTGAGAGTTGCCATTTGGGCGTCCTCCTTGAAGAAGTCTTAAGTAGAGAGCCAGGAGAGAGCATTGGCTATTTAACGCGCTGAGGCGCGTAGACCGCTCACCGCATGACGAATAAGGCTTAACGCATGGTCAATATCTGCGTTTTGGGTAAAGCGGCCAAAACTAAACCGCAGCGATGAAAGGGCAAGTGAGCGGGGTGTGCCGATACCTAGCAGCACATACGAGGGGTCAACGCTTGCAGAGTTGCAGGCCGAGCCGGTCGATACGGCGACATCGCGTAGCGCCATCAGGAGGGCTTCACCATCAACCCCTTTAAACGCAAGGTTCAAAATATTGGGTACCGCGTGTTCCAAAGGGGAGTTGGCGACAATGCCGTCAATGCCTTCCAAACCGGTTAAAAAACGCTCGCGGAGTTGCGCAATATGCGCTTGGTCAGCTTGATGCTCGCGCTGTATGAGCGCAAAGGCTTCCCCCATCCCGGCGATTTGGTGGGTCGGTAGGGTGCCCGAGCGCATGCCTCGCTCATGCCCACCGCCATGGATCAACGCTTCAACACGAATATCTGGGTGGCGTTTAACGTAGAGCGCGCCGACCCCCTTAGGGCCATAGGCTTTGTGGCCAGAAAGCGACATCAAATCGATAGTCTGCGCCACCACATCAAGGGGGATTCTGCCCACTGCCTGGGCTGCGTCAGTATGAAACGCGGCACCAAATTCGTGGGCAACCGCCGACAGTGCGGCAATATCATTAATGCTGCCCAATTCATTATTAACCGCCATCAGCGATACCAGGGCGGTGTCATCACGCATCGCACTGCGAAGCTGCTCGGGGGTTATGCAGCCGTCGCGCCCCGGCGTTAGCCACGTGATCTCAAACCCTTCGCTTTCAAGCGCCTTAGCCGTATCGACAATC
>NZ_JAFWFN010000077.1 GCF_017515565.1 Halomonas sp.
ACTACTAAGTCAATAATCAGAAACGGAATAAAAATCGTAAAGCCAATTTGAAAGGCAGTCTTTAGCTCGCTAGTCACAAAGGCAGGCAGCAGCACACGCATCGGCAACTCTTCTGGGCCTTGCATGGGGCCAACATCGGCCAATCGAACAAAAAGCGCAAGATCAGGCTCACGGGTTTGCGCGAGCATGAATTCACGGAAAGGGTCTTGGGCAAGTAGTAAAAACTCTTCAAAATTGATGGTCTCTTCTGTCAGCGGCACCCAGGCATTGTCATACACCTGAGCCAAGACAGGAGACATAATAAAAAACGTTAGAAATAGGGCAATGCCTAATAGCACTTGGTTAGGCGGGGTGGCCTGTGTGCCCATCGCGGTTCTCAGCAAACTCAGCACAATGATAATGCGCGTAAAGCTGGTCATCATGAGCAGCATCGCGGGCAAAAACGCCAGCGAGCTTAAGAAGAGCAGCGTTTGCAGCGAAAGCGACCATTGTTGGCCACCATCTTCCAATGGTTGCGAGACGAAGCCTGGTAACTGTTGCGCCTGAGTAGGGAAAGCGACTGTTAAACAGCCAGCAACAATAGCGCTTAACAGCCACCAGCGATGCCGATAAGGCCAGGAGAGGTGCATTGCATATCTCATTTTCTGTTCAGGTCAGAAGAGGGGGGAGTTTCACTGCTCCGTTTACCGCGATGGCCTGCTAGCGCTTGTGCTAAGCGGTTCGAAAAGCGACTCTGGTGTGCCTGTGGAGTGGCGGTTGGGCGGTCAGTAGGAGCATCACGCTCGTGTAACTTAGTAATACGCCCGCCGCTAACGCCTAAGACTAACCATGTTTCTTCGATCTCGACCACAACAACGCGCTCGCGGTTGCCCACCGCGGTACTGTCCACAATGCGTAAGCGAGCACCTTGATGATGGCTAATAGTTTGCCAGCGTTTCAACAATGCGGTACATAGCAGAATAATTGCTATAACGAGCGCAAGCGCGGCAGCTGTTTTGCCGAGCATTGCCATCCCGATTAAGGCATCACCGCTGCCGCTTAGGGCGTCAATGGATGTATTTTGTGTGGTAGAGGTAGCGACGCTCATCGATTTAGTTTGTGGATACGCTCAGAGGGGGTAATGATCTCTGTAATACGAATGCCATACTTATCTTCGACGACTACAACCTCGCCCTGAGCAATCAAGTAGCCATTGATCAAAATATCCATCGGTTCGCCAGCTAACCCTTCAAGTTCAATCACCGACCCTTGGGCAAGCTCAAGCAGTTGTTTAATCGTAAGCTTGGTGCGGCCCAACTCGACGGTAAGCTTAACCGGAATATCCATGATCATTTCAAGATCACGGGATTGGGCGCTGCCACTTTCCGGGCCGAGCGGACGAAACACCTCGTCACTTGCTGATTTTGCTACGGGTGCTGGGGTCTTGTGCTCAGGCTCATCGGCTTGGGTTTGCTCTTCCGCCTCTTGCTCTGCCATGGCAGCCGCCCAAGGATCCTCCTCTTCGCTACTAGTAGCGCTGGCCTCTTCTTGTTCCGCCATGGCGGCAGACCAAAGGTCGTCTTCACCGGCATCATCGGCGTTGGCAGTAGGTTCTTCTTGCTCAGACATGGCGTCCGCCCAATCGTCAGTAGATATTTTTTGATCGGGTTTGTTAGGATCAGTCATGCTTTGGGTTCCTTGGCTTTCTGTCGCGTTGAACCTTTAATAAAGTCCTTGGACGACACGTTATTCA
>NZ_JAFWFN010000078.1 GCF_017515565.1 Halomonas sp.
CCCATGGCGGCCATGGTAATGGGGACCGTAGGCATGTTTTTGCTGCGCGGCATCGCCATGCGGGTATGCCTAGGACTGGCCGCCTTAGCGTGGATGCTGAACAACCTGCTCATTGGCGCGATCGGTGGGACTATTGCGGAAGGGCTGATTGTGGTCACCAATATCGTCACCATCATTCGTTTAGTGCGGGCCAAGCGCAGATATCCTGAAGTATTCGAAGATCCAGAGGGGCTTGAACCCATCACCAAGAAAAATCGCCCAACCTAGCATCTTAATACCTACCTGTTGAGTGTTGGCCACACACGCCTTCCAACCCGCTTTGAGCATGCAACGTTAACCGTTGGCGCGACTGCTATGCTGAAAGCGTGTTAATCACGGAAAGAGGAGTAAAGCCATGGCCGGTGGATGGGCAAAAGATGGCGCGGAACAAGAGCAAATTGAGAGCACGGTAGATGACGCGGTGCAGCGCGCCCGTAGCCAGCTGCCCCGTGGCGAGAGCCTTGAATTTTGTGAGGAGTGTGGTGACCCCATACCCGAGCCGCGCCGTAAAGCAATTCCCGGTGTTCGGTTCTGCATTGTTTGTCAGGAAGCGTTAGACAAAAAACACCCGGGCTTCAGCGGCTATAACCGGCGCGGCAGTAAAGATAGCCAGCTGCGTTAACGCTACCCAACTGCGTTAATGCTACCCGCCTTTACTAATTAATGGCGATGGCGACAGCGCCTTTGTTACCCTCCTCAAATTAACGTCTTTCAGTCCTGCTTTCGGGCATGTCTGCGCGCAACAATTCTATGAGGATGGACCTTTGGTGACTGATCAACAGTACTGTGCACTCAGTGTTGAGACACTTCCCCAGCGGCTAGGTGGCGTGGATGACGTTGCGAGTCGGGTAGGCGGCGATTCGTCAACCTGGCGAGTTCGCGAAGTGGGTGATGGCAACCTGAATCTTGTGTTTATTGTTTCAGGCAGCACAGGCAGCGTCGTGGTGAAACAGGCGCTGCCTTATGTGCGCATGGTGGGCGAAAGCTGGCCGTTGCCACTTTACCGCGCCCACTTTGAATATTATGCCTTAGTGCGTCAGGCCCAGCGCGCGCCGGGTATTGCGCCAGAAGTGTTTTATTTCGATAAGCCCCAAGCGCTGATTGTCATGGAGTACCTCTACCCGCACACGATTTTGCGCCGCAAGCTGATCAGCGGTGAGCGGGTTACTCAACTTGGCGAAACCATCGGTGAATTCTGCGCGCGCATGGCATTTCGTGGCTCGGAGCTTTCGCTAAGTAGCCCTGAGAAAAAGCAGGACGTGGGGCTGTTTTCAGGCAATGTGGCGATTCCCGCTATTACCGAATCGCTGGTCTTTACCGACCCCTATTACGGCGCCGAAATGAATCACCACACGCCGGAGCTGTCGCCGGTGGTGGATGAGCTGCGCCGTAATGCGCGATTAAAAGCCAAAGTGCAGCGGCTGTTGATGAAGTTTACCGCTAACACCGAAACCATGCTCCACGGTGATTTGCACTCCGGCTCGATAATGGCCACGGATACTGACGTGCGGGTTATTGACCCCGAGTTCTCCCAGTACGGGCCGATGGCCTTTGACCTGGGCATGGCGGTGTCTAACTTCCTAATGGCCTATTTCAGCCAACCGGCCCACCGTCAACCACAGGAACTTGAGGCGTATCAGGAATGGATTCTTGAGGTGATTGAGGCGTGCTTTATCCGATTTGACGCCGAGTTCCGCCATCTATGGCAAACC
>NZ_JAFWFN010000009.1 GCF_017515565.1 Halomonas sp.
AGTTCCTTAACCTGGGAGGCGCTGATAGCTGCCATGAGAATTCACCTCGGAAATGGTTCTAGCTGAGAGTTAAACGCGCCACAAAGTATAAGCTCGGTTGATGACCACCGCGACTTACTGTGCAGTGCGCTTGCCGGCGTTACGTAACCGGCGTGTTCGGCCCGCTTGAGCGTACCCAAAGCGGGAAAAAGGGGGCATAAGGCCCCCTCTTAACGCGATGCGGCCTCACTGCCCGCCGCACCTACTACCTTTCTTACTCGGCAGCAGCGTTAGTATCGGCGGAAGCGGCTTCTTCTTCAGCTACTTCGACGAACTCGTCCGGACGACCTTCTTTCGCGCGGTTACAGGCGTCAGCAATTGCTTTCACGTAGATCTGAATAGCGCGGATGGAGTCATCGTTACCCGGGATCACGTAATCAACGCCATCTGGGTTAGAGTTGGTATCAACAACACCAATAACCGGGATACCCAGCTTGTTGGCTTCGTTAATCGCGATGCGCTCGTGGTCAACGTCGATAACGAACAGTGCGTCCGGCAGGCCGCCCATGTTCTTGATACCACCGATAGAACGCTCAAGCTTATCTTGCTCGCGCGTTGCCATCAGAACTTCTTTCTTGGTCAGCTTATCGAACGTACCGTCTTCGCGCATAACTTCTAGCTCACGCAGACGCTTGATGGACTGACGAATAGTCTTAAAGTTGGTCAGCATGCCGCCCAACCAGCGATGGTTGACGAACGGCTGGCCAACGCGATTCGCTTCTTCTTTGATGATCTTGCTAGCGCTGCGCTTGGTGCCAACAAACAAAATTTTGTTGTTGGATGCCGCCATCTTCTCAATCACATCGACCGCTTCGTTCAGTGCAGGCAGAGTGTGCTCAAGGTTGATGATGTGAATCTTGTTGCGCGCGCCGAAGATGAATTTACCCATCTTCGGATTCCAGTACTTGGTCTGGTGACCGAAGTGAGCGCCTGCTTTCAGCAGGTCACGCATATTAACGTGAGACATGGTAAAACTCCTGAAACTCGGGTTAGGCCTCCACGCACCCCATGGATCCGACCAAAGGCGTCGTTAAACGTCGCCAGCGGCACCCGGGACCATGTGCCGGTGCATGTGTGTTTTCAAGGCTTGCTGTTAAGCAGCGCAGGGGTATCCTTGCTGCTATCTAATTACCTTCCATCGATCACCCTGCCAGCCAAGAAGCATGGGATGGCGATTGCAGGAAAGCGCGCGGCTTTATACCATAGATCCTTACCAAGATGAAGTCACAGTCCATGTAACGGCTTTACTTCGCCGCTCGCTTTTGCCGTTTAACACTTGCTGTCTAACACTTACTTACGAGCCCACATCGAGAATTCATGAACGTTCCTATTAAGTCGCCTTCTGAAATCGAGAAAATGCGCGAGGCCGGGCGCCAAGCCGCCAGCGCCATTGAAATGATCACCCCGCATGTAAAGGCGGGTATCAGCACGGGTGAAATTGACCGTCTGTGTCACGAATATATTGTCAACGAGCTAGGCTCTACCCCGGCGCCGCTTAATTACCACGGTTTTCCTAAAGCCACCTGCACTTCGATTAACCACGTGGTATGCCATGGCATTCCCGATGATGCCAAAAAGCTTAAGAACGGCGACATCATGAATCTGGACATTACGGTTAAAACCGCCGACGGCTACCATGGCGACTCCAGCGTGATGTTCGTGATCGGCGAAACGATCCAGGGCGAGCGCCTGTGCCGGATCACTCAGGAGTGTTTATACAAAAGCATCGAACTCATTAAACCCGGCGTTCGCTTATCAGAACTTGCCCGTGTGATTCAAAAGCACGCCGAAGACCACGGCTACTCCGTCGTGCGCGACTTCTGTGGCCACGGCATCGGCGCTGACTTCCATGAAGACCCGCAGTTTTTACACTACGACGGCTATGCGCCGGACGCGGATATCGCGCTGGAAGCAGGCATGTGCTTCACCATTGAGCCGATGATTAACGTCGGCGGCTACAAAACCAAGGTTCTGCGCGATGGCTGGACCGCCGTCACCAAAGACCGCAGCCTGTCAGCTCAGTGGGAGCACACGCTACTGGTCACCGAGTCCGGCGTTGACGTGCTGACCGCACGCAGCGACGAAGACTTTAGCTTCCTGAATCGCTGATGCTACTCCACCACTACCGGTTCGAGCCGGACACCGCACTGTATGATCTTGACGCTTTTCGCACCGAGCTTGCCGGGGCACGCTCCCCCGTTGCGCCCTTCAAAGCGGCGCTGCGGGAGCTGCAGGCCAGGCTAGATGAGCAGTTCCGTGCCGGCGCCGACATTCGCAATCTTGTACGCGGCCGGGCGTGGTATCTTGATCAACTGCTCGCCATTGCCTGGTCGCAGCATACCTGGCCTGATGATAGCGTCGCCCTGGTAGCGGTGGGCGGCTATGGTCGCGGCGAACTGCATCCTCACTCTGATATTGACTTGCTGTTTCTACTAGAGCGCGACGACGACACCCCTTACCGGGAGTCGCTGACCGCCTTTATCACTTTTTTATGGGACATCGGCCTGGAGATTGGCCATAGCGTTCGCTCGCTCAACGACTGCGAGCGAGAAGCCGAAGCAGATGTTACGGTGATTACCAACCTGCTCGAATCACGCTTGATCGCTGGCCCCGAATGGCTGCGCGAAGCCATGCGCGAGCGCCTCAGCGCCGATCACATCTGGCCTGCCAATCGTTTTTTTGAGGCCAAGTGGCAAGAGCAGATCACCCGCCACTACCGCTACAACAACTCCGAGTACCACTTAGAACCCAACCTTAAAAGCTCACCCGGTGGGCTGCGCGATATTCAGATGATCGGCTGGGTGGCCAAGCGCCACTTTGGCACCGAGCAGTATGCCGACATCGTCGCCAATGGTTTTATGAACGATGCTGAACTTCGCATTCTAAGCCAGGGCCAAGCCTTTTTGTGGCAGGTACGTTACGCCCTCCACATGCTGACAGACCGCGCCGAAGACCGGCTACTGTTTGACCACCAGCGTACCATTGCTGAAATGTTTGGCTTTCGAGATACGCCAGAGCGCTTAGCGGTTGAGCAGTTTATGAAGCGCTACTACCGGCATGTGACGGCCCTGGCAGGGCTTAACGACATGCTGCTGCAGCACTTTGATGAAGTTATTCTACGCGGCAAAGAATCGCTGGAAACCGTGAAGCTTAACGAGCGCTTTGAAATTAAAGGCGGCTATATTCAGGTGCGTTCGCGCAGCCTGTTCCGCGAGCGCCCGGCAGCGATGCTAGAGCTGTTTCTTCTGATGGCGAAACACCCTGAGATAGAGGGCGTTCGTGCGGACACAATTCGCCTGATTCGCGATCATCGCCACCAAATTGACGATCACTACCGGGAAGACCCGCGCCATCAGCGGCTGTTTATGGCCATTATTCGCGCACCGGGTAACGTTCCACGCCAGCTGCGGCGTATGAACCGCTACGGCATTCTCGGTAAATACCTGCCCGAGTTTGGCCGCGCCGTAGGGCTAATGCAGCACGACCTATTTCATATTTACACGGTAGATGCCCACACCCTGCGGCTACTGAAATTTCTACACGGTTTCCGAAAGCCTGATGCCAAGGGCGACTTTCCCGTGGCCGCCACGCTGATCCATCAACTGCCCAAGCTGGACTTACTCTGGATTGCCGGGCTGTTTCACGATATTGGAAAAGGCCGCGGCGGCGACCACTCTGAAATTGGTGCGCGTGATGTTGAGCACTTCTGCAACCGTCACCATGTTTCCCAGCGCGACACCAATTTGGTGAGCTGGCTGGTAGAGCACCATTTATTGATGTCCATGACCGCCCAAAAGCGCGATATCAGCGACCCTGATGTGATCCGCGACTTTGCACTGGTGGTTCGCGATGAAACCCGCCTGGACTATCTCTATGTGCTCACCGTGGCCGACATCAACGCCACCAACCCCACGCTTTGGAACGGCTGGCGCGCCTCACTGCTCCGCCAGCTCCATGCCGAAACCAAGCGAGCATTACGGCGCGGGTTAAATAACCCGCCCGACCGGGATGACTGGGTACGGGAAACCCGCACCGAAGCCCGCTCGTTATTGCAAACCATCGGGGTGGATAGCCACCAGATCGATCAGCTCTGGGAGTCCCTGGGCGAAGACTATTTCCTACAGTACGCACCTAGCGAAATCGTTTGGCAAACCCAGGGCATTCTCGCCCATCAGCCCTCGCCGCTACCCCTGGTGCTAATCAGCGCGCCCACCGCCGATATGGCCGAAGGCGGCACCAAAGTATTTATCCATACCCGCTCGGTAGACGACCTTTTTGCCGCCACCGCGGCGGCCATGGAGCAGCTGGGGCTGTCGATTCACGACGCCCGCATTGCCACCTCCCACAATAACTGGACGCTAAATACGTTTATCGTGCTTGATAACGTTGGCCAGCCCATTCGTGATCTTGAGCGTATTGAAGAGATGCGCCAGCACTTGGTGGAAGAGCTGGACGATCCAGACGACTATCCAGACATTGTCTCCCGCCACACGCCTCGCCAGCTGAAACACTTCAAGGTGCCTACCGAAGTGTTAATTGAGCAGGACCCAGCCAACGAGCGCACGCTTTTAGAGCTAACCGCACCCGACCGCCCCGGCTTGCTTGCCCGGGTTGGGCGGATTTTCATGGAGCAGGATATCGCCCTCTCAGCCGCCAAAATTGCCACCCTGGGCGAGCGGGTAGAAGACGTATTCTTTATTACCAATAAAGCGGGTGAGCCACTCACCGATCCAGAGCGCCAGCAGCAGCTACGCGAACGCTTGATTGAGGTATTAGGGGTTTAATACTTTTTGCAAACCCGGTTAGGTTTGAGCCTACACCGGGGCTTGCCTATAATCGACGGCCTACGCCCGCCAGCCATCAACGGACACGCTATGAACCCTGATTTAAACGCTCTACATCCCTATCCGTTTGAGAAGCTGGCCGCCCTGAAAGCGGCGCTGACGCCACCGGCGGGACTGGAGCACATCCCCCTCACCATCGGTGAGCCTCAGCACGCCCCTTACCCAGCGGCGCTTGAAGCCCTGGTGGCCCACCAGTTGGAAATGGCCCGTTACCCAGCCACCAACGGCCTGCCAGCGCTACGCGAGACCATTGCTGCTTGGGCCACCCAACGCTTTGGCTTAGCCGGACTTGATGCCGAGCGCCAGGTGCTGCCGGTGAACGGCACGCGGGAGGCGATTTTTGCTTTCGTGCAGGCAGCTCTCGATCGCAGCCGTCCTGCCAACGTAGCCGTGCCCAATCCGTTTTATCAAATTTACGAAGGTGCCACCTTGCTAGCGGGCGGACAGCCGCTCTACTTAGACTGCACCGCCGAAAACGGCTTTCGCCCGGATTTTTCAGCGGTTGATGCCGCGACCTGGCGCGATGTGCAAATCGTGTTTATCTGTTCGCCGGGCAACCCCACCGGCGCGGTAACTCCGCTTGACGAGTTTAAGCAACTGATTGCCCTGGCAGACGAGCACGACTTTATCATCGCCTCTGACGAGTGCTACTCCGAGCTCTACCTGGATGAAAAAACGCCGCCGCCTGGATTACTACAGGCTTGCGCCGAACTAGGCCGCGATGACTACCGCCGCTGCGTTGTGTTTCATTCACTCTCTAAGCGCTCTAACCTGGCGGGGCTACGCTCTGGCTTTGTCGCGGGCGACACGGATCTTCTCACGCCGTTTAAGCGCTACCGCACCTACCATGGCTGTGCGATGTCGTTACCGCTCCAGCACGCCTCTATCGCCGCCTGGCAAGATGAAACCCACGTGCGGGCCAACCGTGATGCCTATCGCGCTAAATTCAGCGCCGTGACGGAGGTATTAGCGCCGGTGATGGACTTCCCCACCCCAGAGGCCAGTTTCTACCTCTGGCCCGCTGTACCGGGCGGTGATGATATTGCGTTTAGCCAACGGCTTTACACCGAACAGCACGTTAGCGTACTGCCCGGCAGTCTTATGGGCCGCCCTGGGCACAATGGCCACAACCCCGGGGCTGGGCGGCTACGCTTAGC
>NZ_JAFWFN010000010.1 GCF_017515565.1 Halomonas sp.
CAATATGTGGTACCTTTTGCGGCTATTTTCTACGTCTGCAACACAAGACGAATTTAAGATGACCGTATGTATACCGCTGAACGCGGAATATGTTCCATCACATTTGCGAGGAAATCTCGATCATGGCGCTTGAAGACTCTCATGTGCGCCGGGCCGCGCACTTGGCCCGACTCGCCGTTAGCGATGACCAAGCCAGTGGCTTTGTGGACGACCTAAGCCGCATCCTGGAGATGGTCGATCAACTGCAAAGCGTTGATACAGAAGGTGTTGTACCGCTTGCACACCCACTGGATGCCACCCAGCGCCTGCGTGCCGACGAGGTAACGGAAACCAATCAGCGCGATAACTTCCAGCGCTGCGCCCCCGCGGTGGAAGAAGGCCTCTACCTTGTACCGCGCGTCGTGGAATAAATAGTGGAATGAGTGGAATAACCCGCCCGCGCATTCAGCGCCGCGGTTCTTCCTTCCGCCTCTCCTTTTCGCCCCCGAACGGAGTTTCCGGGTCATGCATGATAAAACCGTTACCCAACTGGCCGCTGCACTTAAAAGCGGTGAGTTTTCCAGCCGCGAGCTTACCTCGCACTTTTTACAGCGCATTGAGCAAGCCGATGGCACGCTCAATAGCTTTATTACTGTGACCGCTGAGCAAGCGCTCAATCAGGCCGATGTTGCCGACCAAGCACGCGCAGCGGGCAACGCCGGAACGCTGGCGGGCATCCCCCTGGCACTGAAAGATATTTTCTGTACCCACGGAGTGAAAACCAGCTGCGGCTCAAAAATGCTCGATAACTTTATCGCGCCCTATGATGCCACCGTGGTAGAAAAACTCAGCGCGGCTGGCACCATCAGCCTGGGCAAAACCAATATGGATGAGTTCGCCATGGGCTCATCCAATGAAAACAGCTACTTCGGCGCGGTAAAAAACCCCTGGGATCTCTCAGCGGTTCCTGGCGGAAGCTCCGGAGGCAGCGCAGCCGCCGTCGCGGCAGGCCTAGTACCTGCCGCCATGGGCACCGATACCGGCGGTTCTATTCGCCAGCCCGCGGCATTTTGCGGCATCACAGGCTTGAAACCTACCTACGGACGCGTCTCCCGTTACGGTATCATCGCCTACGCCTCAAGCCTTGACCAAGCAGGCCCTATGGCGCGCAGCGCTGAAGATTGCGCCCATTTGCTCAATGTGATTGCCGGGCACGATGTGCGCGACTCCACTAGCGTTGCCCGCGGCGTCCCTGACTACACAGAGACCCTCAATGCACCGCTGTCAGGACTTAAAATCGGCTTACCGAAAGAGTATTTTGGCGACGGCCTTGACCCTGAGGTTGAGAAAGCCGTCCGCGAAGCGGTGAAGGTCTATGAATCGTTAGGTGCTACGGTGAGAGAAGTTAGCTTGCCGCACACCCATTATGCGATTCCAGCTTACTACGTCATTGCTCCGGCCGAAGCGTCTTCGAACCTATCTCGCTACGACGGTGTGCGCTTTGGCCACCGCTGCGATGCGCCGGCTGACTTGATTGACCTTTACACCCGCTCGCGGGCTGAGGGTTTTGGTGAAGAAGTTAAACGCCGCATTCTGATCGGTACCCACACGCTGTCCGAAGGCTTTTTTGATGCTTACTACACTAAAGCACAAAAAGTACGCCGCCTGATTCGCCAGGATTTCTTAGACGCTTTTGAAGATGTGGACGTACTGATGGGGCCAGCCTCACCTACGCCTGCTTTTGATCTTGGCGCTAAAAAAGACCCTGTATCAATGTACTTGCAAGATATCTACACCATTGCCGTAAACCTTGCAGGCATTCCAGGCATTAGCGTACCGGCTGGCTTTGCTGGTGGGCGTCCTATCGGCCTACAAATTCTGGGCACCCACTTTGCCGAGGCGCAGCTGCTTAACGTGGCACATCAGTTTCAGCAAGCCACCGATTGGCACTTAAAACTTCCTGCTTTTGCCGAGGAGAACGCCTAATGCAATGGGAAACGGTGACTGGGCTTGAAGTCCACGTTCAGCTTGCAACGCGCTCAAAGATATTCTCCGGCGCCTCCACTGCCTTTGGCGCAGAGCCAAACACACAGGCCTGCGCCGTTGATTTAGGCTTGCCAGGCGTCTTGCCGGTACTTAACGAGCAGGCCGTCGCCATGGCGGTGCAGTTCGGTCTTGCGGTTCATGCCGACATTCCCGAAGTGTCAGTGTTTGACCGCAAAAACTATTTTTATCCGGATTTGCCTAAAGGTTACCAAACCAGCCAGATGTATCATCCGATTGTGGGTGCCGGTGAAGTTGAGATAACCCTGGATGACGGCACTACTAAACGTATTCGCATCCACCACGCTCACCTTGAGGAAGACGCAGGCAAGTCGCTGCATGAAGACTTCCACGGCATGACCGGCATTGACTTAAACCGAGCAGGCACACCGCTGCTGGAAATAGTCTCTGAGCCAGACATGCGCAACGCGAAAGAAGCCGCGGCGTATCTCAAAGCGATCCACTCCATCGTCACCTATCTGGGCATTTCCGACGGCAACATGGCCGAAGGCTCGATGCGCTGCGACGTTAACGTGTCAGTGCGCCCAAAAGGCCAGGAAGCCTTTGGCACCCGTGCGGAAATTAAAAACGTCAACTCGTTTCGTTTTGTCGAGCGGGCCATCGCTTTTGAAGTTGAGCGTCAAATCGAGCTGATCGAAGATGGCGGTAAGGTGGTACAGGAAACCCGCTTGTTTGACCCCGAACGCGATGAAACTCGCAGCATGCGCACCAAAGAAGAGGCTAACGACTACCGCTACTTCCCCTGCCCGGATCTACTCCCAGTGGTGTTGGATCAGGCGTACCTTGAGCACCTGCGCAGCCAACTGCCCGAGCTACCCGCTGACAAACGGGCGCGCTTTCAAGCAGCGCTTGGCTTATCCGCCTACGACGCGAGCGTACTCTCTGCCAGCCGTGAAATGGCCGAGTTTTTTGAGGAAGTACACCGAGTATGCGGCGATGCCAAACAAGCCGCCAACTGGGTGCAAGGCGAGCTTGCAGGCGCGCTAAACCGCGAAAACTTAAGCATTACTAACAGCCCGGTTTCTGCGCGCCAGCTAGGCGAACTGATCAGCCGCGTACTGGACGACACCATTAGTGGCAAGGCCGCCAAAGATGTCTTCCAAGCGCTGTGGAATGGCCAGGGTGAGTCTGCCGATGAGGTCATTGAAACCAAAGGCCTTAAGCAGGTGACTGACAGCGGGGCCATTGAAGCGATGATCGACCAAGTGATCGCTGAAAGCCCGGCCCAAGTGGCCCAATACCGCGATTCCGAACCTGAAAAACGCGGCAAGATGATTGGCTACTTTGTGGGGCAGGTGATGAAAGCCTCTCGGGGCACCGCTAACCCACAGCAGGTAAACGGCTTGCTCAAAGAGAAACTGGATGCGCTGTTGTAAAAAACCTAATGCAGCGGTCTAAATGATCCTTAGCATTGACTATATTGTATTGAACGCAGCGGCTGCCTTGGCAGCCGCTTTTTTATATCGCTATAACAACTCGCCAGGCTGAGTAAAACGGATTAATCGCGCGCAGCCTGCGGCCCACACGTCAGCGTCCAGCTCCGCGATTGCCGCAGTAGCAAACCCGACCCCTTGGCTAGCGACCCCTTCTACTAAAAGCCCCGTCAAATCGCCCACTAGCGGCATATGACTGACCAACATAGTCGCTTCACCTTCAGGCTGACTCAGCAGCCAATCACTCACGGCAGCAGGTGAATCATCCGGCGTAATAAAGTCCAAGGTGTTTAGCGGCGTGCCTAAGGCATCGCTAAAGCGCTGAGCCGTTTGCTGGGCACGTACAAAGGGGCTTGCATACAGTATGGGTAGCGGTAATTCGCCCTGCTCAATTCGCAATGCCAACCAGCGCGCCATGCTATCAGCTTCTTGTTGGCCACGGGGCGTAAGCAACCGAGCGTGATCAGGAAAGCCAGGGGCGGCTTCCCCATGACGCATAATCAGCAGCCGGTGCGCTCCGCTACTCATGCCAGCCTCCACTGTTGCGGTGCGCCTGCTGAACAGCCTCACGGGGTAAGATAAACTCAACGTCGCTGCTTTGCTCACCCATCATCAGCGTTCCCGCCATCTCCTGAGCAGGTACTCCCTCGAACAGCACGCGGTTTAACCCCTCAGCCAGCGGCATGTAAACGCCCATTTCGCGAGCCTTTTCACACACCAGCTTAACCGTATTCACGCCCTCTGCGACTTGCCCAAGCGCCGAGACAGCGTCTTCTAGGCTGCGCCCTTCCCCCATAGCAAAGCCCACTCGGTAGTTACGGGATAAGTTGGACGAACAGGTAACAATTAAATCCCCCACCCCTGCTAAGCCCAAAAACGTCATGGGGTTAGCTCCCTGGGCGACCGCAAAGCGACTCATTTCAGCCAGAGCACGAGTCATCAGCATACTACGGGTGTTTTCACCCATGCCGAGCGCTGCCGCCATACCAGCGGCAATGGCGTAAATATTTTTAAGCGCGCCGCCCAGCTCAACACCGTGGCGGTCATTACTGGCGTACACGCGGAAATAGCCACAGCCTAGTGCTTGCTGCACGCGTGTGCGGGTAAGCGCGTCAGCACTGGCAATCACCGTGGCGGTTAGCTGCTTATCGGCTATTTCAGATGCCAAATTAGGCCCGGCAATCACGCCAATATGCGTAAAGCCAGTCTCTTGCTCCAGCACTTGGCTCATCAGTAAAAAGCTATCTTGCTCAATACCCTTGGTGGTGCTGACCAAAATTTGCGTAGACGTCAGCCAAGGCTTTGCGGCCTGCACCACGCTACGAAATGCCTTTGAGGGTATCGCAATCAATACCAGTTCGGCACCTTCAAGCACGGCCTGCATATCCGTGGACGCTTGTACCACCGGGTTAATGGCGTAGTGCGGCAAATAGCGCCCGTTGCGATGCTCTTGGTTAATTTGCGTTACCAGCGCCTCATCACGCATCCACTGGCGCACATTAGCGCCGTTATCGGCAGCAATGCTGGCCAGCGCAGTCCCAAAGCTGCCGCCGCCCAGTACCGCGACATTGATCTGCTGTTCAGCCATAACGATATCCTGGTAGTTGTTCACTCGTATGCGGCATACCTTACCAAACTAAACGGCCCGCTTGGGTTTCAAGCGGGCCGTGGCAGCGTTAGCTGTTCATTAAGCGGTTAATACACTGTTGAGTCGCTTAACGTAAGCAGCCGGGTCATCTAGCTGGCCACCTTCAGCGATAATGGCCTGGTCCAGCAAAATGTGGGCTAACTGGCCGAACAGGTCACCGTCGGCATTTTCCAAACGCGCCACCAGGGCATGCTCAGGGTTCAATTCTAAAATAGGTTTTACTTCCGGCATTTTTTGGCCAGCGGCTTCCATAATGCGGCGCATCTGGTAGCCCATTTCATGCTCCGGCAGTACGACGCAGGCCGGTGAGTCCGTTAAGCGATGGGTAATTTTCACGTCCTGTACGCCGTCGCTTAGCGCCTCTTTAACGCGTTTCACCAAGTCTTCTTTCGCTTTGGCGGTCTCTTCCTGCGCTTTTTTCTCGGCCTCGTCTTCCACATCGCCAAGGTCTAGCTCACCTTTTGCCACATCAGCAAAGGATTTACCGTCAAACTCAGTAAGGTGGCTCATCAACCATTCGTCAACACGGTCAGAGAGGAGCAGTACTTCAATACCTTTCTTACGGAAAATCTCCAAGTGTGGACTGTTTTTTGCCGCATTAAAGCTGTCCGCCACCACGTAGTAGATCTTCTTCTGGCCTTCCTTCATGCGCTCAACATAATCTGCCAAGGCGTGCTCTTGGGCAGCAGAGTCTGTATGGGTAGAAGCAAAGCGCAGTAGACCGGCAATTTTTTCACGGTTAGCGAAATCTTCACCCGGCCCCTCTTTCAGCACGCTACCAAAGGTATTCCAGAACGTCTGGTACTGCTCGCTGTCTTTGGACAGTTTTTTGAGCATATCCAAGCCGCGCTTAGTCAATGCACCCTTAATTTTATCAACCTTGGGATCTTGCTGAAGCAGCTCGCGGGATACATTCAGCGATAGATCGCGGGTATCCAGCACGCCTTTAATAAAGCGCAGGTAAAGCGGCAAGAACTGTTCGGCATCGTCCATAATAAACACGCGCTGAACGTAGAGCTTGACCCCACGAGCGCCATCACGCTCGAACATATCAAACGGCGCACGACCAGGCACGTAGAGCAGGCTTGTGTATTCAAGCTTGCCCTCAACCTTGTTGTGGCTCCAGGTTAGCGGGTCGCTGAAGTCATGAGCAACGTGCTTGTAAAACGCTTTATATTCGTCGTCGGACACCTCGCTCTTCGGGCGTGCCCAAAGCGCGGTGGCTTCGTTGACGGTTTCCCAGGTAGTCACTTCACTACCTTCTATCTCGTTGCCTTCGTCGTCTTTTGCCGTTTCAGTTTTCGGCATGCGCACGGGCACTTCGATGTGATCTGAATACTTACGCACTAAGCTTTGCAGGCGGTAGTCGTCTGCAAACTCTTTAGCATCCTCTTTAAGATGCAGAGTAATTTCTGTGCCATGAATCTCACGCTCAATATCGGCAACCGTGAACTCACCCTCGCCTTTGGAGCGCCACTCAACCCCTTCAGAAGCTGCAGTGCCCGCTTTGCGGGTACGTACCGATACTTCATCAGCGACGATAAATCCTGAGTAAAAGCCCACGCCAAACTGGCCAATTAACTTGGCGTCTTTTTGCTGCTCACCGGAAAGCTGCTTAAGGAACTCGGCCGTGCCTGAACGGGCAATGGTACCCAGGTTAGCAATCACGTCTTCACGATTCATACCAATGCCGTTGTCGCGCAAGGTAATGGTGTTAGCGACGCTATCGTGCTCAATTTCAATACGCAGCTCACTGTCACCTTCGTAAAGCGCATCGTTGTCTAGCGCGGCGTAACGCAATTTATCGCAGGCGTCGGCGGCGTTAGAAATAAGCTCGCGTAAGAAAATCTCCCGGTTGGAGTACAGGGAGTGAATCATCAAGTTTAGGAGCTGCTTAACTTCCGTTTGAAAGCCAAGAGTTTCTTCGTGGGTCGCAGTAGTCATGCGCTTAGCCCTCATTGTTCACGTTTTACTGAATGCTTCCGCTACAGAAAGCGGAAGCGAAAAAGATGTGAACTCAATATGGGGTTAGGCAGCGCGATTTCAAGAAGCTGAATGCGGAGAAGCATAAGTATCGACGCTGTCGTACTTCCAAGCACGGTAGTCGGCAAGGCGCTGATCGATGCGATTTAACAACCAACCTACAATTATTACATCGTCGACCAGGCCAATAATCAGCAGAAAATCGGGAATGAGGTCGAAGGGCATGATCAAATAGGCCAGGGCAAACGCCATCATGCCAAATGCAGACCAAGGTACCGGACGAAAATCACCGCGCACTACGTCGCGGGTCATCGGCACAAATGTCTTTAATGCACGACCGATGCGTTTTACTGCCCATACGCGGGTTTTAAGTCGACGTAATAACCACCAAGTGGATAATGGGGTCATCGCAATTGAATCCTCTAAGTGTCACGATTGTCAGAACACTGTTTACGCTTTAAGTTCACTATAGCGGCTGTTAGCCCGCTAGCCAGCAAGAGGACGTGCCATGCAGGCTTCGCCATTTCGTTCCACCCTTCGCAGCCTCTGTGCGGCTGTGTTGGTAGGGTTACCGGTTGTTTCTTGGGCAGCCTCCGACGCAGCTATGCGCGATGCACTTGAGGCAGCGCGTCAGCAGCAGTGGCAGCAGGTTGATGAGCGCGCGATTGAGGGGCATATTCTTAGTGGCTACGTTGAGTATCACCGCTTACGTGGCCAGTTGCCGAATGTTTCGTCTAGCCAAATACAGCGCTTTATAGACCAGCATGCCGACTCTCCCTTATCCGAGTGGATGCTTGGTCAAGCCATCGCCAAGTACGGCCACGCAGGCCGCTTTGGCGACTTGCTGGCAGTCGCTGATGGCGAGCCCGCAGGCACCGCCCGCCAGTGCTATTACTATACTGCCCTGCTGGACAGAGAGCCTCAGCAGGCTAGAGAAGCAGGTCTTGCGCTTTGGCGGGTAGGCAGCTCACAGCCTGATGCCTGTAACGCCCTATTTAGCCGCCTAAGATCAGATGGAACGATTAATGCTACGGCTATTTGGGAGCGCAAAATGCTTGCGTGGCAAGCGGGCGAAGAGCGTTTAAGTAGTTATCTAGGCGGGCTTCTAAGCGGCCAATGGCAAACGGCCCGCGATACGGTTGAGTCTGTCAGCAATAACTCCCGTGCACTCACCTCAGCACCCACCTGCCTTGGCCCTGAATGTGCCGCCACATCCGCCTTCTACAAAGCCGCCATGCAGCGCTACACGCGGGAAAACACCCCCGCTGCCTTTACTGCTTGGCAGGAGATCGGGCCACGTTTGAGCTTAGCAGCCGCCGACCGACAGCCGATTGAAGAAGAGTTAGCTTTTTATGCCTTAGTACGCGATGTGCCAGGCACCCTAAGTTGGGTAGACAGTGTATTACCCAGCCTGGAAAGTGAGCGCGTACTGGAACTTCGGGTTCGCCGGGCCCTGGCCGAGCGTCAATGGACAGAGGTTATGCATTGGATTGCAGAAATGCCCGCCAGCCAGCAAGAGAGAAGCCGCTGGCAGTATTGGCTGGCTCGGGCCAACCATCAGCTCGGCAACCACGATGCTGCCGAAGCACGCTATCGCCAAGCGGCCACTGACCGCAGCTTTTACGGCTTTGCCGCTGCCGAACGGCTCAATCAGCCTTATCAGCTCAACTTAGAGCGCAATCATTTTGATGAGGCGTCCAGAGAGCTAACGGCACAGCTGCCCGCCGTACAGCGTACCGAGGCGTTACTGCGTATTGGTGAAGAGGGGCTTGCAAACAGTGAGTGGCTACACGCTGTGCGCAATGGCTCTCTTCAGCAGGCGCGTGCCCTTGCTGACTACGCCGCACACCAGCAGTGGCATGCGCGCTTAGTGCAAACCACCATTGCTGCTGAGATGTGGGATGCCCTCGACTGGCGCTTCCCCCCCGCTTATCACGACAGCTTTATGCACTGGGGGCGCTTAACCGGCGTCGACCCTTACCTATTAATGGCCATTACCCGTCGTGAAAGCGCCTATAACCCTGTTGCTCTTTCGCCAGCGGGTGCACGCGGCCTAATGCAGCTAATGCCAGGCACAGCAAGCCAGGTCAGCCGCCAGTTAGGTCTTAACGACCCAGGCCCCTATGGCGTACTGGATCCAGAACTCAATATCCGCTTGGGCAGCACCTATCTACGCGACAAAATTGAGCGCTATCAAGGCAACCGTCTAGCCGCTGCAGCTGCCTACAATGCAGGCCCAGGGCGGGTAGACCAGTGGCTGGGTAGCGGTGTGGAGTCATTTGATTTGTTCGTAGAGAGTATCCCATTCCGGGAAACCCGCGATTATGTTCAAGCAGTCCTTAGCTACCGCGTTATTTTCGAAAGCTTAGCCAACGGCGGGAATAGCGACGGCGTGTCTCTGCTCAGTGAGAATGAGCAGGCCGTACACTATGACCGAGCCCTCCTCGTTCGCCGCTAATCACTTAACGGACTTAATTGCTTGAGCTAGCGCCCGGTTATACCGGGCGCTGCTCTAGGGCTAAACGCACACCAAACATTATCAACACAGCCCCAGTGGCTGCATTTAATGTTTGCGCAAAACGGGCGCTGGCCAGCCATCTACTTGCCCCACCCACCATTAGCACAACGCTAATTTGCCAAATATTGGCAATCACAAAGTGAACACCGGCTAGCCATAGCGACTTTAGTAAAGCGGGGTCTGTTGGCGCGATAAACTGTGGCAAAAAAGCCATATAGAACACGACCGTTTTGGGGTTAAGTACATTAGAGAGCAACCCCTCTTTAACCGGTTGCCAGAAAGGTACTGGCGATGCGGATTGCAAAACACTTTGGACAGGCAACGCGGTGCCTCGGCGAGCCGTCAGCAGGCTAGCCACCCCAAGCCAAATCAAGTAAGCCGCCCCGGCAAGCTTAAGCAGATGAAAAGCCCATGCTGACTGCAGCAGAATTAAAGAGATACCCAGCGCTGAAATAGTGGCATGCACAAATAGCCCACAACAAATAGCGATGCTCGTTACCACGCCGTCTCGAACGCCACCGCGAGCGGTATTACGTATTACCAGCAGAGTATCCACTCCAGGACTTATTGAAAGCAGCGTAATCGCAATCAAAAAAGAAATAAATTGCCCATCTATAAGGGTGATTTGCACCATCACATAAACTCAAAAGGTTATAAAGCGTTGCTCATTCGTCGCTGGACGCGCTGTTTTTTTGCTTCTAAAGTGATTTTGGCGAGCACGCAATATCAGTGCTCGCTACATCACTAAGCATGTTAAGGATATGAACAATGGCAACTGGCACTGTCAAGTGGTTCAACGACACCAAAGGTTATGGCTTCATCTCTCCTGATGACGGGGGCGACGATCTATTCGCACACTTTTCTGAAATCCAAGCAGAAGGTTTTAAGACCCTACCGGATGGTCAAAAGGTTAGCTTTGACGTCACCCAGGGTAAAAAAGGCCTTCAGGCATCAAACATCCGCCTAGCCTAGCCTAGCCATTAACGATTGGCTAAGGCAGAGTGACCGACGACTACACGGCGGTTTAAAAGCAGTCAAAACAGCGCCGACTACGAATATCCCAAAGGCCCGCAGTGCGGGCCTTTTTTGTGGGCAGATTCACGCCTGAGGGCTTATTGAGTGGCGTTTAAGCTCTCAAGCTCTGCCTCTGTATCGTCAGCGTTTTCTTCTGTGTCGGCTTCTTCTGTGCCATCTTCCTGATTATTAGCCGCCTCTGAGCTATCCATTTCGGAACTGTAAGGTTCTAAGCCATCGATACCTGCACCATTGGCACGTTCTCGTTCAATCTCTTCAAACTGCTCGTTTAAGCGCTGCTGAGCTTCTTCAAAACGACGCTCAGTATCTTCGATTAGCGCATCAACATCGGTGGCTTCCAGGTCATCCTCTAAACGAGGGCTCTCTGGCAAACTGCTCTCCGTTTCCCAGCTTGAGGAAAAGTCTTCACTCTCCATCGGCTCCAGGGCAGTGGACTGCTGCTCTACTTCCTGGAACTGTTGATCTAATCGGCGCTGGGCCTCTTCAAAACGGCGCTCTGTTTCGGCAATAACATCATCGACATCTGAACGTGTTGTTTCCCCAGGCATTGCGCTTGCTTCATCTAACGCATCTTCTGGGTCTGCAGCTAAGGTGTCTTCTCCGGCCTGTATCTCTTCAGCGCCTTGGGGCTGCTCTTCATCCAACTCATCTTCACCTTCAGCGCGTAACGCTTCGGCCTGCTCAAGCTCTTCAGCGGCTTGACGCGCTTCTGCTTCATCCTCAATTTCTTCAGGATCGGGCATTTCAGCGGCATTCTCTGCTGCTGCAGGCGCATCTTCCTGTTGAACCACCTCATCATCTGATACGGACGATGCACTCTCTTCAGGGGCGACAGTAGGCTCTTCCTGGCTATCACCACAGGCACTTAGCAGCAGTGCTAGGGCAGCAAGCGCAGGTATCCATAAACGATTTACCATCGAACCATTCTCCTCAGGTGGCTATATTTTAAATATTGTAGCAGCCGCTAAAAATAGCAGCCGCCTTTAGCATCGGTCATTCGCTACCAATAGCGGGCACTCATCAGGCAGCAGCACCTTCAATGCCAGTGGCACAATCTCCATGCAGAATCGGTCATAATGCCGCGCTTCCCCATCCAGCGTTAACGGCCAGGGAGGGTCATCCTGTTGGGTGGTCACCGTTAGCTGGCTGACGGTGAAGTAGCTCACATAGCGACCTTCTTTAGGGAACTGCTGCAACTCGCTGATTAACGTTGGCAGCTCTAAAACAGAGGTAAAATCCTTAACCACCAGCACATCTAAGCGGCCGTCATCCAACTTAGCGCTGGGCGCTAATACTTGCCCTCCACCCGACTGGCGCCCGTTACCTAGTGCTAATAGCAATAATTCAGCACTGCGCTCCTCATCGCCCCAGTACAGCGTGCCGCGATAGCTTCGGTGCCGCCATGCCTTTAATGCGCCCATCAGCGAATAAGCCCCCCCACCCAGCATGCGCTTTAGCGTTTTGGGGGTGGATGAGGTAATTTCAGCCCCGAAGCCACCCGTCGTCATGTTGACATAGTAGCTGGTGAAGTCCTCGCCTTTCGCTTCTGCGGTCACGCGCACCACGTCAATGGGCGACGCTGATAGGGTCAAAGCCGCGGCTAATGCAGGCCCTGGTTCCAGTGGCAGCCCAACAGATGTAGCGAAATCGTTGGCGCTGCCAAGGGGCACAATACCCATTGCAGGACGCTGATCATGCGCTAGCTGCATCAAGCCATTAACCACTTCGCTGACAGTACCATCGCCGCCGCAGGCAACCACACAGGTTGCCCCTAACTCAACCGCTTGAGCAGCAAATGTAGCCGCGTCACCCCCCTCCCAGGTTGAACGAACGATAATATGCTTCCCTGCTTCTCTTTGCTCTTCAACGGCTTCGCGAAGTTCCGGATTACCGGCAGACTTACCGTTAATAATGAGTAAATAACGTTGCTGTGAATCGTCCACCTAGGTATTCCCTTTCCATGGTTAATTCGCTAGCGCCTATCAGGCCAGCGCTTTCTCGACCACCTCAAACACATTCGATGATAGCGGCTCGCGCTTAATGCGCTCAAGCTGCTCACGCATCAACTGTTGGCGCACTTCATCAAAGCGCTGCCAGCGAGTTAGCGGCGTAATCAGTCGCGCGGCTATTTCAGGATTTATCCGGTTAAGCTCAATAACCACATCAGCCAGCAACGCATAGCCTTTGCCATCTAAGCGATGGAAATTGACTCTATTCTGAGCAAAGGCCCCTACCAGCGCACGCACCTTATTGGGATTTTTAATTGAAAACGCCGGGTGCTGCATTAAATACTCGACTCGTTCCAGGACATCTGGCTGCGGCCGCGATACTTGAATCGTGAACCATTGATCCATGACAAGCGGATCGTGCGCCCACTTCTGTCCAAATGCTTTCAGCGCTGGTGAGGCAAGGTCATCGCGGTCGCTATGCACCAGCAGTGTTAACGCGTGACGCACATCGGTCATATTATGATCCGCAGCAAATTGCGCCTCACACAGTGCCAGCCCCTGCTCATCTTCGATCGACATTAAATACGTAAGCGCTACGTTTTTAAGGCTCCGCTGAGCAATTTGCTCTGGCGACGGGGCGTAACGTTCTTCACTTACGTTGTCATTGTAGATAGTAAGAAATTCATCGCGTAGCGCCATCGCTAGCGATTGGCGCACAAACTCTCGGGCAGCGTGAATCGCATCAACATCAATAATAGGCTGCTGCTCAGCAATATATGCCTCTGAGGGCAGTGTCAGCATTTCAGCCAGCACGGCTTTATCGCTCACTTGCCCGGTTAATAACGTTCTAAACGCTTCAACGACACGTCCATCCATGACTTTTTCGACGCCGTTACGATGGGCGGCAATTAGATCATCCAGCGCCAGCATAGCCAAACGCTGCCCAGCATCCCAGCGGTTAAAACCATCGCTATCGTGGGTAAGTAGGAAGGCTAAGTCTTCACGGGAGTAAGGAAAGTGCAGCTTTACGGGTGCCGAAAAATCGCGCAACAATGAAGGCACCGGCGCTTCTGCTACATCGGTAAATACAAATGTTTGCTCGTCTTCACGCAGGTGAATAACTGCGTCTTTACCTAGCTTTTCGCCTTCCAGGGTCAGCGTAAGGTCTTGCCCTGACTTGGTACCTACTAAGCCCATCCGCACAGGAATATGCAGCGGCAGCTTATCAAGCTGGCCAGGGGTTGAAGGCGTGCGCTGTCGTAGCGTGAGGTGATACTCACCATGGGCATAGTCATACTCGCCACGAGCATCAATTTCCGGCGTGCCTGCCTGAGCGTACCAACGCATAAACTGGCCTAAATCAGCGCCGGAGACTTCCGCCATGCAGCCGACGAAATCTTCAATAGTGACCGCTTGGCCGTCGAAGCGCTCAAAATAGAGATCAGAGCCGCGACGGAACTCTTCCCAACCCAGTAGGTTACGCAACATTCGCACCACTTCTGCACCCTTTTCATAAATCGTCAGGGTGTAGAAGTTGGTGATTTCAATGAAGTGGTCGGGGCGGATCGGGTGCGCCGTTGGCCCAGCGTCTTCAGCAAACTGCGCTGTGCGGAAAAAAGACACGTCTTGAATGCGTTTAACCGGTGCAGAATTGGTATCTGCTGAGAAGCATTGGTCGCGAAAAACCGTAAAACCTTCTTTCAATGACAGCTGGAACCAGTCTCGACACGTTACCCGATTACCCGACCAGTTATGAAAATATTCATGGGCAACAATACCCTCAACATTTTGATAAGCTGAATCTGTTGCAGTGTTTGGGTGTGTAAGCACCGCCGCGGAGTTAAAGATGTTAAGCCCTTTGTTCTCCATGGCACCCATGTTGAAGTCGTTCACTGCCACAATCATAAATAAATCTAGATCGTATTCACGACCATAGGTCTGTTCATCCCAGCTCATGGCACGCTTAAGCGATGCCATGGCATGTTCGGTTTTGTCGAGATTATCCTGCTCTACCCAAAGCTGGAGCGTTACGTCACGCCCACTCATGGTCGTAATATGGTCTTCAACTTTACGCAGGTCACCGGCTACCAGCGCAAATAAATAGCACGGTTTAGGGTGCGGGTCTTCCCAGGTCACAAAGTGACGGCCGCCATCCACTGTACCTTTATCAACGGGATTGCCGTTGGCTAAAAGCACTGGCTCGCTCGTAGCGTCACCAATCACGGTGACCTTAAAGGTCGCCATCACATCGGGACGGTCAGGGTAGAAAGTAATCCGCCGAAAGCCCTCTGCTTCGCATTGGGTGCAGTACATGCCATTGGACTGGTAGAGCCCTTCTAACGCGGTGTTACTGCTAGGCGCAATTTCCACTTCGCTTTCCAAGCTAAACGATGCGGGTACGCCTTCAATACGCAGCGTGTCGGTATCACGCTGGTAATCTGTATCAGTGAGAGGTTTGCCATCAATGGCGAGCTTAACTAGCGTCAGGTGTTCGCCATTTAGCACCAGAGGAGCATCAACACTTGCCTCAGCGTGGCGCTCAATCATTAATCGCGCTTTAACGCGAGTCGCGGTGGGGTCAAGATCAAACGTCAGCTCGGTATGGGTAACGTGGTAGGCGGGCGGCTGATAGTCGCTTAAGTAAACCGGCTGCGGATCAGACATAGTGCGTGACTCCTGTAAGCTTTTAAGTGTGTGGATAGCGCCGCATCGGGCGCTATCGCATCAAATGAGTAGCGCGCAGATTAATCGCGGAAGTTATCAAACTGCAGCGGCAACTCAGGACCTTCTTCGCCACGCAGCAGCGCCATCACGTTTTGCAAATCGTCGCGCTTTTTACCCGTCACACGTACTTTTTCGCCCTGGATCTGAGCCTGTACTTTTAATTTGCTAGCTTTGATGCGCTTCACCACATCTTTGGCTTCTGCCGGATCAAGCCCTTGCTTAAGCACCACTTCCTGGCGTGCTTTAACGCCCGAAAGCAGCGCGTCCTGGATATCCATGCAACGGGCGTCAATACCACGGGCAATCAAGCGGTTGCGCAGCACTTCAATCATCTGCTTGAGCTGAAAGTCGACTTCTGCTTCTAGCTGAACTTTTTCACCTTCCAGAGCAAAGCTTGCATCGACCCCTTTAAAATCAAAACGGGTTTGAACTTCGCGATTTGCTTGGTCAACGGCGTTAGATGCTTCGTGCTGATCAAATTCGGACACAATATCAAATGAGGGCATGGCGTAATTCCTGACAAGACATGACCCACTATTCTAGAGCAGCAAGCCCCTGCCCGGCCAATCCTCTTACTAAACAGCGAGATTTTTAGTTAGGTAGGCACCTCTCCAAGCAGTAATAAATTTTATACAAACCTTATGCAAAATGGTGTTAATTCTTTAAAGATCGCTTACCCTAATCAACGTCAAGATAACCAAGTACCCAGGAGCCACCATGAGTGATCGCGATACACGCCACAAGGCGTCCATGGAAAAACTGAAAGCCCGCGTCGATGAAAAAGTGGCCAATGCCACTGAGCAGCGTGGGCTGCTGCTGGTAAATACTGGCAACGGTAAAGGCAAAACAACGGCCGCCTGGGGCACCGTTACTCGAGCGCTAGGGTACGGCTATAAAGTAGGTGTTGTGCAGTTCATTAAAGGCCAATGGGAGTGCGGTGAGCGCAACCGTTTGGAGGAAGACCCGAATTTAAGCGTTGAAATTATGGCCACTGGCTTTACCTGGGATACCCAAAACCGAGAGGCCGACACCCAGGCTTGCCAAGCCGTATGGCAAGAGGCCGAGAAAATGCTCGCCGACCCTGACACCTACTTAGTCGTGCTAGATGAAATTACCTACATGCTGAAGTTTGGATATTTAGATATTGCCACCGTTAAGCAGGCGCTCATCAATCGCCCTGGGGAGCAAACTGTGATTATGACCGGGCGTAATGCCCACCGTGATCTGGTGGCCATGGCAGACACAGTAACCGAAATGCAGGAAGTGCGTCATGCCTTCAATAACGGCCTACAGGCGCGCCGCGGCATCGATTTCTAACGTTCTGTGCCGCTAAAAAACAAGGGAGGGGCGATTAGATCGCCCCTCCCTTTTGCTTACGCAGCTTCACGCTACTTATTATTTATACTGCTAAATCACAACATATGCTTAGTCGTGAAATGGGTTACGCAGCACAATGGTTTCGACACGGTCAGGTCCCGTGGAAATAATATCAATACTGGTGCCTACCTGCTCTTCTAAAAAGCTGATATACGCTCGAGCGTTAGCAGGCAGATCCTCTACGCGTTTGGCGCCCAGGGTAGACTCTTTCCAGCCCGGTAGGTCGTGGTAAAGCGGCTCGATTGCCTCATAGCCTTCCGAATCAACCGGATTATCCAGCACTTCACCATCTTTACTACGATAGCCAACGCACACGCGGATATTTTCCAGGCCGTCCAGTACATCCAGCTTGGTTAAGCAGATACCTGATACCGAGTTGATTTGCACCGCGTGACGCAGCGCTACAGCGTCAAACCAGCCACAACGACGCGGACGGCCAGTAGTGGCACCGAACTCATGACCACGCTCGGCCAGGTGGCGACCGTCAACGTCAAATAGCTCGGTAGGGAACGGGCCGGAACCAACGCGAGTAGTGTACGCCTTAGTGATACCTAGCACGTAATCCAGGTATAGCGGGCCAACGCCTGAACCGGTTGCCGTACCACCTGCGGTGGTGTTGGAGCTGGTTACGTAGGGATAGGTGCCGTGGTCGATATCCAGCAGCGAGCCCTGGGCGCCTTCAAACAGAATATTATCACCCGCTTTACGAAGGTCATGCACCATGCTGACCGTGTCGGTCACCATCGGGCGAAGCTCTTCAGCCATTTGCATGGCGCTGTCCAATACTTCCTGGAAGTCTACCGCCTCTTCACCGTGGTAGTTCACCAGGACGAAGTTGTGGTAATCCAACACTTCGCCAAGCTTGGACGCAAAACGTTCGCGGTGAAGCATATCGCCCAAACGCAGGCCACGGCGCGCCACTTTATCCTCATAGGCAGGGCCAATGCCACGCCCGGTAGTGCCAATTTTGGCCACACCGCGGGCTTTCTCACGCGCCTGATCCAAGCGTACGTGATAAGGCAGAATTAGCGGACAGGCAGGCGAAAGGCGCAGGCGCTCACGCACCGGCACACCTTTGGCTTCCAATTCGCGAATCTCTTTAATAAGCGCTTCGGGCGATAGCACCACACCGTTGCCAATTACGCAGGTTTTGCCGGGACGCAGCACGCCTGAGGGAATCAGGTGAAGAACTGTTTTTTCACCTTCAATCACCAGCGTGTGACCAGCATTATGGCCGCCTTGGAAGCGAACAACCGCTGAGGCTGACTCGGTAAGCAGGTCGACAATTTTACCTTTACCTTCATCGCCCCACTGGGTACCCAGGACTACGACATTCTTACCCATTATGCACTCGTCTCTTGTGTCAGGGCCGTTGTCTGCCAACGGCCATCAATAAACTCAAGACGGCGGTCACAACTGTGCTCCGCCGGCCCAGTACGCTGCCCAGGCAGCGCTTGAATAACGCGTTCACCCTGCTCACGTAGCGCAGCAATGGCAGTGTTAAGCGACTCCTCTTCTTGGGCAGGCGCCCAAACAGCCCCACAGCTAGGTGATGCTAACGACAATGATGCCAGCTGTTTTAAATCCATTGAAAAGCCAGTCGCTGGTCGCGCTCTACCAAAGGCACGGCCCGTATCGTCGTAGCGTCCACCTTTTGCTAGCGCATGTCCATAGCCTGGTACATAAGCCGCAAACATCATACCCGTGTGGTATTGATAGCCGCGTAGCTCTGCTAGATCAAAATAGAGCGATACGTCAAAACGTGCCAACACCCCTTTATAGAGCGCCTCTAACTGATCAAGCGCTGCGGTCACTGAGGCAGGCGCGCCAGCAAAACGCTCACGGGCCTCGCTCAGCACGCTTGCATCGCCATGCAGTTCGCCCAACGCCATTAGCATATCGGCTAGCACGGGGTCGCTAACACTAGCACTGACCTGCTCAGCCAACTGCCCGGGCGACTTTAACGCCAGCGCTGCAAACAGCCCTCGCTCTTGCTCATCGCTCAACGCAGCTGCTTCTACCAGGCTCCGGTAGATGCCAATATGCCCTAGCGCTAAGTGAACCTCTTCAGCCCCAGCGGCTTTTAAGCTAGACAGCGCCAGATGAATAATTTCGCCGTCAGCCTCCAAGCCTGCATGACCGAACAGCTCAACGCCTACTTGAACCGGGCTACGCCCGCCTTGGTGCTGATCAGCTTTAGCACGTAGCACATTGGTGCAGTAGCACAGACGTACTGGCCCTTGACGCTTTAGCGAATGCGCGTCCATACGCGCTACCTGTGGGGTAACATCCGCAGACGCCCCCATCATTCGGCCGGTTAGTTGATCTGTCAGTTTAAACGTCTGGAGATCTAAATCGGTGCCGGTACCGGTGAGCAAAGAGTCCAAAAACTCCACCGGTGGCGGCATTACTTGGTCGTAGCCCCAGCAATGGTAGAGATCAAGCAGCGCACGGCGCAGCTCTTCCATGCGGCTTGCCTGAGGCGGCAGCACCTCATCCATGCCGTCGGGCAGTAGCCAGCGGTCAGCGATGGTCATGTGAACAATCCTGCGAGACGATGAAGGCCCTTCTACCCAGCCCCTCTGCTACGCGTTTGATGCGCATCCAGAAGAGCATTAGTGAAACGAGGGCCACAAAAAAACCGGGCGACGCCCGGTCAATAAAGCCTATCACGTTTGTGCGCCAGATGAACCCCAGCAGGTATGCATCATGCCTGCTGGGGTTGCGGCAGCAAACTTACTCGCCGTTGCTGGGTGCAGCGCTGCGCAGGTAGCGGAAGAAATCGCTATCTGGCTCAAGCACCAGCAGGTTGTTATCGCCTGCGAAGCTTTCACGATAAGCGTTCAAGCTACGCCAGAAAGCGAAGAACTCCTGATCCTGGCTATACGCCTGAGAGAAGATCCCGGCTGCTTCGGCATCACCCTCACCACGCAGCGTTTCAGAACGCTCGTTAGCTTGGGCTAGCAGTACCTGACGACGGCGATCCGCGTTAGCGCGAATCCGCTCGGCCTCTTCTTGACCCTGAGCACGCCACTCACGAGCTTCACGCTCACGCTCAGAACGCATCCGCTCAAATACCGCAGCCGAAACATCTTGTGGGAGGTCAATACGCTTGATACGAATATCACGAATCGCCACACCCAGCTCTTCACGCATTAGCTCGTCAAGCTCAGATGTTGGCCCAGTCATCAGGTCATCACGGCGTTCTGCAATGATTTCCTGCAAGTTAAGTCGACCAAACTCGTTACGTAGGCTCTCGTCGACACGAGGCTGAATCAGGCGAATAGCCATCAACTCATCGCCCGCAGTCGCTTCGTAGTAACGTGTCGGGTTGATTACCTGCCACTTAACAAAGGAATCAACAATTACAGCTTTCTGCTCAAGGGTCAGGTAACGACTTGTGTCGGTATCCAACGTAAGCAGGCGGGTGTCAAATTTACGGATTGTTTGTGCAATCGGTATTTTTGTGTGCAGACCCGGCTGAATATTCTCTTCAATAACCTCACCAAAACGGAGCTTAACAGCACGTTCGGTTTCATCCACCACATACAGGCTGTTACTGGCCAACCATGCCACGGCGGCAAGGCCACCTACGATTAGCAGGGATCGATTATTAATCATTTAGCGGCCCTCCCTGCGAATGGAGCTATTACCTGAGGACGATGAACTACCTTGACCACTGCGCAGAGAATCTAAAACACGCGGATCAATCGCCTCACTGCTATTACTGTTGCTGTTACTACTGCTAGCGCTACCGCCACTTGAGCCGCCTCTCATTTGATCTAAGGGCAGATACATCAACGGTGCATTTTCGCTAATATCTAGCAAGACCTTAGGTGTATTACCGAAGACCTCTTCAACAGCATCCAGGTACATACGCTCGCGCATAATAGCGGGCGAATTACGATACTCGGTTAACAGCGCATTAAAGCGGTTAGCCTGACCTCGTGCTTCAGCCACTACCGACTCGCGATAACCCTGCCCCTGCTCTACCACACGCTGCGCCTGACCCTGTGCAGCTGGAATAATAGCGTTGGCATACGCCATACCTTCGTTAATCGTACGCTGACGATCTTCACGAGCACGGATAACGTCATCAAATGCATCGATAACCGGCTCGGGCGCTGAGGTTGACTCAATGTTGATGGTTTGTAGACGAATGCCTGCCCCATAGGCGTCTAGGTAAGACTGTAAGCGGCTTGCCACCGAGCTACCTAGAATTTCACGACCGGAGGTCAAAATCTCAATCATGTCGGTGCCACCCACTACGTGACGCAACGCCGAATCGAGCGCGTTCTCGATAGAGAGCCCTGGGTCTCGAACGTTAAGTACGAAATCACGCGGATTCGCCACTTGGTACTGAGCAGATATTTCCACTTCGACGATGTTTTCATCGCGGGTAAGCATTGACTGGGTTTGCGATACTGAACGCACCCGCGTCACGTTTACCATGCGCACATCATCAATAAGCGGCGGGTTCCACTGCAAGCCAGGGTCGACAATGCCCTGGTATTCACCAAAACGTAGCACGACACCGCGCTCAGACTGGTCAACCAGATAGAAACCTGACGCGGCCCAGATAGCCAAGGCAACGATAACCAGCAGACCAGGTAGGGCCAAGGAGTTGCGGGGTTTACCGCCATCTCCTTTACCACTCCCTTTACCACCGCCACCTTTTTTGCCACCGCCCAACATACCGTTAAGCTTGTCTTGGAATTTCTTCAGCGCTTCGTCAAGGTCGGGAGGCCCTTGGTTATTGCCGCCGTTGTTACCTCCGTTGTTGCCACCATTATTACCGCCGTTGCCACCACGATCACCGCCGCTGTTACTACCGCGTCGGCCACCGCTGCTCCAGGGGTCGTGCTGGTTACCACCACCAGGCTCGTTCCAGGCCATACTTCGTCTCCACTAAGGTGTTCACCTGCACGCGGCCTTGCTCAGAAAGGGCCGTCGTGCTTTTTAATATTATTGCTGTATCAATCTTGTACCATCTTTCTACAAACAAGTAGATAAAAACTGATAGTGGAAGTGTTGCTAATGCCCACTATCAGCGTCAAAAGCTACCATTCATCAGTTTCGCGCAGCGCTTGCGGTAAATAGGTATTAGCGCGCTCGCCTAGCTGGGCCATTAACTGATTAAAGTCTCGCCTTGGCAAACGTACATCTAATACTGAGTGTCCCTGCTCGTCAAAAGACTCTTCACGCACAGCGTTTAGCTCATGCAGGCCCGCTCTTAATTTGCCCTGCTCAGGCGAGAGCGTCAGCGAAAAGCCGATAACATCATTTGCCAGGCGCTCAGTTAGCGCTTCATGTAACAACTCTAACCCTTGACCTTGCTGAGCAGACAGCCAAACAACTTCAGGCGAACCGTGGCCATCTCGCTCGATGCGCGGCGCACTGTCCAACCTATCAATTTTATTCATGACCTTAAGAATAGGCACACTGTCGGCGCCTATTTCTTCTAGAACGCGATTCACTTGCTCAACGTTCAAGTCTCTGTCTGGGTCAGCCGCATCAATCACATGCACCAGCAGCGATGCTTCTGCAGCCTCCTGCAAGGTGGCACGAAACGCCTCGACCAACTTGTGAGGAAGATGACGAATAAAGCCGACCGTATCAGCCAACACAACAGGGCCAACATCTTCAATTTCAAGGCGCCTAAGCGTTGGATCAAGCGTCGCGAAGAGTTGGTCAGCCGCGTATACCTCAGCATTTGTCAACGCATTAAACAGCGTTGACTTACCCGCGTTGGTATAGCCTACCAGCGATACACTGTGGATTTCTGCCCGAGAGCGAGCGCGGCGGTTCTGCTCACGCTGGCTGCGCACTTTATCCAGTCGCTTATGAATCGATTTAATGCGAACACGCAATAAGCGGCGGTCAGTTTCAAGCTGAGTTTCACCAGGGCCACGGAGGCCAATGCCGCCTTTCTGGCGCTCAAGGTGAGTCCACCCGCGAATTAGGCGCGTAGACATGTATTCAAGTTGGGCAAGCTCTACTTGCAGTTTGCCTTCATGAGTTCTTGCCCGCTGCGCAAAGATATCAAGTATCAAGCCAGTACGGTCAAGCACACGACACTTAAGCTCACGCTCAAGGTTGCGCTCTTGGGAAGGTTTTAACGTGTGGTTGAAGATCACCAGTTCGGCTTCGTGAGCAGCGAGCATTGCTCGCAGCTCCTCCAACTTACCTGTCCCTATAAACGTGCGGGAGTCAGGACGCTGACGACTAGCTGTGAGCAATGTCGCGGGCTCTGCACCAGCAGAGCGCACGAGTTCCAAGAACTCACCCGGGTCTTCACGTGCTTGTTCATCATGGAAGTCAACGTGAACAAGTACTGCCGTTTCACCGGCATCTGGGCGTTCAAAAAACAATCAATACCTCATAGACTCTCTTGCTATCCAGCGGGCTTAGATTTCCGCGTCAGGCGCGGCTGGATCTTGTGCTGGCAAGCGCACATTGCGCGAGGGCACTACCGTAGAAATAGCGTGTTTATAAACCATCTGACTGACGGTATTACGCAACAAGATGACAAACTGGTCAAACGATTCAATCTGGCCTTGCAGCTTAATGCCGTTTACCAGGAAGATAGAGACCGGAATGCGCTCCTTGCGCAAAATATTCAGGTACGGGTCTTGAAGGGACTGCCCTTTGGACATGTTGCTCTCCCTAAAACTGTCGTTGGGGTTGGTTATTAATGGCGTGCCCTACTGGTGCTACGCCGCAATCTTGTTGCCCGAAAGGCCTGGTCAACCGGCCACTCGAAAACACTTGCTTACGAACTGACTATCTTACGCTAAGGACTGCTTTCACGCACGAATTTCAGCACCTTATCCAAAGCGTCTGGCTGCTGCGAATCTACCCACGTAAGCGATGGCCAGCTTCTTAACCAAGTTAACTGTCGCTTAGCAAGCTGGCGGGTGGCAATAATTCCGCGCTCTAACAACGCTGCTCGGTCATACTCGTCGTCTAGATATTCCCACACCTGTCGATAGCCCACGCTTTTCATGGCGGGCAAATTAAGATGAAGCTCACTACGCTTTTTGAGGGCGGCAACCTCATCTATCAAGCCTTCCTCCAACATTATTTTAAAACGTCGGGCAATTCGGTTGTGTAAAACAGAGCGGTCATTAGGCGCTAAGGCTATCGACAGCACCCGCCAAGGAAAGGTTTCAGGCTCCTGCTCCGCCCATAGTGCACTCATTGGCCTACCGCTGGCGTAGTACACCTCTAAGGCACGCATTAAGCGCTGCGGGTCATTGGGATGTATGCGCACAGCCGAAGCGGGATCCACTTCCATAAGCGAGCGGTGCAGCCCTTCAAGCCCCTCTGCTTGGCGCTGAACCTCTAAGCGCTGACGAATGGCAGCATCGGCGGCGGGTAAATTAGCCACTCCTTCAACCAAACATTTGTAGTAAAGCATAGTACCGCCTACCAGAAGGGGAACCTTACCTGCCGCGCTAATTTGCCGCATCTCTTGCAGCGCATCTTCACGGAAATCCGCCGCGGAGTAGGGCTGGGCGGGGTCACGAATATCAATTAAACGGTGCGGCGCCCGGGCAAGTTCTGCGGCACTGGGTTTCGCACTGCCAATATCCATACCCCGATACACCATGGCTGAATCGACGCTGATTATTTCATGCCCTAATTTTTCATGTAACGCGATGGCGGTATCTGTTTTTCCTGCCGCCGTTGGCCCCATTAAAAAAATAGCCAAGGGGCGTGTATCCGCCATTAGCTCGCAGCCCTCCATTTACATATCATCCTTTTTTTCATTGACCGCGCAGAAACAGTCGATCGAGCGCTTTCATGCTCATTTGCGTCCAGGTCGGGCGACCATGATTACACTGGTCACTGCGCTCTGTACGCTCCATATCGCGGAGTAACGCGTTCATTTCATCAACGGTTAACCGCCGGTTGGCACGCACGCTGCCATGGCAAGCCATGGTCGAAAGCAGCTCGTGGATGCGTGCTTCCACTTGGTGAGTTCGGCCAAATCGCGAAAGCTCTTCAAGCATTTCACGCACCAGCGCTTCAGGGTCCGCCTGAGCCAGCAGCGCCGGAAGTTGCCGCACTAGCAAGGTTTCAGGCCCGGCTATGTCTAGCTCAACGCCTAGCTGGATAATGGCATCGCGCTCGCTCTCTGCGGTGGCCACTTCCGTGCGGCTTGCAGCCAGAGAAACCGGCACTAGCAACGGCTGGGCATCAACCCCCTTGGCTGCCGCCAGCTGGTTTTTCATGCGCTCATAAACAATTCGTTCATGAGCAGCATGCATATCCACTAACACTAGGCCTTTGGCGTTTTGCGCCAAAATATACACGCCATGCAACTGGCCTAGCGCGAACCCTAGCGGGGGCGCCGCGGTGGCGTCGTATTCAGGCATGCTTAACGGCGCTTCTCGTACTTCATTGACCTTTACTGGATTAGCACTTGGGCCACTTGGCTGTGGTGTTAATAGGGTCTCTTCGTGGCCGGGGTGCAGTGCTTGATAGCCTTGCATAAAGCGGCGCACCCGCTCGGCACCGGGATGGCGCTCAGGGCTTTCTGCCAGCGGCATGCCCTGCTGCTGCCAGCGCGGCGCAGAGAGCTGATTTCCCGACTCACCCGGCGCTTCACCAGCAACAGCAATACTCTGCTCGGAGCTTGGCGGGCGTTGAGCATCACCCTGCTGCTCATCATCCGGTTTAGAAGCAGCCAGGCAGTGGTGCAGGCTAGAGTAAAGAAAGTCGTGCACCATACGACCATCGCGAAAGCGTACTTCATGCTTGGTGGGGTGCACATTGACATCCACCACATCTGGATCAAGCTCAAGGTAAAGCACAAATACGGGATGGCGACCGTTAAATAACACATCGCGGTAGGCTTGGCGCACCGCATGCGCCACCAAACGGTCACGCACCACACGGCCATTTACAAAGAAATACTGCTGATCCGCCTGGGAGCGGGAGTGCGTCGGCAGGCCTACCCAGCCGCTTAATCGCAGCCCCCCCGCTTCGCGCTCGATATAGCGGGCGTGTTCGATAAAGCTTTTGCCCAGCAGCGAGGCAATGCGCCGTTCACGAGCGGCAGGCGTAACGCCCGGCGGCAGTTGGTGAACCACCTTCTGGTTATGACGCAGCACCCAGGCAATATCGTAACGGGACAATGCTTGGCGCCGAAAAGCCTCCTCAACGTGGGCAAATTCGGTTTTCTCAGTTCGCAAAAATTTGCGCCGCGCTGGCGTATTAAAAAACAGGTCGCGCACGGCGACGCTGGTACCGCGGGGATGAGGGGCAGGCGTCACCCGTGCGTCCATACCACGCCCCTCAGCCACAACACGCCAGCCTTGGCGCGGGTCATCCTCGGCATTCGAGACTAACTCTAGCCGCGATACCGAACTGATCGAGGCCAATGCCTCTCCACGAAAGCCCAGCGAGCTGACGCCTTCTAGATCCTCAAGGCTGGTGATTTTGCTCGTGGCGTGACGCGCCAACGCTAACGGCAGGTCCTGCTCACCAATACCGATACCGTCATCGCGCACCTTGATCAGCCGAGCTCCGCCCTGCTCAATCTCCACCTCAATGCGCTGACTACCCGCATCAATTGCATTCTCAATCAGCTCTTTGGTCACCGATGACGGGCGTTCAACGACCTCACCCGCGGCTATTTGGTTAGCCAAACGGGGGTCAAGCACATGAATACGCATTGGCGTAGCAATCAATTCAGTCAACCGGCACCTCAGAAACTCATCATCATGAACTAGGAATGCGTAGCACTTGGCCAACACGAATCACATCGCCATTCAGGTCGTTGGCCTGCCGGAGCTGATTAACGGGCACACCATGGCGAATTGCAATCGCCGATAACGTATCCCCCGACTGGATTCGATACTCATTACCACTCGGGCGGCGATGGTTGTCACGCTGCCAGGCCAATAGGCTTGCCGGAGGCGGGTTGCGCTCGAAATGCTCACGCATGCCCTTAAAGATAGCAGTGGATAGCCCCTGCTGATGTACTGGGTCGCGAAGGCGTCGCTCTTCGTCGGGATTAGAAATAAATCCAACCTCGATCAGCAAAGAGGGGATATCCGGCGATTTAAGCACCATAAACCCCGCCTGCTCCACTCGAGACTTATGCAAACGATTAACGCGCCCTAATTGCTCTAGCACCTGCCCCCCAATGGAGAGCGAGTCGTTTAATGTAGCGGTCATGGTGAGGTCAAGCAGCACTCCACGCAGTACCTGATCTTTATCGCGCAGGGAAAGATTGCCATCAACACCGCCAATTAAATCTGCGCGGTTTTCGCTATCGGCCAACCACTGGGCAGTTTCTGACGATGCGCCCCGCTGAGAAAGCGCATACACCGAGCTACCCTGGGGGCGTGGGCTGGTAAAGGCATCAGCATGAATAGAGACAAAAAAGTCGGCCTTCTGATCCCTGGCAAGCTGAGTGCGCTGACGAAGCCCTAAATAGTAATCACCATCGCGAATCAACACCGCTTTAAAGCCACTGGCACTATTGATCTCTGCCGCTAAGCGCCGCGATATCTCCAGCACAACATCTTTTTCTCGGGTGCCTGCAGGGCCAATCGCGCCTGGGTCTTCACCACCGTGCCCTGGATCAATGGCAATAATAATATCGCGCTGCGGATGTGCCTGGGCTGGCTGAACTTCTGCTGGACGCTGCTCAGCGGGCGGCGCTGCTTGGCTGACTGGCACCTGCGCATCCGACTGTACATTAGCGCGCTGGGCCATTATCTCTTGATCACGGATCATCGCCTCAATAGGGTCAATGGGATTTTCTACCGCACTCTCACCCGGGTACTCAAGGTCGACCACCAAACGATGGCCGTACTGATCATTAGGGGGAAGCGTAAAATGGCGCGGCGATATTTCACGGTTAAGCTCCAACACAACCCGCAGGCCACCGCCGTCTCGGGTTCCAGTGCGGACAGCATCAATAGCGCTGCCGTCCAGAGGCAGTGTGGAGGCGTCAGTGTCCATCCGGCTCTCGTCAAGATCGATCACCAGGCGCGCAGGGTTATCCAGCGAGAAAACATTGGCAGTGGCCGCCGCAGAAAGATCAAACACCAGGCGCGCGTGATCAGGGGCTGACCATAGCCGCATACTTTCAACCGTTGCCGCTTGTAACGATGAAACGCTCGCTGTAAGGGCTAAACACCCGGCTACGAATATGCGAGCCAGGTGCTTTAGCGTGCCGTTCATATCCATTGAGTCACACCATGCTCCTGTTGCATGTCATCTGCTTGCTTGGCAAGGGCTTCCACAACGCTCTCACCGAAGGTAGTGCCTGCCGTCAACAGCGCCAGCCGTCCTACGCCTGCAACGCTAAGCTCAATGCGTAAATCTGCCGCAGGCAACCAACCTTCACCGCGGCTTGGCCACTCGATAAGACAGAGCGCGTCGTCGGCCAGCACATCTCGACCACCAATAAACTCAAGCTCTTCAGGGTCAGAGAGTCGGTATAAATCCAGGTGGTAAATACGCTGATCGGCTAGCTCGTAAGGCTCAACCAGGGTGTAGGTTGGGCTTTTCACCGCCCCTTGATAGCCGTAAGCCCTCAACACCCCTCGTGTTAATGTGGTTTTTCCAGCACCTAAGTCGCCCTCTAAATAAACACGCCCGTGGCCTTTTAGCGCCAGCCCCAGCGCCTCTCCGAAGGCAACGTGGGTCACTTCATCTTTCAATTGCACTTGCATGTTGGACGCCTTCACGGGTTGATTAACGCTCGTGCATAGGATGCCAGATCACTCGCTAGCAGGCCACGCTCACCCTCTGCTTTTGCAGCTTCGTCTCCTGCCAAGGCATGGGTCATCACTCCCAACCATGCGGCTTGCTCACTACTACTGCACTGGGCCACCAACGTGCCTAGAATGCCACTCAGCACATCGCCCATGCCACCGCTGGCCATGCCGGGATTACCGTAAGGGCACACGACTAGGCCAGTTGGCCCAGCCACTAAGCTACCCGCGCCTTTTAATATAACAACGCCACCCCGTGCGCGTTGAAGCGCCTGCGCTGCTGCGGGGCGGTCTGACTGAACATCTGCCACCGTGCAACCCAGCAGCCGCGCGGCTTCGCCAGGGTGAGGGGTTAAGACCCAGTCATCGCGACGCAGATCCGGCCAATGACTGGCCAGCAAGTTAAGCGCGTCGGCATCGACAACAAGCGGTGACTGTGACTGGAGAGCGCATTGTAGCACCGCCTGACCCCACGCCCCCTGCCCCAACCCTGGACCTACCACCACGACATCGGCCTGCGCAGGCAGTTCACTGGCCTCCGCGGCGCCGCGAACAGCATGAGCCATCACTTCCGGGCAACGCACTAAACTCGCCGTTATATGATCAGGAGAGGTTGCCAAACTGACTTTACCGGCGCCTAAACGCGCCGCCGCCTGGGCAGCAAGCAAGGCCGCTCCTCCAAACCCTGGTGCGCCACCCATCACCAACACATGCCCCAGGCTACCCTTATGACTAGTTCGAGAACGCGGTGTAAACGTTTCCTGCAGCAGCGAGTCGTCTAACCGCCAAGCAGTCGGTGGAATGTCAAAAAACACCTGGGCCTTCACTCCTAACGGGCGGAAATCGATCTCGCCGGTGTAGGCAGGGGCGTCGCCAGTGTGTAAGCCGATTTTGTCGCCAATAAACGTAACCGTGCAGGACGCCTCAACCGCCAGCCCCAGCACGGCCCCGCTATCGGCAGCGATGCCCGATGGAATATCTAACGCCAGCACCGGCTGGTGGGCAGCATTAATCGCCAAAATAGCGCGGCGCATATCCCCTTCCACATCTCCAGCGAGCCCAGTACCAAGAAGCGCATCAACAATGACTTCGCCTACCAGTGCGGTAGCCGCCTGCCACTCCTCGCAGCCCACGCCTGCAGCAGTCGCAAGTTCTGCCGCCCGGGCGGCATCCTGTTTTAATTCGTGCAGAGGCTTAAGAGTAATGCGCTGCACTTTTAACCCCGCCTGCATCGCCAGGGCCGCTAGCACGTGGCCATCGCCACCATTATTACCACTGCCACACAGTACCGTTACGCTGCGCGCCTGGGGCCAGCGAGAACGAAAACTGTGCCATGCACTAGAGGCAGCCCGCTGCATCAGGGCAAAGCTTTCAATTCCCCCTGCAATCGTCCGGCGATCGAGTTCACGCACTTGAGCCGCTTTATAAAGGGGGCGTAGCGAGGAAGTACTTAACGTGGGCACGATCTCTCCTTAATCTGGTAACGGGGCTAGCCGATTAACGGCAATATCACAGTGTTACGGCGTCGATGTTTCGTCGACATTTTGCGATGGCAACTAATGCGGTAGCATAGCGCGCTTAACGCGCCAACGTTGACTTACCATGCCAAGCTCCACCACCTTTTCATTATCTAGTAATGAGCTGCTGCGTCTTGCCAACCTAATCAAAACCTGGGGACGAGAACTCGGTTTTCAGCAGGTAGGCATTACCGATACCCAGCTTGCCGCCCACGAAGCCCATCTTAATAGCTGGCTTGAGCAGGGCTATCATGGCGAAATGGGCTTCATGCAAAAGCATGGCACTAAACGCACGCGCCCAGAAGAGTTAGAGCCAGGCACCCGCCGCGTGGTCAGCGTACGTATGGATTACCTGCCTGCTGAAGTTGAAAGCGCCAAGGTGCTTGGCCAACCTCAGCGAGCCTATGTCTCCCGCTACGCCCTTGGCCGCGATTATCACAAATTAATGCGTAAACGCTTAGCCCAATTGGCAAAAAAAATCGAGCAGGAGGTCGGTGACTTCGGCTACCGGGCGTTTGTGGACTCAGCGCCAGTCATGGAGCGTGCATTAGCACAAAAGGCCGGACTCGGTTGGTTTGGCAAAAATGCCATGTTGCTCAACCCTAAAGCTGGCTCGCTATTTTTTTTAGGTGAGCTCTACACCGACCTGCCGCTACCAGTAGACGAACCGTTTGAACACGAACACTGCGGGAGCTGCAGCGCTTGCCGCACGGCTTGCCCAACGGGCGCCATCGTTGACGATAAAGTGGTCGACTCGCGCAAGTGTATTTCCTACCTCACTATCGAGCTACACGGCGCGATCCCACTTGAGTTTCGCCGCGCCATGGGCAACCGCGTTTACGGCTGCGACGACTGCCAGCTGGTCTGCCCCTTTACTCGCTTTACCCGAATCACCCAGGAGGCTGACTTTGCGCCACGCCACGACCTGGACCGTGCTGACCTGTTAAGCCTCTTTGCTTGGGGCGAAGAGGAGTTTCTAGACAAAACGGCGGGCAGCCCCATCAGACGCATTGGATATGAGCGTTGGCTACGCAATATCGCCGTTGGCCTAGGCAACGCACCCTGGAGCGAGGCCGTGGAAGCCGCCCTGTGGGCGCGCAGGGCCTACCCAAGCGAACTCGTGCGCGAGCACGTTACCTGGGCGCTTGATGAACAGCGTCTCAAGCGTCATGCGCGCATTACCAGTGACGCCTCTTAACCGCTTTACTCTTCTTCATCTGTCTCAGAGTCAAGGCGTAAAAATGTACTGCGGTAGTGGGCCAGCTCAGCAATCGACTCTTTAATATCGTCCATGGCCAAATGCACGTTGCACTTTTTAAAGCCTGCCAGGGCACCAGGATTCCAACGCTTCGCCAGTTCTTTCAAAGTCGACACGTCGAGATTGCGATAATGGAAAAAATTGAGCAGCGCAGGCATTTCTCGCTCTAAAAAGCGCCGATCTTGGTGAATACTGTTACCACACATGGGCGACGAACCCGCCACTGCGTACTGCTGCAAAAACGCTAGGGTTTGCTGCTCGGCTTCGGCTGTTTCCACCTGGCTTGCTTTAACACGAGCGACTAAGCCCGACTCGCCGTGGGTTTTCTGGTTCCAGTCATCCATTTGCGCCAGCAGGCTCTCAGGCTGTTTCACCGCAATCACCGGCCCTTCCGCCACCACGTTTAAATCCGCATCGGTAATTAGCGTCGCCACCTCGATGATGCGCTCTTTGTTAGGGTCCAGGCCGGTCATTTCCAAATCAATCCACACCAATAAATCATCACGCGGTGTGACACTGTCAGCAAGTTGCTTGCTCATTACATTCATTCCTTGGCCGGTATCGCCACTCGATAAGGCGATTTGAGTAAAAGTGTCGCTTATATTGTCGTCACCAGCACCCTATACAGGACAGCCGAGTGCCCAGGTGGGTACAATGCCCCTATTGTACCGAGCATCGGGTGGTCATGAGCAAACGTAAATTAAGTCGCCAGCAGCAGTGGCGAGTCGATAAAGTCCAGGCGGAACGTGCCCAGCGCGCAGAAAAGCGCGATGTAAAGGACGCAGAGAAACTCGCCGCCGGCGAATACGGTGCCGAACAGCCGGGCCGGGTAATGGCACACTTTGGCCGCACGCTAGAAGTGCGCGATGCCGACGGCACGCCCATTCGCTGTCATCTGCGCGCCAATTTAGATGGCTTAGTGACCGGTGACCGAGTGATTTGGCGAGCAGGCCAGGATGGCTCTGGCGTGGTGGTGGCACGAGAAGAGCGCGACAGCGTGCTTAAGCGCCCAGATCCCCGCGGCCAGCTTAAACCCGTGGCAGCTAATATCGACCAGTTGCTGATCGTATTTGCCGTTGAGCCAGCCCCCCATCCCAATCTAATTGATCGCTACTTGGTCGCTGCCGAGGCGACGGGTATTGCGCCAGTGCTAGTACTTAACAAAACCGACCTACTGCCTGAAGATGGCGGTGAGCTAGGTAAGCTGTTAGAGCGCTATCGCAACCTAGGCTACCCAGTGGTGCGAACCACTATTGCCAGCGATGCAGGCCTTGAAGCGCTGCGCCAGCAGCTGGAAGGGCGTACGTCGGTATTTGTTGGGCAAAGCGGTGTCGGCAAGTCATCGCTTATTGACCTTCTGCTTCCCGACGAAACCCTGCGCATCGGCGCGCTGTCTGAAGACTCGCGTAAAGGCACGCACACCACCACCACGGCCAGGCTCTATGCCATGCGCAGTGATGAGGTGAGCAACGGTGAGCTAATCGACTCCCCTGGCATTCGTGAATTTGGGTTGATTCATCTTAATGAGCAAGAAGTCACCGACGGGTTTATTGAATTTCATCCGTATATTGGCCGCTGCCGCTTCCGTGATTGCCGCCACCGAAATGAGCCGGGTTGCGCTTTACTTGAAGCCGTTGAGGCAGGCAAGATTCATCCAGAACGCTTTGCCAGCTACCGACGTATTCTCGATAGTCTGAACGCTTAAATCTAACGCTTAGCACTATTGCCTTAAATTTTACTGCCTTAAGTTCAAGGACAGGGAGCCGTACATGAGCACCGTCAGTCACTCATCGGAAACCAATGTACTGCCGTTAATTGTTGAGCCAGAGCAACTGCACGAGCATCTGGGTGATGAACAACTATTGATCATCGACGTACCGGCGAACGGCGATAGCTATCGCCAGGGCCACGTGCCCGGTGCTATTTACCTAGATTTTCGCTATCTGATGCGCGGCGAAGGGCCGGTACCCAACGATGTGCCCAGCACTGAGTTTCTTTCGCAATTGTTTAGCGCCCTGGGGCTCACCCGTGACACCCACATAGTAGCCTACGATGATGAAGGCGGTGGCTGGGCGGCACGTTTGCTGTGGACGCTAGAGCTGATTGGCCACACCCGCTACTCCTATTTAAATGGCGGTATCCACGCTTGGCGAGACGCCGGCTTAAAAGAGAGCACTGAGTCAGCCGCCCCCACGCCAAGCGACTACCACGCCGAGATGCTTAATCCGCACGCGCTTATCACCCGCGATGAAATCAAACAGAAGCTGGATGATAAACAGTTCGCGGTGTGGGATGCTCGCTCCAAAGCGGAGTACGACGGAGAGAAAGGTAATAACAAGCACCTTGGTCATATTCCGGGCGCGGTAAATATGGACTGGGTCCACGCCATGGACCACAACCGCGCGCTGCGTATTCGCGATTACGCCGAGCTGATCACCGAGTTACAGGCCATGGGGCTGACACCCGATATGGAAGTTGCTACCCACTGCCAGAGCCACCACCGCAGTAGCTTTACGTGGCTGGTGGGTAAGGCGCTAGGCTTCAACATTCGCGGCTACGCAGGCTCCTGGGGTGAATGGGGCAACCGCGACGACACACCGATTGAGAAGTGAAGATAATACTGTGACATTTTCCCAAAAAGCCTTTTCGCTACTCCAATACCCATTGCCCCACCACGCGCTTTCGCGCCTGACCGGCAGGTTCGCCCAGTGCGATAACCTCTGGGTAAAAGACCCCCTGATTAAGGCGTTTATTAAACGCTTTAAAGTGGACATGAGCCAAGCGCTGGAGCCAGACCCTACAGCCTACGCTACCTTTAACGACTTTTTTACCCGCGCGTTAAAGGCAGATGCCCGCCCACTGGGCGACGGCCTGTTAAGCCCAGCCGATGGCACGCTTTCCCAGTACGGCCGCTTAACCGCAGGCCAACTGGTTCAGGCTAAAGGCCACACCTTCTCTGCACAAACCCTGCTAGGCGGCGACAGCGCGCTGGCGGAGGAGTTTATGGGCGGGAGCTTTGCCACCGTTTATCTCTCACCTAGCGACTACCACCGAGTGCATATGCCGGTCACCGGGACGTTGAGGGAGATGATCTACGTGCCGGGGCGGCTTTTTTCAGTGAATCAAGCAACGGCCAACTACGTGCCAGGCTTGTTTGCCCGTAACGAGCGCTTGGTATGTATTTTTGATACCGAAAATGGCCCCATGGCCATGGTGCTGGTTGGCGCGATGATTGTCGCCGCTATTGAAACCGTTTGGTCGGGCCAAGTAACACCGCTTTCTGGTCACCCCCAGCGCATGCAGTTTGGGCAGCCTATTGTGCTGGAAAAAGGCGCTGAAATGGGCCGATTCAAGCTCGGCTCTACCGTCGTTATGTGCTTTGCCAAACCAATCAACTTTGACAACAACCCGCTCGGCGCCAAGGTAGAAATGGGGCAACGCCTGGGGTCACCTTAACGGCTAACAGTTAGGCGTTGAAAACGCGAGCACGTCTTCCAGGCGTGCTTTGCCCATTGCCAGTTGAATCAAACGGTCAATCCCCAGCGCCACACCCGCGCTTTCTGGCATACCGCGCTCAAGTGCGGCCAGCAGGCGCTCATCCACATCCACTTCCGGCAAGCCCAGTCGACGCCGCTCAGCGTTATCTTCTTCAAATCGCTGGCGCTGCTCTTCAGCATCAATCAGTTCATCATAACCATTTGCCAGCTCAACACCGTTTAGGTAAAGCTCAAAACGGGAGGCGACCCACTCGCCGTCGGCATCCTGATGGCGGCGCGCCAGCGCCGCTTGGCTAGCCGGGTAATCCAGCACAACACTTAGCTCCTGTTGGCCTAGCTGCGGCTCAATCACCATGCTCATCAACAGATCCAGGCAGGTATCACGCCCCTCTTTTGCTAGCGTTTGAGCGGACATATGGCCACGCTCTGCAGCCAACGTCCGCAAGGTCTCTAGCGAGGTAGTAAATGGATCAACTGCTAAGTAAGTATGAAACAGCTCCCGATAGCGATAATGCACCACCGGACCTGCAAAGCTTGGCAGCACATTGGCAACCAGCGTGGTGGTCTCATCAATCAGCTGCGCCAGCGTAAATGCAGGGCGGTACCACTCCAGCATGGTAAATTCGATATTATGCCGCGCACCCACCTCCCCATTACGGAAGCTCTTGGCAAGCTGAAAGATTGGCCCACTTCCTGCCGCAAGAAGGCGCTTCATATGAAACTCTGGAGAGGTTTGCAGCCACAGCTTGCGCTGGCCCTTATCGGTGCGCGCTAACGTAGAAAGCGACGCTAAGTGCACATCTGTGCTGCCCCCGTGCCCTAATACCGGCGTCTCCACTTCCAGCACGCCTCGCTGGGCAAAAAAAGCCCGCACAATGGCTATTAAGCGAGCACGCTCGTACAGCGTTTCAATCGTCGCAGTTGGCTGCCAGTTAGCTCTCATTTAAGTATCCTCCAACGTAATAAAGCCACGCGTGCTTCGCGTGGCTTTATAAAACAGATGCTTTCCCGGCTAACTGACCGCCGTGCCCTAAAGCGGCGTTTATGCCCGAGACACGTAATCACCAGAACGCGTGTCAATCTTCAATACTTCACCCTGGTTAATAAATAGGGGGACACGAACCACAGCACCAGATGAAAGCGTCGCAGGCTTAGAGCCGCCTTGCGCCGTATCACCTTTTAAACCGGGGTCAGTCTCAACGACTTCTAGTTCAATGAAGTTAGGCGGCGTAACGGAAATCGCTTTGTCATTCCACAGCGTAATCGTGTAAGGCACCTGCTCTTTGAGCCATTTTTCAGTATCGCCCAAGGCTTTCTTTTCCACGGCGTACTGCTCAAAGGAACCGTCGGTCTTCATGAAGTGCCACATGTCACCGTCGGTGTAGAGGTACTCCATCTCCAAATCCATGACGTCAGCGCCTTCCAGCGAATCACCAGATTTGAAAGTCTTCTCACCGACACGTCCAGTCATCAGGTTACGCAACTTAACGCGGTTAAAGGCTTGGCCTTTGCCCGGCTTGACCAGTTCGTTCTCAACGATCGAACAGGGGTCGCCGTCGAGCATTACTTTTAAACCGCCCTTGAATTCATTGGTAGAATAGTTCGCCATAAATGTCTCTCAATTATCCATGTCAGTTATTTGTTTCAGTATGTGGTGCGCGACGCCATACTTTGCCGCCATTGGCCTGGTGATATACCAGTAGCGTTGTAAATGGCGTCGTTAAATAAGTGCGCGCATGATAACCCGAAGGAGGGCTTTTTTGCAGGAGAACATCATTATCGCCGCTAAGCAGATGCCTGCCCAGGTATCTCTTTCATGGCAGCAGCAGCTTTCCCAAGCGATCCGCGACCCAAATGCGCTTTGCAAACGCCTTGGCTTGACCAGCCAGTGGCTGCCCGGCGCGTCTGCTGGACACACGCTGTTTGATATCTGCGTCCCTGAAGCATACCTGGCACGTATCGAGCCAAATAACCCGGCAGACCCACTGCTGCGCCAAGTGCTGCCTGTTAGCGATGAAACCCTAACGCCCCAGGGCTACGTATTAGACCCGCTGGAGGAGGCCGAACACCGGCCAGTCAAAGGGCTTATTCACAAATACGCTAGCCGCGTGCTACTTATTGCAAGCCCTAACTGTGCAATCAACTGCCGCTACTGCTTCAGGCGTCACTTCCCTTATAGCGATAATTCACCCTCCAGGGCCCAGTGGCAGGAAGCGCTGGATTACTTACGCGCAGATACCTCAATCCATGAAGCAATCCTGTCTGGCGGTGACCCGCTGGCCGCCAGCGATCGTCAACTGGCATGGCTAGTTGCACAACTCGAAAGCATCCCACACCTAAAACGGCTGCGCATCCATACACGCCTACCGGTGGTGATCCCCGACCGGGTTGATGATGCCCTGCTTGGCTGGCTTGCGGCGACGCGCTTGCAAAGGGTGGTGGTACTGCATATTAACCACGCCAATGAAATTGACCAACCCGTGGTCGATGCTTGCGCACGCCTAAAACACGCAGGCGTGACGCTGCTTAACCAAAGCGTTCTACTACGAGGCGTTAACGACAGCGTCGCTGCTCTGGCCGCCCTTTCTGAGCATCTTTTCGAGGCAGGTATTCTGCCTTACTACCTGCACGTCTTAGACCCGGTGCAGGGCGCTGCGCACTTTGATGTGCCGGACAGCGAAGCGCGGGAGCTGGTTGCTTATCTTCGCGATCATCTTCCCGGGTTTTTAATGCCCCGCCTGGTGCGTGAAATTCCAGGTAAGGAAAGTAAAACGCCGCTGTAAAACCCTCATCCTGGCAAAGCCACGCTAAATGCGATGGCAAGTCTGATGCAGGCACAAAATTGCCTCACAAAAGCGCAATGGGCTTTTTTTATGCACAGAGAAAGGGCATTCAATGACCTGCAGATACTTTAGCAATTACCGAAATCGCACAATAAACAACTAAAAACAAACGTATTTTCTGGAACGGGCTAACATTTTGCTTCGTTATCAATGTAACGCACGGGGTATCGGCGGCTTACGCTGCCACACAATTTAGCTTCCAATAGATCGCTAGGGTTCCGACACCGTCAATTTACTACCCCTGACAGGTGTGGCTGGTCCGAGAGCAATCGACCTAACGCGAAGGCGCGAGGTTACACGGCGGGACAAAAGCCCGGGAGGATAAGGCACAGTGATGCGCCGATGCCCCCGAGTTTTCCCCTAGCCGCTGGAGGCTTTTATGATTCGTGCCACGTTTATTTCCCTAAGCCATATACCCTCAAAAAAGCTGCCCATTGCTCCACTGTCTGCCGCGATGGTGATAGCCGCACTTGCCTCTCCTCTCTCTGTTAGCTCTGCCCAGGCCCAGGAACGCGACGAGTTCAGCGTCTGCTGGTCGATTTATGCGGGCTGGATGCCCTGGGCCTATGCCGATGTTGAAGGCATAGTCGATAAATGGGCCGACGAGTACGGTATCAGCATTGATGTGGTGCAGGTAAACGACTACGTCGAGTCAATCAATCAGTTCACCTCTGGCAACGTTGACGGCTGCGCCATGACCAACATGGATGCGCTGACTATTCCGGCCGCCAGCGGCGTCGACTCCACCGCATTAATCGTTGGCGATTACTCCAACGGCAATGACGGCATTGTCATGAAGAGTAGTGACGACCTTGCCGATATCGAGGGCAGCAAAGTTAATCTGGTTCAGTTCAGCGTATCGCACTACTTACTCGCTCGCGCGCTTGAGAGCGTCGGTCTAACCGAACGCGACATCGAAACCATTAACACCGCCGATGCGGATATTGTTGGACTCTTCACCAGCGAATCAACTGAAGCCGTGACTACCTGGAACCCACAGCTCAGTGCCATCACCGAGATGCCTAACGCAAATGTGGTCTACACCTCGGCGGAGATTCCCGGTGAAATTCTTGATTTGATGGTCGTCAATACCCAAACCCTCTCCGATAACCCTGAACTTGGTCACGCCCTGGTGGGCGCGTGGTATGAGGTCATGGAGCTTATGGCCAATAACGACGAGAGCGCACTAACGCTGATGGCTGATGCGGCGGGTACAGATTTAGAGGGTTATCAGAACCAATTGGCGGCTACCTACCTATATACCGACCCTGCTGAAGCTATTGAACTAATGGAAAGCCCCAACTTGCTAGATACCATGCAACGGGTCGCCGAGTTTAGTTTCACCCACGGCCTACTTGGCGATATGGCACCCAATGCAGGTGTCGTCGGCATTGAAACGCCTAGCGGCGTGTTTGGTGATGAGAGCAATGTGCAGCTGCGCTTCGACCCAAGCTTTACCCAAGCTTACCTCGACGCTCAGTAACGGGTTCCTCCTACATCAGCGCGATGGGAGTGGTGCCTGCCACTCCCTCTGCTCTCATCTTCTGTGGATACCGCCATGAAGCGACTTATTAACCTTACGCCCTCGCGGGGCGGCCGTTGGCTGTTAGGCCTGCTGCCTTTTTTGCTACTGGCGATGCTGTATATGAGCCTCTCCAACGCAAGGCTGGCGGAAAACCCTAACGACCGTTTGTTGCCGACGCCCTCGACCATGGCAAGTACTTTTTACCACTTAGCCACTGCCGAGAACGTCCGCACCGGGCAAATTGTGCTGTGGACAGACACCTTCGCCAGCCTGGAACGAATTGTGATTGGTGTGGGTATTAGTGCATTGATTGGTTTAGTGGTGGGCATCTTAAACGGCGGATTGCCTATTGTCCGCGCCAAGCTCTCGCCGCTGGTGACGGTCGCCTCGCTGATTCCCCCCATGGCGATACTGCCGATTCTATTTATCGCCTTTGGTACCGGCGAAGCCGCCAAAATTGCCCTGATTGTGATTGGAGTAACGCCGTTTCTTATTCGTGACCTGCAAGGCCACGCCCTGCGGCTCCCCGATGAACAGCTGATCAAAGCACAAACCCTAGGCGCCAGCTCCTGGCAGGTGCTGTTAAGGGTGCTACTGCCACAATTAACGCCACGACTATTAAACGCCACTCGTTTGGCATTGGGCACTGCCTGGCTTTTTTTAATCGCCGCCGAAGCCATCGCGGCGCAGGAAGGGCTTGGCTACCGCATTTTTCTAGTGCGTCGTTATCTATCGATGGATGTGATCTTGCCCTATGTGGCCTGGATCACCCTGCTGGCGTTCCTGCTTGACCAACTGCTGGCCTGGGTATCACGGCTAGCATTCCCCTGGTACCACGCAGGCGAAGGAGATAACTCATGAGTCTTCTAGCGGCCAAACGGTTAGAGAAGCACTACGGCAACCATGTAGTTCTTGAGAATCTTAATTTTAGCGTTGAGCCTGGGGAATTTGTCACTTTGGTGGGCGCCTCTGGCTGTGGCAAAACCACCTTTCTTAAAATGCTGCTGGGTACCGAAGCCGTTTCTAAAGGCAGCTTAACGCTGGATGACAAGCCCATTCCCAATGAACCGGGCCCCGACCGCGGCGTGGTATTCCAGAAGTATTCGGTGTTTCCCCACCTCACGGTGTTAGGCAACGTAATGATCGCCGATGAGCTGAACAGCGCTAAACTGCTGGGCAAAAGCTTTGGTGCTGCCAAACGGCGCGCTATAGAAAAGGCCCGCGCTCGCATTGATGAGGTGGGCCTTAGTCATGCGCTTAACAAATACCCCCACGAGCTTTCCGGCGGTATGCAGCAGCGCTTAGCCATTGCCCAAGCGCTGATGATGCGGCCACGCATTTTACTGCTTGATGAGCCCTTCGGCGCCCTAGACCCCGGCATTCGTCAGGATATGCACGAATTAATCACCCGGCTATGGCAAGAGCAACAGCTAACCATCTTTATGATCACCCACGACCTTAAAGAAGCCTTTGAGCTGGGCACGCGACTGTGGGTATTCGATAAAACCCGCCACGACCCTCAGGAACCGGAAGCGTTCGGCGCAACAATCACCTACGACCTGCCTATTTCAAAAGACCGCCCCTCAAAAGACTTACAAGAAGCGCTTTACCAAGGCGGCCTGCAAACCCACACCCAGGAGACGCTTTTATGACGTTGATGAAAAGCGAAGCGCAATACACCACTCACTTACCTGGTGGGCATCACTGGTCGCTGCGCCTACGCCGGGGCACCACGCTCACCTTGATGGCTCAAGAAGCTGACAGCAACGTGGGGATGCTCTGCTACAACCCCGAAAACCTGCTGGAACGCTTAAACCTACCTGACACCTTAAAGTGTCAGCACACCTTTAAACTTACCCAGGGCCACTGCCTTTACTCGGATATGGGACGTATTTTTGCCTCCATCACTCATGATGATCTGGGCTGGCACGACAGCGTTGGCGGCAATTTGATGCCCCAGCACCTGCTTAAAAAAGGCTGGCAGCCGGTCAGCTACCAGCAGGCTCACAACGACTGGACGCGCACCGGCTTCGATGCCTTTTTAGTAGAGCTTGCCAAGTACGGCCTGGGCCGCCGGGATATAGCCGCCAACCTGAATCTTTTCTCCCGGGTAGAGAGCGACGATGAGGGCCAACTGCGCTACGTGAGCAGCCATTGCCAACCGGGCAATAGCGTCACGCTGCGCTTTGAGATGGACACGCTGGTGCTGCTGCACACCTGCCCCCACCCCCTCGACCCCAGCGCCGACTACCCCCGTCGTGGTGTCGACATCGCCCTCGGTACTGCAGAGCCGCCCAGCGAAGATGACCCTTGCTACCGCTCGCGGCCCGAAAATGCCCGCGGCTTTGCCAACAATCGCCTTTACCACCTCGGCCTATAAGGGGGAACGAACATCATGATTATTGAAAGCACCCTACGCCCCGAAAACGCCATAAGCCGCACGACGGTTAACGCGGGCGATCACTACATTGGCACCGTCAAGCGCGGCCAAACCCTGCGTATTCTCGATTTAGAGGGTAATCAAGCCGCCGACACGCTGTTTTTCAGCGCCGACGATACCGCCGAGCGCTACAGCGCCATGGACACCGTGCGCGAACAAGGCGCGGTTTACCTCACCGCAGGCACGCCGCTTATATCCAGCGAAGGCCGCACCATGCTGACGATTACCGCTGACACCTGCGGCCGCCACGATACCCTGGGCGGCGCTTGCGCCAGCGAAAGCAACACCGTGCGCTACGACCTGGAAAAACGCCACATGCACTCCTGCCGAGACAACTGGATGCAGGCAATTGCCAACTATCCAGAGTTTGGACTTACCAAGCGCGATATCACCCACAACATCAACTTCTTTATGAACGTGCCGGTTACCGCCGACGGCGGGCTAACCTTTGCAGACGGTATTTCCGCACCAGGTAAATACGTTGAGATGGTCGCCGAGATGGATGTGATCGTGCTGGTCTCCAACTGCCCCCAGCTCAACAACCCCTGCAACGGCTACAACCCAACGCCTATCGAGTTGTTGGTTTGGGAATAAGTGATTCGCCCTAGGGACGACCCTAGCAGGCCAAGCAACCCGCGGGACGACCCGCCTTTGTTTGCAGGCAGTGCCATGTCCATCAATAAAACGTTTAGCAAAGTACTGATTGCCAATCGCGGTGCCATCGCAGCGCGCATTTTACGCACCCTCAAAGCGTTAGGTGTAGGCAGCGTGGTGGTTTACGCCGACGCTGACCGGGACGCTCCCTACGTTCACCAGGCCGATGAGGCCTATTCCCTAGGCGAAGGCTCGGCAAGTGATACCTACCTTAATATCGACAAGCTGATCGCGATTGCCAAACAAAGCGGTGCCCAAGCTGTGCACCCCGGCTACGGCTTTCTGTCAGAGAACACCCGCTTTATTGAAGCCTGCGATGCTGCGGGCCTTACCTTTCTGGGCCCCACCGCCGATCAGATTGAACAGTTTGGCCTAAAACACCAGGCCCGCGCCCTGGCCGAAAACGCCGGTGTGCCACTGGTGCCCGGTTCCAAACTTCTCGAAAGCGTTAAAGAAGCCCTCACCAGCGCCGAGCAGATTGGCTACCCGGTCATGCTCAAATCCACCGCCGGTGGTGGTGGTATCGGTATGCAGGTGTGCCAAACTGCCGCCGAGCTAGAGCGTGCCTTTGATTCGGTGAAAGGCTTAGGTGAGCGCAACTTCGGCGACGGCGGCGTGTTTCTTGAAGCCTATATCGCTCGCGCCCGCCACTTGGAAGTACAGCTGTTTGGCGACGGCCAAGGCAGCGTGGTCGCCCTCGGTGAGCGCGACTGCTCCACTCAGCGCCGCCACCAAAAAGTGCTTGAAGAGTGCCCGGCCCCCAACCTGCCTGAATCCGGTCGCCAGGCGCTGCACGCCACGGCGGTTCAGCTGGGTAAAGCGGTCAACTACCGCAGCGCCGGAACCGTCGAGTTTATTTACGATGCCGAGCGGGAAGCGTTCTATTTTTTAGAGGTCAATACCCGCCTCCAGGTCGAGCACGGCGTCACCGAGATGGTATATGGCGTCGATATTGTTGAGTGGATGGTTCGCCTGGGTGCAGGCGAACTGCCCGCCCTTGAGACACTCACCAACGGCCTCACTCCCCGCGGCCATGCCGTACAAGCGCGCCTCTACGCCGAAGATCCCGCCCACGACTTCCGCCCCAGCGCAGGCTTGCTGACGGAGGTCGATTTCCCCAAGGCTGACGGCCTACGCATCGACCATGCCATTGAAGCCGGGCTGGAAATATCAGCGCTGTTTGACCCTATGCTCGCCAAAGTGATTGTTCACGCCGACAGCCGTGGCGCGGCTATCGAACAGCTAGCAGATACCCTGGATAATGCTAGCGTTTATGGTATTACCACCAACCGCACTTGGCTTGCCCATGCGCTGCGCGCAGAGCGTTTTCGTGATGCCGACCTGGACACTCACTGGCTGACCACCCTGGAGTGGGCACCGCCCGCCATTGAGGTGATCGCCCCCGGCACAATGACGACAATTCAAGACTACCCCGGCCGCCAGGGCCACTGGGATGTGGGCGTGCCGCCGTCCGGGCCCTTTGATGACTGGTCGTTTCGTCTTGGCAATCGCTTACTGGATAACCCCGCCGATGCCGCAGGGCTTGAAATCACCCTAACCGGCCCGACGCTGCGTTTTCACCGCGCCACGCAAATTGTACTGGCGGGTGCCGAGCTTCCTGCAACGCTGGATGGCGAAGTGGTGGCTTTTTGGCAGGTCATTGATATTCCTGCGGGCGCTACCCTTAGCCTGGGCAAGGCCGCTGCGGGTGCTCGCGCTTATCTATTAGTGCGTGGCGGCATTGAGTGCCCGCACTATTTAGGCTCGCGCAGCACCTTCACCCTGGGACAGTTTGGCGGCCATGGCGGCCGTGCGCTTAGAAGCGGCGATATGCTCGATTTACCCGCGCTTGCCGCCACCTACCAAGCGCAGTTGGATGAGGCGTTAATACCTACCTTTGGTCATCAAGCCAGCGGCAAAACCTGGCAAGTGGCCGTGCTTTACGGCCCCCACGGCGCGCCAGACTTTTTTACCAATGACGATATCGAGCGCTTTTTTGACCACAAATGGGAAGTCCACTACAACTCCAGCCGCACCGGCGTTCGGCTGATTGGGCCGCGTCCCGAGTGGGCCCGGGCCGACGGCGGCGAGGCGGGACTGCACCCCTCCAACATTCACGATAACGCCTATGCCTTCGGCACTATCGACTTTACCGGCGATATGCCGGTGATTCTTGGCCCCGACGGCCCTTCGCTAGGTGGTTTTGTCTGCCCGGCCACCGTGGTGCGCGCTGAGCGCTGGAAGCTTGGTCAACTCGCCGCGGGCGATAAAGTGCGCTTTGTGCCGGTCAGCCTTGCTACAGCCCGCAGCCTGGAAGAGCGCCAGCTCGCTCAGTTGGAGTCCCTGACCGCGAACCCTGTTGAAGATATTCAGCCAGAACGCGACACCCCAATCCTGCGCGATGTAGCCGCCGAACAGGCCGGTGAGCGCATCGTTTACCGCCGCGCCGGGGATGATTTCCTGCTGATTGAGTTTGGTGCGATGGAGCTGGATATCGCGCTGCGCTTCCGCGTTCACGCCTGGATGCTATGGTTACAGGAACACTCGCTGCCCGGCCTACGGGAACTAACCCCCGGCATTCGCTCGCTGCAGGTTCACTACGAACCGCTGGAGCTTAGCCTTGATGCTTTGCTAGCGCACCTTCACAAAGCTGAGCAGGCGCTGGTCGATGTGGAGTCGCTGGAAGTTGAGTCGCGAGTGGTGCATCTACCGCTCTCCTGGGACGACCCCGCCTGCCACGAAGCGATCGATAAATACCAACGCAGCGTGCGTCCGGATGCGCCCTGGTGCCCGAGCAACCTCGACTTTATTCGCCGCATCAACGCCCTGGCAAGCGAACAGCAAGTGCGCGATATCGTCTTTGATGCCCGCTACCTGGTCATGGGTCTGGGAGACGTTTATCTGGGCGCCCCAGTGGCCACACCGCTAGATCCGCGCCAGCGCTTGGTCACCACCAAATACAACCCGGCCCGCACCTGGACCGCGGAAAACTCCGTGGGCATCGGCGGTGCCTATCTATGCGTTTACGGCATGGAAGGCCCCGGCGGCTATCAGTTTGTTGGTCGCACGCTGCAAATGTGGAACCGCTACCGCACCACCCAGCACTTCGAGAACCCTTGGCTGCTGCGCTTTTTTGATCAGCTGCGCTTTTATCAAGTCAGCCACGACGAGCTGGAGCAAATTCGCCGCGACTTTCCCCACGGTCGTTTCGAGCTGCCCACCGAAACAGCCCACTTTCGTCTGGCGGACTACCAAGCCGACATCGACAAAAACGCCGATGCCATCGAAACCTTCCGCACCAAGCGCGAAGCCGCCTTCCAGGCAGAGATGGCCGCTTGGCGAGCCAATGGCCAGTTCACCTTTGAGGATCAAGCACCTAATAGCGCGGAAATCGAAACCTTAGGCGACGATGAAATCGGTATCGAAAGCCCGGTAACCGGCAGCCTTTGGAAACTGCTGGTCAAAGAAGGCGAGCATGTTAGCGCTGGTCAGCCGGTGGCGCTGGTCGAATCCATGAAAATGGAGGTAGATGTAACCGCTCACTGCGCGGGTCGCGTTGCCAGGCTTCCGATTAGCGAAGGGGCGTCAATGGGGCCTGGGCAGCCGCTGGTGGTGCTCACCAGTGAGTAAAGAACCGATAAGCCAGCTCACAGCGTATTTTTCATCTTCGGTCACGGTCGATAACGATAGGAATTAAGTCATGACACCACCTTTACCACTCGACATCAAAAGCCTTCATACCGCCTACCAGCAGGGTGAACTCACCCCTGCAGCATTAATCGACCAGCTACTCGCACAAGCTGAAAGTCACGGTAAAGAGCCTGCTTGGATTACCCGCCTGAGTCGCGAGCAGTTGGCGAGCTATTTGAAACGTCTGGAAGGCGAGACGCCGGAAACCCTGCCGCTTTATGGTATTCCATTTGCGATGAAGGACAATATTGACCTCGCAGGGATACCCACCACCGCAGGCAGCCCGGCCTATGCTTACACGCCCACGGAAAATGCTTTTGTAGTGCAGCAGTTGATCGATGCGGGCGCGATTCCCATGGGTAAAACCAACCTGGATCAGTTCGCGACCGGGTTAGTAGGCGAGCGGGCACTGGAAGTGTATGGTACGCCTGCTAATGCTTTTGACCCGACGCTGGTGCCAGGCGGCTCCAGCAGCGGCTCTGCTGTGGTCACTGCGGCCGGCATGGTCAGCTTTGCGCTGGGCACCGATACCGCCGGCTCAGGCCGCGTGCCCGCCTGCTTTCACAACTTGTACGGGGTTAAACCCAGCCTGGGGCTGCTTAGCACCCGGGGCGTGGTTCCCGCCTGCGCCACTTTGGATACCATCAGCCTATTTGCGCTTACCGCTGACGATGGTGCCAAAGTGCTAAATGTTACCGCTGCCTACGATGACCAATGTGCCTGGTCGCGCCAACATGATTTTGCGGTACATGGCAAACGCTACAGCAAAGCACCCGCCGCGTTTCGATTTGGGGTGCCATTAGAATCCCAGTGGCAAACCGACGCGGCCTATACCCAAGGCATGCAACAAGCGATTGCGGAGCTGGAAGCCTTGGGGGGTGAAAAGGTCGAGCTGGACTGTTCGCCATTACTGGCGGCAGCGCGTTTACTTTATGAAGGCCCCTGGGTGGCCGAACGCTACCATGTGATTCGTGAGCTGATGGAGAGCAACCCGGATGCGGTACACCCGGTGACTTTTCAAATCACCCAGGGTGGCGCAACGCCCTTGGCGGTAGACGCCTTCGATGCGCGCTATAAACTCGCCGAGTATAAGCGCCAGTCCGACGCACTAATCAGTCAGGTAGATGTGATGCTCACGCCTACCACGGTCACGCATCCGAGCAAGGCCGAGGTAGCGGCGGATCCTATTGGCGTTAACTCCCGCCTAGGCACCTGGACCAACTTTATGAACCTGCTCGACTACAGCGCCCTGGCCGTACCGGTGGGCTTTAGCGAGCGCGAACTGCCGGTGGGCGTTACGCTATTCGGACCAGTATTTGCAGACTTAACGCTGCTCTCCCTTGCCCGTGCCCTGGAAGCACGCCTGATGCTGCCGCTAGGCGCGACCGGCATTCCACACCCGCCGTTAGCGGAACTCCTCGCGCATGCACTGGATGGCAGCATGGAGCTGGTGGTATGCGGTGCGCACTTAAAAGGCCTGCCGCTAAACCACCAGTTAACTCAGCGGGGCGGTGTATTGGTGAGCACCACCCACAGCGCCCCGCGTTATAAGCTATTTGCCCTGGCAGGCGGGCCGCCCAAACGCCCGGCAATGCTACGTGATGAGAACGGTCAAGCCATTGAGGTAGAAGTGTGGCGTCTGCCTATCGAGACCCTGGGTAGCTTCTTGGCGGGCATACCCGCCCCGCTTGGCTTAGGCCAGGTAGAGCTTGCCGACGGCAGCTGGAAGTGCGGTTTTATCTGCACCGCAGGGGCGCTGAACGAAGGCGGTGAAGCTGCGGACATTACTGAGTTTGGCGGCTGGAGGGGGTGGCTGGCGAACCAATCTGAGTGATGTTAAGAGAGGCCCAGATGCATGAGAGACATTGCGGATGGGCCTTTTAAAAAAAACAGATGGTTAGGCTGCGTTTGACGACGGAAATTTGATGCTTATATTTTTCTAATCGGGCCTGGATATTGAGCCACCAGCTCATCCGCAGTAAGCAATAAAAACCCCTCAGCTTCTGCCTGGGCCACCAAAATTCGATCAAAGGGATCTTTGTGAATACTAGGTAAATGAGCAACGTTAAGTGTATGCAGTGAACTGATAGGGAGCTCTAAATAGCCATTATCCATCAACCCTCTTCGCAACAAGTGAGGATCCACGTGAAAATCATGGCGTTGCAGGCTGTTTTTGATCACCACCTCCCAGATGCTGGCAGCGCTAAAATAGAGTCTGTTGTTATCATCGTTAATCAAAGATAACGCTTCAGCAGATAACTTCTCTGGCTCTAACGCCGCCCAGAGCAAAATATGTGTGTCCAGAAGCAGATTCACGTCAGCCTCCAAACATCTCGGCTATTTCTTTCTGCCCCATCCGATCAAAGTCATCAGGTACTTTAAACTGGCCTGCCAGGAAACCTAGTCGCTTCTGCTGACCAGGTGCAGGGCTGTCAATGGCCGTCACACGTGCCATCGGTTTACCTGCTTTGGCAATGATAAACCCCTCCCCCTCGGCAGCCCTTGCGACCAACTGCGACAAGCGCGTTTTAGCTTCATGAATATTGATAGCTTCCATCTGCCCTCCTAAAACACAACCTAGTTTACTGAGCTTAGTTTAGCCTAGATACACCTTTATTCAACTTGCCTTCCTTTTTAACCAAACCCCTCAAATCCGCTTTTATTACGCTTCCCCAGCGACCGATTAGCGGCCTTAAAACACACCCGCATCAATGGCATCAGTAGCCATAGCAGCGGTATGAGCAGCCAGCGATAGAAAAAGCGGATAACGAACAACACCGGGAGTAGCACAATTAGCCAGATAAGAAATTGCCCGAGCCATGTGGGCCAGCCGAGCCATTGGGAAAGATTGGCACCCAGGGCACTGACTAGACTCGGATGACGAATGACCACATAGCCTGTGGTAGCCACCGCAGCCATCTTGGCCATACGCGGCAGCGTGGCGAACCGCCCTCCAGAGGCGACAATGCCTTGCCGCAGCCCTGCACGTACACCCTGGGCTTCAACGCTACCCACCCGGGCGGTGCGAGCAACGCGCCCAGCCTTTAACACCTTAACGGTGCTGGCCATGACGAGTATGTCAACGCCGGCCCAGCCAAGCTCGCTTGCGCCTATTGCCTCACCGCGCCGCCACTGGCTTTCTAAGTCGCGTAAACCACTGGTAAAGAAATCCCCCACACCCGACACTACCCGTTCGCCTTGCAGCCACTCCACGTTACCCTCGTCACCTACCACAAACTGGTTGAGCAGCCCGTGGCCGTTAGCCTCAAGTAACGCAATACCCATCTGGCCACGTCGATAAGGCGTTAATTCTGCCATCGCTGCCTCAGTATCATCCGCCTCAACCGATGACTCATCGCTCCACCAGCGGCTCACCTGCTGGTAGCGCTCGCCAACCCAGTGCTGGGCTCGCAGGGTAGCGATATCGTGATCACGGAAGTAGCTGATGGGCAGTACCGCATCCGCGCCAAAGCGCACGAGTACAGCCTGAAACTGAGGAGAAAGCCCATAATCAATTAGGGCGCTGCGCGCTATATCGCCGTGGCGTATAAGCGCCAGCGAAGCACTCATCCACAGCGCCTGATCGTTGGCGTAACTGAGAAACAGCGCATTGATCTCTGGTGATTCTTGTTCAAGCGTGGGCGCTAGCGCTGGAAGTGCTCGCTGCACTTCCAAGCGCACCAGACGGGAATCAAAAAGCTCATGAGAAGCCACGGCCGATAGCAGCCCTGCGATCAAAATCGCGGTTAACACGATAAGCTGCCAAGGCCGCATTATTAGCCACCCCACTTAACTGGCAATCGCTTTGATCAACCCAATGTTTCCGCTGTCACGTTTGCCGCTGCAGGCTGGGTGGAGTGGTGACGGTTAATAGCACTAAGGACGCCTTTCATGGAAGCGCTGGTGATGCTCTCATCTGTGCCCACGCCAAACACTGCTTTGCCGTCGATACGCACTTCTACATAGGCAATGGCTTCGGCATCAGCGCCTTGGCCGCGGGAGTGCTCGTGGTAGTCGATAATCTCTACATCCTGCCCATTGGCCATCAGCGCTTTTATAAAGGCAGCGAGCGGTCCATTACCCTGCCCAGTTAACAGTTGGCGCTCACCCTCTTTCTCCACAACAGCCTCCAACATTACTTTGGGGCTATCGGGTTCAGAAGAGAGACGATGGCTCACTAGATTAAAGGGCGTGCGCTGCTCTAAATACTCGTCAGCAAAGGCTTGATAGATCATCTGAGAGGTGATCTCTTTACTCGTACGTTCGGCCACTTCTTGCACCACCTGGCTGAACTCGATAGAGAGACGACGTGGCAACTCTATGCCGTGCTCCTGCTCCAGCAGATAAGAAACGCCGCCTTTACCTGATTGGCTGTTAACGCGAATCACCGCTTCGTAGCTACGGCCCACATCCAGCGGATCAATAGGCAGGTAAGGCACGTCCCATACCGCATCAGGATTAGCGCGGCGATCCGCCATGCCTTTTTTGATCGCATCCTGGTGGGAGCCAGAGAAAGCGGTAAATACCAAATCGCCCACATACGGATGACGCGGGTGCACCGGCAGTTGGTTGCAGTACTCCACCTCACGCATGATCGGGGTAATATTGGAGAAATCGAGCTGGGGGTGAACGCCCTGGGTGTACATATTCATCGCCAAGGTGACGATATCCACGTTGCCGGTACGCTCGCCGTTACCAAACAGCGTCCCTTCCACACGGTCAGCGCCCGCCATTAGCGTTAACTCTGCTGCCGCCACACCTGTACCACGATCATTATGGGGGTGAACGCTCACGATCAGCGTGTCGCGATTTTTCACATGGCGGCAAAACCATTCAATTTGATCGGCGTAATTATTCGGCGTGGCCACCTCGACCGTCGCCGGTAGGTTAACAATCATCCGGTTATCAACACTCGGCGCATAGGTGTCCATCACCGCTTCAACGATCTCTACCGCAAAATCCATCTCAGTAGTGGTAAACAGCTCGGGTGAGTATTGGAACGTCCAGTTCGTCTCAGGATGATCTGCCATCAAGTCACGAATTTGTGCCGTAGCATCCACCGCTATTTGCACGCACTCGTTTTTATCAACGTTAAAGACTACCCGGCGAAACATCGGATCAGTCGCGTTATAGACGTGAACAATCGCGTTTTTTGCGCCTTCTAAAGCCTCGAAAGTACGTTCAATCAGATGTGGGCGCGCCTGGGTCAGCACTTGGATCGTCACGTCGTCGGGAATCTTATCCTGCTCTATCAGCGAGCGCACAAAATCAAAGTCCGTTTGCGATGCCGAAGGAAAACCCACCTCAATCTGTTTAAAACCGACTTTGAGCAGCCTATCGAATAGGCGCTCCTTACGCTCTTGATCCATCGGATCAATCAGCGATTGATTGCCGTCACGCAAATCAACGCTGCACCAGATAGGCGCTGTTTCAATACGCTGGTTAGGCCACTGACGATCAGGCAGCTCTACGGCCACGAAGGGACGATATTTTTTTGAAGGCTCGGGCAGCATCATGGCGGGGCTCCTAACGTCAGTCGGTTTTGGGTGTATCGGCACGCTGGGTAAGCGCGGCTTCCATACGGTTAAGCTGGCTGCGCAACTCTTTTACATCGGCACGCAATCCTTGCATTTCTGCAGCCTCCCCCTCGCCGCTTTCCAAGTCAATCAGCGCGCTCTCTTTTTGCATAACGTCCAGCACAATACCAATCATCATATTCAGGAAAATAAACGCATTGAGAAATATGAACGTCAGGAAGTAGATCCAGGCGTAGGGGTAGTATTCCATGGTGGGGTAAAGCACCGCGGTTGCCCAGCTCTCAAAGGTGGCTACCTGGAACAGCGTCAGCATAGCGAGGGCAATATTTCCCCACAGTTGCTCATCCACGTCGTGGAAGATAAAACTGCCGATGGCGGCGTAAATATAAAAAATAATAAACATCAGCAGCGCAACATAGCCCATGCGCGGAATCGACTTAACCAATGACACCAGCAATAGGCGAAGCTCTGGAATCATCGACACCAAGCGCAGCACCCTGAAGATTCTTAACAGGCGCGCTAGCAGCACCATCTCCGAATCATCCATGGGTATGAGGCTGGCGGTCACAATCAGGAAATCAAAAATATTCCAGCCCTTTTTAAAGAAGCTGATTAAGTTTTTCTCTGCCGCCATACGGATCAGCAGCTCAACCAAAAAGAACACCGTGACCGCGACATCTAAGTACATAAGCCACTGTTCAAACTGGCTCGCTTCATCATAGGTGCGCGCCCCTATCATCAGGGCCGACACGACGATAATGGCAATAACCACTGTTTCAAACAGCTTATTACTGCGCAGCTGTTCGAAGCGGGCTTGCCAAGTAGTAAAGGATTCACTCATGGAGCAGGGGTTCTCTAGGGGTGTAATCGGCACACTTTATACCAAATAATTGGCCGTTCCACAGGTGTTGGTAGGTTTTGATTTCGGCGTATCCGCTAGTGGTCGATATCACTTTCCGGTAAGCTCCTCCCGATTTAACAGCCTGGTTTGAGGTGGATATATGTGGAGCCTGCTTAGGCTACCTGCCCTATCACTTACGGTGTTGGTGATAGCGGGTTGTTCAGACCCCAAAATAGACACAAGTTCAATGCCCGCTGCGGTAGTCTCTGTCGATAAAGTGCGCGAATCGCTGCCTGCCTATAAACGCAACGAGTTCGACCAAGCGCTGACCATCATCGCAATGTCGTCGTTTAGCGGGATCAATATCCTTAACCCCCACCGCATGAATGCCGCTGAAATTGCCGAAACCGCCAATGCTTACATGCACGGGTTAACGGGCGATGAAATTATTGAGCGCGCCGACAAAATGTTGCGTGAACGACGGGCAAGAGAGCGCGATCAAGCACTACGAATGCTTAACCGCCTGGAAGAAAAAGAAGCCAATGTCGAACAAGACCGTCAGCAACTTACCCAGGTGAGTATTGATCAGGCCGACTACTATCTCAGCACTAGCCCCTACGGCGCCCCGGAGCCTGTGATTGAACTCGCAGTGGCGAACGCGACTGAGCAGACACTCTCGCAGCTGATGTTGCGAGGCGAGCTATCAAGCCCAGAGCACGACACACCCTGGGTCGACGAGACGTTTTTGTATGTTATTTCTGGCGGGTTAGCGCCGGGAGAAACCGGCCAATGGAGCCTCGCCCCAAACCGATTCGGCCCTTGGGGCGACCCTCAAATTCCTCAGGACGCAAGGTTAACGATCACGCTTGAAGGGGTAAGGGATAGTGAAGGCAACCCCCTCTGGAGCTCGCCGCCCCTAACGGAATCCGAGGCGGAGAGACTAGACGCACTACGCAAAGACTTTGCGGGTATTCGCTTAGCTGATTAGATCGCTGGCGCGGTAGCCCATGAGATAAAGCACCCCATCAATGCCTAGGGTAGAAATTGCCTGACGCGCCTGGGCACGCACGACGGGCTTGGCACGAAAGGCAATTCCCATGCCCGCTTTGGCTAGCATTTTCAGGTCATTGGCGCCATCGCCCACGGCAATGGTTTGCGCAAGCGAAAAGCCTTCCCGCTGAGCGATCTGCTCTAGTAGCAGGGCTTTTCGCTCGGCGTCGACAATCGGCTCCAGCACTTCGCCGGTTACCTTACCGTTTACGATCAACAATTCGTTGGCATGAATCTCATCAAAGCCCAACCTTTCCTGAAGGTGGCGGACAAAGTAAGTAAAGCCCCCGGATAGAATCGCCGTGCGGTAGCCAAAGTGCTTTAAGTTTTTCATTAGCCGCTCGACGCCCTCCATCAGCGGCAGCTCAGCAGCGATCCCGGCTAGTACTGACTCGTCTAGCCCTTCGAGCTTGCTCATACGCTCGCGGAAGCTGGCTTGAAAATCCAGCTCGCCACGCATGGCCCGTTCGGTCACCTCGGCGACTTCATCGCCCACGCCGTGGCGGCGCGCTAGCTCATCAATGACTTCGGCCTTAATCAGGGTAGAGTCCATATCGAAGCAGACTAACCGTGGTTTAGCCAGATCACGGTGATCCTCTTGGATGACAATATCCACCCCCAGCGCTTCACCCAATGATAAGGCGGCTTTGCGCAATGCTTCCGTGTCTATCCGGTCACCGGAGAGGCGCTGCTCCACGCAGTCATGCGCTTCTCCCGGCAGCGATGCATCCGCCAATTGCGTGGTGACCCCTGCCTGCAAACCAAACTGCTCGACCAACTTAGCCACTTGCCGCTGCGCGTCCGCGGTGATCCGCGGCGCTAGTACGGTTAAAAGAACATCACCGCGTGCCATCTACTACTCCCCTGCTTCTAAACGGTCTACTTTTTGGAAACCCCGCGGCAGCTTGCTGCCTCGCCTACCCCGCTCGCCGCGATAATACGCGAGATCGTCGGCTTTCAGCGTCAACTTGCGCTTACCCGCATGGATAATCAGCTCTTTATCATCCGCCACAACGGTAATATCGCGTACAAACTCCTCACGCCGTGCGGCACGGGGGCCAGGTATATCGAGCATTTTATTACCCTTGCCTTTAGACATCTCGGGCAATTGATCCAACGGGAACAGCAGCAACCGGCCTTCGTTAGAAACGGAGGCAACCCATAATTCGTTGCCAGCAGGCACTTCTATTGGTGCCATAACGCTGCACCCTTTGGGCAGGCTAAGCACCGCTTTACCGGCTTTGTTTTTGCCGGTTAGCGTATCGAGCCGCGCCACAAACCCATAGCCACCGTCGGTGGCAAGCACAAAGCACTGCTCGGGCGGTGCGAACATCAGACCAGCCATTTTCGCTCCAGCCGCCACATTAGCACGACCCGTCACCGGCTCGCCCTGGCCCCGTGCGCTGGGCAGGTTATGCGCCGACAGCGTATAAGCACGCCCGGTGTCATCCAGCAGCACCAGTGGCTGGTTAGTTTTGCCACGGGCCGCCAGTTGGAAGCTATCCCCCGCTTTGTAGGAGAGCCCTTCGGGGTCGATATCGTGGCCTTTCGCTGCGCGAATCCAGCCCTTGTCCGAGAGCACGACGGTAATCGGGTCAGCACCCATAAGTTCGACTTCAGAAAGTGCCTTGGACTCAGCACGCTCCACCAGCGGTGAGCGACGGTCGTCGCCGTGCTCTTTGCCCGCCGCGCGAATCTCTTTTTCAATTAACGTGGTGAGTTTGGCTTCGCTGCCCAGTAGGCCCTGTAGATACTTGCGCTCTTTTTCCAGTTCGTCCTGCTCGCCGCGGATTTTCATCTCTTCGAGTTTGGCAAGATGCCGCAGGCGCAACTCTAAAATAGCTTCAGCCTGACGCTCAGAGAGACTAAAAGCAGCCATCAGCGAGGCTTTCGGGTCGTCCTCCTCGCGAATAATGCGGATGACTTCGTCAAGATCTAGATAGGCAATCAGCAGGCCTTCCAGGATATGCAGCCGGTCTTCGACCTTGCCCAAGCGGTGCTCTAATCGTCGACGCACCGTGCTCCGCCGGAACTGTAACCACTCGCCTAGCATTTCAGGCAGCGGCATTACCCGTGGGCGGCCGTCAAGCCCGATGACGTTCATGTTCACCCGCACGTTCTTTTCCAGATCCGTGGTGGCAAACAGGTGCGCCATGAGCGACTCCACATCGACTCGGCTAGAGCGTGGCTCAATCACTAGGCGGGTAGGCTCTTCGTGGGTCGACTCATCGCGCAGATCGGCTACCATGGGCAGCTTTTTGGCCTGCATTTGCGCGGCAATCTGTTCAAGCACTTTGGCGCCGCTGACCTGGTAAGGCACAGCGGTAATCACAATATTCGCCTCTTCGCGCACATAGCGAGCACGCAGTTTGACGGAGCCTCGCCCGGATTCGTAGAGCTTTCTTAAGTCCGCAGGCGGGGTAATGATTTCTGCATCCGTTGGGAAATCCGGTGCAGGGACGAACTCCATTAAATCAGCGGTGGTGGCGTTGGGGTTGCGCAACAGATGACAGGTCGCTTCGACAACTTCCGTCACGTTATGGGGCGGTATGTCCGTTGCCATACCCACGGCGATGCCGGTGCCGCCATTCAATAACACATGGGGTAATCGGGCCGGCAAGACGACGGGCTCTTGCATGGTGCCGTCGAAGTTTGGCGCCCACTCCACAGTGCCTTGGCCTAGTTCGCTAAGGAGTACTTCAGCAAACTTGGAAAGCTTGGCCTCGGTGTAGCGCATAGCGGCAAACGATTTGGGATCATCCGGGCTACCCCAGTTACCCTGGCCATCTACCAGCGGATAGCGGTAGCTAAACGACTGAGCCATAAGCACCATGGCTTCGTAACAGGCGCTGTCACCGTGGGGGTGAAATTTACCCAATACGTCACCGACGGTACGCGCCGATTTTTTGTACTTGGCATTGGCGTGCAGCGCTAGCTCGCGCATGGCATAAATAATTCGCCGCTGCACAGGCTTCATGCCATCGCCAATGTTGGGCAGGGCCCGGTCTAAAATGACGTACATCGAGTAGTCGAGGTACGCTTTTTCGGTGTAGTCGCGCAGAGAGAGTCGTTCGACGTCGCCCTCCGCTACTTGAATATCCATGGTCATCGGGGGTTATACCTCAATGTCTGCGAGGTTGCCGTAATCTTCCAGCCACTTTTTGCGGTCGCTGGCGCGCTTTTTGGCCAGCAGCATATCCATCATTTCCAGGGTGCCGTCGCCCTCTTCCAGAGTGAGCTGAACTAATCGGCGGGTTTCAACGGCCATGGTGGTTTCACGCAGCTGCAGCGGGCTCATTTCACCCAAGCCTTTAAAGCGCTGAACATTGGGTGTTCCCCGCTTTTTAGCCAGCTGCTTGAGAATGGCGGCTTTTTCGCTCTCATCCAGGGCGTAGTGAACTTCTTTACCTAAATCGATGCGGTAAAGAGGTGGCATCGCCACATAAACGTGGCCGGCATCGACCAGACTCGGGAAGTGGCGAACAAAGAGCGCGCATAGCAGCGTTGCGATATGCAAGCCATCTGAGTCGGCATCCGCGAGAATGCACACTTTGTGGTAGCGCAATTTCTCCAGATCCGCACTGCCTGGGTCGGCACCAATCGCCACGGCGATATCGTGAACTTCCTGGGAGCCGTAAATATCGTGGGTCTCCACTTCCCAGGTATTCAGAATTTTGCCACGCAGAGGAAGAATCGCTTGGGTTTCGCGGTTACGCGCCTGCTTAGCGCTACCGCCAGCTGAGTCACCCTCTACTAAAAAAAGCTCGCTTTGGGCGGGGTCTTGACCGGAGCAGTCGGCGAGCTTACCCGGCAACGCGGGGCCAGAAGTGACTTTTTTACGGGCGACCTTTTTGGATTTTTTCTGACGCTGCTGTGCGGCGCTGATCACCATTTCAGCCAACTGCTCAGCCTGCTCAACGTGATGGTTAAGCCATAGTGAGAAGGCGTCTTTCACTACGCCAGAAACAAAGCCTGCAATGGTACGAGATGAGAGGCGCTCTTTGGTCTGCCCGGCAAATTGGGGGTCGAGCATCTTCACCGAGAGCACGAAAGAGGCCCGCTCCCACAAGTCTTCGGCGGTAAGCTTAATGCCCCGAGGCAACAGGCTACGGTATTCACAAAACTCACGCAGCGCGTCTAACAGGCCAGAGCGAAATCCATTGACGTGGGTGCCGCCCTGGGGGGTCGGGATCAGGTTAACGTAGCTTTCCAGCAGCGCTTCGCCACCTTCGGGTAGCCACTGAATCGCCCAGTCAACGCCGTGCTCATCATCAATAAAGTGACCAATGAAGGGCTCTTTGGGCAATACCTCGTAGCCGTCGGTGGCTTCGGCCAGGTAGTCGCGCAGGCCATCCGCATAGGCCCATTCGGTTTTGGTTCCGTCGGGCTCTACCAGCGTGACGGAAAGCCCAGGACACAGCACGGCTTTGGCGCGCAACAGGTGTTTTAGCTTGGAGACGGCAAGCTTCGGGTTATCGAAGTAGCTTTCGTCGGGCCAGAAGCGCACCAACGTACCGGTCGCTTTTTTCGCTGCTTTACCGATTTCATGCAGCTCTTCGACTTTTTCACCAAACTCAAACGCCATGGCGTGACGCGCGCCGTTGCGGGTCACTTCCACATCTAACCGGCGTGAGAGTGCGTTAACCACCGAGACCCCAACGCCGTGCAGGCCCCCTGAGAAACGGTAGCTGGTGGAGGAGAACTTGCCGCCCGAGTGCAGCTTGGTGAAGATCAGCTCAACGCCCGACACGCCGTGCTCGGGGTGCAGGTCGATGGGCATGCCGCGACCGTTGTCCTGAACTTCAATAGCGCCATCACTATGCAGCACCACGCTGATTGCCGAGGCGTGACCGGCGAGCGCCTCATCGACACTGTTGTCGATCACCTCTTGGGCGAGGTGGTTGGGCCGCGATGTATCGGTGTACATACCGGGACGCTTACGCACCGGTTCGAGCCCGGACAGGACTTCAATAGAGCTCGCGCCGTACTGGGAGGCATCAAACTGGGTCATGTAGCGTCGGTTCCTGAAAAATAACGGTTCCTGAGAAAAATAGTCATGCCAGCCGCGCAGCGTAGTGACACACGCTGCCTAAATGCGCGACTGACAAAAGGGCACAGGATAGCGGAAAAGCAAAAAGCTGTATATCTAGCCATGCTTATTGCAGGCAACGTGATATAGGGTATCCCCCTCGACGGGGGGAGCGGAGCGCCTTACTGGCTCGCTTACTCCTGCTCCGCTGCCCAAAACGCCTCAATTAGCCCGCGGCTAGAGGCATCCATGCGGGATAGATCACCTTCGCCATCGATGATCGCCTGGGTGTCAGTGGCAATTTGCTTGCCGAGCTCTACGCCCCATTGATCAAACGGATTGATATCCCATATCACCGCCTGCACAAATACTTTGTGCTCGTAAAGCGCAATCAGCGCACCCAGGGTCGCTGGCGTTAGCTTATCCAGCAACACTGTAGAAGAGGGCTGATTGCCCCGATAGCGTTTGTGCTCCGGGCGGGGGCCATCATCTTCCAAGGCATCATCCCCAAGCATAAGCACCCGGGACTGAGCAAAGCAGTTCGCCAGGGCCAACCGGTGTTGGGCTTTTAAATGGCGGCGGGTATCCGGGTCTTCCACCTCATCGTAGCGTTTCAGCGGGGCAATAAAATCGCACACCACCGGCTGAGTGCCTTGGTGAAGCAACTGATAAAACGCGTGCTGCGCGTTGGGGCCAAGCTGCCCCCACAGTACCGGGCATGTCGAGTAGTTCACCGCCTTGCCCTGACTGGTGACTGACTTGCCGTTGGACTCCATTTCCAGCTGTTCAAGATAGGCAGCAAAGTACTCTAGCCGCCCATCATACGGCAGAATCGAATGGGCGCGAATATCCAGAAAGTTTACGTTCCAAATACCTGCCAAGCCCAACAGCACCGGCAGATTGTCTTCCATCGGCGCATGGCGAAAATGGGTATCCATTGCATGGGCGCCTGCCAGCAGTTCGCGGAAGTTCTCCATGCCGACCACCAGCGCAATGGGCAGGCCAATGGTGCCCCATAGCGAGTAGCGTCCTCCCACCCACTCCCAGAACATCAGCTGGTGATCTGACGCAATCCCCCACTCGCTCATTTTATCGGGGCTAGCGGAAACTCCAATGAAGTGTTGGCGAATGACCAGTTCAGCGCTAACGGGGTTAGCGTGGGTGCGGGTTTGCAGGCTGCCATCAAGCACATCGCCATGATTGGAAAGCCGCCCTAGCAACCAATCTCGGGCAGTGTTGGCATTGGAAAGCGTGTCGATGGTGGTGAACGACTTAGACGAGAGCACAAAAATAGTCGTTTCTGGATTAAAGCGACTTAAATAATCCGCCAGTTGGGAGCCATCCATGGTGGAGGCAAAATGCACCTCTACCGGGTGGATATCCTTCGGGCGATAATCTGTCAGGGCATGGGTGACCATTAGCGGCCCTAAATCCGAGCCACCCACCCCCAGGTTCACCACATGACGGATCGGCTTACCAGTAGCACCGCGCCACTGACCCGCGTGGAGCCGTTGCACTAAGCGCTCCATCTGGGCAAGGCTTTCGTGCACGTCGCTGACCACGTTATGGCCTTCCACATTGAGCACGGCATCGGCAGGTAGCCGAAGAGCAGTGTGGAGCGCCGGACGGTTTTCGCTTACGTTGACCCGCTTGCCGCTCAACAGGGCATCTATTGCCCCTGGCACGCCTGCTTCATGGGCTAGCGCCAACAGGTGCTCTAGGGTGTCGTCGTCCCAACGCTGTTTGGAAAGATCCAGGGTAAGCCCCGCCACTTGACGCGTAAAGTTGGTCCAGCGGCTGGCATCGTCGCCAAATAGATTTTTCAAATGAACACGTTGCAGTGACTGAGCATGCTGCGTGAGCGTTTGCCAAGCGGGTAGCGTATCTGGGGTTGCGCGTGTTGCTGATGCCATGTGCCCTCTCCTGTGGCGTCATTCCATGTGGCAGGAATCTGTGATGGGCAGGTCTGTTCTGGTTAACCAAGGCCGCGTAAACTACGCAGCCTCATTAACAAACCTGGCTAGCCCATGAGTGATGCATCTTACCGCGACGCTATCTTTTCAACACCCCTTGATAAGGTGGCAAGGTTCTCCTTCGACGAACAGGTGGTCGCGTGCTTCCCTGATATGATTCGCCGTTCGGTGCCCGGCTATGGGCAAATCCTTGGCATGTTAAGCTTAATTGCCCAGCGCCACCTGCGCCATGGCGCCCATGTCTATGACCTCGGCTGCTCATTGGGGGCGTCGGGGTTGGCGCTGGCGGGCGCGCTGCCTGCCGATGCGTTTCGTTACACCGGGGTAGACCTTTCACCTGCCATGGCCGCTAGGGCCAAGCAAACGTTTCAAGAAGAGTGCCCTGATCACGCCATGCAGGTGGAAGAAGCCGACATACGCACGCTTGAGTATGCGCCTTCCGGCATGATCATTCTCAACTTTACGCTGCAGTTTCTCCCCCCCGCCGACCGCGATGCACTGTTAAAACGGCTTTACGATGCCCTTGAGCCCGGCGGCGTGCTGATTTTGTCGGAAAAAACCATCGATGCCGACGAGCGGGATAACGCCTGGCGGGTTGAGCGCTACCACGACTTCAAACGCGCCAACGGCTACAGCGATATGGAAATCAGCCAAAAACGCACCGCGCTGGAAAACGTACTGATCCCTGACACCTTAGATGCCCTGCATGGCCGCTTAGCCCAGGCGGGCTTTCCCCGCTCAATGACCTGGTTCCAGTACCTGAACTTCACCTCGCTAATTGCCTTTAAGGAGGGGTGACGTGCCGCTACTGCCCGACGACCATCGCGTGCTCTATCAAGCATTTTTAGACCAAGCAACACAAGATGCTACGTTAACCCCGTGGCTAGCCAAGCTGCCCGAGCAGCTCGCCAATGGGCTAGATCACCAGCGCCACGGTGACCTTTCGGCCTGGGAAAAAGCCGTCGCTAAACTGCCCACTCTGCCAGCCGAGCGCCACGTCGATCTAACCAGCGATACGCTGACGGTCGACGTGGCCCTGACTGATAGCCAGCAGCGACAGTGCTTTAACCTACTGCGCAAGCTCGCCCCCTGGCGTAAAGGCCCCTTTCGGCTTGGTGGTATTGATATCGACACCGAGTGGCGATCAGACTGGAAGTGGCAACGCGTCGCCCCACACCTCGCCCCCTTAGTACCGCAAGGTACTGGATGTGGGCGGCGGCAGCGGCTACCACGCGTGGCGCATGGCCGGTGAGGGAGCGGCATTTGTGCTGGTCATTGATCCTTCACCGCGCTTTTATTGGCAGTTTCAGGCCGTGCGCCACTTCGTTGGCGATGCCGATGGCGGGCGCACCCAATTTCTGCCGGTGGGCATAGAAGACGTACCGGAAAAGCTGGGCTTTTTTGATACGGTATTTTCCATGGGTGTGCTCTACCACCGCCCCTCGCCCCTTGAGCACTTACAACAGCTGAAAGATGCGCTCGCCCCCGGCGGCGAACTGGTGCTAGAGACGCTGGTGGTGGAAGGCGATGAACAAACGGTGTTTGTGCCCGGAGAGCGCTACGCCGCAATGCCCAATGTCTATTTTCTACCCTCTTCACCAGCACTATGCCACTGGCTAGGCCGTTGCGGCTTTACCAACGTGCGGGTGGTCGATGAAGCGGTGACAACCCTCGACGAACAGCGTTCAACGGCGTGGATGACCTACCAGTCACTGGCAGACTTCCTCGACCCCAACGACCGTACGCGCACCATTGAAGGCTATCCCGCCCCACGGCGAGCGGTGATTTTGGCGAATAGGCCGGGGCTACCCGCTGAAACATAACCTAGCGCCTCAAAATCACCAGCCAGCGCCCTAGGTTCATCACGCTGGCAAGCGATGCAGCAACGTAGGTAAATGCACAAGCGGTGAGTACGTGGCGGGCGCCGGGCATATCGTAGGGGGGGACGTACTCTTTGAGCAGAGGCAGTGCGCGGTTAAAACTGGCATCAAACTCCACAGGTAGCGTCACCAGATGAACGAGCGCGGCGGTGCCAAAACTGATCACGGCCATGGCGATGACCACGGCCAACCCACCTGGCAGCCGGGTAAGTACAAACAGAAAGGGTGCCGCCATCATCAAAATAGCCCCTAACTTTTCAGCCTTTTGGGCCACATGCACTAAACGGCTGCGTGCCAACAGTGGCGTGTAGCCTTCATGATGCTGGATGGCATGCCCCACTTCATGAGCAGCCACGGTGACGGCGGTAAGCGAGCGGCCATCGTAATTATCAGGGGAAAGGCGCATGCAGCGAGTTTCCGGGTCGTAGTGGTCGCCATACTCAGCGCGCTCAACTTTGACGCCTTCTACCCCTAAACGGCGTAATAGGTGGTCGGCTAGCTCCGCCCCGGTGCCAGGATAATCGTCACGACCGCGGGTGTGGCGCTTGAGCACCCACTTCGCCCACAGGTTGGGCAGCACAAAAACCGCTAGCGCCAGCGCAATTAATACTATAAACATAGAAGCACCGAGCCTAAAAACGCCGCGAACATGATATTCACCACTGATGAAAGGTCTAACTAAATGACCCGTTAATAGGCATTTAGTTTTATCACGTTCGCTGCAGCAGTGCATATGGCAGAGCTGGTTTGTCGTTCAATCCGGGTCGTTTCGGTGTGCTTCGACATCCCGCTGCACTGCCTGCAGCCCCCTGGCAGAAATATCGCCTTGGGCGTAGGCGTGCTCGGCAATCAAAACACTGTCTGCCGCGAGCACCAATTCACACTCGGTATCAACCAACTCATCCCGCAAACGTTGAATAGCCTCTTCACGTTTAGGGTCTTTATCGACCCGTCGAATATAGATCGCTTTAATCCGCCCTGGGTAGGCCTTGACGACCTCGGTATAGACCTCAGGGTCGTGCTGGCCGCTGTCGCCAATTAAGATACACGGCATATCGCTATAGAGCGTCAACATACGATCGATAAGATCGCGCTTGTGGGCTTCCGCCCGCCGCGGCCATGGCTTGCGTAACGATATTCCCCACTCGCGCAGAAAGAGAATAGGGCCAACAGGGATGCGGTTAAGCTGGAAGAAGGTTTCCAGCATTTCATAAATAGCCCAAGGCCCTCTGGAAACATACAGAATAGGCCGCTCGGCCTTTTCGCTTTTACCGCGATACAGCGCTTGATAAAGTGCGGCAACGCCAGGAAACGCCGTGCGTCGGTGGGGTTTACGCACAAATAAGCGGTAAAGCATTTTGAGCTTTTCTGCCACACCAGTGAACATAACCGTATCGTCGATATCGCTAATGACGAGCAGGTCAGCCTCAGGCGGTGGCACGTAAACCTCCACGCTGGTGCGAATGGGCGCCTGTCCCTTGGCATGCACCAATATATCCGCGCGGTGCCAGGAAACATCCACCGGCAGGGTGGAACTGATAGGCAAATGCGCGTCAAAATAGCCGTCGCGATCGGTTGTCATGCATAGCTGATTGTCGCCCACACGGATCTCAATCTGAGCATCAGGTAAACCACGCCGAAAGATACGCCGGGCCACATCTGCTGTGTCCCGCAGCATTCCTCGGCGAGGTATCGCACGACCCAGGGCCGCCTGACGAAATACCCGACCCATGACAAAGATCTCTTGCTGAGAACCGTAACCACGATAAGGATGCACAACCATCCCACCACGGCCACTGTCCCGCTTCATGGGCTTTGCAATAACGTGAGTAAGCCTTTTGGCAAAGCTTACCCATGGGCGATACCACGCCATTAAGCGTACATACCGAGGTAGCTGCACGGCGAGTAGTTACCGGATAGCGGAGAAACGCTTTTGGCTAACTTAGCCCTACGTTTAGCGCGTATTAAGTGGTTCATCATGCTCTCCTTTTCCTGATGAGATAGAGGTCTACAGCTCTTAACCAGTGTGGCGCATCCCGTACCATCGTCAAGCGCCACAAGCCTAGCGAGCTGGTAACAACGCGCTTAAAACGTTGTACAGCACATTGTCAAAAACACTTACAATACCATGCTCTACGTTTAATACCGTGAGTGCATATACTCCAGGCCACCGTGCATTACAGCAGTTTTAGGTACACTATGCGCTTTAATAGACACAATAATGCAGGACGTTATGCCATCAGGTGACAACCCTTTTTACACGGCGCTTACGCTGATTCTGGGAATGGATCAGGGGCTATTTTCGGTTGTACTTTTATCGCTTAAGGTATCGCTGTTTGCGGTGATTATCGCAAGCTTACTGGCGCTACCGCTAGGCGCGGCGCTGGCATTATGGCGCTTTCCTGGCCGCAATGCGCTGATTGTACTGCTCAATGCGTTAATGGGTTTGCCCCCTGTTGTGGCAGGGCTGTGCGTTTACCTACTACTCTCCCGCGCGGGGCCACTGGGCCAGTTCGGGCTGCTATTTACGCCTACGGCGATGGTGATTGCTCAAGTTATCCTGGTATTCCCGATTATCGCTGCGCTGACCCGCCAGCAGGTTGAAGCTCTGCACGGTGAGTACGCTGAACAGCTAAGCTCCTTGGGGCTTAGTCAACTGCGCATGATGCCGACACTTCTCTGGGATGCGCGCTTTGGTCTGTTAACCGTGATACTGGCAGGCTTTGGCCGCGCTAGCGCAGAAGTGGGTGCGGTAATGATTGTGGGGGGCAATATTGATGGCGTTACCCGCGTGATGACCACAAGCATTGTGCTGGAAACCAATAAAGGCAATCTGGCGCTGGCGTTAGGATTAGGTATTGTGCTGCTGACCTTGGTAACGCTGATTAATGCCCTGGCACACTGGGTCAGCGAAACAGCGAAAAGGCGGCTAGGATGAACGCACCACTTTCGCCTTACCTGCGGGCCGTGGCGTCTAACGTACCGGCGCTACGCCTTGAGCAGGCTAGTTTTGAACACCGTGGTCACCGGCTGCTCTCCCCCACGACGCTGTTGTTTTCCGGCTGCCAGCGCACGTTGATTATGGGCCCTAACGGCGCAGGCAAAAGCCTATTAATGCGTCTGGCTCACGGCCTTTTACGCCCTAGCAGCGGCCAAATCAGCTGGGAAGGCAAGCCGCCGGTACAGGCAATGGTATTTCAGCGCCCGGTGCTGCTGCGCCGCACAGCGCTGGATAACCTGACCTACGCCTTGGCTGTGCGCCGAGTGCCGCGCCACCAACGCAAAACCCTCGCCCTGCAAGCGCTAGAAAAATTCGGTCTGACCTCGCTTGCCAAGCGCCCCGCCCGGGTACTTTCCGGCGGCGAACAGCAGCGGCTTACCTTGGCCCGCGCTTGGCTGCTCAATCCAGCGGTACTGTTTTTAGATGAGCCCACCTCCGCACTAGACCCCGCCGCTATAAAAGCGGTTGAAGACGCAGTGAATGAATTTCATCAGAACGGCACCCGTATCATCATGACGACCCACGACCTGCACCAGGCACGTCGTTTAGCCGATGATGTGCTGTTTATGCATAACGGACACGTGCTAGAGCATACGCCTGCCCAGCAGTTTTTTAATGCGCCTGCCTCACCCCAGGCAGGCGCGTTTATTCGCGGCGAGCTTGTTTGGTGACCCTGCCCATATCATCATGCACGCTTAAGCAAGGAGCCACCCCATGCAAACAACCACAACGGTCATCGCTAGCTTGTTAGGGCTCTCGTGGAGCGCATCGCTACTTGCCGCAGATGACTTCATCACCCTCGCCTCTACTACCTCCACCGAAAACTCTGGCCTGTTTAGCGCGATTATTCCGGTGTTTACCGAACAGACAGGCATTGAAGTGCGTGTGGTCGCGGTAGGCACTGGCCAAGCGTTTGAAATTGCCCGGCGAGGCGATGCCGACACCCTGCTGGTACATGACACGGCTGGGGAAGAGCAGTTTATCGCCGCTGGTTATGCCAGCGAGCGCCTGGATGTCATGTATAACGACTTTGTGATTGTGGGGCCAAACGACGACCCAGCAGGGATTACGGCAAGCGAGCGCGTCGCCGATGCGTTAGCACGAATCGCAGAAAACACCTCGCCGTTTGCCTCACGGGGCGATGACAGCGGCACGAACCGTACTGAGCAGCGCCTGTGGGAAGACGCAGGCGTGGCCCCACAGGGTAAATGGTACCGTGAACTGGGTAGCGGCATGGGGCCCACCTTAAATACCGCAGCAGGCATGAACGCCTACACGTTCACTGATCGTGCGACCTGGGTGGCCTTTCAGAATCCACAAGACTTAGCGCTGCTGTTTGAAGGGGACGATGCGCTGTTTAACCAGTACGGCAGCCTTCTGCTTTCTGAAGAGCACTACCCCCACTTAAAACATGATTTAGCGGCTCAGTGGCACCAGTGGCTGGTATCTGAAGCCGGACAGCAAGCCATTGCCGACTTCACCGTTAACGACCAACAGCTGTTTTTCCCGAACGCTGAGTAACCCCTGCCAGTACGCAAAAGCCGCCTTGATCGCAGTGATCAAGGCGGCTTTTTATCGCTGCTTTTTATTGCTTTAAGGCAACCCGCTAACGAAGTAGATCGCGGATATCCTTCGTTTCCCAATGGGGAAAGTGCTTGCGCACCAGCGCGTTTAAATCACGCTCGAAAGCGACCCAATCAGTGGCAGTCGCTTGCTCACGGGCATTTGCCGCACCACGAATCATGCCTGCGCCAACGGTGACGTTACTCAGCCGGTCAATGATAATGAAGCTACCCGTACCGGGGCTGGTGCGGTAGTTATCGACCGGAATTGCAGCGGTAAGCTCGACCTCGCAGCGGGCAATGGCGTTTAAGCCCAGCGCATCGGTGGTGTGCTTTTCCAGCGTATTGACATCGATCTGGTACTCAATTGCGCTTACCTGCCCCGAAAGATCACGGGTGGCTAGCTTAAAGTCATAAAGCTTGCCGGGGGTGAGCGTCTCTTCATGCATCCAGACAATATCGGCGTTAAACGCATTGGAAAGCGGCAGTTCAGCGTCTGCACTGACAATCCAATCACCACGGGAAATATCAATTTCATCCTCTAGGGTGACGGTGATCGCCTGGCCTGGGTAGGCAGCCTCTAGGTCACCATCAAAGGTAACCACACGGGCTACCCGGGATGTTTTACCCGATGGCAGTACCTTCACTGGCTGCCCAGGGCGCACAACGCCCGCCGCCAAGGTGCCGCAATAACCGCGAAAATCCAGGTTCGGGCGGTTCACGTACTGCACTGGCAGCCGTAGATCCGTGAGATTTTGGTCGCGGCTAACTTCAACGCTTTCCAGCAGCTCGATGAGCGTTTTGCCTTCGTAGCGTTCATCAGTACTAGCATCAAAATACCAAGACGTTTGTTCGCTTTGTTTTACCACGTTGTCGCCGTTAAGTGCCGACATCGGCACAAAGCGGATGTCCGGCGCGCTTAAGTTAGTAGCGAATTCGCGGTACTCGGCAACGATTTCATTAAAGCGCGCCTCAGAAAAGCCCACCAAATCCATCTTATTGACCGCAATCACCAGGTGCTGAATGCCCAATAAATCGGCAATAAAGCTATGGCGACGGGTCTGGGTCTGCACGCCGTAACGGGCATCAATCAGAATAATCGCCAAGCTTGCAGTAGAGGCGCCCGTGGCCATGTTGCGGGTGTACTGCTCGTGCCCTGGGGTATCGGCAATAATGAACTTGCGCTTATCTGTCGAGAAAAAACGGTAGGCAACATCAATGGTAATGCCCTGCTCCCGCTCAGACTGCAGGCCATCTACCAACAGCGCCAAATCAACCGTATCCCCAGTGGTGCCGCTGGTTTTAGACGCTTGAGTGATCGCCGCCAGTTGGTCTTCAAAGATCATTTTCGAATCGTGGAGTAATCGGCCAATCAACGTGGACTTGCCATCATCAACGCTGCCACAGGTAATAAAACGCAGCAGGTCTTTGTTTTCGTGCTCGTGCAGGTACTGCTCGATATTATCAGCGATTAAATTGGACTGGTGAGCCATTGAACCTACTCCTTTAAAAATAGCCTTCGCGCTTTTTCTTCTCCATCGAGCCCACTTGATCACGATCAATGGCCCGGCCGCTGCGCTCGCTGGTTTTGGTCAACAGCATCTCTTGAATAATTTCCGGCAAGGTAGCTGCTTCAGACTCCACTGCACCGGTCAGCGGGTAGCAGCCCAATGTCCTAAACCGAACAAACTTCTCTTCAGGCACTTCATCTGGCGCGAGGGGTAAGCGGTCATCATCAACCATCACCTGCATACCGTCACGCTCTACCACCGGGCGCTTGGCGGCGTAGTAGAGCGGAACAATCGGAATCGACTCAAGGTAGATGTACTGCCAGATATCCAGCTCGGTCCAGTTAGAGAGCGGGAACACGCGGATAGACTCGCCTTTATTGACCTTGGCGTTGTACACATTCCACAGCTCCGGGCGCTGATTTTTCGGATCCCAGCGGTGGTATTTATCGCGGAAGGAGTAGACGCGCTCTTTAGCGCGGGACGCCTCTTCATCACGGCGTGCGCCGCCGAAAGCCGCATCAAAGCCATACTTGTCCAGGGCCTGTTTCAGCGCCTGGGTCTTCATAATGTCGGTGTACTTGGCACTACCGTGGTCGAAGGGGTTGATATTGGCCGCCCGCCCCTCTTCGTTAGTGTGCACAATCAGTTCCATGCCCGCTTCTTCTGCCATGCGGTTACGGAACTCGATCATCTCCCGAAATTTCCAGGTGGTATCGATATGCATTAGCGGAAACGGCGGTGTGCCGGGGTAGAACGCTTTGCGAGCCAGATGGAGCATGACCGAGGAGTCTTTACCGATGGAGTACATCATGACCGGATTGCTAAACTCAGCGGCCACCTCCCGGATAATGTGAATCGATTCAGCTTCTAGCTGCTTTAAATGGGTCAAACGCGCGGCATCAGGTGCGCCGGGCACCTCTTGCCGAGCCGTCGACGGCGCAGAAAACTGGTTCATTACCTACTCCCTCACAAAACGAAGCTTGCATGTGCAAACACTGTTTGCCGTCACACTGGGTATTACCCAGGGGTGGCTAATGATGAGTAGGGTAACGCTGGGTCGATAATAACCCAAAAGAATTAATAACTATCTTTTTATATCTTTATCGACTATCAACATGTATCCGGGCAGTTTTTACTAAGGTCACCGTCGCCAATACAGACATCGCTATTGAGAAGTAGCGACTCGGAAACAACTATTCTGAAGAAGTCATTTGGGGATATTCGAAAGAATTTATTCGGGGATAGCGATAACTACACAGCCACGCGCTCAATCCAGGTCTGCCACTCGGCGCCGTGAAGGTCGATGACGCGATAGCCAGGCCGCGAGGCTTCATCAATCGCGAAGCTTTCAGCACTTGGCATAAACTGGTCCGCCATGGCTGGACAGCCATACACGCCGATTTCCGCCCCCGCCACGCTATGCTTCTGTGCATAGGCCTGATGAGCATGACCAAATAGCACGATCTTCACCTGGGGATAGGCACTTAGCACTTGCCAAAAGGCATCGCGGTCTTGCAAACCGATGGCATCCATCCACGCTGCCCCCACCGCTACCGGCGGGTGGTGCATAGCAATTAGCGTCGGCCGGTCGTCAACTTCAAGCTGTGCAGCAAGGGTAGAGAGCTGCTCGCTGCCTAGCCTACCGTAAGGCTGCCCCTCAACCCGAGTATTCAACAGTAGTAAGCGCCACTGCTCTAAATCCACCTCTTCAAGCAGCGGATGCTCCGCCAGCATCAGCTCTGGCTGATCGTGATTGCCAGGAATCCAGAACCATGGGCAAGGCAGCGTAGCCAGTGCCTGGCAGGCCAGCGTATACGAGACAGAGGTTTCATCCTGGCTGACATCACCGGTGAACACTACGATGTCGGGCCGCTCGGCGATGACGCACTCAAGCACCTGCTGAAATTGTCGCCAAGGCACACCGGCTCTAGAGCGTGCTTCTTTATCGGCATGCAAGTGAGCATCGGTAATTTGTACCAACCGCATTAAGGTGTCTCCGGGACATCATAGGCATGGCCATGGGCCAAACCGTGGGCTAACCACTCGCCCAAAAAGCGATTGAGCTGCAGCTTTTCATCGGGTTGATGCATTCTGGCATTGGGGTAACGGTAGCGGCCGCTGAAGTGACGCTCGCGCTGAAAGTCCGTCACCTCCGCCATTCGCACATCATGGTAAAGATGGACGCGCATCCGCGGCCCTTCAATCACTGCATCAAGAGGGCCGCTTTGGGACACCTCTATCATGGTGGTATAGGGGGCCTGCTGCACAATGGTCAGATGTAGATCGCCAAAGTGCTGGTCGTCGCCGTGCAGCGCAATATCGCGTTGCTGGCCACACTCCATATCCCCCACTAGACGAATCAAGCGCAGGTAATTAGCGCTACACTCACCCTGCAGAGATTTTAAATCGGTGACATAGGCAGCTCTGGCCATGTTCACTCCTTAATCAGGTTCGCTTGGCATCTGTGTTTGGCAGTACAGCGCGATGAGAGGCCGCGCGCAGCGAGGCTCGCTGCCCCGCTAACCAGTAAAGCGCAATCAAACACATGGCGTTGTCGAGCCTTCCTTGCTCCAGGAGTTCCCATACAGTGGGGTAATTGACCACGTGAACGCGAATATCTTCGTGCTCTTCATCTAAACCATGAATACCGCCAAGTCCTTGGCTATCAATCAGCCCGCAAAAGAGCGTAACCCGCTCGTTACAGGCGCCGGGGCTTGGGTAGTAAGTGTGTAGCTTAGTGATCTGGCCAACGTGGCATCCCGCTTCTTCCAGCGCTTCACGGCGGGCAACGTCTTCAAGCGGTTCATCCTTATCCGCAAGCCCGGCCACCAGTTCTAATTTCCAAGGAGAGAGCGGGTCGTCAATGGCCCCTGCGCGAAACTGCTCGATCAGCACCAGGGCATCTTTAGCAGGGTCATACAACAGAACGCCTACCGCATCATGGCGATTATGCACTTCACGGCGCATGGTACCGCTCCAGCCCCCTTCAAACAGACGATGGCGCAGCTCCAACGCTTCCAGACGGAAGAAACCTTGATAGAGAGTGTCGCGCTTAAAAAGCTCAACGTCACTGTGGCCAAGTTGAGGCGGTGCTGAGGGGGTCGAACTATTCACCATGAAGCACTCCCGATGATAACAATCGACCTATTATCAATGCTCGCCACCGGGAATGCCAATGCAGCTAAAACTGTCTTGAGAAATTGTTCTGAGAAACTGTCTTAAAAAGACCTCTAGAACTACAGCGTTTGCAGGAGTGTCTGTGCATCTTCGCGCAGCGCTTCATCCGACGCTTTGCGGCTATCACGAGCGGTACCGTTGACAGCGCGTTCAGCGTGCTCGCGGGCGGCTTGAGTATTGCCCTCTTCTTTTAAGAACGCCGCATAGTAGTAGTTAACGTCAATACCGTTAGGGCGGATCTCCAACGCTCGCTGAAACATACGTTCAGCGGTATTACTATTGCCGAATCCGAGCGGGCGGCCCGGCGCGCGATCATAAAGGGCGCCAAGGGTCACATACGCCGAACCATTGCCGCCCTGCGGGTCGATCTCAATTGCCCGCTCTAACACGTCACGGGCATCACCAGCGGTGCCTAACGCGCCTAGACCGCTACGCTCACGGGCATAGGAAGCCAGCACAATACCCTGCCAAATCAGCACTTCAGCTTCATTGGGGTGTTGGCTCGCAATGTTTTCGGCTTCGCTTGCCAGCGCCCTCAGTGTACTTTCGCGCTGATTCGCTGGCATATCAGTCACGGTGTTTTCCCAACGATTTTTCAGTGAGAACAGTTCACCGTCATAAGCTGAAGCAGTTAGCGGCGCCAAGGCCAGGGTACTGCCTAGGGCAGCGGCGATCAGTAAACGAGAAATAGGGAGTGTACGCATTAAAAGCTCCTAGATTATTTTTATACAGTGGATGACTGGAATAGCTTCCCCTCACAATGTAACGAACGTTTGAATGATTCGCCAGTAGATCATCCGCTATGTGATAGTGAGCGCCCTTAGCGTAAGCTAGTCATTTTGTTCAAGGCGAAGAAAACCGATGAAAGGCCGCAATATGACGCGCTGGCGCGACCCAGCTAAAGATCCGCGCCAAGCGCCCAAAAGCAATTTAATTACCGCTGAAGGCGCTGCCCGCCTGCGCAGCATCTTGGATCATCTATCCAGGGTAAAACGACCAGAGATATCGGCCAAGGTAGGCGAGGCCGCCGCCCAGGGCGACCGTAGCGAGAACGCGGATTACACTTACAACAAAAAAGAGTTAAATCGCGTTATTGCGCGCATTAGCTACTTAACCAATCGCTTGGATGAGCTGCAGGTCGTTGATAGGTTACCGGCCAACACCGATAAGGTGTTTTTTGGTGCCTTTGTAGATTTGGAAGATGAGGAAGGCGAAGCGCTCTCCATTCGGATTGTTGGCCACGATGAAATCGATACTAAAAAACGCTGGATCAGTATCGATGCCCCCATGGCCAAAGCGCTGCTAGGCAAAGAAGTAGGCGACGACGTAACGGTGCTGACGCCCAACGGCGAAACGCTCTACACCATTACCGCCATTCGCTACACTGGCAAAGCGTAATTTGCGTTCAGCGCCGCTGTTTAGACGCCTGAACGCTGGTTTTACTACTGTCTTCCGGCTGGGCACGGTAAACCCGAAAGCGTCGATTATCCGCCAGCGTTTCGAAGCTGCCAAAAGTGCGCTCAAGCGGGCCGGGATAAGGTAAAAACGCATTGGCCACTAACACCAGTTGCCCCTTACCGGTTAAATGATTCGGCGCCTCTTCTATCAACCGAGCGCTGGGGCCATAACTAATCTCGCGCTCCTGGTGAAACGGCGGGTTACTCACAATCAGGTCAAAACGCTGCCCTTCAAGCGCCGAGTAAACATCACTTTCCAGCACCTGACCACTCAGTTGGTTAGCCGCTAGCGTTCGGCGGCAGGCTTCTACTGCAAAGGCGCTTACATCCACGGCGGTGACCTCATGACCACGGGCCGCCAGCCACGCACTCATAATGCCATCGCCACAGCCCATATCCAGCACCTTTAATGCCTTTGGGGGCAGTGACTCCAGGGCTGTTTCTAAGGCTTGCAGCAGTAGCAGGGTTCCTTCATCCACTTTGCCATGACCAAACACACCAGGATGGCTCATCAGCGTCAGCGACAGTGCTTCAAAGCGTTGCCAGGCGCTGTCAGGATTTTCAATAGCCACGGTCTGGGTAGCAAACAAAGAGCAACGCCGAGCGTTATCCAGCTTGTCGCAGCGCATCCCCAGACCGCTCAGTATTTTTGGCACGCGCTTGATACCGCCCTGGTGTTCACCCACCACGTCAACCGGTGTATTTGCAGGCAGTACGCGGCACAGCCACTCAAGCCACCAAACCCCCAACTGGTGGGCTTTTGGCCAGAACAGCACCACTTGCCCTGTCTGCTGAACAAAAGGTACATCAAACGGGCTGGCGGCGGCTTTATCGCGGCCTTCCCACTGCTCACGCAGCGCTACATCCCCGCTCACCATCGCTTTGGAGTGGTCGATCAGCCAAGGGTCTGCCGGGGGGGCCATCGGCCAAAGCTGGGCTGCCTGCCCATAATAACGTTCAAGGAGTTGGCAAGCGGGCAGTTGAGCACTCATTGGTCAGCCTCGGGTTTGGTAAAGGTATAAAGTAAATAGCGGCCTAGCCGCCAGTGAGGGTCTTGGCGGCAGTACTGCTTTTCTAGCGCCAGCAGCGTCACTTGCTCGCTCTCTTTGGCAGGAGGTTGGCGCAGGTAGTCCTGAAAGATACGTATCCCTGCGACGCCGTCCATGATTAAGCCGTTCTCAGCCCCCCACTGGCATATTTCGTCGTGGGTGACGGGGGAAATAGGCGTTAAACGCTGCCGCTTGCCCTTGCCTTCAAGCTGGTCACTAAGCGCTTTTTGCAGGTTGCCCTTCACCACGTTAGAAAAACGCAGCGCATCGCGGTTAAACACCATCAGGCTTAATTGCCCGCCAGGGGCTAAGAGGCTAGCAAGGGTTTGCATGGCCTGCTGGGGCTCCCCCAACCATTCAAGCACCGCATGGCAGGTAATCAGCGGCCATGGCCCTGGGGCTTGCTGGGGCAAGGCCTGAAGCGGCGCCGCCAAGTAGTCAAGCTGCTTGGGCAGCATGGCACCTGCGGCAATGCGCTCAGCATGCCAACCGTTGGCATGCGCCAGCATATCTTGGGAAGGCTCTGCCATGGTCACCGCGTGCCCACGCTCGGCAAACCACGCTGAAAGCTGCCCCAAGCCACCGCCTACATCAAGCACAGGCTGCCCCTCTAGCGTTAGCATCTCGGGCAGCAAATAATCCAGCATGGCCAAGCGCAGCTCGCCCCGAGGTGCTTGATAAAGCGAACGTGAGAACTTATCGACCAAGCCGTCGAAGTAGCGATCTCCCGCCTGGGTTAACTCATAGCGTGTTGATGGTTCAATGGGGTGCATGCAGGGCGCCAAGCGTTGTTTCAAAGCCGCGTAGTTTACCCTGCTTAAACGCCAAACGCTTGCGGGCAAATACGGCACCGCCAATCGTCATGTTGCTCCATAGCGGCCGCTAGCTGAAACAGCTGTTTATCCTCCCCAAGACGCCCCACCACTTGCACACCAACGGGCAAGCCATTAGCCGCCACATGAAAAGGCACAGACATAGCCGGCTGACCGGTAAGGTTGGCCAGCTGCGTAAACGGGGTGCGGCTAAGCGCATCCACCGCCAAGCGTTTTAACATGCCCGCTTTTAGTGCCAATGAAGGCACACCGGGTATGGCTAACAGCGACATTAACCGCTCACGGGAGGCAGTCGGATATAGCTCACCAATTTTAGGGGCGGTATCTGCGGCCACCGGCATCACCAGCGCATCAAAGCGCTGGTGAAAGTGACTCATCTGCTCCGCAGCCACATGCCAGTAACGCTTAGCAAGCTCATAATCTTTTGCAGAAAGTTTTGCGCCCAGCCTACCGACAGCTCGGGTGGAGGGCTCAATGGCTAGCCGATGCACCGGCACTCCAGTTTGCTGGCTCACCCAATGTAGGTCTGCGGCTAAGTGGCCTAAATAGAGCGTCAAGTAGCTATCCGCCAAGGCATCGCCATCGACCTGCGGGTCGCACCACTCTACCTCATGCCCCATGGCGGCCAACGCATGGGCAGCTTTCTCGACAGCGGTTGTCACCTCCGCACTTACCTGTGTGCCGAGCCCGCGACTCAAAAAACCACCCCGTGACACAGCGATACGTAGCGGTTTGCTGGAGGACGATAACGCAGCCACATAGCCCGTTTCACGGGGGATGGGGTACGGCCCAGAGGGCGCCATTCCATTAATATGCTCTAACAGCGCCGCGCTATCCCGCACGCTACGCGTCAGCGCATGCTCGACCACCGCCCCTTGCCACACCTCACCGTGGGCAGGCGCGAGTGGCACCCGGCCACGGGAAGGTTTAAAACCAAACAGACCACAGTAACTGGCGGGAATACGGATTGAGCCACCTCCGTCCCCCGCTAGCGCAATGGGTACCATGCCACTGGCTACCGCCGCGGCGGAACCACCACTTGAACCACCAGGGGAATACCCTTCTCGCCAAGGGTTTTGCGGATGCGGAAACGCCTTCGGCTCCGTTATTCCCATCAGCCCCAGCTCGGGGGTCGCTGTCTGCCCCATGACCACTAAGCCAGCATCCCTTACCCGCTTGATAAGCAGCGAGTCTTCCTTAGGGCGCCAGTTGGATAGCGCGGCGCTGCCAAAGGCGAGCGGCTCCCCTTCAAGGGCCATCAACAGGTCTTTGCTTAACGTGGGCACGCCTGCAAAAGGGGACTTCTCAGTAACGTTCAACAGCTCCTGGCTGGCTCGCTCAAAACACGCTCTCACCACCCCATGCAGCGTAGGATTTAGCGTTTCAATCGCACTCATCGCCGCTTCGAACACCTCTTTTGAGCTAACCTCACCACCACGAATCAGCTCAGCGAGGCCGGTGGCATCGTACTGTTGATACTCATGAACGTGCATCGTATTCGCTCGTTGTTATTGAGACATTCATTCAAGACTAGCAAGGATAACAAGCGGTTGTTAGACGCCAGTCTTACTATCTCCTCGCTGAGATAACGCCCCAGTAAGTGTCGAGTTGATGCCCTTAGCTATCGCACAAGGTACACTGGATATGGTTAGACATTAGATTCATTTGAAAGGCACTTCATGACCAACGCTCCCCCACTTTATCTGCAAATACAGCAGCACCTGCTAGAGAAAATCCAGGGCGGTGCCTGGCCTGCGCACCACCAGATCCCACCCGAAGAGCAGCTTGCCCGAGATTTTGGGGTAAGCCGAATGACCGCCAATAAAGCGATTCGTGATCTCGTCCAAAAAGGCTACCTAACGCGCCAGCCTGGGCTGGGCACTTTTGTAACAGATCGCAAAGCAGAGTCATCTCTGGTTGAGGTGTACAACATTGCCGATGAAGTACGCTCCCGAGGGCATCATTACAGCAGCATCGTGTTGCTCTGCGAAGCCATTAAAGCTGATGACGAAATCGCTTTGCGCCTGGGCGTGCGTCTTGGCAGTCGCGTGTTTCAAACACTGTTGGTGCACTTGGAAAACGACACGCCCATTCAGCTTGAAAACCGCTATGTTAACCCCCGCTGGGTACCCAATTATTTAAAGAGTGATTTTTCGGTACATACACCCAACGAAATATTGGTAGCGGCCTGCCCAATCACTGACGTAGAGCACATCGTTGAAGCCGTGCTCGTTGATCAGCAAACCGCCGAATGGCTCGCTATCGATACCTCAACCCCCTGCCTGAGCATGATCCGGCGAACGTGGTCCGGTGAGCAGCTCATCAGCTATGCCCGCTTACTGCACCCAGGCAACCGTTATAAGCTGCGTTCTTCGGTGCATCGCCAATCCTCATAAAACCCCCGGTGCAGGTATTGACGACTTGCGCCACGCAAAATGTATATACATTTAGAAAACGACCGATACTCCCGCCTCCTACAAAGACTAGACATTAGTCTAATTCTTTATGTGCTAAAATTTAACCCCAAGCCACATAAATATATTAAACAATTGATTTTATTTAAAAATAATAAAAACTCCTGATCTTTCGCTTGACCGCTCTCCATTTTCTTATTTTTAGGTACCTTGACGAATCCACTTCAATTGACCTTAATTGTATATACATTATGTTTTTGAAATAAGATTTCTTGAGAGGAGCTCCCTATGGCGAATGCAACGGATCGTCGTCTCTGGCGCGATATCAGCGTCTTCGATGGCTTGCGGACACTGCCCGACCGCATGGCCGTTATCACCGAGGGAGCGCACATCATCTCCTTGTCGCCCATGGCTGAGTTCAACGAGCAACTCGCCAATAACTGTACAGAAATGGGCAGCGGCGGCGTGATGACCCCAGGCTTGGTGGATTGCCACACTCACCTCGTATTTGGTGGTTCTCGGGCTGAAGAGTTTGAAGCGCGGCTTGAAGGGGCAAGCTATGAGGAGATCGCGAAACGCGGCGGCGGTATTCTCAGCACCGTTCGCGCCACGCGCGAAGCTAGCGAAGATGAGCTGTTAAGGCTGGCTAAACCGCGTCTTGAAGCACTGATGGCCGACGGCGTTACCACCGTAGAGATTAAGTCTGGCTACGGCCTCACCGTCGAAGACGAACTCAAGATGCTGCGCGTCGCGCGCCGTCTCGGCGATATGCTGCCCGTAAAAATAGTCACTACGCTGCTGGGTGCTCATGCCCTTCCCCCAGAATACAAAAATGACAGCGACGGCTATATCGATCTGGTCTGCCAGGAAATGATCCCCGCAGCGGTGGCCGAAGGGCTGGCAGATGCGGTTGATGTGTTCTGCGAAAAGATCGCCTTCTCTGTGGAACAGTGCGAGCGAGTGTTTGAAGCCGCCAAGGCCCATGGCCTACCCATTAAGGCCCACGCCGAGCAGCTCTCTAACCTGGGTGGAACGGCCATGGCTGCCCGCCACGGTGCGCTGTCTGCTGACCACATTGAATATCTGGACGACACTGGCATCGCCGCCATGGTGGAGGCAGGTAGCGTGGCGGTCATACTGCCCGGCGCTTTCCATACCTTACGTGAAACGCAACAACCACCTGTCGCCGCCCTGCGCAAAGCAGGCGTGCCGATGGCGGTGGCTACCGACGCCAACCCCGGCAGCTCGCCCCTGTTTATGCCGACGCTAATGCTCAATCTGGCTTGTACGCTTTTCCGCCTGACACCTCAAGAAGCGTTGTCGGGTATGACGGCTCATGGGGCAACCGCGCTAGGGTTGGCGGGCAAAGGGCTCATCCACGAAGGTGCTGAAGCCGACGTCTGTGTATGGGATATCGATGCGCCCGCTGAGCTCGCTTACGCCGTGCAGCCTGGGCGCCTTCGTCAGCGTTTATTCCAGGGAGCACTTACCCATGGCCAATAACACTGCCGCTACAGCGCTCGACATGTCGCTCTGGACGGGCCGAACAGATAATGAGCCCAACAGTGAGCGTTGGCATCAAAAGATCCAGCCACTCAGCCAAACAGCAGCGCCGGGCTGTGCGTTATTGGGTTTTGAATGCGATGCCGGTGTTGCCAGAAACCAGGGCCGCACCGGTGCCGCGCAAGGCCCTTCAGCACTGCGTAAAGCACTAGCACCGCTGGCCTGGCACCGCACTGGCCCAGCCTACGATGCGGGCAATGTGCGCTGCGAAGGCGATGCCTTAGAAAGCGCCCAACAGGACCTCGCCGATCACGTATCGGCGCTGCTTAAGGCCGAGCATTTCCCCATTGTGCTGGGTGGCGGCCATGAGGTGGCCTACGGCAGCTGGCTGGGGCTTGCCCAGCATCTCGCTGACAAGGGTGAGAAGGCACCGCGCATCGGCATTATCAATTTTGATGCCCACTTCGATTTACGCGACCCCTCCCACGTGCGTTCTTCGGGCACCCCCTTTACGCAAATTGCCGATCAATGCACCCAACGCGGCTGGCCATTTCGCTACGCCTGCTTAGGCGTAAGCCGCGCTGCCAACACCCGCGCCCTGTTTAACCGTGCCGCACAGCTCGGCGTCATGGTTCGTGAAGACCGGGACTTTCAAGCAGCACAACTTGAGCGCATTCAACGCGACCTAGCGCGCTTGATGGTGCGCTGTGACCATCTCTATCTGACCATCGACCTGGATGTGTTGCCCGCTGGGGAAGCTCCTGGGGTCAGCGCCCCTGCCGCTCGGGGCGTCTCGCTTGCATTGATTGAACCGCTGATTGAAGCCATCCGCGATAGCGGCAAGCTTCGCCTAACCGATCTCGCCGAGCTAAATCCTGCTCACGATATCGATAGCCGTACTGCCCGCGCGGCAGCCCGGCTTGTCTTTCAGTTGGCGCTCGACACCTAGCGCCCTGAATCAATGACTCAATTAATAACCAATCCATCACTAGCCAATCACTAATCAACTAACAACAAACCGCCACACCAGAGGAGTCTCGCCATGTTAGCGAACGATAAACGTCACGACGCATCACGTAAGATTGCTGCCCCCCACCGGTAGCCAACTCAGCTGCAAAAGCTGGCTGACCGAAGCCCCAATGCGCATGCTGATGAACAACCTTCACCCTGATGTGGCTGAGCGCCCCGAGGATCTGGTGGTGTATGGCGGCATTGGCCGCGCCGCGCGTGACTGGGAGTGCTACGACAAAATTATTGAGACGCTCCAGCGCCTGGAAGACACACAAACCTTGCTGGTGCAATCCGGCAAACCGGTAGGCGTATTTGAAACCCATAAAGACGCCCCGCGGGTGCTCATTGCCAACTCCAACCTGGTACCCGCCTGGGCCAACTGGGAACACTTCAACGAGTTGGACCGCAAGGGCCTGATGATGTATGGCCAGATGACCGCAGGCTCATGGATTTACATCGGCTCTCAAGGCATTGTCCAAGGCACCTACGAAACCTTTGTTGAAGCGGGCCGCCAGCACTTCGATGGCAACCTGACAGGCCGCTGGGTTCTCACCGCAGGTCTTGGCGGCATGGGGGGCGCTCAACCGCTCGCCGCTACCCTGGCCGGCGCCTGCTCGCTGAATATCGAGTGCCAGCAAACCAGCATCGACTTCCGCCTGCGCACGCGCTACCTAGACGAGCAAGCAGACGATATCGACGATGCGTTAGCGCGTATCGAACGCTACACCACCGAAGGCAAAGCCGTCTCGATTGGCCTGTGTGCGAACGCGGCAGATGTACTGCCTGAACTGGTGAAGCGCGGCGTAAGGCCCGATATGGTGACCGACCAAACCAGTGCCCACGACCCGCTACATGGCTACCTGCCAGCAGGCTGGACCTGGGAAGAGTACGTCGCCCGTGGTAAATCCGAGCCACAAGCGACCGTAAAAGCGGCCAAGCAGTCGATGGCAGTGCATGTTCAAGCCATGCTCGACTTCCAGAAAATGGGCGTACCGACGTTTGATTATGGCAACAATATTCGTCAGATGGCTCAAGAAGAAGGCGTGGCTAATGCCTTCGACTTCCCCGGCTTTGTACCGGCCTATATCCGCCCCTTATTCTGCCAGGGAATTGGCCCCTTCCGCTGGGTCGCGCTATCAGGCGACCCGGAAGATATTTACAAAACCGACCAGAAAGTCAAAGAGCTGATCCCCGACGACCCGCACCTGCACAACTGGCTGGATATGGCCCGGGAGCGCATCAGCTTCCAAGGCCTTCCGGCACGCATCTGCTGGGTTGGCCTGAAAGACCGCGCCCGCCTTGGCCAAGCCTTCAACGAAATGGTCAAAAACGGTGAGCTTAAAGCACCCGTGGTTATCGGCCGTGACCACCTGGATTCCGGCTCCGTGGCGAGCCCGAACCGCGAGACCGAGTCGATGATGGATGGCTCCGATGCCGTCTCTGACTGGCCGCTGCTGAATGCCCTGCTTAACACTGCCGGTGGTGCAACTTGGGTATCGCTACACCACGGTGGCGGTGTCGGCATGGGCTACTCCCAGCACTCTGGGGTGGTTATTGTCGCCGACGGCACCGATGATGCCCACGCACGACTTGGCCGCGTGCTGCGTAACGACCCGGGCACTGGCGTTATGCGCCACGCCGACGCTGGCTACGACATTGCTAAAGAATCTGCTCGTGAAAACGGCCTCGATTTGCCGATGCTGAACAGCTAGATGCTTAACAACGAAATATTCAACAACGAAATATTCAACAACTATAAGGAGGACTAATAATGTCCCATCTTGATATTCAGCCCGGCAAAATGACACTGGCGCAGGCGCGCCAGGTCTTTCAATCCCCTGTCAACGTTAGCCTGCCGAGCAGTGCTAACGAAGCGATTCAAAAGAGCGTGGATTGCGTCAACCGTGTGGTCGATGAAAACCGCACGGTCTACGGCATTAACACCGGGTTTGGGCTGCTTGCTCAAACACGTATCGCGAATGAAGACCTAGAAGCGCTGCAGCGCTCGTTAGTGCTTTCCCACGCCACCGGCGTGGGCGCTGCGATGGATGACAGTCTGGTACGTCTCATCATGGTGCTTAAGGTTAACAGCTTGGCGCGGGGCTTTTCCGGCATTCGCCGGGAAGTCCTCGATGCGCTGATCGCCCTGATCAACGCCGAGGTGTATCCACATATTCCGCTCAAAGGCTCGGTGGGTGCCTCCGGTGATCTTGCGCCGCTGGCCCATATGAGTGTGGTACTGATTGGGGAAGGCAAAGCGCGCCACACAGGCGAGTGGCTCTCCGCTGAGAAAGCGTTAAAAGTCGCCGGTCTTAGCCCCATTGCGCTGGCTCCCAAAGAGGGCTTGGCACTGCTCAACGGCACCCAGGTATCAACCGCTTACGCGCTACGCGGCCTGTTCGATGCCGAAGACCTGTATGCCGCCGCCACGGTCTGCGGCTCTCTGACGGTGGAGGCCACGTTAGGTTCGCGCTCGCCGTTCGATGCGCGCATTCATGAAGTGCGTGGCCAACGCGGCCAAATCGACGCAGCGGCGGCTTATCGGCATCTGCTCGGCGAAACCAGCGACATCGGCGATTCCCATGCCAACTGCGATAGAGTGCAGGATCCTTACTCCCTGCGCTGTCAGCCGCAGGTAATGGGGGCAGCACTGACTCAAATTCGCCATGTTGCCGACATACTGGCGGTTGAAGTCAACGCGGTATCCGACAACCCATTGGTGTTTGAAGATACCGACGACATCCTCTCCGGTGGTAACTTCCACGCCGAGCCAGTGGCCATGGCCGCTGATAACTTAGCCTTGGCAATTGCCGAAATCGGTGCGCTGGCGGAACGACGCATCTCCTTGATGATGGACAAGCACATGTCCCAACTGCCGCCCTTCCTGGTCGAAAAAGGTGGCGTCAACTCCGGGTTTATGATTGCCCAAGTCACGGCAGCCGCTCTTGCAAGTGAAAACAAAGCCCTAGCGCATCCGCATAGCGTGGACAGCCTGCCTACCTCAGCCAACCAGGAAGATCACGTTTCCATGGCACCGGCGGCGGGTAAGCGGTTATGGGAAATGGCCGATAACGTGCGTGGCATTCTCGCGATCGAATGGCTAAGTGCTTGCCAAGGGCTCGATATGCGCCACGGTTTAAACACCACCGAGCCACTGGAACAAGCCAAACAGTTGCTGCGTAAGCATGTTACCCATTACGACCAGGATCGCTTCTTTGCCCCAGATATTGAAGCAGCCAGCGACCTGTTAGCCGCCAGAACACTAAGCCACCTGCTTCGCCCTGGCACCCTACCAAGCCAGCACTAAGCGGCTTTTTCTGCCCCGCAGCAACAGGCTGCGGGGCTTCACCGCATTCAATTCCAACGACAAGAGTAGCTTCCATGAATGCTATCGTTTTGGCCATTTTAGTGATGGTCAGCCTCAGCTTGGCTCGCGTTTCCGTTGTCTTTGCTTTAATCGTCGCAACATTGGTCGGCGGGCTTTATGCGGGCATGCCCGTCAATGCCATCCTTGATTCCTTTAACGATGGCCTCGGTAACGGTGCCACCGTGGCCCTGGCCTACGCCGTACTGGGTGCCTTCGCCGTCGCACTCTCACGTTCGGGTATCACCGAGGTGATGGCAAACCGCGCCATTGCGCGTTTTCAGGTTGATAATTCTGGCAGCAGTCGCCGTATGGTGACCTACACCTTACTAGCCGCCTTGCTAGCCGCGGCGGTCAGTTCTCAGAACCTTATTCCGGTGCACATTGCCTTCATCCCGGTACTGGTCCCGCCACTACTCAAGCTGATGAATCACCTTGAGCTTGACCGCCGTCTGGTGGCCTGCGTGATTACCTTCGGCATTACCGCCCCCTATATGCTACTGCCGGTAGGGTTTGGCGCTATCTTTCTGAACGACATCCTGCTGACCAATCTAAATGAAAGCGGTGCCGAATTTGGGCTGGAAGTCACCCGAGGTATGGTACCCATGGCGATGGTGATTCCCATTGGCGGCATGGCATTGGGCCTTGCCGTTGCAGTGCTGTTTAGCTACCGCAAAGGCCGTAACTACCAGGATCGCGACCTCGCCAAAGGCGATGAAACCCCAGCCGAAGCGGCCCAGCATTTGAAGGGTTGGCAAAAAGCCGTACTGGCAATAGCGCTGGTGGGAACCGTAGCCGTTCAGCTCTACACCGGATCGATGGTGCTAGGCGGCATCTTTGGCTTTGCTCTGCTTTCACTCAGCGGTGTCTTCCGCTGGCATGAACAGGACGGCATATTCACCGAAGGTATGCGCATGATGGCCCTGGTCGGGTTCATTATGATTACCGCAGCTGGCTTCGCCAGTGTGATGCAGGCCAGCGGTGAGGTTGAAGCACTGGTAAGCAGCTCTACAGAAATAATCGGTGATAACAAAGGATTGGCAGCACTGATCATGCTGCTCGTGGGTCTCTTTATCACAATGGGTATCGGTTCCTCCTTCTCGACGATCCCCATCATTGCATCACTGTACGTACCGCTTGCGCTGAATTTTGGTTTTTCGCCTCTGGCCACCGTGGCACTAGTAGGTACCGCGGCCGCCCTGGGCGATGCAGGTTCTCCTGCGTCCGATTCGACGCTTGGCCCCACCGCAGGTCTCAATGCTGATGGCCAGCACGACCATATCTGGGACAGCGTTGTACCAACCTTCCTGCACTACAACATCCCGCTGATTGCCTTTGGGTGGGTAGCCGCCATGATGCTTTGACGCGCGGCCCTGATTTTTACAGCAATGGCCTTTCCCCAGCACCAAACCACCCCGCTCATGCGAGCGGGGTGGATTCGTAATAAAAACGCTAGTAGGCAACTGTCTTGCTTAGCAAAATCACTCGTTATCGCTATCTATATTGCTATCGCTTGGGCGCAACACCTTGGGGTTTGAGTTTCCCCATACCGTGTAAAGATCGGCTAGTAGCGCGTCATTTAGTTCCTCAAGCTCTTCAATGGTAATACGCTCTTCGCCCTGGAGGCCGTAAAGCACCACTTCATCACCCGGCGCTACACCGTCTAAATCGGTCACGTCCACCATGGTCGTATTCATTGACACCTTCCCAAATATTGGCACCCGCTCTCCGTTAATCAGCACGAATGCGGCATCCGTGAACACACGCCGATAACCATCGGAGTAGCCGACGGGCAAGTTCGCCAGAAGACTGTCGCGCTCTAACACCCGTACATGGTCGTAGCCCACACCACTGCCCTGAGCATAATCATTTACCGACGCAACACGCGTGCGGAAAGACATCACAGGCTTGAACTGTTCATAATGGGGCAAATCACCGTATAACAGGCCGCCAGGACGCACCATATCAAGGCGTGCTTCAGGCACTTCCATGGTGGCAAACGAGTTAGCGGCATGAAGAATTAACCCATCACGGTCCAGGTTGGCCGTCTCGATTAACCAATCACTCTGCTCATGAAAAACCTCTAGCCCCTGGCGAACAAAGTCCTCATCTTCAAAGGCAAAGTGAGTCATGATGCCCACCAGCTCCAGCGACGCTAACTCTTGAAGCTCTAAGGCCTCCTGGCGCCCTGCTTCGCTTTCAAGTGCCATGCCATTACGCCCCATGCCCCCAGCATTCAGGCCTAAATGGTAGCGCAGCGTAACACCCGCTTCAGTCGCATCCTCAGCCGCCTGCCGTGCAGCAGTTATGTCACCGAATAGCTCTTCCATATCGTAATCAAATGCACCACGTATCTCGGCAGGTGTTGCACTGCGTACCCGCATTAAACGCCCCTCGAAACCACTGGCCCGAACCACACGCGCCTCTTCATTGCTCGCCACACCAATACAAGGAATGCCTAACGCAATTACAGAAGGCATTAAGTTAGCAATGCCATGGCCATAAGCATCCGCTTTCATGATAGCGCAGAGCTCAGCTTCTCCCCCCAGTAACTCCTGAACACCCCGAACGTTACCGTCGAAAGCGGATTGAGAAATCTCTACCCAGGCATTGGCACTAATGTGCTCCGGGCTATCAACAAGCAGAGCCTGGTCACTCAGCAGCGGAGCTGCATAGCTTGTGCCAGTAACAGCAGCCGTGATGGCAACGGCTAATAAGGTTAGTGGATATTTCATGATCGAATCCTTGATTAGTTTTCATTGTTAAGAACCCACTAATCACATTAACTCGTCTTAACAATTACTCACGAGAGCATATGCCGCGTTTAATAAAAAAAGCAGTGCTTCAACATAATAGTCTTCTCGAAAAATCTATCAGCGCGCTAGCAAGCGCGAATTGAAAGCAATTTGCTGACATCGATAATAATAGCTACGCTGCCGTAAGGATTTGTACAAAAAGCAGTGTTGGAAAATAGTTTTCGTATAAATTCTAGCCAGCCAGGGTGCACAAGCATTCTCTATGGTGATTATTAATCTACAACTTCATAAGGAGAGTGGCGCTATGTCCAGCCCGGAACATAAGCAGAAGATCTGGAAGATGATCAAGGATATTAAAGTAGGCATGTTGGTGACCCTTGATAACGAGGTGCCCCGTGCCCGCCCAATGCACTTAGTGCAGGATGAATATGACGGTACGCTATGGTTCTTCACACGCCGCAGTGCCGAAAAGGTATTTGAAGCAAAAAGCGATCAAGACGTATGCCTCAGCTTTTCCGACCAAGAAGAGGGTGTCTATGTGTCGCTTTCAGGCAAAGCGAGCCTGACCGATAACCGCGAGCTGATCGACAAATATTGGAATTCCTTTATTGGGGCTTGGTTCCCTGAAGGTAAGGACGATCCCGATGTCGCCCTGTTGGAAATCAAGGTGCAAATGGGCGAGCACTGGAAGGCAAAAGAGAGCAAAGCATTCCAGCTTTACGAGATCACCAAGGCTAACCTCAAAAAGGATGCGACCCCCAACCTCGGTGAAAATGAAAAATTCGGCGGTTAACCTGACCCCAAAGCGCCCTTTTCATCGGGCGCTTTTCAGTTTGATAGCACTGATTGTTGGCTGCTTCCCATAAAGCCCTTTCCTAAAACTCGCCGTAATGAACGGCTGAAATCGCATTCTTGGGCGAGCCATCCACAAGCTTGGTGCTGTAGGTTAGATACACAAAGGTGTGCGTTTCAGCGTCGTGCATACGGACTACGCGCATACTTTTGAAAAGCGCTGAACGGCGCTGATTAAACACCACTTCTTGCTCTTCTACGTCCTCAGGGTCAAAGGCAATCTCCCCTGTTTGCCGACACGCCACGCTCGCCTCACTCGCTTCTTCCGCAAGGCCAACCGCGCCAGAAATTCCGCCTACCTGAGAGTAGGAGAGATAGCAGGAGATACCCTGCACTTTCGGGTCATCGAAACGCTCTACTTCAATCGTACTGTTCGGGCCGAGTAGCCTGAACTCAGTTCGCACACTGCCAATGTGGGCGTCCTGCGCCAGCAGTGAGACGGGCAGCAATAGCCAAGACATAACGAGCGACATAATGGCAACAGGTTTTAAAAAACGCATAACAATGTCCTTAGCAATTGCAGCAGAGTAGCGGCAGGCCAAAAGCATACCTGATACAGACAATTTCAGGGCGCTCCAATAAGGCTGAAAGATCGCTCTTGTCGCTTAGGGTTTTTCTAATGTCGCTTACTGTCAACTTAGGCGAAGAGCTTGTTGCCACAATAGGGCCAACCTCTTAGCCCTAGAAAGGAGCAGCAAGTGAATAGAAACGTGATTTTAACCTGTGCAGTCACCGGCGCCGGCGATACGACGGCGAAAAGCCAACACGTGCCCATCACGCCGAAGCAAATAGCTGATGACTGCATTGCAGCCGCAAAAGCTGGGGCTAGCATAGCGCACATCCATGTGCGCGACCCCGAAACCGGCGGTATCAGCCACTCCCTAGATCACTTCCGCGAAGTAATGGAGCGCGTACGCGAAGCGGACGTGGATATCGTCATGAACATCACCGCTGGCGGCGGCGGCGATTGGATCCCCGACGCCAATGACCCCACCCGCGGCGGTCCCGGCACTGACATTCAAACACCCGCCCAGCGCCACGAACCGGTAGGCGAACTATTGCCCGAGCTCTGCACCCTAGACTGCGGCAGCCTCAACTTTGGCGATATGGTCTACGTTAACCCCGCCGATTGGCTGCGCGAGCACGCCCGCTTAGTCCAAGCAGCTGGCGTCAAGCCGGAGCTTGAGTGTTTTGACCTAGGCCACGTGTGGTTTGCCCGCCAGTTGCAGCAGGAAGGGTTGATCGAGGGCGATCCCCTCTATCAGCTCTGCCTGGGCATTCCCTGGGGCGCTGAAGCTGACCCCGAAACCATGCTAGCCATGCGCAATAAGCTGCCAGAAAACGCCCAGTGGGCAGCCTTCGGCATCGGTCGTCATCAAATGCCCATGGCAGCCCAAGCAGTGCTGTTAGGGGGCCATGCCCGCGTCGGCTTAGAAGATAACCTCTACCTGAAAAAAGGCACACTCGCCACCAACGCCCAGCTGGTAGAACACGCCTCGACCCTTATTGAGAACCTGGGCGCCCGCGTCATGACACCCGCTGAAACGCGTGCACACCTCAAACTACGTAACCCGCAAACCGGTGGTATTGAAGGTCAAGCTAACGGAGGTCAATCATGAGCCAACAGCTCACGGTTATCGGCACAGGCGTTATCGGCAACGGCTGGATCGCACGGGCACTTGCAAACGGCTGGGATGTCGTGGCTTTCGATCCAGACCCCGACGCACCAGAGCGTACCCGCGCTTTCGTTGACAATGCCTGGGCATCGTTGGAGAAACAGGGTCTTGCTAAAGGCGCCAGCCCAACGCGGCTGCGCTTTGTGGAAAGCTTAAAAGCGGCGGTGAAAGGCGCTGACCTGATCCAAGAGAACGTGCCAGAGCGTTTAGATCTCAAGCGTAAGATTCTGGCTGAGTTGGATGCGGCTAGCGCGCCAGACGTGCTGATCGGTTCCTCTACATCCGGTTTTAAACCCAGCGACTTGCAGCAGGCCTGCACGCGGGCACCAGGCCGCGTAATTGTCGCCCATCCGTTTAATCCGGTTTATCTGCTGCCGCTTGTGGAACTGGTGGGCGGTGAAGCGACCGCACCTGACCAACTAGAACGCGCTCGCACGCTTTACCAAGCACTTGCCATGCGCCCACTGGTGGTGCGCCGAGAGATTGAGGGGCATATTGCCGATCGCCTGATGGAAGCCCTATGGCGGGAAGCGCTGCACCTCGTCAATGACGGCGTGGCGACCACCGAAGAGATCGATGCAGCGGTAGTCTACGGCTGTGGCTTGCGCTGGTCCCTGATGGGCACCTTCCTCACGTTTCATTTGGCAGGCGGCGAACCAGGCATGCGCCATATGCTGGAGCAATTCGGTCCAGCGCTAAAACTACCTTGGACAAAACTGGAAGCCCCTGAACTCACGAACGAACTGATTGACCGTGTGGTAGAAGGCTGCGAGCACCAGGCCGCAGGGCGCTCGGTGGCCGAGCTTGACCGCCGCCGTGATGACTTCCTGGTGGAGCTACTGGGCTTAGTAGAAAAATACTGGCCCGAAGCCGAAGGCTTGAAAGGACGTATCTGATGGTGATTTTAGAGAGCCGCGTCGCCTCAGGCTGGGTCGACTATAACGGCCACATGAACGATGCTGAATATGCCCGAGTATTCTCGCTGGCGGTAGAGGCGTTAATGGAACATATCGGCCTGGATTCCCAAGGCCGCGCGCGCCACAGCTACACCCTCTACACCCTTGAGACCCATCTTTGCTATCGCCGCGAGGCCCACGAGGGTCAGCCACTCAGCGTAGAGCTGACGCTACTGGATCGCGACACTAAACGGCTGCATGTTTTCTTCAAGCTGCATGACGAGGAAGGCAACCTGATAGCGACCAGCGAGCAGATGCTCATGGGCATCGACAGCGATACCGGCCGCCCTGCCCCTTTCCCCCCATCCGTTGAGCAAGCCATTGATGCGCTGCCCCTAGCGGCGCCCTCGGCTTGGCCCTCACAGGCTAGCCGAACCATCGCTATACGGCGATAACAACACGAAAAACAATAAGAACCGTCCGCCAATACGGGCGGTTCATCGGGAATGCCGGCCCGACGCCCGGCCCAGGAGGACAAGAATATCGCTACGCCAACTCCCCCTCATCGACCCACGCCGCCGTCGCATAACAACTCACCAAAGGCCGAGCTGAGCACTGACTACATGGTGACTGAGCTGGCGCAAGGCGGCTTCTTTCAAGGCATGCACAAGGGCATGACGCTAACCGCAAGCGGTCTGGTGCTGCTCTTTGTACTTTTCACCGGGCTAGGCTCAGATACCGCTGGCAGCGTATTTGGTGCAACACGCGCCTGGATTGAGAGTACCTTCAGCGGTTACTACCTCGTCACTGTGATGCTGCTAATGGCGGTATGCGTTTTTATTGTCTTCAGTCGCTATGGCAGCATACGGCTTGGCCTCGACGACAGCCGCCCCGAGTTCAGCAACTTTGCTTGGTTTGCGATGCTCCTCTCCGCGGGTATCGGTATTGGCATACTGTTTTTTGGTGTCGCGGAACCCGTCTTCTATCTCGACGATACCGGCGCCTTTGGCTATCCCAACAACCCCCATGCGGATATGGCCGGGGCCACCGCCATCGGCCACGAACGCGCTATCGATGCGTTACGTGTCACCCTCTTTCATTGGGGGCTTCACGGCTGGGCCATCTATGTCATTGTGGGTATGTCGCTGGCTTATTTTGCCTATCGCAAAGGGTTGCCGCTCGCACTGCGCTCGGCGCTTTACCCCTTTATAGGTGAACGCATTTTTGGCCCTATTGGTCATCTCTTCGATATCCTCGGTGTCCTGGGCTGCGTATTTGGTGTGGCGACATCACTGGGCCTTGGGGTTAGCCAAATGGCCGTCGGTTTAGAACGGCTGGCGGGTGTTGACCCTGGGTTAAATACCCAGCTGATGCTTATCGCTGGCATTTCAGTTATCTCAATACTTTCCGCAGTATCCGGGGTACGTGGCGGTATTCGTCTTATTTCAGAGTTGAATATTTGGGTATCCCTGATTGTCGTCGGCATTTTCCTCATTGCAGGTCCCACGCTGTGGCTCATCATGACGTTCGGCGAGACCATGCTCGACTACGCCATCAACTTCATTCCCATGGGACTTTGGTACGCCGATGAGGAAGGAACCGCCGCTTGGCTACAGTGCTGGACAATCTTCTACTGGGGCTGGTGGCTCGCCTGGGCGCCCTTTGTGGGCCTTTTCATTGCCCGCATTTCCAAGGGCCGTACGTTGCGCGAGTTTGTACTGGGCGTTCTGCTAGTGCCTACCTTGATCATCTTTGTTTGGTTGATCATCTTCGGAGGCAACGCCATGCATCAAGAGCTCTATGCCACGGGCGGACCGGGTAGCGCTGGTATTATCGAACTTGTTAACGCCTGGAATCTACCTTCAGCACTGTTTGCAACAGCTGATGGCATTGTGGGCAGCGGCGCCTTTGGCTGGATACTCTCCGCCATGATGGTGTTCCTACTAATGAGCTGGTTTGTCACCTCTTCAGACTCAGGCACGTTGGTACTGACCACCATTTTGTCGCTGGGCGACAGTGAGCCGCCCAAGCGCTTTCGAGTGTTCTGGGGCGTGGTGATTGGCTTAGTGGCGGCGGTACTGCTGGTCGCCGGTGGTCTTACGGCGCTGCAGACGGCACTTATTGCAGCAGCCCTACCGCTGAGTGTGGTGGTGCTGGTAATGACGGCCGGCGTGCTGCTCTCGCTGTTCCGAGAGTCGCTTAATACTCGGCGTAGAAAGCACTGAGCTAAGACGGACGATGACACTAGGCGTCTCTCGTTGACGTCTAGTGTTCAATGAGCCAAGAGCCGTTACAGTGAATGACGGATAAACCCATGGATATTAACGCGTTTATCGCCCGCTTCGATGCGGGCTTGGCAGGTATCGACAATGGCTCTCCTGCCGTGGCGCGCCAACGCTACGATCAGTTATGCCAGACGTTTGCGTCGCCTAACCCGGCAGGCATGCGCATCGTTGATGCGTCGTGGGAAAGCATTACTCTCCGTCACTTTATCCCCGCCTCTGCTCAGCCGGGCCAAGTGCTGTACCTTCACGGCGGGGGATTTACCTTGGGGTCTATCAACAGCCATCACGGCATTGCGGCCAGTTTAGCAGACCAGCTAAAGCGCCACGTTATCAGCATCAACTATCGCTTAGCGCCTGAGGCAAGCTATCACGATATGCTAAAAGACTGCTTCAACATCGCAAGCGCTATACCGCCTATCGCAGTGGTGGGTGACAGCGCGGGCGGTCGCTTGGCGATAGATCTAGCGCCTTTACTGCGGCACGCCGTGCCCCTAGGGCTTATTTACCCGCCGGTTGGCCAACTCAACCCGCAAACGCTGGGGGCCGATGCGCCATTGCTTAGCCGAAACGATGTATTATCACTTGTGCCTTACTGCCCTTGGCTTGCCACCCAAGCTGATACCTTCCCACCCGAAACGTCGATAGAAGTGCTTGCAGTTGAGCACGACCCGTTGACCGCGCCGCTTGAAAAAGCCATTGCTACTTGGCGGAGCGACGGCATGCAGGTAGGGTATCGCTGTGCAACGAACATGGTCCATGCTGCATTACATGCGCATGCCGACCTGCCAGAAATGCAAAACGCCTGGCAAGATTTTTGCCAGGCGCTTAACAAACGATTAGAGCATTAACGCTCAGTTACTGGTAACTGGCGCGCACCGCCTCTATTGCCGGCTGACCATTTTTCGCCATGACCCCCTCCAGCCAAGTCTCTACAGTGCTTAAATTGGCACTGATCCACTCAGAGGCCACCTCATCCGCAGGGAGATCTTCGTAGCTATAGCTATGCACCCAAGCATTTTGATCTTCGATATCCACTACATATTGAGAAAGGAAACGGTGCAACTGAGGGTCTTCTGTCGCCATATTAGCCGGTACAATCGTCCATACGGTGCTCTCAATTTGGGCAATACCGGCGTCTTCGGCATCGTCTAAATAGGCCATATCAAAGCTGACGTTCATCCAGTGGGGCTCCCACCCTACAAAGGTGACCCACTCGCCGTTGGCCATTTTCTGTTCTGCCTGTGCCAGCATGGCCGCCGTGGAGCTCTCTCTGAGCGACCAGTCGCCTAACCCAGCAATATCATTATCAATGGCCGCGAGGATAGCCGTGTTAATCCCGGTGCCCGCCTCGATGCCCTGAATCTCGCCGTCGAAACGGTCACGGTGGGCGTCCAGGTCGGCCACCGACGTCACGCCTGCGTCATACACGTATTGCGGTACCACTAAGCCAGAGTTTGCCCCCTGAATATTGGAAACCAGTTTCTCCACTTTATTATCGGCCACCAACGGCTCTACCATATCCGTCTGCACCGGGTACCAGCCGCCTAAATATACATCCACATCATTGCGCGTTAAGCCGGCCAAAATAACGCTAACCGCTAAGTCACGCTGGCGGGTTTGGTAACCCATCGCTTCCATGAGCTGTGCCGCCACCTCCGACTTCACGGTAACCCCAGGCCAAGGCGGCACACCAAACCGCACCTCATCAAGGCCAGCCGATGCAGGGGCGGAGACAGCCAACGCCGTGAAACCTGCCAAGCTGAGTGCGCCAATACTTTTCACACCAATGAATGTACGCTGCATTATTATGTCCTCTTTTGGCGATATACCTCATCAAGTCTGCCAACTAAACAACAATTCAAACGACATTGAGCGACATAAAACACTCACAAAGCGACAAATTACCGCTTAGCTACTGACGTGACTGGCGTCGTGCTTCTACCGGTGAACAGCCAAAATGCGCGCGATACGCACGTGCAAAGCTGGAGCTTGATGCAAAGCCACACGCAATACCTACCTCTAACACGTCCATATCGGTTTCCATTAGCAGGCGCTGCGCCCGCGACAAACGAAGTGACAAATACCACTGACGCGGCGTTCGATGAAGGTGCTCCTCAAATAACCGCTGCAGATGGCGCGTAGAAACTCCTGTTCGCTTAGCTACCTTTATCAGAGGTAACGGCGCTTCCAGGTGACGCTCCATCAAGGCAACAGCTTCAATTAAACGCCGGTTATGCGTGCCTAATCGGCGCGCCAGCGACATGCGCTGCTGGTCGTGTCGGTTTCTAAGGCGTTCATGGATCAGCTGCTCTGAAACATCAACCGCGAGCTTGGCACCATGGCGATGCTTGATCACTTCTAGCGCCATATCCATAGCGGCCGCACCACCAGCGCAGGAAAAGCGGCGATCACCCAGCTCAAACAGCTCATCCGATGTGTCGACCAGTGGAAAGCGCTCGCGGAAGGCGGGCAAGCTTTCCCAGTGCATCGTTACCCGTTCACCTTTCAGCAGCTCAGCGGCAGCGAGTAGAAAACAGCCGGTATCAATGCCGCCCAGCACACAGCCAGCCTGGTCTAAACGGTGCAGCCAGCTTACCAATGGCCGCGTTAGATGCGCATCTGGCTCAAAGCCACTGCAGACAGCCAGCGATGGTAAATCAAGGCATTCTCCGATCGGCTGATCCACCATCAGCGTCATGCCATTGCTAGCACTGACCGGCTCCCCATCCAAGCTGTACAGTGTCCAATCAAACAGCGGGCGCCCGCTCAGACGGTTCGCAATTCGTAAAGGTTCAACGGCGGAAAAAAATGCCATCATTGAGAAACGGGGCAATAAAACAAACCCTATTCGCTCGGGCATAAGGCCGTGGTAATGCAAACGCAAGTGGCTAACTCCTTATTAGGCTTATCTTGTTTAATCACAACCATGACCGCTCACAGTCCCAGTCACAAACTATACAAAAACAAGACAAGATAAAATATGCGTACAGGTTCAGCCAATTCTTTTGGGGCTTTGCTATAGTAACGGCTAGAGTCCCTTGAGGAGAGGCACCATGCTAGCCCTGCAACACATCAGCAAAACATTCAGCACGCCGCAGGGCGATATTCATGTGCTCAATCAGGTCGATCTGACGCTTCAGCAAGGAAGTAGTGTGGCGCTGATGGGCGAATCGGGCAGCGGTAAATCGACCCTTCTTCACCTTGCCGCCGGGTTAGATACACCGGACCAAGGCAGTGTCACTATCAACGGGCAAACGCTTTCTGGCCTGAATGAGACCGCACGCTCCGCACTGCGCCGCCAACAACTGGGGCTTATCTTTCAACAGTTTCATCTGGTGCCCAGCTTAAACGTTGCCGACAACCTTCGGCTACAAGCGCGTCTCGCGGGCCGAGAGAACCCCGAATGGAGCCGCCACTTGCTAGAACGATTGGGGCTTGCTGGACGAGAATCAAACTACCCAGAGCAACTCTCCGGTGGCCAGCAGCAACGCCTTGCAATTGGTCGCGCGTTGGCTGTTCGTCCAGCGTTGCTATTAGCCGACGAACCTACGGGCAACCTGGACGAGCAAACGGCAGATATTGTACTCAACCTGCTGCTAGCACTCGTTAAAGAGACGCAGTGCGCACTACTGATGGTGACCCATAGCGCGCGCGTCGCCGCACCGCTCGACCGCACCTACCGGCTTCACCTCGGCCAACTGCAGGAAATGAGCGCATGATAGGACGCGTGCTTATTACGCTACTGAGCCACTACAAGCGCCACCCTGCACAGCTTCTAATGCTGCTGGTGGGGCTTTGGGTGGCCAGTGCCCTATGGAGCAGCGTTCAAGCGATTAACGCCACAGCGAAAGAGAGCTATGCCCGTGCCAATGCGCTCTTCAGCGCTGAGACCGACCAGCTTGACCGACGTGATGGTAACCCGCTCACCATTGATGACTATTTAACGCTACGTCGAGCAGGCCTCCCCGTTTCGCCGCTGCTAGAGGCCTCCTTCACGCATAATGGCACCCGCTTTACCGTACTGGGCATCGACCCTTTCACACTGCCCTCCTCGGGTGCAGGCGGTGAAACCTTAAACGATTTCATCACCCCGCCTTGGCAAACACAGCTAGCACCAGACACCTTGCCAGCCTTTGGGCTCAGCCGTGAGGAGGCCACTGGCGCAACGCCTACTGTTGGTGGGCAAACGCTACCGCCCCTTACGCTGCGGAACGACTTACCGCCTGATACGCTCATCATGGATATTGCTGCGGCTTCCAACCTGTTTGGTGAGCAGGCGACGCTTAGCCTAGTAACCGCCCCAGCAGCGCTTGACCAACCGCCCGATGGCTACCGGATAACCCGTGCAGCCAATCTCGCGTCGCCCGAGCAGCTTACCGATAGTTTTCATCTTAATTTAACGGCCTTAGCGCTACTCTCTCTGGTGGTTGGGCTATTTATTGTTCAAGCCGCTTTGGGGTTGGCCATGGAACAACGCCTAGCCACGCTGCGCACGCTGCGTGCACTCGGCGTGCCAGCCACCACCTTAACGCTCGCCATACTTATGGAGCTGCTCGTCTTTGGGGTACTCGGCGCTTCTCTTGGCCTTATCAGCGGACTTTGGCTCGCCGGGAAACTCCTACCAGATGTTGCGAGCACTATTTCCTCGCTCTACCGGACGGATGTTCAGCAGTCGTTATCACTCCCCTGGCACTACTGGCTCGGAAGCGTCGCGATTACCCTCGGCGGCCTACTCCTCGCCGGCAGCGGAACGCTGTGGCGCGCTGCACGATTAAACGTCTTGGCGCTCGGACAATCCTTCGCATGGCGCAGCGGCTACCAGCGCCAGCTCACGCGTATGCTAAAAGCAGGCGGTTTAGCGGCGCTGCTCACCCTTGGGCTGGCACTCTGGCTGAGCAGGCTGCCCGCAGGAAGCGGGCTCGTGGTGAGCTTTAGCCTAGTGGCAGCGCTACTGCTGACCTGCGCCCTTTGTTTACCGCCGCTACTCTATGGTGTGCTTCACACCCTGCAAAAAGTATTCCGCCGCTTTGCGTTAATGCAGTGGGCCGTGGCCGATATGCAGCTACAGCTACCCCGCTTGTCGCTTGCCATGGTGGCGCTGTTGATTGCACTGGCGACTAACCTGGGGGTGAGTAGCATGGTAGGCGGTTTCAGGCTGACGTTTTTAGAGTGGCTAGACCAGCGCCTAAGTGCGCCGCTCTATATCAATGCCGTGCCCTCGACGTTAGCCCCACTGAACGAGTGGTTGCTGACGCAGGAGAGCGTGCTAGAAACGTTACCCACGGCAAGAGGCAGTACTGATTTACTGGCCACGCCCTCATCCACAAATACTGAATTAACCTCCCAAGGCACTGTTACGCTGTTTGGTGTTAGCGCCTCGCCCTTATTAACCGCTAACTGGCCGCTACTGGACACCCACGGCGATGCCGCGTCCGCTTGGCAAGCGCTAGGTGGCGACAGCGTATTTATCAACGAACAGATGGCGATAGCGCGCGCCCTGATACCGGGCGACATCGTGACACTCGATACCCGACAAGGCGCTGACAATTTTAAGGTCGCCGCCATTTACCCTGACTACGGCAACCCCCAGCAGCAGATACTGCTAACGGTAGAAGCGTTAACGCAGCGCTTTGACGGGGAGCTAGCCTCAATTGGTGTTGCCCTAAACGAGAACGCCGATGAACGCCAGTTTCGCCAGACCCTGATGAATGAATTCAACCTCTCTTCTGAGGCGCTAGTGAACCAGCAAGAAGTTAAGCAGATCGCCACACAAATTTTTGAGCGTACCTTTAGCATCACCCGCGCCCTTAATGGGTTAACGCTCGGCGTGGCCGCCCTAGCGCTGCTCGCGACGCTGCTGGCCCAGGCGCATCAACGGCAGCGCCAGTTGGCAGCCCTCTGGGCGCTGGGCGTTCCCCGCGCCACGCTGGTGAAGCTGCCTTTAATTCAGCTCGGTGGGCTTGCGCTCTTAACAGCTCTTATCGCGTTACCGCTCGGCATCGCCATTACCTGGTTATTAGTGGCGGTGATCAACGTCGCCGCCTTCGGGTGGCGGCTCCCACTGCAGCTATTCCCGCTGGATATCGTCACAATGCTACTAACGGCAATTGGCGTTGCTCTACTTGCCGCTGCCCTGCCCTGCGTACAGCTCTGGCGCACGTCGCCCCGCGCCCTACTCAATGAGGGCGATACATGAACAGGCACTGGTTAAGAATACTTGCATTAAGCGCCATGGGGTTTATGAGTCTTAGTGGCTGTAGCGAAGGCGGCACTGAAAGCTCGCCGCCTGCTCAGGAGGGCTTTGCTGGGCTTGGCGCACAGGCAGAGGGGTTTGCCCACGCTGACGCTTCTACGCCGCTGATATTTCCTGACGATCACGGCCCCCACCCTGATTATCGTATTGAGTGGTGGTACCTAACCGCCAATCTTGAAGATGAGACGGGCGAACCACTAGGGCTGCAGTGGACGCTCTTTCGCCAAGCGTTAATGCCGCCCCAGGAACGCCCCGCCCCAACCCCTTGGGCAAGCGACCAAGTATGGATGGCACATATGGGCATCTCACAACAAGACACCCATCTCGCCGCGGAACGCTTTGCACGCAGCCATAGCGCCCAACCCGAAGGGCAAGCCGGCGTGATCGCCGTCCCTTTTCAAGCGTGGATTGACGACTGGACGCTGCAAAGCCCCTCAGATGATAACTTTGAACGCTTCACCCTAACCGCCTACAGCGGTGAAGGCGACGAACGCTTTGGCTATGAGCTTACTCTACAGGCAGAAGGCCCCCTGGTATGGCACGGCGAAAACGGATTTAACGCCAAGACAGTGGAAGGCCAAGGCTCTCACTACTACAGCCAGCCATTTTTAACGATTGCAGGCAGCGTAACGCTGCACGGAGAACCCCGCGAGGTACAGGGCAAGGGCTGGTTGGATCGAGAGTGGAGCAGCCAACTGCTTACCCCCGAACAGACCGGTTGGGACTGGTTTTCGCTGCATTTACACGACGGCCGCAAGCTAATGGCCTACCGGCTAAGAGGCGGAGGTGAAAACGGTGGCGACTACCTGTTCGCTCACTTATTTGATGCCGAAGGCAATACCCAGCAAATAGGCACCGATATCCTGACACTCACGCCCCTTTCCAGCGCACGCGTGGCTGAGCGAGATATCCCCACTCGTTGGCAACTAACACTCCCCAACGCTGAGATTGATGTAACCATTGAGGCGCGCCACCCCAACCGCTGGATGCCCACCAGCGTCCCCTACTGGGAAGGCGACGTGATAGTACGCAACACCCCGACCCAAGAAGAGACCGGCGTTGGCTACCTTGAGATGACGGGCTATGAGTAGTTTGGTTGACTCAGATTGACTGATATTTGCTTGGCCAAGCAAGGAGAGTCGATTGATCTATGCAGATTTGTAAGCATGTTTTGGAATGTCTTATAGAACTACAGCACTAGTAGTTTAGGACTGCATTAATAACCGGCACCACTATCTTTATTAAAGTCTGCGTTACCCATGAGTTTGAAGGGTTAGATACACAGTGGCATAGGCCAAAACAGGGAAGCTCACAACTTAAAGCCATAGACACAGCAAGTAATATATCAAGAGTATGGGATGTTTCCTGATCAGAGGCTATAGTAGCTTCAGATGATCAAGTTATATGCAGAGGGTGTTAAATGAGAAATTCAAACAATCAAAAAATGGAACGGCTACTCTCTGCTTACAGAGAGCATCTAATGCTCTACAAAACTGAGCTTGAAGCAATTTGGCAGGCTGCCCATAGAGACGCTAAACGGGTTGGAGATATTATGGGCATTGCTCATAAGCTGAATGGCTCTGGGAAGGCCTACGGCTTTGTTGAGCTATCACAGTTGGCCCGTGAGCTAGAGCAAGCCTGCGAGGCTGCTAAGAACCTGACGCAAAAAGAGCTTATATCAGGTTTATCAAGCCCACTGCATGCTTTACTAAATGCGCTTGAGCGTTACTCAGTCGCAAAAAATGGAAGTACTTCCCCCAATAACAAACCGGCTAATGCATTTCAGGAAAACGAAATTTCTGATGCGGTCGATATATTATTGGTAGATGACGATCCTGATTTTTCGAAGAGTTTGAGCGAAGTACTATGCCAGTATGGATACCGGGTTCATTGCCAGGATGATATAAGTCAACTAGATCAAGCAATTTCAGATTATGAACCTGTAGCTTTAATTGTAGATATGGATTTTTCCGGCAAACGCTTCGCTGGTGCCAACCAAGTAAGTATCTGGCGCCAAAAAAACGGCGCCCCCTTGCCTGTATTTTTCGTATCTGGGTACGACTCTTTTGACCTGCGCCTAGCATCTGTTAGAGCCGGAGGGACTCACTACCTCAGAAAGCCCTTGGATATACCTAAACTTGTTTCGTTGCTCAACTCGGAATTAAATCTTGCCCCAAGCGAGCCTTATCGAGTGATGTTAGTAGATGACGACTATGACTTACTCAGCCTATACGGGGCATTTTTAACTAACGCGGGATATAACGTCACAAGCGCCACCAGTGCCCAGGATGCACTAAGGCTATTAGAACAAAGCCATCCCGAATTGATATTAATAGACGTATACATGCCAGGCTGTAGTGGCATTGAGTTAGGGAAAATCATCCGTCAGCATGAAGAGTTTGCCACAATCCCGTTATTATTTATGTCAGCAGCAGCGGATACTGACATGCAGTTAGCCTGTGCTAGATTAGCTAACGATGAATTCATCAATAAACCAATCGAACTATGGCGTTTATTGATGGTTGTCAAATCTAGAGTAAAAAAGGGGCGATACATGCGCTCCCACCTAGGCACATTAACAATTGCAGAAACACATATTGCCCATGACTCACTGACAGCTTTACCTATGCTTGCCAGGATGCGGCATGATATTGAAGCAGCGCTGCAACACCAAGTGCCAGACAGCATAATGGCTGTTGTGAAAATTGATATTCGTGACTTTCATACTATTAACAACCTCCATGGCCATTACTTTGGCGATGAAATCTTACAGCGGCTTGCCTGGGAGCTAACTCAGCATATAAACCAGAGTGACACGCTGTATCGAGAAAGCGGTGATGAGTTTTTGCTTCTAACCAAAGGACATGCAAGTCAAGAATCGGCAGAGCAATATATTAGCGGCCTAATAAAGACAATTGAGAACGCTCAAATAGCCTCAAACCATGGCATTATGGTACTTTCAGCAGACGCAGGGGTCGCATTTGCTACAAAAGATATTAGCAATGCAGGAGAGTTACTCGATAATGCCGACACAGCTGTCTTTAAAGCTAAAAGATCAACAACTGCAGAGGTCTGTTACTTTGACAACGCTCTAAAGGTTGTTCAAAAAAAGCGTTTTCTTTTGGAGCATGCTATCAAAAAAGGACTTGCCAACAACCAGTTTGTCGCAGCTTATCAACCTATCTACACGGTTAATGAAGATAAGCTTGTCGGCTTTGAGGCCTTGGCCCGTTGGCAACACCCCAAGAAGGGACTCCTTGGTCCAGGAGAGTTTATTCCATTGATGGAGGAGCGCGGGCTGATACCCCACCTCACCCACCAGATGCTGACACAGTCACTTTCACAGCTTGCATGCTGGCATCGTAGGTACCCCTATTTATTTCTGTCGCTTAACTTGTCTGCTAAAGATATCCAGAAACCCATATTTTTAAAGCATTTAGCCTCCTTATTAGCTCATTACCAACTAACCCCAGAACGTATTGTGCTAGAAATCACAGAATCCCTACTACTTTTTGACTGGCAGCAGGCTCGGCAATTACTTCGCCAACTAAGTGATTTAGGCGTTCGACTGGCATTAGATGATTTTGGCACCGGATACAGCTCACTGAGTTACTTACAGCGGATTGATGCCGCCAAGTTAAAAATAGATAGAAGCTTTATACACCAGTGGTCTCAGACCGGCGACGCGAGATTACTACAAACCATGGTGCAGTTAGGAAAAACGATGAACATGTCGGTGATCGCAGAAGGTGTCGAAAAAAATGAAGAGCTATTATTTTTACGCCAGCTAGGCTGTGATCAGTACCAAGGATTTCTAGCCGCTAAACCCATGATGGCAGAGGAAATAAAGCGAACTCACTGGGATTAACATCCAGCTTATCGAACAATAATTTAGTTAGATCGCTTAACTACACAGTATTTAGCAGCGGCCTAGCGCGTACCCCTAGCGAAAGGCCGCTTCATTATAACTACCGAAGAAGATTTATTGGTGTCACTTTCGACAGTCGCGATGACTGAATACGTGCATTGATGCCATCTATTAGTGTCTCTGTTGATAGCCGAGATTTCAACAAGACAGCTTCAACCTGATCATGTTGTTGGTGGGACATATCGGCTCCAGATAAAATGACCACTTTTGCTTCAGGTTGGCAAGCGCGAATGTCAGGAACCAGCTCCCAACCTGACCCATCAGGCAATCCTATATCAAGCAATACAACGTCAAACAGCTGCTGCTTTAGGCGTAAGCGAGCATTTTCCAAAGTATGCGCTGCTTCAAACGTAAAAGATTCACCAGCCATTGCAGAGACCACTTCATGTAAGTCGGGGTCATCTTCAACATGGAGTACCCGGAGTTGATGCTCACGGTTAGCTAATAACTGTCGCTGAACCATCCCAATTAATCTATTTTGGTCGATAGGTTTCGCTAGCCAATCAATGTTTGTAGCATCGCCATTAATCGCTAAGCGCCCCTGCTCGACCTTCGCCGAAACCACGACTATCGGTAGGTCAGCAGTACTGGGCTGTTCGCGCAGTATACGGATAATATCGAGCCCACTGGTATCTGGTAGCATCAAATCCAAGCTAACAAGGTCATAATGCGTTTTTTGTAGGCGGTTCAGCGCCTCGTTACCACTAAAGGCATTATCGACTTGATATCCAGCTTTGTTAAGCATAATGCTTAGCAGGTTGGCAACATCTTTATCATCTTCAACAACCAGAATACGCGGCGCTTCAGCGTTGTTAGCCGTTTGCCCATGTTGTATGGCGTTTTCCACTACCATTTGAGTTAATGGTAACTCAAAGAAAAAGCGCGAACCTTTACCCTCGGCAGACTCAAAATCAATTCGCCCACCCATATGCTCTACCAGTTCTCGCGTAATGGCCAACCCAAGGCCAGTCCCCTCTTTGGCGCGGGTATCTGAAGAATCCGCTTGAGCAAATCGCTGGAATACTTTTTTGCGAAATGAATCTGCAACGCCAGGGCCATTATCAATAACACTCACGACTACCTTGCGATCTAAAGCTTCAACAACGACTGTTACTTTTCCACCGTTCGGTGAAAACTTAATAGCGTTAGATAGTAAATTGGCCAGTACTTGCATCAACCGCTGATGATCAACATTAACAAGCACATCCGGCGGATTATCAGCTAATATCAGCGACACGCCCCTGTCACTACCGTAATCACGATTAGACTCTAGGGCTTGTTCAACCAGAGGTACCAGTGCCTGCACTTGCATATCGAAATGCAACTTACCTGCAGCGATTTTTTCGATGTCTAGTAAATCATTAATCAAGTGGGCTAAACGCTTGCTGTTACGATGGGCTGTCGTTAGTAGTTTTTGAGCTTTGTCTGGCAACTCACCAAAGGCTCCGCCCACCATTAATCCTAGAGCTCCAGAAATAGAGGTTAACGGTGTACGAAGCTCATGGCTAACGGTAGAAATAAACTCATTTTTAATCTTATCCGAGTGTTTACGTTCAGTAACATCTTCCGCAATACCCAGATAACCGCTAATTTCACCCGCACAATCACGCATGGGGGTAACCACCAGAGATACAGGCACATGATGGCCATCCTTATGAACGTAAGTCCACTCGCGTGTCTCTGAGCCATCTTGCTCAGCTTTTTCTACAAACACTCTAAAGCCTTCAACAGTCCGGCCTTGCTCGGTGCTGAGCTGTGCCGAGCGCAGTTCTAACTCATCCCTTAGGTGCAATATTGCCGGTGTCTGTTTACCCAGTACGTCTACTCTACTGTAACCCAGCATATTCTCAGCGCCTTTGTTAAAGGCGGTAATAACGCCTGCTGTATTGGTCGCAATAATGGCGACTTCAGTCGCAGCTTCAAGAATGTTAGATAAAAAACGCTCAGCGTTACGAATAGCAGTGTCTGCGGCTTTTCGCTCATTGGCTAAGCGGTTCATCGCGCGCGCGAGCGAGCGTGCTTCTGGCCCCCCTTGTTCACGGAAGTCACTATCAAAACATGCATTATCAGCCATTTGATCAATACGTCGTGTGATTCGCTCTATTGGATGCGTTAGGCTTCGCGCAACCCAGGCCCCTGCTAAAGCGACGAGCACCATGGCAAACAGTACAATGAGTAGGAACTGTCTAAAGGATGCTTTTGCGGGTGCGATGGCTGCATCATAGGGTATTGCTCTCAGTACTATCCAACCGAGAGAATCCAATTGCTGACTGGCAGTAAGATATCGCTGTTGC
>NZ_JAFWFN010000079.1 GCF_017515565.1 Halomonas sp.
TAATGCGTAAATAAAGATGCGTATGTTGTAGGCCATTCCAATATCCGCGAAAGCACAGCGTTAGCGCAATGGCTGTCAATCCAATAACCCGCCAGCGGAAGTACTCCACCGCAATGCGCGATACGTCATCCGCGGGCGCCAGTAGCGTGATAAGTGCCGGTGCTTGCCACCACGCTATACCAGACAGCGGGATACCCACCAAAGCGCCAAGGAGAAGCCCGGCGCCCAACGATCGAGATGCGGTCTTTTTACCAGCCCCTAAGTCCTGTGCGGTTTGTGACTGTACGCTGGAGGAGAGGCCAAAGACCAACGCCGTCATCATAAACATGGCATAGCCGCCGATACCGACGCCTGCTAATGCCTCTTGGCCTAAATGACCCACCAGCGCAGCATCAATAAGGTTGAGCATGCTTTGGGAAAGCATGCCCAGCATAATAGGTAAGGCTAATCGCATAACCCTACCCTGGCGGCGTACCACAGGTGACATTAGCTAGGGTCGTAAGAGAGCACTGGGGATAGCCAGCGCTCCATCTCTGCTAACGGCATCTGTTTACGTTCGGCGATGGCTTCAACTTGGTCGCGGGTGATTTTTCCGGTAGAGAAGTACTTCGACTGGGGGTGGGCGAAATACCAGCCGGAAACCGCGGCAGCAGGCCACATAGCGAAGTTTTCCGTGAGCGTAAGCCCAGTGTTTTCCGGCGCATTGAGCAGGCGGAAGAGCGTGGCTTTTTCGGTATGATCCGGACAGGCCGGGTAGCCTGGAGCAGGGCGGATGCCCTGATACTTTTCGGCAATCAGCGCATCGTTATCTAGCGTTTCTTCTGGCACGTAGCCCCAAAACTCTTTGCGCACCCGCTCGTGCATCCGTTCAGCAAAGGCTTCAGCCAGCCGGTCGGTCAGTGCCTGGACTAAAATGGCGTTATAGTCGTCACCCGCCGCTTCGTAGGCTTTGGAAAGCTCATCCACACCGTGGCCAGTCGTGACGGCGAAGCCACCAATCCAATCGGCTTTGCCGCTCTCTTTAGGAGCGATAAAGTCTGCAAGGCTATAGCAAATGCCGTCGCGGCCTTTGGTAGTTTGTTGACGAATATGATGCAAGTGTTCTACCACCTCAGTGCGGCTTTCATCGGCGTACACTTCGATGACATCGTCATCCACGCTATTTGCTGGCCACAGCCCAATAACCCCGCGGGCTTGAATGCGCTTTTCGTCGATGAGTTTACGCAACATGACTTTTGCGTCGGCAAAGAGGTTACGCGCCGCTTCGCCCACAATATCGTCTTCGAGAATTTTGGGATACTTGCCGGCTAGCTGCCAGCTCATAAAGAACGGTGTCCAATCAATCCGCTCTACGAGTTCTTCTAGATCGTAGTCATCAAAGGTGATCAAACCAAGGGTGTTGGGTTTAGCCGGCGTGTGGGTGTTCCAATCGGTGCGAAAGCGTCGCTTACGCGCCTGGGTGTAGTCCAAGTCCGCCGCTTTCGGGCGACGCTTGGCGTTACGCTCGCGCACTTTTTCATACTCTTCACGAATTTCTGCTACATAGGCGGCTTTTTGATTCGGCGCCAGCAGCTTGCCAGCAACGCCCACAGCGCGAGAGGCATCGGTGACGTAAATCACCGGGTGCTCATACTGCGGCTCAATTTTAACCGCGGTATGCGCTTTGGAGGTGGTCGCCCCGCCAATTAATAGCGGCAAGTTCAGGCCGCGACGCTGCATCTCTTTAGCAACGTGAACCATCTCATCAAGCGAGGGGGTGATTAAGCCTGAAAGCCCGATAATATCGGCGTTATGGTCTTGTGCTGCCTGGAGGATTTTTTCAGTGGGCACCATCACACCGAGGTCTATTACCTCGTAGTTGTTACACTGCAGGACGACACCCACAATATTTTTGCCGATATCGTGTACATCGCCTTTTACCGTCGCCATGACGATCTTGCCTTTGGCCTGGGTCTCTTCGCTTTTCTCGGCTTCGATATAAGGAATCAAGTAGGCAACGGCCTGCTTCATAACCCGCGCTGACTTAACCACCTGGGGCAGGAACATTTTGCCCGCGCCAAATAGGTCGCCCACCACGTTCATGCCATCCATTAACGGACCTTCAATGACCTCGATGGGGCGGGCCGCTTCGGCACGGGCTTGCTCCGTATCTTCTTCAATAAATGCGGTAACACCTTTCACCAGCGCGTGTTCAATGCGCTTGTTGACTGGCCAGCTGCGCCACTCCAGGTCCTCCTTTTTTGCAGCGCCGCTGCCGTCGCCCTTGTACTTATCAGCAAGCTCAAGCAACCGTTCGGTGCCGTCGCTTCGACGGTTGAGCACTACATCTTCCACCGCATCGCGTAGCTCAGCGGGGAGGTCGTCATACACGGCTAACTGCCCAGCATTAACAATTCCCATGCTAAGGCCAGCGCGAATAGCGTGGTATAAAAATACCGAGTGGATGGCTTCACGTACCGGGTTATTGCCCCGGAAAGAAAACGATACGTTAGATACGCCACCGGAAATCATTGCATGGGGTAGGTGCTCACGAATCCACTGTGTTGCCTCGATGAAATCGACCGCGTAGTTATTGTGCTCGTCAATGCCGGTGGCGATGGCAAAAATATTGGGATCGAAAATGATGTCTTCCGCGGGGAAGCCAATGTCATCAACTAACAGGCGGTAGGCGCGCTCGCAGATCTCAGTTTTACGTGCGAAGGTGTCCGCTTGGCCCTCTTCGTCAAACGCCATGACAACAATTGCTGCGCCGAAGCGGCGGCACTTGGTGGCTTGTTCGCGGAACGCGGCTTCGCCCTCTTTCAGCGAGATCGAGTTCACAACCGCCTTACCTTGAACGCACTTTAAACCCGCTTCGATGATGTCCCATTTAGAGGAGTCGATCATAATCGGCACGCGAGCAATATCAGGCTCGCCGGCAATTAAGTTCAGAAAGCGCACCATGGCTTCCTGGGACTCAAGCATGCCTTCATCCATGTTGATGTCGATGATCTGTGCGCCGTTCTCTACCTGCTCAAGCGCCACCTCTAGTGCGGTAGTGAAATCTTCTTCGACGATCAAGCGCTTAAAGCGTGCGGAGCCAGTGACGTTGGTGCGCTCACCGACGTTCACAAACAGCGAATCCGCTTGGATATTGAAAGGCTCAAGCCCTGAAAGTCGGCAAGCGTTACTGCGCTGAGGCACTTGGCGAGGCGCCATAGAGCGCACTGCATCGGCAATGGCTTGAATATGCTCAGGCGTTGACCCACAGCAACCGCCGATGATGTTAACCAGTCCGCTCGCGGCGAACTCGCTGACTATCGCAGCCATCTCCTCTGGGGTTTGGTCATATTCACCAAACTCGTTAGGCAGGCCTGCGTTGGGGTGCGCGGAAACAAATGTATCCGCTTTGGTGGAAAGCTCTTCAATGTAAGGGCGCAACTCTTCGGCACCCAGCGCACAGTTAAGGCCTACCGAGAGCGGTTGAGCGTGACGAACAGAGTTCCAAAAGGCTTCCGTGGTTTGGCCAGATAAGGTGCGCCCTGAGGCGTCGGTAATGGTGCCGGAAATCATCACCGGCAATCGCTTACCTAAATCGTCAAACAGCTCTTCCAGGGCGTAAATCGCGGCTTTGGCGTTCAGCGTATCAAAAATGGTTTCGATCATGATGAGATCGGCGCCACCTTCAATTAGGCAAGTCGCCGCTTCGTAATAGTTCTCACGCAGCTCATCAAAGGTGACGTTACGCTTAGCGGGGTCGTTCACATCCGGAGAGAGGGATGCCGTGCGAGAAGTGGGGCCAAGCACGCCTGCAACATAACGAGGAGTGCCGGTTTCAGCCGCTACCGCATCGCACACCACCCTGGCTAAACGCGCTGACTCGCGGTTTAGCTCAGGAACTAGGTCTTCCATGCCATAGTCCGCCTGGGAGAGGCGCGTACTGTTAAACGTATTGGTCTCAAGAATGTCGGCGCCAGCCTCCAGGTAGTCGCGATGAATGCGCGCTACAACGTCGGGGCAGGTAAGTGCTAACAGGTCATTGTTACCTTTTACGTCAGACGGCCAGTCGCTAAAACGGTTGCCACGAAAATCCTCCTCGCTCAGCTGGGCGTTCTGCAGCATGGTACCCATACCGCCATCAAGAATAAGGATGCGTTGGGTAAGGCGTTGGGTGAGGGAGGCAGTCAAATCACTAGCAGCCATGGCAGGGGGGAATCTCCAGCGTCTCAGTCGAAAAGGATATTTTTATAGTCGTCGTCATAGTGTGAGCGGCGCCTATCATAGCAAAGGGCACACCATAGGGCAGCAAGTGCGGTCGTGAAGTTATTGCAGCATCCTTATTAGGCGCGTTCATAGACGTAAGTAATAGCCGACTAAAACACTCAGGATTGTGTCGGCGGGCAGTTTTGCTTACCATAGAGACAAATGACATGTGAAGTGGCCACGCCACTACCACGGGAGGACAACACCCCTCATGACCACGACTATCGAAGCTCCTGGTATTGATATTACCGAAAGCGCACAAGACTACCTCGCAGAACTGCTTGAAAAGCAGAGCGTTGAGGGAATTGCGGTACGTATTTTTATTACTCAGCCGGGCACGCCCTATGCTGAAACGTGTTTGGCGTACTGTCGCCCGGGTGAAGAAGAACCCACCGACATGAAGATAGAGCTTGAGAAAATTAACGTTTTTCTCGATAAAAATAGCTTGGTCTTCCTGGAAGAAGCGGTTGTGGATTTCAATGCAGACCGTATGGGTGGCCAATTAACGATTAAAGCGCCCAACGCAAAAATGCCTAAAGTTAATGCCGATAGCCCCTTGGAAGATCGCATTAACTACACGCTTTACAGTGAAATTAACCCAGGACTGGCAGCCCACGGCGGTGAAATTAAACTGGTGGAGCTGACGGAAGACAGAGTTGCAATTCTTGCTTTCGGTGGTGGTTGCCAGGGCTGCGCAGCGGTGGACTTAACGCTTAAAGATGGCGTTGAAAAGACGCTAATGGAGCGTATTCCTGAGCTTGCGGGTATTCGTGATGTTACCGATCACACGGATACTTCTAACGCTTATTATCGCTAGTCGCTATCAAGCTTCACAAAACCCAGCAGGCATTTGCTGGGTTTTTTATTGCCCTTTAATTACTTTGTTGGCTCGTCGCTCTCTTGAACCTTAGGGGCCAGCGTTTCTGGCAGGGCGGTTAGCTGTGCCTGCAAGGCCTCCATACGCTGCCAAAGCTGTTGCTGCCACTCATCATCCTGAACGGTTTGCTGCTGCTGTCGTGTTAACGCCAAGTGGGCTTTATCTATTTCGCCCTGCAGCTTGGTGCACTGCTCTTCACGTGCTGCATTGTCACGCTCCAGCTCAGCAATACGCTGTTGCTGAGTGCTGTTCTCTAACTGGTGCTGCTGCAATGCGGCATTTTTGATCTGCAGTTCTTTGTCTAGGGTATTAGCCCGCTGCTCCCAGTGCTGTAAGCGCTTTTGTAGCGCCTTCTCTTCTTGGGCACGCTCCTGTCTTAACGTATCCAGTAACGCCATTAATTTCCCTTCCGCGGCCTCATTGCGCTGCTCTTCCTGTGCCAGTCGCTCTTGCCAAGTGGCCTGCTGTTTTTGTTGCTCATCGGCAAAATGCGTCTTAAGTACGGCAAGGTCTTGCTCTGCCTCGGCATGCTGCTGTCGATACTCCTCTGCTTGTTGGCCGGCTTTTTCTGCCTGTAGCTGCCACTGGTTCTCATTTGTTTGGCTTGCGGCTAATTCTCGATTCACGGCTTCTAGCCGCTGTTCGGTGTGGCGAAGATGTTCGGCTAGGGCGCTTTCCCGTTGTTCGGCGTTGGCGGCGTGTTGTGCTGCTTCTGCTGCCTGCTTTTGAGCAGTCTCTACCTGGCGGTTAGCCTCTTCACGATAGTGGGCAAGGGCTTGGTTGGCGACATTTTGTGCTTCTAGCCATAGCTCGCTTGCCACACTCACTACTACTTCTGGCACGCCTTTGGGAGGCGGTACATCGCGATTTTGCTCTCGCTCAATACGCCATAGCCGGAAGTGCTCACTAATTGTCGTGAAACTGCCGGTACCCAATACCTCACGAATACGCTGAACGCTAGGCGCATCGCCACGGGCAAGCAGCGTATCAATCGCTTGCTGAACGTCACTGTATTGAATGCCACTGCGCGCCATGATGTTTATCTCGATTAAAAGGAAAACGTTATTCTCACCGGGATTGGTTAAAACTTCAATTATTACGTAATACATAATACGTAATAATATTTATGTTAATTGGTATAAATTCAAGATTACCCGTCTTATCTTGAATTTATATACGCGTAAGCCCACACTTAACTCATTGAATATCCATCTGATCGCTATGAAGGCTGATAAGGACGTAAACATGCCCCACCGTGTGGCCACCTCATTGCCACCCAAAGAAAAAGGTGTGCAAAACCAGCGATTACCTTTAATCAGTCAGCTAGGGCGCATAGATGCGCAAAGTGACGCTGAAGCGGTGGCTGCCTGGCTTGCGGAGTATCACGACAGCCCGCAAACTTGGAAATGCTACCGACGAGAAGCGGAGCGGCTGCTGCTATGGCTAGGAAGTCACCATCAACAGCTGCGAGATATAAATCGCGAAACGCTGCGCCAATTTGAGCTGTTTCTTGAAAATCCGCAGCCTGCTGCCCAGTGGGTAGGGCCAGCGAAGCCACGACATCACCCGCAATGGCGGCCCTTTCGAGGCGGGCTTTCTCCGGCGAGCCGCCGTCAAAGCCTAGTCATTTTGCAGGGAATGTTTAGCTGGCTAGTCGAAGCGGGGTGGGTGACGCATAACCCGTTTGTGTTAATGCGTGATAAGTCACGGCGGCTCAACAACCAAACCCAGCGAATTGAGCGCTATCTAGAGCGTGAGTTATGGGAGTGGCTATGGGGGTGGATCAATGCGCCCACAGAGCAGCAAAGTGAGCGCGCACGTTATGAATATGCCCGCCGTCGCTTTATATTTAGTTTTGCTTACCTGCTGGCACCACGTATTAGCGAAATGTCGGGTGCGCAAATGGGCGATTTTCAACAAAGCGAAGGGCGCTGGTGGTGGGTGGTCGTAGGTAAAGGCAATAAAGTAGCGCGTATCCCATTGCCTAGTGACATGCTCGATTGTTTGCGCGAGTGGCGAGAAGCGCTTGGCCTGGATGGTCTGCCGGGGCACCATGACGCAACGTCGGTAATTCGTGCGTTAGATAAGCGTCGCGGTATTAGCGATAACCAGCTCTACCGGCTGATACGCAAAACATTTTTCGATGCAGCCAATGCATTAGAGGAGCAGGGCGGTAAGCCTGCCCATATCAGCACTCTTCGCCAAGCAACCCCCCATTGGCTACGCCATACATCAATCACCCACCAAGCTCAATCCGGCATTAGCCTTCGCTACTTAGCAGAAAGCGCCCGCCACGCACGAATAGAAACCACCACGCGCTACCTCCATAGCGAAGAGGCAGAGTGGCATCAAGAACAGCAGCGACACCGTTTAGGGGAAACGACCCCAAAAGTGCGTAATGAACCGTTATAATAGATCGCATTCTGTGACACTTAACCCAAAGGGAAACGCCATGAGCACTTCCGGCGCCGAGTTAGCCCAGCAAGAGCTGGTCGAAGAGTTCGAAATGTTTGATAACTGGATGGATCGCTATCAATACATTATCGATATGGGAAAGCAGCTGCCTGATTTTCCAGAAGCGTGCAAAACAGACGAGTTTAAGATTCAGGGGTGCCAATCCAATGTTTGGATGCGCCACGAAGAGGAGGGCGGCAAGCTAATCTTTAAAGCCACCTCTGATGCCGCGATTGTATCGGGCTTAATTGCAGTGCTGCTGAGGATTTATAGCGAACGTAGTGCAGAAGAAATTAACCATACCGAACCCCACTTTATGAAAGACCTTGGCCTGGATAACCACTTATCTCCTACGCGCAGTAACGGACTGCATGCCATGCTGGAGCGTATTTACCAGGTAGCGAAACAAGGCTGATGGGACATGTTAATTGCTGTTAACTAATATTGTTGGCTATTGCTTTTAGTGGCGATGGTTGCATTTGGCGTGGGGAGGGGCTGTTGAACTGTCATCTTCTTGGCAAAGTTGTTCGCTTCTACCGCCAGGCACAGGATCCATACCGCCAGGGTTACCGGGGTGGCACTTCACGATACGTTTAGCTGCCATCCAGGCTCCTTTAAAGGGGCCATGCACTTGAATGGCTTCAATAGTGTAAGACGAACAGCTTGGCCAAAACCGGCAGCGTGGGCCAAGTAGGGGGCTGATGGTGTATTGGTAGACCTTTACTAAGCCTACCATGACTCCTCCCATTAACGTCACCAAGCCATGGCTCAGCGCAGTAAAGAACCGGCGCATTACTTCTTGCCGTAAAGGGTGGCAGGGTCAATCAATGGCTCGCTATTAATGGTTGCCTGCTCACTGTCCATACTTATGTAAAAACAGCTGCGGCGGCCGGTATGGCAAGCGGGTCCGGTTTGTTCAACCTGGAGAAGTAGAGTGTCCCCATCGCAATCTAGCGCGGCACTTTTCAGCCGCTGCTGCTGTCCAGAAGACTCCCCTTTACGCCACAGTTTTTGACGAGAGCGAGAGTAGTAACACACTTGCTGGGTAGTCAACGTCTCTTCCAAGGCTTCCCGATTCATCCATGCCATCATCAACACTTCGCCGGTGTCGTGTTGTTGGGCAATGGCGGGCAGTAGCCCATCTTTATTAAAGCGCGCAGCGTCTAACAGCGTATGCGTTGCTGGTAGCGTATCTTTGGGAGTGGCAACTTCCAGCGCTTTAAACAGGTTGCTTGGTTCTAGGTGATTAAAACGGGACATAACTAAGCACTCGTTTGTCGGCAATGTTGGCAAAGGCCTTGAAGCTCAATGGTTTGGCGCTCAACGTTAAAGCCTTGGCGTTTTGCCAAGATCGCCAGCTCATCGCTGATAGCGTCTAAGTGAAGCTCTTCCACGTAGCCACACTGCCGACAAATAAGCAGCTGGAAACCGTGGGCATGCTCAGGGCATGCGCAGGCCACGTAAGCATTTTGTGACTCTATACGGTGTACCAACCCCTGGTCGATCAAGAACTCCAGAGCACGATAAACCGTGGGCGGCCGTGCGGCAGCATGTTCAGTGGAGAGTTTATCCAGCAGATCATAGGCTTTTAAACCGCCCCCATTCTCAGCAATTAGTTCAAGCACACGGCGGCGAATCGGGGTAAATCGTACGCCCCGGGTGTGGCACTGAGTTTCTGCTTGCAACAGTAACGAATTGGCTTCAGTCATAGGTAACTCATTGAACATCGTTAGCGTAGTCTACGCGCTAGCCGGAGCGCTGTCAGGGCTTTCAACCAGCTCGCTTTGTCGGGCAAAATGATGTTGAGCAAACGCTACTCGCTCTTCAACTGAGACCCCATCTGGCTGACGCTCAATCAGGTCAAGGCGTCGGCGTAATCCTTCACCATTCGTCATTTGGATGGCTAAGCCGGGGCGGGCATTGAGCTCCAGCAGCATGGGGCCATGTGCGCGATCAAGCACCATATCGGTTCCCAGATAGCCAAGCCCGGTCATTTCATAACAACCCGCCGCCAAATGGAGCAGCGTATTCCACTGCGGCACCACCAGGCTCGCCAAATCGTGACCTGTATCAGGGTGGCTGAAACAAGGACGGTCAAACTGAACGCCCCGAATAGCTGAGCCGGTGGCGATGTTTAACCCTACGCCTACCGCCCCTTGGTGCAAATTAGCTTTACCGTCGGAAGCCGCAGTTGAGAGCCGCATCATGGCCATGACCGGATAGCCTTTAAAAACAATGACTCAAATATCAGGCACACCCTCGTAGGTGTAAGCCAGCAGACTCTCATCAAAGTTGATCAGCGTTTCGATGACCGCCACATCAGGTGATCCACCCAGAGAGTAAAGCCCAGAAAGAATATTGGAGACGTGGCGTTCAATATCTTCAATCGACTGACGCATCCCGCTGGGTTTGATAAAAGCGTCGTCTTCGACTCTCTCGATTACCAGAATGCCTTTCCCGCCACTACCTTTGGCAGGTTTGATTACAAAGCCACTATGCCCTGTCAACATTTCGCCAATGTGCTTTACGCCGAACTGGGTGGTTACTGTGCCAATGAGTTCTGGCGTGGTAATACCGTACTGTTGAGCAAGCAGTTTGGTTTTAAGCTTATCGTCCACCAGCGGATATAGACGACGGGAGTTGTAGCGCCCGATGTAACGAATGTTACGCCGGTTCATCCCGATAATCCCTTTGTCTCGCAACCGAGTTGGCCATGTCCAATCTTTAAGCCAATTCATGAGGGTTTCTCGTCATCTGTAATTGGCTTGAAACGCCGCAACTCAAACAATCGGTAGCCAGTGTAATTACCCAAAAGCAGAATCAAGGCCATGAGTATCAGCTGGACGCCCAGGAAATTAAATGTGATGTGACGCACCCAAGGGTTATTCATGGCAAGGTAAGCCAGTACCGCGGTGAGCAGGCTGCCGCCACCTTGGATCAACACCTGTTTAGGGCCTTCTTCTTCCCACAGGATGGACATCCGCTCGATGGTCCACGCCAAAATAATCATAGGGAAGAAAGTAACCGTTAATCCAGCGCTTAGCCCCATGCGATAAGCTAAAACGGTGAAGATAGAGATGATGGCGATGACCGTAATGATCACCGCCGACACTCGCGCCACAAGGAGCAAATTGAGGTAAGAGAGGTAGTTACGAATGATCAAGCCAACAGCCACGATTAACAGAAAGCCGATTAAACCGGTTAGCAGGGTGGTTTGAATAAAGGCCAATGCAATAAGTACCGGCATAAAGGTGCCCGATGTTTTAACACCCACCAGCACCCGCAGAAAGACCACCACCAGCGCGCCTATCGGAATGAGTAGAATCGTTTGGAACAGCGCTTGCTCTTCCAGCGGCAGGCTGTGAATAGAGAAGTTCAGTAGAGTGTCGTCAGAATAGTGGTTGCGCACCGCAGCCGACGCCGGCTGATGGTGGGTTAGCATCGAAAAACTAACCCGAGAGTTGGTGCCGCCTTGAACCTCTAACACCGCACGCCCGCCAGTTTCCCATAGCAGTAGGTTATCGGGTTTACCTTGCTCGCCGGTGGTTGGGTTAAATATCGCCCAGCGCTCGGCGGATGCATCAAACACTTGTATCCAGCTGCTTAATAGCTGACGCCTGCGCCCATCTTCAAGTAGTAAACCGCTTACTTCACGTGCTTGAACACCCGCTTGATTGAGCAAGCGGACCACTAGCGTAGAGGGCTGTTCTTGGGTGAGCAGCAAACGGGCGTTTTCGCCTTGCCGGGTACCATTAATGTCGAGTATCAGTTCCCTAGCAAAGGTCGCGTTATTGGCACTGCGTCCCCAGGCGCGCTCAATGAGTTGGTTAGCCGCCGTGTCGTATGGGCTCTCCCATGGAGGCGGAGAAGAGAGGCCTGGAGGCGTTTGTACGGGAGAGCGGGCATCGGGAGATACCAGCATTTGTACCGAATAGTACAGTTGCTGGCTACCGGCGGCCTCGCGAATCGTCCATTGCGCCTGACGGCCAAGCTCATCAGCCTGGTAAGCTAAACCATAACCAGACGAGGCGGTGTTTTCGGTAAGTACGCGGAAACCTGCCTGATGGGTAGGTAAAGCCAAGTCGACCTGAACCGGCCCATTTTGCGCATTGAAATTAATGACCGCTTCAATTTCCCATACTTGGCGTTGTTCACCGGGAAACCAGGGTATCTCAAACTGGATATGTCGATGAATGCTGGTAGCAATACCCGCAACTAGCAAAAAACCTACGATCAAATAAAACGGCAGCCGTGACATGGAGATTCCTTTCAACGAAAAGCGGCAAGGGGAGAGCGGTTACTCTTCGGTATCGTCTTGATCAGCCGCTTCATCATCAGCAGCTTGCTCGGCTGGCTCACCGCCAGGAAACTCAGGTCGCTCATGAATATAGGTTTGAGCAACATCAATGGTGGCAATATCCATCATGAAACGCCGCCCCAGTAGCACTGGGTAGTCTAAATGCGTGCGGTTATTCAGGGTAAATTCAACGTTTTCACGGAGAGGGCCAAGCGTCATTAACAATGAAATAACGGGACGAGACTCTTCGCCGGAAGCCTGAACAATACGCACCCTGCGTATAATAGGCGCTTCAATCCACTCATCACGAATACGTTCGACAACAACATCTTCTTCGTTTAGCGCAAGCTTAAAGCGCACCCAGTTTTCACCGTCTCGCTCAAAGCGAGTGATATTAGAGGCGGAAAGCGACGACGTATGAGCGCCGGAGTCGACCCGTGCTTTCAAATAGGTGCCAATACTGGGTAACCCTACCCACTCATTACGGCCCAGCATGGTCTTGGTATCTTCAATACTCGCCGCTTCGCACTCTTCACGAATAATGATGGGCTCTTCGCCTCGAGCTTCTAAGTTCGCGATATCGTCGCGCAAAAAGCGGAGCAGGCTGCCTACTTCTCGTACATCGGCTGTAAGCACCTGCTGCTGATTAAGCTGACGCTCTTGCAGCGAGGATGTTGCACTACACTGCTGTGAAAAGGCATTTTCTAGCTCAAGGATGCGGGTATTGAATGAGGCTTCGCTCAGCGGTGGTGGTTCATTAGTATCTGGCTGGGTGGCGGCACAGCCTGCAAACGTAAGCGACAAACCAGCCAACAGCCACAAAACACCTGGGCGCATAACGAGTGATATCCTTGAGTGATGAGAGCACGAATGATAAGGAGAAGGGAGACCAGTTGTCCAACATAGCGGTGGTTTTCACGTCTAACGGTTAGGCAATTTAACATAATATATATTATGCGAACCTATAGAGTTAACTATTATTGCCATACACTGCTACTTTTGCAGAAAAAATTCTCTTACAATGATTATACATGCTGCCCACTATATATAGGAAATCCTTATGAAACGTAGAACATGGCTGTCTCTCTTGGCTTCTCTTTTCCTCCTTGCAGGCTGTGCAAGCGTGGATGTTGAGGACTACGCAGGTACTACACCGCATTTTGATATCGCCGAGTACTTTACAGGCACCACCCGCGCTTGGGGTATGGTACAGGACTACTCAGGTGAAGTTCAGCGTCGTTTTACTGTCGATATCACTGGGACCTTTGAAGATGACACCCTAACCCTTGATGAGACTTTTCTATTTGACGATGGTGAAACCGATCAGCGCATTTGGGTATTTGAGCGCACTGGCCCACATCACTGGCTAGGCACTGCCAACGATGTAGATGGCGAGGTAGAAGCTCGTCAGTATGGTCACGCCTTTAATATGCGCTACCCCTTGGTTATCGACGTTGGCGGCCGCAGCATCCGCTTTACTATGAATGATTGGATGTATTTACAGCCAGATAACCGAGTGATTAATCGCACAGCAATGCGCAAATTTGGCCTCACCTTGGGGGAAATCACCTTAGTTTTTGAAAAGGTAGATGTTGAACCCAATGCCGATGAACGCTTGGCCACCAAAGAGGCTAATGGTTAGCGCTACACCTATCGTCCAGTAACAAAAAGCAGCCCGCTCAATAGCTAGGCTGCTTTTTTTACGTAATTGTACGCTAAGCGCTTGCTAACTACTCATCTGCAGGCGCGTAAGAACCATCGTCCCGGTGCACTTCATTACCAGTGATAGGCGGCGTAAATACGCAGGCTAAATGCATGGTTTTGTGGGCGCGCAGCAAGTGTTCATCGTGCTGGTCCAGAATATAGATGTCGCCTGGCTTAATAGGCCAAATTTTGCCATCGGCCAGGGTCTCCACCTCACCTTCGCCTTCAATGCAGTACACAGACTCGTAGTGATGCTTGTAGTGAATGTGTGTCTCAGTGCCTTCGAAGATACGGGTAATGTGGAACGAGAAGTTGCCCCCGTCATTAGCCAAGACCAGGCGTGTGCTGTCCCAGTTGCCGTTTTCAGCGGTCACTAAGCGGTCAGTTTTGCGTGCTTCTTCAATGTTGCGAACGATCATAGATATGCTCCTTTATTAGGCGTCTAGCGCTGACCAGCCGCCTACTCTTTAATCGATATCATACGCCGAGAAATTCGTGCGTAGCATAGTCACGAAACGCTAACTCACTTGCTGATGACAGCCTTCACCGAAGCTTCTAGGATATCCAGCGCTTCAAGCAGATCGTTATCGGTGATCGTCAGTGGGCAGAGGCATTTCACTACTTCGCCATCTTGACCACTCGTCTCAATAATCAAACCATGCTCAAACGCTTTGCTGGTAATCTTATCGGCAATGTCGCCAGATACAACGTCGATACCGCGCATAAGGCCACGGCCACGTTCGGTAGCAGGCATGCCGTTTTCACTGAGTAGCGCTGCCAGTTTTTGAAAACGCTCTTCAACAATACGCGCTTTGCGCTGAACGTCACGCTCAAACGTATCATTTGACCAATATTTTTTCATCGCCGCGGTGGCTGTCACCATCGCAAGGTTAAAACCGCGGAAGGTGCCGTTGTATTGGCCCGGTTTCCATTTATCCAACTCTGGGCGCATCAGCACATGAGCAAACGGCATACCAAAGCCGGAGAGTGACTTGGAGTTGGTGACTATATCGGGCGTAATGCCCGCGTGCTCGAAGCTGAAGAACTTGCCTGTACGTCCACAGCCCGCCTGAATATCGTCCACAATCAGCAAGATGTCATGAGCATGGCAAATGCTTTCTAGGCGTTTCAGCCACTCTAGGCTCGCAACGTTGATACCGCCCTCGCCTTGCACGGTTTCAACGATTACGCCTGCGGGAATATCCAAGCCGCCTGATTTGTCGTTGAGTAGCTTCTCAAAATAATCAAGGGTATCAGCATGCTCGCCCATGTAACCATCGAATGGTAGAAAGCTTGCACCCTGGGTGGGTATGCCACCCGTCGCTTCGCGGAATTTACGATTCCCGGTAGTGGCCAGTGCGCCCATGGTGACGCCGTGGAAGCCGTTGGTGAAGGTCACAATGTTATGGCGACCTTTAGCAACACGGGCCAAACGGATGGCCGCTTCTACTGCGTTAGTACCTGTTGGGCCTGGCAAGTGGACTTTATATTCCAGCCCGCGGGGCTTAAGGATTAGCTCTTCAAGGGTTTCAAGGTAATCTCGCTTCGCGGCTGTCCACATATCCAGGCCGTGCACTACCCCGTCGGTTGCGAGGTAATCGATCATTGCCTGTTTCAAATGAGGGTTGTTGTGACCGTAATTAAGCGTGCCGGCGCCCGCTAAAAAATCGATATACTCGCGACCGTTCTCATCAGTTAAACGCGCATTCTGTGCTTTGGTAAATACCACGGGAAACGAGCGCGAATAAGTACGTACATTGGATTCTAAGCGTTCAAGCGTTTGGGTCTGCATTTAGCGACCTCCTTTTTTTGAATAGTTGAGCCGAGCGGACTTATAACAAGTCAAGTAAATGTGAGTGGGAAAACAAAACGTTAGAGCGCTTCGGTTTGAAACGGGCCTATACGGACTAGGTTTTCCGGGTCGTGCTCTCCACCCAGTTGTTCGGTAGAGAAGTATTCACGACTATTGAGGGGGGCATGCCAGCGTGTGGCAAGACGACGAAACAGGCCCCAAGAGGCTTGATTGTCGGGGGTGATCGTTGTTTCCAGGTGGTGGACATTTGCCAATTCAGGGCGTGACATAATGGCTTCCACCAAGCGGCGTGCTAATCCGGTACCCCGCGCCTTTTCACCTACGGCCACCTGCCATAGGAAATAGGTATCCGGCGCATTGTCTTTTACATAGCCCGAAACAAAGCCAACAATCTCGCCCTCCTCATTAGTGGCGACAGCGCAGGTATCACGAAATTGCGTTGCCAACAATAAATAGGCGTAGGCTGAGTTCACATCCAGAGGCGGGCAAGCTTTAATCAGCTCGAAGACACCCCATCCGTCATCCGCATTGGGTTTACGAATAAACAGTGGCGTCTCTGCATGACCGACTACCGCATCAGCAACAGTAGGCCGTGCTAAGTCGGCAGAGGGTGTAAAAGGCTTTATAGGCGTACTCATGGTTATGCTTCGCTGTAGCGAATTTGACGTTCATTATAACAGCTGATTATGAGCAATTCAAAAGCCATATTATCCTCAGGTCTATTTTCCATAATTTTTAGTTATAGACAAGGCGTAAACCGCTTTAGCCGGGCCTTTTGGTGCAATGCCTGTCTGAAGTTTAGAGCAACGTTTCGACAGCGCCAGATGAAAAAGGCGAGCCTAAGCTCGCCAAGTAGGCTAGAAAAAAATCACCTCAATAGCGTGAAGGTTCTCTCATAGTGACAAACTCTTCAGCCCCTGTCGGGTGAATGCCCACGGTGCAATCAAAATCGCGCTTGGTTAGCCCTGCTCTTACCGCTATCGCTATGCCCTGAATTAGCTCTCCGGCGTCCTCCCCCACCATGTGCGCACCTACGACGACATCTGTTTCATCATCAACAATCAGCTTCATTAACACGCGCTCCGTATTACCAGAGAGCGTATGTTTCATCGACCTGAAGTCAGTGCGATAAACGCGGATTTTGGTATGTTTTTCCCGCGCTGCTTCCTCTGAAAGCCCCACGGTACCAATGTTCGGATGGCAAAATACAGCAGTAGGAATGGTGGCGTAATCTAGCGGTTGGGGTTCTGTTTTATTAAAGTGCGTATCAACCAGCTGCATAGCTTCGGCTAGGGCGACAGGGGTTAATTCAGGCCCATCGGTTAAATCACCCAATGCTAATACAGAACCGACTTGGGTTTCATAACGCTCATTGATGGGTATTTTTCCACTAGCATCTAGCGCTATCCCCACCGACTCTAGTCCTAAGCCCTTAGTATTAGCCCTACGCCCTGTGGCTGCGAGTACAGCGTCTACTTCCAGCACCTCTCCTGTAGTGAGGTGCACATTCAGCGCTGAGCCATTGGGCTCAATTCGTTCGATGTTGGTATTGAAATGAAGTTTGACCCCTTTTTTGGCCATCTCTTCGCAGGTGAATTCGCGGACTTCCTGGTCGAATCCTTTTAAGAAAAGATCGCCGCGATAAATTAAGTGCGCTTCACTGCCTAACCCATTAAAAATACTGGCAAACTCGACTGCAATATAGCCACCACCCAACACTAAAAAGCGGTTCGGAAAATCTTGCAGATCAAAGACTTGGTTAGAATTAATAGCATATTCACACCCCGGGAAATCGGGCACCCATGGCCAACCGCCAGTTGCTAATAAAATCTGCTTAGCGGTTACCTGGGTCTCGTTTCCTTGGGAAACTAACGAAACGGTGTGTGGATCGATCAGCCTCGCGCGAGCGTTAAACAAGGTTACACCAGCACCTTCAAGCATCCGCTGGTAAATGCCGTTTAGGCGGCTTATTTCACTGGTTTTGTTATCACGCAACGTGGCCCAGTTGAAAGAGGCTGGCCCCGCCATTTGCCACCCAAAGCCCTCAGCATCACTAAAGCTATCTTGAAAATGTGAAGCGTAGGCGTAAAGCTTTTTAGGCACACACCCCACATTGACACAGGTGCCGCCCAAATAGCGGTCTTCTGCTATGCCAACGCGCGCGCCAGTTGATGCCGCCATACGGGCCGCACGAACGCCGCCAGACCCCGCGCCAATCACAAACAGATCATATTCATACTCAGCTGACATAGTTGACTCCTATCTACGGCGCTTAGTTAATCGCGCTAAAGCTAAACTGGCGATTGACCTTGTATTCCCAGGAGGTTAAAACCTCCTACTCTTGTAAAACAACGCTGTCATTACACGTCCAGCGCCCTACCACCTGATGATGTCATTCTATGGAGATTTAATGTCTGACCCTATTGCGACACTTCTCGAAAACAATCGCGCCTGGGCGGAACGCATGTGCGAAGAGGATCCCGAGTATTTCAAGCGCCTCTCCAATCAACAGAACCCTGACTATTTATGGATAGGGTGTTCTGATAGCCGGGTTCCCGCCAACCAGATTATTTCACTGCCACCGGGTGAAGTATTTGTCCACCGGAATGTAGCTAACCTGCTCCACCATACCGATATGAACGCGCTTTCAGTGGTCCAGTATGCGGTTGATGTACTGAAAGTCAGCCATATTATGATTGTGGGCCACTATGGCTGCGGTGGCATTAAGGCGGCCGTCACAGGTGGTGAATGCGGTATGGTTGATTACTGGCTTCACTCTGTAAGAGAACAGTATAACCACCACCGTGAGTCGCTCAAACATCTGCCCATGGATGAACAAATCGACCGCATGTGTGAATTGAACGTCAAGGCTCAGGTTAATAGCCTATGCCGCACTAAGATACTCCAACTTGCATGGCAGCGCGGTCAACGTATCTCAGTGCATGGCTGGGTCTACGGGTTGAGTGATGGTCGGGTTAAAGATTTAAAATGCACCATTAGCGGCCTTGACCAGGTAGAAACGCTGTATCGGATTGACCGCCTTCAACCTGGGGACTGACATCTAACAATTCTCTAAGTCTTGCTTACCCAGTCTTCGAACAATTTAGTAGCCGGTTGACCATGGACTGAAACCGCCGGCTAATTGTGACGGTAAGCGCGGTGACAGCTACGACAGCTCAGGCTCACATCTGAAAAAGCCCGCGTTGCTGCACGATAGTCTTCCTGCTCAGCGGCTTCTACTAACACGGACACCTTCTGTTCTAGATCTTGAAAACCGGCAGCAAATTCGTCCCACTCCTCCCATATAGCCGGGCGTGCATCAGAGCCGCGACCATGGGTTCCCTCGATAAAGGCAGGCAGAAAATAGTCTTGGGTTGCGCGCTCCTGCAGCTCAGCTAATCGAGGAGCTGCACCGCGTGCATCGCGGTTATTAACCAGATCGAACCGGAGCTGACGCAGTAGGCGCTCTAAGTCTTTTAGCTCATCTTGCCGCCACATAACGGCTTCACGTTCGCTAGCAAACGGAGAGTCCTCCACGGTTTGCGGCAAATGAGCTGCGGTTTCTTCGTCAGTTGAAAACGCCACGGCAGAGTACATTATACTCACCGTCGCTATGCCACTCAGCAGAGCGTAACGGGCTAAACATTGCATTATTGATTGGCTCCTACTTATCCAATGGGGCAAGTAACACCCGTGCCTTTTAAACCACAGTAACCGCCAGGATTCTTATCCAAATACTGCTGATGATAAGCCTCCGCGTAATAAAACGTATCCAGAGGTTTGATTTCAGTGGTGATTGCCCCTTTGCTGGAGCGATTAAGTGCTTGCTGATAAGCGGCAGCACTTTGTTGAGCCACGTTGAGTTGCGTATCGGTGGTGGTAAAAATTGCCGAACGGTATTGGCTACCAACATCGTTGCCCTGGCGATTACCCTGGGTGGGGTCGTGCTGTTCCCAGAAAATTTGCAGCAAAGTTTCTAGCGTCGCTTGGTTTGGGTCGTAGATGACCCGGACAACTTCAGTATGCCCTGTTCGACCCGTGCAGGTTTCTTGATACGTGGGGTTAGGGGTCGTGCCCCCCGCGTAACCAGCCGCCGTCACATAAACTCCTGGTTGCTGCCAAAATAAACGCTCCACCCCCCAAAAACACCCCATGCCGAGGACGATTTCTTCATAACCTTCCGGAAAAGGAGGATGAAGGGAGTGGCCGTTTATCGTGTGCACTTGGCTGGTTTCGATCGCTGTGTCGCGACCAGGCAGTGCCGATGTTGTGTCAGAAAATAGCGCCATGATGCCCTCTTCTCATTCCCGTGGGTAAATGTGGGGGTCGCCAGAACGGGTGAACGTATAGATTAAGTCCACCGCTTGATTAGCCCCGGATACCGCCTGCACATATAAATTACGCCAGAGCGTATAGCGAAGTGTTAACTCGGCAATAGGCGAGAAAATACCGACGCCATAGCTAATACGAATATCGTCGGTTAGCTGCCCGCTTACCGCCACTTGGCTCTCGTCGCCAGCACCCGTGGTATCTAGCGTTAAGTCATCAATGCCAAAGGCTTCGCCAATAGAACCAACCGCCCCCCCTGTACGACCAAGCGACATACCAATTAGTGCCGTCGTTAAGGCACTGTCTATTCCGCCGCCGGAGGCGTCAGGAGCACGTCCACGTAATAGATAAGAGAGTGCACGGGTTTCATCCATTGGTGGTTCGGAGAAAATTGATACATTGGGTTCTTCGGCATTTCCCGTCACACGCAGGCCAGCAATAACATCGTCTTCTGTGACGTCAGGATTGCGGACAGCCTCAAAGTCCAACACCGGCAGGCCAGGAGGGCCACTAAATAATAGCTGGCCACGGCGTATTAGCAGATCCTGCCCAAACGCCTGGAAACGGCCATCAACCAAGTTGACCTCCCCAAATAACTGTAACGCGCCGCTATCCTGGCGAATTTCCAGCGTGCCGCCAAGCCCAGATTCAAGCCCATAGGCCGAAAACAGCATGTCGCGGCCCAGTGTGAGAGTAATTAGGACGTCTAATGCCATACCGGTTTGGGCTAACTCGTCGGCCGCGCTGGGTCCATCGCTACTTGCGCGCTCCTGAGCTAAGCGTTCGGCTTCACGATCATCGCGCTCGGTAATGATTACTTCATCGGCGCTTGGCGAAATCGCTGAGGGGGCTCGATCGCCTATCTCCAAACGTGCCCAGGGTATGTCGACATTGCCTCGCACTTGTAACAGTTCGGGTGTCACCCTGATACGGATATCAGGCGCCGCCTCTAGGCGCCCGAATTGAGGTAGCTCTACGAGCAATGGCTCTTGAGTGGCGCTAAGATCGACCCCAATTCGCCAGTTATCACCGGTGGGCCAGTAAGCGTCGCCTGTGATATTGAGTCGGCCGCGCTCTGCGGCTAAAAAGCCATCAATGTCACCCTGTTCGCCGTCAAAGGTAACTGCCAAGACGCCGTCTTGGATATCAATAGGGATATCTGGCCCATGAACACGAATGCTGCGTAAGGCAAGTTCGCCTTGTAAATCTGGTTGGCTGGTGGTGCCACCTATTTGCACGCTGCCATTAAGGTTGCCCTTTAAGCGATCCATTTCCGCCAACATGGGGCGATAGGGTTCTAGTGAGACGTTGTTTGCACGCAGCTCACCTTGCAGCGCCCCTTGTCCCATAGGGTCGTTGACCGATAGGTTCAGAGAAAGCTCACCCGCTTCTGAGAGAGACAGCGCTATATCGGCATCTGCCCTCGCTTGGTTAGCGTCTATCTGAGCATCTACGTTGATGACCGGCAGTTGGACAGGCTGCCCGTAATTATTAACGGCAGTAATCGCTAATTCACTGAGTAGCTGTACATCAGCTTGCCATTGGGCTCCCCCTTGGCGCCAAGAGGCCACCATATCGGCGGTGGTATCGCCCTCAAAACTCCACTCTTCAGGCAAGAAAGGTTCTAATATTTCCATGGGCACTTCGCGCACAGTAAGCACAGCACGCCCTTGTTCAGCTGACCCATCGATGGCTTCTTCGGAACACACTAGCCCACCTTGCTCTCGCCGCAAGCAGAATGGTGATAGCCGTATCTGCCCACTGGCTAGGTTGTAGCTCGCGTCTAACGGCGCTTCCAGTCGAATATCACCTGCCTCGGAATCGATTTCCAGCGGTATTAAACGCCCTTGATATTGCTGGGCTTGCTGGTCAAATTGGCCATTAATGGCAAGCAGCGCTCGGCTAAGTGGGCTGCTGGGTTCTCCCTGCGCATTAATCGTAAGCGTATGCTCGGAAAGGCGACCACTTAACGCTAGCGCTACGCTGGAAAGCGACTGCCCCCCCGCGTTGACCTGTTGTAAATCTAAATCAACGTCAAAGCTAGGATCATCAATTCCCGTCACGTCTGCGGCAAGTGACAGCTGCTCTACCCGATTTTCGGCAAAGCGTAGGCTTTCCCCAGTTAGGCGCGCCATAAGCGCTGGCTGAGAAAAACTGCCGCTTACCTGCACGCGACCAGTTAGTGTGCCGGCCAAGTCTGGATGCAGGGTTTGCAGCTGGCGCAGGGCGATATCAGCGTCTAAAGACATCGCTTCTTGGCTGACTTGACCTTGGGCGTTCAGGCGGTTTTCTCCTTGAGTAAATAGTAGCTCTTGAATATCAACTTCAAGATTACTATTCGCCTCTAAGGCTGCCTGCAACATCAGTGGGTACTCTTGCAGCTCCCCTTCTATGGCCAGCTCAGGAACATTCACTTCCCATAAGTCGTCAATCTGGCGCACGCTTAGGGCAATGTCACCCGTCAAACTGCCATTCAGCTGATCAACAAAATGAGAAGGATCAAACTGTTCTAAGCGGATCCGTGAATCAATCTGGAGCGGCGCGGCCCAGTTAATTTGCCCTTCGCTACGTAGTAAACTCTCATCGATGCGCAGCGTTAATGGCTCCCAGCGGAAGGAGGTAAGATTTCCGTCCCCGGAAATATTCACCTGCGTAGAAGGCACTTGCGGCCCTTCGGTGGTAAAAGCCAGTGAAAGTTGATAAGCCTCTAAACTACCCGTAATGGCAAGATCCAATGCGTCGATTGAATAAACCTCTTGCTCTTCCCCATCAGGTTCAGTGAGCGGCCATTGTAAATTTTCACTTTGCAGGCGAGCCTCAAAGGGTACCGTTGGCGACAGCGCGTCTAGTTGGCCACTTAGGTTTACATTCACTTGTCCGCTTACCGCTAAGTCGGCATAAAGCTCAGCAAGGTCCCCAGATAGCTCAAGTACGACTTTTTCTCCCTCAAGCTCTGGAAACAGCTCTGGTAAGAAAAGTTCCGCCGTTAAGCGTGCCTCCAATGGATAATCCCCTTCTAAAAAAACCGTAGTTGTAAGTGATGCGTGAGCGTCGGGGGTTAACACATCAAGGGTATTGATCGTTATCTGATTATCTTGTGTTTCAGCTTCTAATACTAGGCGTTCAACATGGTAGTCAAATGCACCTTCCAAGTTGAAATCAGTCACCGTTAAGGCTTCAAGATGGAGGTCTATGGGCAGCGTAATTTCCGGCAGCGCTAGTCGCTCATCGGTTACCGCGGAGGCAGGTTGAGCCACGGCGGGAGTACCATTGTCTATGGGGCGTGCAGCAATGATAGCGCCATCGATACCTTCAGCCATCAGCGGTGTTTCGATGCCTTGAGTAAGCTGCACGCCAGGCGATGGAGGCAGGTAAAGCGTTGGCCGAATCAGCGCTGTGGATGCAATAGCCAGCTGGTTTCCTTCCGCCACGGCAGAAGTGGTAAATGTATCCCAGTTAATCCGTGTGCCATCCGCCAGCTGAATTTGAACGTCGCTGATCTCAATGGAACGCAGTTCAATAGGAAATGGCAATTGAATGCGAGCCTGCCCGGAGGAATCATCATCAGCCTCGTCAGAAGCCTCTGCGTCACTGCCTAGCTGTATATCGGCTCCTTTAAGGCGCAGCGTCTCTAAGCACAAGCGTCCCGAAAGGACACAGTCATCCGCCCAGGCTAGCTCGAAGTCATCAATTTGAATGCTTGTATCACCGATAGCAAGCTGGAAGCCCTGGAGCGTGAACCGATCCAGCAGCGCCCCTTCTTGTTGTTCAAAGGTGAAATAACCGCGTTGCTCGCCTTGTGAAAACAGCTGCCCAGTGCCCCACGGTGAGAGTGCAACCCCCAGCAGCAGCGCTACGAGACCAAACAACCAAAGGGGCACAACAATAATTAAGCGAATAAAACTCCACGCCGCTAACCATAAGCGACATTTAGGCGAGAGCAGCTGACGTTTTGCAGGGCCCCCTGTTTCAACCTTAGCCAAAATGCTCTCCTAGAATTCCGGTCCAATGGAAAAGTGCACACGCCAGTCGTCATCATTGTCAAAGGGATGAGCGACATCAAAGCGAATGGGCCCTACGGGTGATATCCAACGCACCCCTACACCAGCACCGGTTTTGAGATCTTCTGGCCCCCAGTTATCGAAGGCGTCACCACTGTCCACAAAGGTTGCTCCCCACCAATCTCCTGTCACTCGCCGCTGATACTCAAGCGTTGACGTAAGTAATTGTTGCCCGCCACGCAAACGGCCTTCTTCGTTTTTGGGCGATAAACTCTCAAAAGAGTAACCCCGAACACTACGGTCACCGCCAGCAAAGAAGCGTAGTGAGGGAGGCAGTTTATCAAAGTCATCTGTTTCTATAGCACCGATACTCAGCCGTGCTGAGAATCGGTTGTCATTTCCAATGGTGCGAATCCACTCTGTATCTCCCGTTAGCCGGGCAAATTGAGTGTTGGACCCCCATGTGGTATCGGAATATTCGATGGAAAGCTGCTGACGGTCGCCCCATAGCGGAAAGCGTTGGGGCTGTGTCCGCGTTCGAGACCACTGAATGCCAGGGTAAAACAACCAAACGTCATCTGAAACGCCGCCCTGAGTGAAGTCTTCATAAGTGGTACGAAAGTACAGCGTTTGCACCCAACGATTTTCAAATTCCCAGCGTCGCGCTACTTCAACCGTACCCTCTAGCGATTGGGTATCCCCATCGTCTCGGTTACGCACACCATATTGAAGGCGATAGTTATCGCGTATGGGGTCTTCCAGAGGGATGTTGTAGACGCCAGTGAAGCGCTGTTCAGGTGCAGAAATATACAGGTCGTGGTTGAGGCTATGCCCAAAGCGGTTAATCCAGGGCTGTTTCCAACCAAAACGTAACCGAGGCCCTACATCCGTCGCGTAGCCAATACCCACCTCAAACTGATGCCGGTCAGCGGGTTCAACGCTAACATCAATAGGTAGATGTGTATCATCTTCATCGCGCCGATTAATGCTCAATGCACTGGCCAATGCTGCACTGGATAAACGGGGCCGCTGAGGCTGAGAGGCCGTTGCTTCGCTCCACCAGGGGTCCCCGCCAGAAGGTGGAGTAATGGAAAGCTCTTGCGCTGTTTCCAGTCGAGGGCGGACGGTTACCGATCTAAACCACCCTGTCTCTGCAAGGCGCTGGTTATAACGGGCTAAGGATTCTGCAAGGTAAGGGTCACCGGTCTCAAACGTTTGCATTTGGCGCAGGCGCTCAGGCTCGATATGGCTGCCTCTAATTGAGGTGTTACCAAATTGATAACGCGGGCCGCTATTGAAATCCATATAGAGACGAGCGCTTTCAAGGTAAGGTCTGACTTCCATTCTGCGATCAGCAAACGCCCAATCAAAGTAGCCTCGCTCAATGGCTAGGCTCGAAAACTGATTACGCAGCCTATCCCATGGCGCATGTTGTAAGGCATCACCTTCCCGCAATGGAAAGTTATCTAGGGCGGCCTGAAAAGGTGGGTCGTTCTGCGCATCGCCTTCAACATTAATCGAAAGCACTTCAATTTTCACCTGGGGGCCGGGCTCAATACGCACCGAAATCGGTGCTTGATCCAGCTCAACGGTAATGTCAGGTTCGTAGTAACCAAAAACGCGCATGGCTTCACGAGTACGCTGGCTAATTTCACCCTTTAGACGCACATCGGTGTACTGTTCTTCATCAATACTTTGTAGATAGGCATCGATATTGTCTTCTACTGGGCTACTAACCCCACTGATTGCTGCGCTTAGTGCCCATGTGGAGGGACTCAACGTGAAGAGTGGCAGTATCACTAAGCAAGCTGCCTTTTTGGCCACAGGCCATCGCCGTTGTTTTCCCATACCTTCCATCCCTAACTAAACAGCAATTCGGTAGGCATTGTCTACCGGAGCATTTCCATCTGCGCACTAAAAGCTAGCTGTGCTTGGCGTACCTGCCGAATGTCGCTTTCTAAGATAATTATTCGCTGTGACCACTGCTGCTCTAGCTCCTCCAGCGATGCCTGGGTCGCCATCGGCGACTCAGCAGTGCTTAAATTCTCGATGGTTGAGGAAAGCGTACTTAACCGCTGATCAGTTGCTTCACGCCAGCGAGCAAATTCGGCTTCTAGCTCACCGTTTTCGCTTGCCAGCTGGCGCTCAAGTGCTGCTAAGCGCTGCGCTGTGTTCTCTTCCAGATGAGAAACCTCTTCAAGCAAGTTCTGCCGACCTGAAGTGCCCGACTGCTCCAGTGCATCTAGGGATGCACGAATAGCTGCCAACTGACCATCACGAAGGCTTGCCTGTTCCCGAAATTGTTCAAGTGACTGCGACAGCGAACTCACTGCATCATTTGAAACCAGCTCCTCGTTAGCCGTTAACAAGCCATAGAGCTCTTCACGCGTATTGGTAACTACCATTGCTAGCTGCTCCTGTTCTTGGAACAGCGTTGTCATCTGTGCTTGTACAAAGGTTATCGTATCTTGGGTGTCCGTGTCACCTGAGTCCAGCCTAGCGTGAAGATTAGAGACTTCACCGCTTACGCGGTTAAACTCATTTAACAAGCGCTCACGCTCGTACCAAAGGCCGACTGCCGCTGCACCCAGCGCAATAATGATCACTACCATAACCAACCACAATGGCCATAGCCTTGGCCCCCTGCGGTGACGCAAGTGTCGCGCGGTCAAACTTTGATCCACATCGGGAACAATGCGCTGGGACGAAGTGCTATTAGGCATGGTTATTCCTCAAAAGTGGTCGGATCGGCACGTCGCCCGATCCCTCTATAGCGTAAGCCACAGCTTGCTACGAAGGCTGGGTCGTAGATATTACGCCCATCGAGCACTAACTTAGCGCTTAGTAATGAGGCTAAACGATGCCAGTCAGGGTTCCAATAGGATTTCCACTCTGTGACTAGCATCAGTGCATCGGCGCCCTCACAGGCTTCATAAGGATCCCCTTCGAACGTGGTTAAATCGTCACGTTCGCCCACTGCCGCATACAAGGCTGGAATAGCAGCGGGGTCATGCAGCCTTACCTTAACACCCTGAGCCCAAAGGGCTTCCAGCAAGGTTAGTACCGGTGCATGATCAATACGTGCAGTACCCGGTTTAAAAGCAGCTCCCCAAATAGCGATGGTTTTACCCGCTAAATTGCCTTCAAAAGCAGTCCATAGCTTTCTGAACAGCGTCTCTTTTTTCTGCTCGTTAATATCCATTACCTGTTCAAGCAGCGCTGAATATCTGCCACTTGCCGACTGAACATCTGCGAGGCGCATCAAATCACGGGAGAAATTGGGTCCACCGAAGCCACAGCCTGGGTACAAATACTCAAACCCGATGCGAGTATCTGCTCCCATTCCTTGGCGAACGTGCTCCACATCAACGCCGAGCGTATCTGCTAGGCCCGCAATTTCATTCATATAGCTTATGCGTGTTGCTAGCATGCCGTTAATGGCAAGTTTGGTCAGTTCGGCTGCCCGGCAGGGCATCCTCTGGAACACTTCGCTGCGTCGATTAAAAGCACGCAGTAACTCCCGAGCTACCTGTTCCCCCATTGCGTCATCACAGCCCAACAACCATCGCACTGGGCGGGTAAATGATGCCCAAGCTCTGCCCTCTTCAAGGGTGTCAGGCAGCGCAACACTGCTGTGCTGAGCGCCCATCACGGCATGAAGCCGCTCGGTTTCACCTACCGGGAAGGTCGAGTTATTAATTAATACAGCGCCACTGTGCGACTCAAACATGGGGTGCTGAAGTAATGTATTAGCTGATTGGCGCTGTCCGGGCGATAGCGCAAGCCATACCACATCGGGTGTGCTGGCTTGCTCAAGCGTTTCGATAATTCTCAGCGTGCCGCTGGAGAAGGCTTGCTCAATATGCGTCATAAGCTCGGGTTCGCGACGCAACCAGTCTTCTTTTGAGAGCGCGGGCCACTGGGCCTCTTCATGCAGCAGCCAGTCTACGTGATGGCCAACCCAGGCTAACGCGGCGGCGGCTGTTGCAGCACTTAATTCACTACCATGGAGTAATACACGCATCGCTCACGCTCCCCGACAGGATAATATTCGGGAAAATAGGCTGTTATGTATCATGTAAAGTTCCTTTTCATGCGTTCCGCCCCTGGAGTGGTTAGAATGACATAATACTGAACGAATGGCCGGATGCCACCTTGCTACTTGATATGCCAACAAGCGAAGGCGATAGCATCCTGGCATATGCTGACAGACAAATCCCCTTTAGGCTAAGGAGTGCAAAATATGCAAGCGTCACCTCAGGATAGCACTGCTCATCGCTATCAAGGCAACGTCGATGCAGCGGAAGTTGCTAAATTTGAAGCGCTCGCCAGCCGTTGGTGGGATCCGCAGAGTGAATTCAAGCCTCTGCACGACATTAATCCCTTACGACTTGATTTTATTGATGCCCGTTCTGGCCTGGCTGGAAAACGTGTGCTTGATGTCGGCTGTGGCGGCGGCATATTAAGCGAGTCAATGGCGCATCGTGGCGCTAAGGTTACCGGGATTGATCTAGGTGAAGCCCCGCTAGGAGTCGCACGTTTACATGCTGAAGCAAGCGGCGTTGAGATTGACTACCGCAACATTAGTGTTGAAGCCTTAGCCGACGAACAGCCGGGCGAATTTGACATCATTACCTGCATGGAAATGTTAGAGCACGTTCCAGACCCCGCCTCTGTCATTCGTGCTTGTAGTCAACTAGTACGTCCAGGGGGCTACGTATTCTTCTCCACCTTAAACCGTACTCCTAAATCTTATGCCTTTGCGATTCTGGGCGCCGAGTATGTGCTGAGGCTATTACCTCGTGGCACCCATGATTACGCAAAATTTATTCGCCCCTCTGAAATGGCCGCTTGGTCACGGACATCAGGGCTTGAGGTACGGGAACAAACGGGGCTTACCTACAACCCGTTAACACGGCGATATCGACTAGTAGCCAATGATGTATCGGTTAACTACATGATGTATTGCCGCAAGGTGAGCCAATAAATGCCAACGACACTTCCAACAGTAGTGCCTGAGGCCGTGCTGTTCGATTTGGATGGCACGTTAGTGGATACGGCGCCAGATTTAGCACAAGCGACGAATGCCTTAAGGCAGCATCATGGCCTAGCGCCTCTGGCCTACGCACAAATACGTGGGCAGGTATCCAATGGCGGGAGTGCACTGGTAACACTGGCGATTGGCCTTAAAAGTGGCACCCAGGCGCACGATATAGCGAGAGAGTATTTGCTGGATGCCTACGAACAGGCAGTGGCGGTGCATAGTCAGGTCTTCAAACCGCTGGATCAGTGGCTAACCCGCTGGCACGCACAAGCGCGTTTATGGGGTATTGTTACCAATAAACCGAGACGCTATACCTTGCCCTTACTTGATGCTCTAGCATTAAAGCCAGGCGCACTACTCTGCGCTGATGACCTTAGCGTGAAGAAGCCCGCCCCTGAACCACTCTGGGAAGCAGCACACCGTCTTGGCGTAGCCCCACAAGCGTGCTGGTATGTCGGTGACCATGTGCGTGATATAGAGGCAGCTAAAGCGGCGGGAATGACGGCAGTCGCCGTTGGCTATGGTTACATTAGCGAGGAGGACAATTATCAACAGTGGCCCGCCGATATCTGGTTTAAAACCTGTGAGGACTTGGTTGATGCTCTAAACGCGTTTCATCACACTGCTAAGCAATAAATAAGCAATAAACGTTTAGAGCACCTTGTTAACCCCGCCTCTGATGTTGTTAAACGCGAGGCGGTTGGGCATCAAGTTTTTGGCCACTCACGCCGCTGCTGTCTGGCCCCATTAACCAAAGGTAAGTCGGCATGATTTCTTCTGGTGTACGCAGCGTAGTGGCATCTTCGCCCGGAAACGCTGAACGGCGCATTTGTGTGCGCGTTGCACCAGGATTGAGGGTATTTACGCGTACATTTGGCTGATTTTCCAGCTCATCGGCCAACACTTCAGCAAATCCCTCAGTGGCAAACTTAGAAACCGAATACGCTCCCCAATAAGCACGCCCCTTACGACCTACGCTCGATGACGTAAAGATAACTGATGCATCTTTGGATTGTTGCAGCAATGGTAATAAGGCTTGCGTCATCCAAATTGGCCCATTGATATTTACCTGCATCACCTGCTCCCAAAGCTCGGGATTATACTGCTCAAAAGGCGTAATTCGCCCCAGCAAACCGGCGTTGTGAAGCAACCCATCTAAGCGTCCAAACTCTTTATCCAGCGTTTCAGCCATGTCATGGAAGTCTTTGAGCGTGGCGCCTTCAAAGTTCAGCGGAAAAATGGCTGGTTGTGGCCCACCTGCTGCTTCAATTTCATCGTAAACGCTTTCGAGCTTTGCGATGGTACGCCCCAATAGCACAACAGTTGCCCCATGGCGGGCATAGCTTAACGCCGCAGCGCGGCCAATACCGTCACCCGCACCGGTTACCAACACGACGCGGTTTTCTAAAAGATTGGCCGTTGGTTGATAGTCGATTTTGCAGCTCATGAGGTTTCCTTGAAGCGAAAAAATTAAACAGGGTTATCCAGCAGCCTGGCGTAGAAAGTCATTTGCAAGCCCGGCAGCACTGCTTTGCGGATAGTCATCGCGCACTTTCTCAAGCAGTTCTCGGCTGCGTTCAGCCTCGCCCTGGCGTGCTTTTACAAGCCCTAGCTTGTAAAGCGCATCGGGAACTTTGCTACTACTGCTGTACTGCTCTATCACACGGCTAAAGGCTTCATCCGCCGAGCTCAGCTCGCCTTCAGCGGCATAAAGCTCACCTAGCCAGTAGTGGCCGTTGGCGGTCAAGCTACTGTCGGGGTGATCAGTGACGAAGGCTTCAAAAGCAGCAATTGCTTCACTAAAACGGCGTGCCTGCACATGAGCAAATGCTGCTTGGTAGTCCGCCTGGGCATCTTCACTTACATTGCGTGCCGAAGGCGCGTTAACCACCTGCTCCGCTGCTTCAGGCTCGACTTGCGGAGTGGATTGCTCAATTTGACTGGGGCCACTACTCATCAAGCGGTCTTCAATATCTAAATACTGCTGCTGAGATTGGCGACGTAACTGTTCCAACTGATGGCGCAGCTCTTCAATTTGACCACGCAGCTGTTGAATTTCCTGCTGGTGCTCTTGAACTTGGTTAAAAAGCACCAAGTTTCCGCCCGAGGCTTCTTGGCGCTGGGTCTGCTGATAAAAACCGCTGGAAGAGCCCGACGAGATATCTTGAACAAGCGGCTGCTGCGCAAAAGCTGTTAGGGGCAATACGGACAGCGGGAGCACTAAGGCTCCCGCACCGCACAGCCTCTCAAAATAACGTTTGAGACTGTGATTCATGATGACTCCGTAGATACGCTATTGGCGTGTCTTTAGCACGCCAACGCCATCAATAATTGAACACAACGCGGCGATTCTGTGAGTACGCGCTTTCAGTTTGTCCGCTTGCGGCTGGGCGCTCTTCACCGTAGCTAACCACGCTCATTTGTGAAGGTGATACACCTTGAATATTCAGGAAGCGCTGGACGTCTCCTGCGCGACGCTCACCCAGTGCCATGTTGTATTCACGCGTGCCACGCTCATCAGTATGGCCGTGTAGTACAACTTGTGCACTTGGGTTAGCGCGCAGGTAGCGAGCATGCGCCATTACCACTGACTCGTATTCGCCCTTGATGGTATCGCGGTCGAAGTCGAAGTAAATGGTGCGTACCTCAGGGATACGCGAGTCAGCTTGCTGACCGGCACCTGCACCAGAGCCTGACGTGGAGCCGTATTGGCCACTAGTGCCAACACCCGTGGTAGAACCCATGCTGCTGCCATCTTGGCTGCCGTATGAGTCACCATCTTGGGTTCCGCCGGTGCTGGAACAGCCAGCGATAACTACGATAGATAACGCTACTGCCAATGAGCGAGCCAACGGTTTAAGTTGCATAATCAGACTCCTTGCCTGAAAAACAGAAAACTAATGCGGTTCAAGATCAATTTAAGAAAGGTGACCACGCGGGATCGCGGACATCACCTTGTGCTGCGGGTAATCTAAATGACGAGCGGCCATCGGCCGATACAGCACTCAGCACCCCATTGTTACCCTGTTGGGTAGCGAAGATTACCATGGTCCCGTTCGGAGCAACACTAGGAGATTCATCCCTTGTTGATTCACTTAGCACAACTAAGCGACCACCATCGAGCTCCTGGCGTGCTACTTGGTATCCACGGCTTGAGCGGTGAATTAAAAATATCTGTTCACCATCTGGCGAGTAGCGTGCACGGGCATTGTAATTGCCCGTAAACGTCACGCGATTTGTTTCACCGCTACCTAATACGTGGCGATAAATTTGCGGCCCACCGCTGCGATCAGACGTGAAAATAAGGCTGCGACCATCAGGTGACCAAGCAGGTTCGGTATCAATACTGTTGCTTTGCGTAATACGCTCAACAGAGCGATTAGCAACGTCTAGAATATAAATTTCCGGCTGGCCATCTTTAGAGAGCGACATAGCGATACGTCGCCCATCCGGCGACCACGTCGGCGCGCCGTTAATGCCTTCAAACGAGGTAGCTTGCACCCGCTGTCCTGTGGCGACATCTTGGATATATATCGCAGGTCGCTCGGTCTCAAAAGAGACATAGGCAAGCTTTCTGCCATCTGGCGACCATGAAGGCGACATGATTGGCTGATCTGAGGTGAGCACTTGCTGGCTATTACGACCATCCGCATCCGCCACATAAAGGCCGAACTGCATATTGTCGCCTAGCCCTTGGGCCGTTACATAAGCGATGCGTGTTGAGAAAGCGCCTCGGATATCGGTGATGGCTTCGAAAATCTGGTCGCTAATGTAGTGTGCTGCGCCACGTAGGTCACTAGCATCGGCA
>NZ_JAFWFN010000080.1 GCF_017515565.1 Halomonas sp.
GGCGGCCTATTTTATGTAGCAGATCGAACTGGCGGGCACAGGTGCGGCAGGCGCCACACATGGAGAGATGAAAGCGAAGTGAAGCCCTTTCTCGAAAACTGAGCGTTCTATCCTGTTTAAGCGACATTAGCTTTGTCGCTTCTTGGCACATAATCATTTTATGTCAACCACCCTTTTTCGATACATGCGCGTAGCTTTAGCCGCGCACGGTGTAGCATTACCCAGCAGTTAGCATCGCTTAACGACAGTGCGTCGCAAATTTCTTCTGTGGTGAGTCCCATCAGTTCCCGCATCGTAAATACGCGAGCGGTATTGTAAGGTAGTACCAGTAAACAGGTGTCTAATAACTGCCAAAAAGATGCATTCTCGAGAATCTGATCTGGATCGCCCCAAGACTGTGGCCTGTGGGTAGGCTGCCAGCGCCCGTTGTTTTGAAACAGGTTTTCGAAAGCATCTTCATCGCTTTGATCACTGTCTTGCCAAGAGCTATCCTGCCAAGAACAGTAACGTCGCTCGTAGCGAATACGTTCCAGAATTTTGTTTTTTAAAATCCCAAATACCCAGGTCTCAAACGCCGAGCGTCCCGCGAATGTATCGTGCTTTTCTAGCGCAACGATCAAAGTCTCCTGGACCGTGTCTTCTGCGGCGGCGCTATCACGTAGTTGCAAGCGTGCAAATGCGACCAGCTTTGGCCGTAAGATTGCGATGTGTTGTTCGGTGGAGGGCATATTAGCGTTCACATGCATACCTAGACGATTAAGTATCACTAGATGGCCGTTAACACGGCCATCAGACGCTGCGCGTTACATTATGACGCTGGGGCTTCCCACGCGAGTGGTTTGAGCTCTTCGTTGAGCGGTGTGCCAGCCACATGATTCGTGTAGTTAGATAGTGTTTTTAAAGCACAGGCAATGACCAGCTCGAGCACCTGTTGCTGTGTGAACCCTGCTTCTAGAAATGCCTCAAGCTCGGATTGCTCTGCCCAGCCCCGTTGGGCGTTCAAATGGCGGGCAAAACGCGTCACCGCCGCCAGCTTGGCGTCGTTAGGCGTAGTGCGAGCGCGCAAATCCTTAATCGTCGCGTCATCGGCACCGGCTTTTTTGATTCCGCCGGTATGGGCTGCTACGCAAAAAGCGCAGTCGTTATCAGCGCTGATAGCGAGCAGAGCGGCTTGTTGCTCTACCGGGCTAAGGCTGGTTTTAGCGTAAATTCCGTCGAGGGTTAAGTAGGCTTCTAGCAGCGTTGGTGCTTCCGCCATTTTGGCAAATATATTGGGCAGAAAGCCCATTTTCTTCTCTGCCGCCTGCAAGTTCGCTTTGGCTTCTTCAGGCGCGGAATCGATGGTATGTAGTTTAAAATCAGTCATTTATTCAATGTCCTTCTGAATGTTGTGTTAGGCACTTGCGTATTTCGCCATCTGGCTTGACTTGATTATGGAACGTTAAGTACAAAAATAGCAATGGTCAACGGTTGCGCTTTACCAATATTGGGCGATTTTTAAGCCATGGGTGTGTAAGGGTTGTGCATTGGCAGTCACCA
>NZ_JAFWFN010000081.1 GCF_017515565.1 Halomonas sp.
CGATGCCTGGCGCGAACCCGGCGAACGACCTACGCTAAGTCACTTCACCGCCATGTCGCTGGTAGGGCCGCTCAATAGCGCCGTCTGGAGCGAGCCTCAGGTAGAAAGTCCCCGAGAGTGCGCCGATATCCGCGAGTGGGTAGAAAGCCACTATCATCTGAGCAGCGCGAGTGACATGCAGGAGTTTTTAACCTTTATGTTGGAGTCTGGCGACCGCCAGGAGTACCAGATCAACTATGCGCCTTATACGCTCAACGACGAACGGTTAAATGCTGAAATCGCTATTTTGGAGTCGGGCGATTGCGGTGAAGAGGAGCGGCATCATTTACTCCGGTTGCGCCGTGTACGTAGCAACGAAGATGGCTGTAATGATGTGGACATGGCTGCTTGGGATATCGCTCAACTGGTAGATCTTGCCATTGCGGCTCGCCAGCTTGGCTGGCTGGAGCGTAAAGCGTTCGCAGACGTATTGGATCGCGCTTACAAGCTGGCCGCTGACCATTACGCAGGTTGGCAAGAGTACGCGGCGGGAATGTACGCAGGTTTTTCGTTTTTTATGGGAGAAACCCCTGAACGGGAAAGTTTTTTAGCTGGGTTTCGCCAGGCGATGGTGGCCTGGGTGTGCGGTGCGCCGGTACTAGCAGGCCCCTGGTCGAGCCTCGATTTTCCTGGCAACAAGCCGCGCCATTTCGCGCCGCTGCATATTGATACCTTGCCGGGTGATCAGCGTACGTTACATTGATGCTCGCCAAACCTAAGATGATTAGCTTATAGTCCTCAGACTGAAAAAATGAGTTTTGTCATATTTCACTCTCTTTCACCGTCCACACTGTTATGAGGTTAATCGCATGGTTGCGTTGCCACACCCCGCTGTGACCGCTGTCCGTGTTGTAAGTGCGTGTGTAGTTGTTGCTTTTTTAGCTGGTTGTGCGGGCTCTGCCTCACGCCAGGGGATGGAGCCCCCCGAGAATTATTTCTCGATGACGCTACCGGGAATGGCTAAGGGTAGTAACCCGCAAATGTCTCCGGTTGATAGCTCTGTCGCCCAACTACGTAGCCTACAGACACCCCCACCAACCGTTGTGCGACAGGCCTTGCTAGAGCAGCATCAACGCTGGGCAGGGACACCGTACCGAATAGGTGGCACATCGGAACGTGGCATTGATTGTTCGGCGCTGGTTAGAAATGTTTTCCGCGATACGTTTAATTTACAGCTACCCCGTTCTACCCAGGATCAAGTGCATGAGGGACGCTCGATCGACCGCCAAGAGCTGCAGGCGGGCGATCTGGTCTTCTTCCGTCCTCCAGGAGCTTATAATCATGTGGGCATTTATGTGGGGGATGGTCACTTCCTTCACGCCTCCACCTCCCAAGGGGTGATTATTTCCAGCCTGGATAACAGCTACTGGCAGCGTTACTACTGGCAATCACGCCGCACATTAGAGCCGACTAACCTCGCCCAGTTGGGTAGTCGTTTTACCCAGTAAGTGCCCGCCACCATCACCGCTTTCATACTCGGCGTTTAATAGTGGGAATGGCATGATCGAAGCCAAAACGCGCGCCTGGTGGCGCGCGACGGCGGCCCTATGCTTGGGGTCGTTTCTCGTGTTTATCAATTTGTATGTGCCTCAACCGCTGCTGCCTGGGCTGAAAGACGCCTATGGGGTTTCCACCCTGGGTGTCAGCCTGCTGATGTCGGTATCCACGCTCTCACTCGCCTTAGCACTGTTGGTCTTTGGGCCGCTTTCTGATGCTATTGGTCGAGAGGCCATCATGCGCATTACGCTGCTGCTTGCGGGTGTCCTTTCACTGGCGCTAGCGTTTGCACCGACCTTTGAAAGTCTTCTATTTCTGCGCTTACTGCAGGGATTTGTGCTGGGGGGCCTTCCCGCCGTCGCCATTGCCTGGATGGGGGATGAGTTTGATAAGCCCGCGTTACTGGGCGCTGTAGGGCTTTACATCGGTGCCAACTCCCTAGGTGGCATTAGCGGGCGGATTGTTGGCGGCGTTGCTGCTGATGTAGGCGGCCCTACTGCGGCCTTTTTAGCGGTTGGAGCAATGACGATAGTCGGGTGTGTAGTGTTCTGGCGGCTACTGCCCAATAGCCGCGCCTTTACCGCTAAGCGTTTTAAGCTGCGTCAAGCAGTGGGGGATTTGCTTGGCCACCTGCGCACCCCAGTGCTGTTGGCAGCCTACTGCTTAGGCGGCATCAACTTTCTTATCTTTATCAATCAATACAGCTATATCACTTTTCGCCTAGCGGTTGAGCCCTACCA
>NZ_JAFWFN010000082.1 GCF_017515565.1 Halomonas sp.
AATGCGCCGTAATAAAGTTCCTGGTATTACCCAGATTTAAGTAGCGGGTGAAACAAGGAATACAATATCAGGCTGCCGAAAAAGATCGTACACTTCTGAAACCATGCCGCTTGCTAACCAACTGACGCTACAGTGCCACGATTTTTCGGCTGAGTCAAAGCCTTTCATGAATCTTTTTCTAAAGATAAGCAACTACGCTTAGAACAATACAGGCGCCTAGCGGCGCCTGTGGCTACCTAGCGTTAAAAGGCTAGTGCTTCAATATGACGTAAAAGGCGTGGATGATGCCTGGTATAAAACCAAACAGGGTCAGCAGGATATTGAGCCAAAAGTGGCCTTTTAGCCCGACCTCTAAAAACACACCCAGCGGGGGGAGTAGAACGGCAAAGATCATTTTGATGGGGTCAGTCGCGGTAAACGCCATGAAGCCTCCTTTGCTTACATAGTCATTACTTAAATAGTCATTACCTAAACAGTCATTGTTTACATGGCCACTGCCTGAACAGTGAAAATCACCACTGATTAACGTGATCGTTTAAGCATAGTTGCTAGCTACATGCTTAGCTAATGCAGAACTTTTTTAATCCAGAAGGGGTGTTTTCTCTCTCAAGGCTAACGGTTGCTTTCGTGTCCCTCAGGCAGGGAAGCTCATAGAAAAGCACCTAACGGCGCCGTTACGTGCGCGCGGCGTAACCACTTACCAGGAAAGAATGCCATGGAAAAGTTAATCCTCCCCTCACTGCTACTTATGGGCGCCGTTGTTACCAGCCCGGTATTAGCACAGCCCAACGCTGATGCGGAAGCAGCAGTACTACCAACGGTAGCGGTAAGCGCTCCTCGGTTGGCACGTGAGCTTTACGCTACGCCAGCGGCGGTTTCTACCCTGGAGCGAGAAGATATAGCCCAAGGGCAGCAGGGTGTCAGGCTGGATGAGTCGCTTACACGGGTGCCCGGCGTGTTTTTGCAAAACCGCGATAATTTTGCCCAAGGGCAGCGTATTGCCGTTCGCGGGTTCGGTGCCCGTGCCCCGTTTGGTGTGCGTGGTATCACGGTGATGGTAGATGGCATTCCTTATACCCTGCCAGATGGGCAAGCCCAGCTAGACGCGATTGATCTAAACAGCGCTGAGCGTATTGAAGTGATTCGCGGGCCTTCTTCGGTGCTTTATGGCAACGCGGCGGGTGGGGTGATTGATGTCACCACTGCTGATGGTCGTGATAACCCTGGCACACGGCTTAGCGTAGGTGCGGGCAGCGACGGTTACCAAAAAGTGGCGCTGCAGCAGGGGGGAGCCCAAGGAGATTGGTCGCACCACGTGAGTCTCTCGGCACTCAATGTGGACGGCTACCGTGAGCAAAGCTCAACTGAAAAGTACCTGCTGAATGCCAAGCTGCGTCGTGAGCTAGGCAGTGAGCGGGCGTTAACAGCAATTATCAATTTGCTTGAAAACCCACGTTCAGAAGATCCGGGGGCGTTGAACGCCAGTGAGGTTTCGAATGGGCGACACCAGGCGGCCCCCAATGCCTTAGCACTGGATGCCCGGCAGCAGGTTGATCAACAGCTGATTGGCCTACAGTACGAAGACTTAACCGCGGGCCCTGGCGAATTTTATCTTAAGGGGTTTATCGCCCGGCGCGACTTTGAGCAGCAGTTGCCCTTTGTAGGTGATAGCCGCCTGGGCTATCAGCGGGATTATGTTGGCGCCAGCAGTGAATATCACCACGACATCACCTTGGGCAGCCTACCGCTAAACTACATTGTGGGCGCAGACGTGGCGCGCCAAGAGGATGAGCGCTTTCGTAACCAAGTCAACGCTCAAGGTAGCGTTGGCGAACAGTCGGCGGCAGAGACTCAAACCGCGACCTCTACCGGGGTATTTGCCCAGGGTGATTTGGCACTTACCGAGCAGGTGACGCTCTCTCTAGGTGCCCGTTTTGACCGCGTGGAGCTGAAGGTGGATGACCGCTATTTTGAAGATGGCGACCAAAGTGGCGAGCGCACCTTTAACGAATGGAGCGGTTCGGCGGGACTTAGCTACCGTTACCGTCCACAGCATCAAGTATATATTAATACGGGTACCGCCTTTGAAACGCCGACGTTTACAGAGTTTGCCAACCCGGCAGGCGGCGGCTTTAATCCTGCTGTGGAGCCGCAAAAAGCGTGGAACCGAGAAGTAGGTCTGCGCGGCTATATGGCGCCACTGGCGATGGATTATGATTTGGCGCTATTTTCAGTACGGGTTCGTGATGAACTGGTGCCTTTTGATGAAGGTGGCCGCACCTTCTACCAAAATGCTGGCGATACCAACCGCGATGGCCTGGAGCTGGCGGTTGGTTGGCAACTTGCCGACCAGTGGCGCTTGGATAGCGCTTTAACGCTGGCGCGCTATGAGTTTGATCGTTTTGCCACGCCTAGTGAGCGCTTCGATGGTAACCGTATTCCAGGCCTACCCGAGCAAACCTGGATGAACCAGCTTACTTGGCAAGGGGTGGACGAGCGCTTTGCAACGCTGGAAACCCAGTATGTGGGCGACCTGGTGGCGGATAACGCCAATGAGACAAAGATTGATAGCTACTGGCTGGTGAACCTAAGGGTGGGTGATGGTTGGCAGTTAGGAGGCGATACGCGCTTAAACGCCTATCTAGGTGTGCGGAACCTGTTTGATGAAACGTATTATGACAATGTGCGCTTAAATGGCACTTTTGGCCGCTACTATGAACCCGCCCCAGGGCGCAGCGTATATGGCGGGGTGGAGCTTAGTTTTTAAAACATGGTTTTTAAAAGATGGTTTTTAAAGCATGATTTCTAAAAATGGCTTTTCAGAAACAGGGCAGCCCTGGGGCTGCCCTTCCAATATTTACGTTAGCTTGACTAGCATTTTACCGGTGTTGCCGCCTTCAAAAAGCGCTAAAAATGCATCGGGCGTGCTTTCGAGTCCTTCCTGAACCGTTTCTTTATAGCTGATGCTGCCTTTTGCTACTTGCGGCGCTACTTCGTTGAGAAAATAGCGGTAGCTGGCCCAGTGATCCGCCACAATAAAGCCCTGCATTTTGGCTTTACGCACCACCAGCTGCGCTAGGTTGCGAGGGCCAGGGGGCGGCGTTTCTGCATTGTAGCTATCGATCATGCCGCAGACAGCAATCCGCGCGCCTTCATTAAGCTGGCTTAGCGCCGCTTCTAGGCAGATGCCGCCAACGTTTTCAAAATAAACATCAATACCATTGGGGCTCGCCAGCTTAATAGCATCGCTAAGTTCTTGAGCAGTGCGGTCACGATAACTTACCGGCTCGATGCCCAGTGACTCCAGCCAAGCAAGCTTATGGGCTGCCCCAGCAATGCCCACCACATGGCAGCCTTTCGCTTTAGCAAGTTGAACCGCCAACGACCCAACAGCACCGCTGGCGGCGCTGACCAGTACGTTATCTCCTGGTTTGCACTCGGCGATGATATTTAGGCCTGTCCAAGCGGTCATGCCAGGCATACCTAAGACGCCTAAATATGCCTGCTCTGGCACATCGATATCGGGTAGTGGGGTGACACCCTCTGCAGAAACCTGCGCAATATCTCGCCAGCCCCCCATGTGGCTGACGGTATCTCCTACCTTAAGGCGAGAGTCGTTGGACTCAATGACTTCTCCTATAGCGCCGCCTTCCATGGGTTTGCCAAGCTCAAAAGGTGCGATATAGGTGTGCATGCCGGTCATTCGGCCACGCATATAGGGATCAACCGACAGCCAGTGATTGCGAATGCGCACTTCGCCTTCGCCGAGGTCGGGAAGTTCCTGGCGTTCCAGCGAGAATAGTTCGCGCTCGGGTAAGCCGGTGGGGTAGCCAGTTAAGGTAAAAAACCGTGATTGCATGAATGCCTCCTGCTGATGCGAAGTGAATCTCCTTCTTGAAGGATAGAGACTGTTAGCATGCTCGCAAGTTCGCCATGAAGAAATAGGGTGGCTGATAGAGGTAGAAAAACAGCAACAATAAAAAGAGCGGCTAAAAAGCCGCTCTAGATGAGTGCAACTGAAACAAATGTATTGAGTTGTTCGTTTAAGGGGTATCACACACTTGCGGGTGTGCTATCCGTTAACTCGCTACGGCGCCCGTACTGCAGGGCTAAAACAGCAGGATTAGTCCATCAGGGTCAGCAGAACAGGCGCCGTGCCTCGGCGAATCATGCCCAGCTTGGTAGCTGCTCGTTTAGAGAGATCAATAACGCGCCCTTGAACAAAGGGGCCGCGGTCATTAATCAGAACCTCTACTTCCTGACCTGTATCGGGGCGGGTGACCAATACTTTGGTGCCGAACGGTAAGCTCGGGTGAGCAGCCGTTAGCGCCTGCTGATCAAAGCGTTCACCACTGGCAGTGGTAGCGCCTTGAAAGCGGTCACTGTAAAAAGAGGCAACGCCTTGCTGTGTTTCTAACTCGTGGGCAACAGCAGTTGTAGCAGTACACGCAATAAGTAACGCTGCTAAACAGCTCGTTCGGATAAGTCGCTTATGGGCTCCCATGGGAGTACCTCAGTTTTTTCATATCGAGGGTAATGCATCGATGAGGTGCCGAGTAGGCTCTTTGATAGTAGCGTGCTCGTTTGGAGTCAGCAAGCTTTAAGAAGATCGATGCAAATAGCTCCATAATTGCGATTTTTTTAATTCTTTGTAGTTGGCCTTGGGATTCAGTCAGTTACTGCCCTCAGGCTAATTTATAATCGAACAATGTTTTTTGTGCACTGCAGTATTTTAAATGCTCACGTTGTTCATGTAAGCATCATATAATTTAGCCTAGCTATAGCTCGCGTATGACTGTCACCCACAAGGATGCCCCATGGCCAAGTCTTCTCCTCTTTCGCTAATTATTAATGCCGTTGGCGGTGCTGCGATTGGTTTTTTAGCAGCGCAAACACTTTCTAGTTCGGAGCCTGATGCTGAAGAGCCTCAGCCACAAAGTACGCTTGAAAGCTTAACGCTAGGTGAGCGGGTAAATGGGGAGATTACGTCAACCAGCGAGCTAAATGGCAAGGACGGCAGCCGTTTTTTACGCTATGCCATCAGTTTGGAAGAGGGGTCGATGGTTGAGTTTTCCCTACGGGGCGCATTACAAGGTGTGTTTGCACTGTATGACGACCAGTTAGCGTTACTGGGAAGCGGCCCTACGCTGCGCCAGCCTATTAAAGAGGGTGGAGAGTACATAGTGGTGGTTAGCGGCGCCGATGAGCACAGCTATGGCCCCTTTAGCATTAATAGCCGCGCCATTGAGCTGAGTGATTCAGACACCCTCACCATCGAGTCGCCTATTGATAGTTGGCTTGAGGGGGCTTCCCGCGAGTTAACGCTCACGATAGAAGAAGCTGGCATGTATCAAATTGAGATGCTGGCCGATGACTTTGACGCATACTTAGAGCTGGAAGGCCCCAGCGGCTATTACCGTGAAGACGACGATAGCGCAGGGGATCTCAATGCGCGAATTGTCGATTTTCTCGCGCCTGGTGACTACCAGCTAACCGCGCGTTCGGCCTACGGTGAAGGCAATGGATTATTTACGTTAACCGCTGAGCCAAAAGCGTTACCAGGAGATGGCGAGCTGCGTAACGATGGCACAATTACTTCTAACGAGACCTTGAACGGTTGGTACAGCGGTCAGGCGCTTCACTATGAACTAGAAATTGAAGACGCGGGCATGTACCAAATTGAGATGAACTCAAGCGACGTAGATGCCTACCTTGAGTTAGAAGGCCCTAACGGCTATTTCCGCGAAGATGATGACAGCGCGGGCAACCTAGACGCACGAATTGCGGATTTCTTAGCGCCAGGCGTGTACCGGCTCACTGCGCGCACCGCTTTTGGCAATGACAGCGGTTTATTTTCCCTATCAGTATTGCCGCGTGATTTACCTAACGGCGTCGAGCTGCGTAATGAAGGCGTGTTAACGCTGGGTGAAACGTTAAATGGCTGGTACAGCGGTGAACAGCTGACCTATGAGCTCACCCTGGAAGAGAGTTCTCAGGTAACGCTGTCCATGCGCTCCAGCGACTTTGATGCCTACCTTGAGCTATACGGTGAAGGCGTCTCCTACAGTGATGATGATGGTGGCAGCGGCACCGACGCACTGCTGGAACAAGCGCTGCTGCCTGGCACCTACACCGTCATTGCTCGTGGCTTCAGCACCCGTGGTAGCGGAATCTTCGAGCTTCAGGTAAGTGCGGAACCCGCAAATATTCAGCCGACGACCTAAGCTTAAAACCGGCTTTCAGACACTCGTGATTATCCGTTAAGCAGACCGGCTTTTTAGGCCATCTCACCCTTGCCACGCAAGGGCGAGATAGCCTGTTAACGACCCGCTTTTAAACAGCCTATCACTACTAAAATGGCGGCACAGGGTAGTCGCCAGTCCAGCACGCTCATCCCTGCTGCTACTAGCAGCGCGGCCGCCAGAATTGGTACTCCATAAGCAAGGCTGCCAACGATGCTTGCTTGTCCTAAGCGCAGCGCTTTGTCCCAGGCGACCATGGCTATGCCATAAGGCCCCAGCCCCAGGGCGATGCCTGCTAGCAGGGCGTCGCTACTCGGCACCTCAATGCTTTCTTCCATAAGTAGGCTCGCACCGGCTGCAATAGCGCAAGCAATCAGTAATAAGCGGGGCAGCAGCGGCGTTAAGGCCAGCGGAGCCGTTTGGCCTAACCAAGAGTAAAGTGCCCAGCAGCAGGCAGCGAGTAGTGCTAATGCATAGCCACTGGTTGCCCCGCCAAACCCACCGCTTAGCGCTTGGGGTAACAATAGTAGGGCAGCACCTGAAAACGCGATAAGTGCACCTATAACCCCTGCCATACGTAGCTTGCCAAAACGACTCCACTGGCTTAACAGCACAAACAATACCGGCCATGTGTAAGTAATTAACGCCGCTTCTGCGGCAGGTGCTAAGCGCATTCCAATAAAGTAACTGCTGACAGCGCCAAATATAAGCAGTGGAACGCCCAGCCATACGCTGAGCTGCCACCCTTTACTTAACATCGTCATGGGAACCCTACGGCTAAGCGGAAGCGTGGCTAGGGCACCTGCCAAAAGTGTCAGTGCGGTTAATTGCAGTGGGGAGGACGTGTGGGCAAGCTCTGCCAATAGCGGTGCCACACTCCAAAGCATCACGGCCACTAACGCCGCGACAATGCTGTACCAAGGTGATGCCACAACGGTTGAGTGAGCGGGATACATGGAGTTCTCCTTGCCTTTGTTAAACTCCCCGCAGCATACTCAGGAATGATTTATCACAATATCAATCTTTTATGATTGGTTTTATCAATAATGGTGATGTATGCGAGCGCCCACCTTAGATCTGACGCTTTTGCGAACGCTGGTGGCGATATCTGATACGGGTAGTGTGACTGCTGCGGCCAAACGGTTAGCGTATACCCAGTCCACCGTAAGTATGCAGCTGCAGCGTTTAGAAACGCAGCTAGCACTTCGTTTGCATGAGCGGGAAGGGCGGCGCTTACGCTTCACTTCTGAAGGTGAGCGCTTACTGACCCACGCTCGCCGCTTACTAGCCCTTAACGACGAAGCGTGGAGCGACATGCAGGCGCGGCAAGTGACGGGGGATTTAACGCTTGGTATTCCTGAAGATTACGCTTCTCTATTGCCGTCGGTATTTGCTTACTTTAACCAACTCTACCCATCGGTAGGCCTAACGGTAATTTGTGGCACCAGTGCGCACTTGGTTGAGCAGGTAAAGGCAGCTGAAATTGACCTAGCACTGGTAACGCGCCAACGTAATTCGCCGGGCGGTGAGGTGATTCGCCGTGAGCCGCTTGTTTGGGCAGTGGGTATTAACCAACAGCCTCTGCTAAGCGACCCTATCCCGCTTGCCCTCTACTCACCCGGGGCGGATGTGTTTCGTGAAGTGGCTGAACAATCGCTGCAAGCCGCTGGCCGAACGTGGCGCGTGGCCTATACTAGCCAGTCCATGGCGGGCCTTGCGCCTATCGTCACCGCGGGACTCGCCGTTGTCGTGGTTACCCGCAGCATGCTGACCCCTTCGCTACGGCCTTTAGATGAAAGCAGCGGTATGCCAGCGCTACCCTTGATTGAGCTAGCCCTGCACCGTGCTCCGCACCGGCCTTCAGAGCCAGCCCGCAGGCTTGGTGAGTTAATTCGTGAACAGCTGGCGGCGCCCAGTCAAGCGTTATAAGGTGCGTTTCGACCCAACGATTAACGAAAGCCATCATACCCATTGTCACGAGTCAGCAGCTCCCTCGGGAGCTAACGCAAAAACGCGAACTGGCAAAACGGATTACGGACGCCTTTAATGAGATTTACTGCATTGCCCCCAAAGCGTGCCGCTGTTTTCCAAGCGGTAGAAGCAGAACATTGATCGAAAAGAGGCGTTATAAATTCTGCTACTCTACGTGACTGAACTACGCTTAATTCTGGTAGTACACGATTAGCTCACGTGATTAGCCTAGGAGCACTCAATGCACGAGTTGGATCACTATATCTACCCACACAGGGTGCTGCACTGGCTGGTGGCAGGTGTCGTGCTGCTCTCCTTGTTGACCGGGTTAACGCTGGGGTTTTTAGGTTACGAGGGAACCGTCAACTTAGTTGGCAATACGTTGACTAATTTTCTCTACACGAGCCATAAAACTCTCGGGGTCGCCCTCTTGCTGTTGATGACGCTACGGATCATTACCCGTTTGGCATTTCTAATTCCAGATCATGACCCGCCCCTTAATAGATTTGAGCGGATTGCCAGCACCAGCGTGCATCACTTGCTCTACTTGGCGTTAATTGTCATGCCGCTGTTAGGCTGGGCCGCTACCGCTAGCGGGGGATTCCCTGTGGAGTTTTTCCACTGGCACTTGCCGGGGCTAATTGGCGAGCATAAGGCGCTTTCAGAAGAGCTGTTTATTTGGCACGAGCGCTTGGGGTGGGCCATTGTTGCCTTGCTGGCGTTGCACGTGGCGGGCGCGCTATACCATTGGCAAATTAAGCGCGACAACGTGATGAAGCGTATGAGCTTGTTTGATTAACCCGACTCTTTCACGTCCGATTGGTTAAACGACAAGGAGTGTTGTTTTATGTGGCTGCAGCTGGCATTTGCCCTAGGGTTGGCGGCCATCCATCTATTTGCAGGCAAGCTTCAACGTTTGAATGCGCTCCCTCGGAGCGCTTGGCTCTCCTTTGCGGGGGGCGTTTCAGTGGGCTATGTGTTCGTCCACATTTTTCCGGCGCTTAGTGAGGCCCATGAAACCATTGCGGCTCATGGGCCGCTCTTTGTGCTTGAGCATAACGCCTACATCGTTGCTTTAACGGGCTTAGCGGTATTTTACGGCTTGGAGCAGGTGACCAAGCAGTACTCCCGCCGTGATGGCAAACAGAAGCCTGCCACCCTGGGGAAATTACAGGGTGTTTTTTGGATCCACATTGGTTCTTTTTCACTCTATAACGCCCTTATTGGCTACCTGTTGGTATATCGCGATAACCAGCTACCAGAAGTGTTGTTCTTCTTTTTAGCCATGGGGTTTCATTTTCTAGTCAACGATCACGGCTTGGTTCAGCATCATCGTCATATTTATATGGCCAAAGGACGGTGGGTGCTGGCGGCGGCGGTGTTTATGGGCTGGTTAGTGGGGCAGGCTTTCCAAGTAACAGACGCAGTTATCAGCTTGGTGTATGCCTTTGTAGCGGGGGGGTTGGTGCTCAACGTACTAAAAGAGGAGTTGCCAGAAGATCGTAATAGCCAGTTTTTGCCTTTCGCCGTGGGGGCGGCGGGGTGTGCTGCCTTGTTGGTTTTCTCCTAGGCTGTTTTTATAAAAAGCCTAGTGACCGTTACCCCGCAGAACCATAGCGGTAGCAGGGTTGGCACGATTTTACCGCGTACATGTTGTGGTCGGCTTCGCGCATTAAACTTTCCAGCGTTGCATTCACATCATAGCTGGTGCTCGTGCCGATACTGACCCCAATGCAGACCAATGTGCCATTAGGAAGTTTGATAGGTTGGTGAATGGCTTGGTCGATACGGCAACGCAGTTCATCAATGGCTTTTGGATCGCACAGCCCTTCAAAAAGAACGACAAACTCATCACCCCCAAACCGCGCGCAGTGGTCATTATTTCGGGCTAAGTGTGCTAACCGTTTGGCCACTTGTTGCAGTACAAAGTCGCCTGCTTCGTGGCCATGCGCATCATTAATAGGCTTGAAGCGGTCCAGGTCACACATAAACAGGGAAAGCGGGGTATGTTGTTGGCGGCTGCGTTCAAGGGCTTGACTGGCACAGCGGGCTAAGCCATTGCGGTTGAGCAAACCGGTAAGCATGTCGTGATTGGCTAAGCGTTCTAGTGCATAGGTACGCTCGGCTACTTTGGCTTCTAAGAGTGTTTCTTGATGTTTAAGCGTGGCAACGGTTTCCGCTTGGGCTTGCTCTTTTTGCTTTTTAAGCTTGTTAAAACGCGCGGCGAGAGCAAAGGAGAGCAGCAGCATTTCCAGCGCTGAGCCGATTTGCATGCCGTGTAGCGTGATGAAATTAGAGGGCAGTAGACCAAAACTGCGAAGGGCAAAAACCGCCGCGCCGAGTAAAAATAGTGACCAAGCGAGTACGAATAAGCGGGCACTGGGCACCCGACGCCAACTGCAATAAATACCGCACGCAAGTATAAGTAGTGATGCCGTAAACCCGGTGATGTCCATTAAACGGAGAGCGGGTTGTGTGGGCAAGAGCATCACGGCCATCAGCGCTAGCCAACAATATCCCCGGAAAAATGTAATGGCGCGGTGCCAGCGAGGGCAGTAGAGGGCTGTGTTGAGAAAACTTTGGGCAAATAGCGTGGCCATGGTGGAGGCAAAGGTAAATCCGATAGCTACCCAGCGCGCTGTGTTATCTCCTAAAAAACGCCAGAATATCAGCGTGCCGAGGCCGTTAAACGTCAATATTGCCAGCGTAAAGCCAAATGCAAAGAGCGCGTAGTAAAGAAACACCCGTTCTTTTAAACCAAAAAACAGCAGCAGGTTGTAAGTACTGAGCGCTAACAGCATGCCAAAATAGGTCGCCAGCCAGAAATTATGACGGTCATTTTGTGCATAAAAAGCCTCGGGTGCCATTAAGGCATAGCTTAAAAACTTACTACCCGATGCGCTGACATGGGTGTAGAGCGTGACCTGTTCGCCAGCCTCCAGGGTTAGCGGAAAGACGGCTTGGCGGTGCGCCAAAGCACGTGTGGATACCGGCAGTGCGCTGCCGCTTTGTTGCGCTTCGCTACGCTGGCCACGCAGCGTGTACAGCGTCACGTGATCCAGAAAGGGGTATTCAAACCGTATCAGCCACAAGGCAGCCTCGCCGGAATCGTTATGTAGGTGAGTCCGTAGCCAAATATCGCTTTGGGTGTAGCCGAAATTTAAATCGCGTTTACTTTGGGCTTCCTCAAACGCCGGGTTAAGCGCCAATAGCGCTGACAAGCTAAGCCCTTGGGTATCGTGCCAATAGCTAGTGGCTGCGCCCAAGTCGTAGTGCTCTTGTACGGGAGGCGACAGACGTAGCGTGCCCGCGTTAGCCACAACGGGATAACACCATACCAATAGTATGAAGAGACCCGCCTGAAGGCGTGTCATCCAACCGAAAGCATGCATAGTGTTCCGCTATTTAGTTTTTTATTTCCCCGAACAGTGCTGGCTAGGTTCCCTTACCTACGCCGGGGTGCTGTTTACCGTTGTCCTAATGCTCTGCCAGTGGCGAGTAAATCTCTAAACAATACAAATTGTAATTAAATAGTAATTTATTGTTAACGGCAAGGTGTGGCTGGGCTAAAAGGCGCTTAGCTGTGTTATGGGGCGCCCCGCTGCGAGCAGTTATCAAAAAACGCCACCGTGGCAGGCCAGTCGGTAAAAATACCGCGTACGCCAACGTCATTAATCAGCGCATCAATCGTAATGAGTTTATCCCCTTCTTGGCTGATAACATCTTGAGTGGTGTGGTGGTACCACTCGCTACCTTCCGCTAGCGGCCCTGAACGCTCCATTGTCCATGCAATCAGTAGTAATCCGGCGTCGCGCGCTTCTTGCGCATAGCGGGAGGGCTTTAGCCGACGGGCATGATCTTCACTGCTGGGAGCCGCCCCTTCTTCTGCCTCAGAGCCGTCTTCTGTGGGCGTAAAATTAGGGTTGGGTTCAAGCAGCATCCAGGTGGGTGGCGCGAGAATAGCGACCCCTTGCTCAACGAGTTCATCCATGCTGGGTTGCCAACTAGCGGGGTCGTTGTGATCAAAGTGTTCGTCGCTGTAGCGACCCTCTAAATACACCGCTTGAGCGCCAAAGGTAGGTGCGTTTTCAATCCAGTAGCGCACGTCTTCCAAGTTAAACGACTGGGGGTAAACGTCTTGTGGGTTTATTCCCGCGGCTAAATACTCATCAATTAGTTTTTGCGCATAGTCTGTCTGGGTAAAGTTTTGCTGAGTAACCCCCTCTTCGGAGTGGCCGGTATAAGGCATGTCCACCATGGGAGCCTTTAGCTCGGGCATCATTTTTACGCCCAGTTGCTGGAAGAGAGCGATGCTCTCTACGTGGCTCATTAAGGTGCCCCGGGTGGCGTATAAGTCGGTGCGCCAGGGAGGTGTGCCTGCCAGATAGGCTTCTAGGGTAGTGGCCTCGGTATTTACCCCTTCCATGGTGCCTTGTAACGTGCGGAATTCAGCCAGCGTAATATCGCTGGTACAGCAGCGGATGTCGGCGGCATTGGTAAGTTCACCCGTGGCTTCATCAAACGTAGGGGGAGTGCTGCACTGCTGGGCGAGCGCTGTTTCCACAATATTAGTGGTGTAGTGCAGGTCGCACTGGGAGTGGCGGCAGACCAGCTCCTCATCGGCAGTAAACGTGACATCACACTCTAGAATACCGGCGCCGCCTTGGGCGCCTGCCAGATAAGACTCAAGGGTATGTTCTGGAAACTGAAGCGGGGCCCCCCGGTGCCCAATGGTTAGGGGCGAGCGTTGCCACTGGGTTTGCTCTGCTGCACAGGCCAGCAGCTCGGATTTCAAGCGGCGCTCATGGGCGTTCCCGGTGCTCATGTCATTGACGAGAAAGAGGGGCCTTGGCCCAAGGGTCACTTGCTGAGCCGCGTTAATCAGCGCGTCATCCCACGGGTAAGTAGTGTCCGACGGTTGCCCAAAGGCAACCGTGGCAAAGAGCAAACCGCTCGTTATAAGTAGAGCGGCAGGGCAGGAGAATGACGTCATTAACTAAGTTCCCTTGTACGCAAAATACGCACTTAGAGTGTAGACGTCTTTTTCGCAGAGCCCCACGCTAATGAGGCGAAAGCGTGAGGCAGTTCAAACTTTTGACTGGCGGCTGTATTAGCGTTTAAACGAAGCTACTGGCACTCGAAGTAGCGCTGCATGACCGCGATTACCTCATCAATATCCGCATCGCTTATATCGCGGTGGACAACAAAGCGCGTCGCGTAAAGCAGCTCAATGAGAATGCCGTGCTCTTTTAGCCACGCTGCCAGTGGCTGCACATGCTTATCGGGAAAGCGGACAAACACCATGTTAGTGGCCTGAGAGGTGACTTCAACCCCGGGTAGTGCCGAGAACCCTTCTGCCAAGCGTGCCGCTCGGCGGTGGTCGTGAGCAAGATCGCTTACGTGGTGGTCCAGCGCATGCTGGCAAGCCGCAGCAATAATGCCGGATTGGCGCATGCCGCCGCCGACCATCTTACGTAATCGGCGTGCCTTATCAATCAGCCCTTGGGAGCCGACCAGGGCAGACCCCATGGGCGTGCCAAGTCCTTTAGAGAAGCACAGCGACACGCTATCAAACGGTTGGCAGAGCTGCTGCAAAGAGCGCTCAGTTGCCACGACGGCATTAAATAGCCGGGCGCCATCTAGGTGCGTTGATAAACCATGTTTGCGAGCTAAATCGGCTGCCTGCTGTATATAGGCAGCGGGTAACACCTTGCCGCCGATGGTGTTTTCCAATGCCAATAGCCTAGTGCGTGCAAAGTGGAAGTCATCTGCTTTTACTGCCGCAGAAATTTTCTCCAGGGGAAGGCTGCCATCTTCGTCGTTCTCAATCGGCTGTGGCTGAATGCTGCCTAACACCGCTGCTCCACCGCCTTCATACCGGTAGGTGTGGGCAGATTGCCCAACAATATACTCATCGCCCCGTTCGCAGTGGGCCATCAGCGCTACCAAATTGCTTTGGGTGCCGCTGGGAAACAGCAATGCCGCCTCTTTGCCTGCCTGCTGGGCAAGTGCTGCTTGAAAGGCGTTGACGGTCGGGTCGTCACCCCACACATCATCCCCCAACGGGGCGGTCATCATGGCATCCAGCATGGCGGCCGTAGGGCGGGTCACCGTATCGCTACGCAAATCGATCATCTACATTTCCTCGCCTAAACGCTTCGTTAACAGAGCAATGTGGCCGTAACCAACTACTGTTAACAGCATACTGTAGGACAACTCCGCATAGGTGATGAGATGGATCTTAAAAGTGGCTACCCGTTTTGGGCGGTAAAAAATGGGTTATTGACGGCGTTTCCACAACTAACCCGAGACCATGAAAGCGAAGTGGTTATCATAGGAGGTGGGATAACCGGGGCGTTAATCGCTGATGAGCTAAGCCGCCATGGCCATCACGTTGTGGTGGTAGAGCGCCGTGAAGTAGGGTGGGGCAGCTCTGCGGCCAGCACCGCGTTGCTGCAGTACGAAATCGACACCCACATGGTGGATTTGGCTGAGCAGTATGGGGAGGCGAACGCAGTAATGGCGTACCAGGCCTGCGCCGACGCTATTCTGACGCTGGAAGGCTTAGCTGCAGAGTTGGGTAATGTGGCCTTTGAGCGCCATCAAAGCCTCTATTATGCGAGCAATGAGGAGGACGTAGCCACCCTGAAGGCGGAACTGGCGATACGCCAACAGCATGGGTTCGATGTTACGTGGCTTGAGCGTCATGAGGTGCTGTCGACATATGGCTTCGAAGCTCCCGGCGCCATTTTGTCCGAACTTGCTGCAAGCATAGACCCTTATCGGATGACCTATCAGCTGTTTGAAAAAGTGGTGGCTCGGGGTGGCGAGGTGTATGACCGTACTCAAGTTGAGCGAATGGAACCCAGCGCGCAGGGAGTTGAAATAATCCTCACTAACGGCGCCTCGCTACGCTGCCAGCAGGTCGTCATCGCCGCTGGGTACGAGTCGCAAAACTGGTTGCCAGAATCTGTGGCGGCTAACCGAAGTAGCTACGCATTCGTTACGGATCCATTACCCCATGAGGCGCTTGGCATACTTCGCCATACGCTGGTATGGGAGTCGGCAAGACCCTATTTATATATGCGTTCTACCCAGGATGGGCGCCTGCTAGTAGGGGGCGATGACGACGAAGAAGATATTCCCGAACGCCGTGATGCGAGGGTAATAGAAAAGGCCCAAGGGTTAGCCGCGAAGATCGAAACGCTATGGCCTGCGCTGGATATCAACCCTACCTTTAGTTGGGCAGGTACGTTTGCGGAAACGAGCGATGGCCTGCCTTACTTTGGCCCCCATGCATCGCTTGGACCAAGGGTACACTTTGCGCTCGCGTATGGCGGTAATGGTATTACCTATAGCGTAGTGGGGGCCAAGCTGTTGCGCGCGTTAATTGAAGGTAACGACCACCCACTGGCAGAACTGTATTCTTTTCAACGGTTAAAGCGTCAGCAGTGAACCTATCGCGCCCTTAAACGCCAAATAGCCGAGGTTTCAACATCGTTAACACGAGTAGTCAGCAATGAGTCATAAACTTTATTTACGTGCACTTGAGCGCAACGACTTACGTTTCGTTCATGAGTTGAATAATAACCAAAGCATTATGTCGTACTGGTTTGAAGAGCCTTACGAATCATTTGATGAGCTGGAAGAACTTTACAACAAGCATATCCACGACAACGCGGAGCGCCGTTTTGTAGCAGAAGATAGCAGCGGCCATGCGATTGGCTTGGTAGAGCTAATTGAAATTGACTATATCCATCGTAGCGCCGAGTTTCAGATCATCATTACCCCGGATCACCAAGGTAAAGGGTTTGCCCGCTCGCTTATCCGACAAGCGCTGCACTACTCATTTACCATCTTGAACTTACATAAGGTGTATCTCATCGTTGCGGTGGATAACATCAAAGCTATTCACCTTTACGAAGAGAGTGGGTTTATTGAAGAGGGGCACTTAGTTAAGGAGTTTTTCATCAACGGCAAGTACCGCGATGTAAAACGAATGTATATCTTGCAAGATACTTATTTGGCTGAGCTTAATCCAGGGGAGGAGAGTCGAGGACGCTAGGAAAGAATACGCGGCCCTTTAAAACTTAAGGTAATAAGTAGGTAACTCAGAAATAGCTACTGCATCGGCTCGCTAGTGAGCCGATGCAGTTTGAACACATACTGCTGTGTAAACTTATTGCTTACGCATATAAGCAGCAACAGCATCAAAGGCGGCGCGTTGCTGCTGAGCGCTTTGCGCCCAAACTTCCATGACATCTACTTCCAACGCCTGACCTTGGGTAACTGAGTGTTGCATGGCGAGCACTCCTAGTGCAGAGGTTAAGGGAATTTTTAGTTATACACGGCTTACGTTGTGCTATGCAGCAAGTTAGCTGTCATCTCAGATATTAGGCGCTTTTCAGCCCCGTGGGTAGTCCAAAAGATGTAAGTAATTTGCTATAAAGCGTAAGCCTTAGCTTACAAATAGACGTAAAAATCTCATACGTTATTGAACGGAAAAGATTTTCATAACATAAAGAAGCCGACGAATGACGTCGGCTTGGGTAGTTATCTTTTCGTCTAAAGGGGGGTAAAAGCGGTGAATACGACTAGTTTTGGCCAAAATAGGCGGCTAACGCCTCATTAGCGGCTTGCTGCCATCTGGCTTGTAAGCCCCAAAAAGAGAGCACTTCATCGTCTCGCGCATAGGTTGCTAATGTAATCGTCATTGGTGGTCCTCCTGTAGGGACACCCCTGCAGTATAGTCCTTTTTTGCTGCATTGCAGCATTTGATTTCTTTGTTGCCATCACAGGGCAGCAAAGAAGTCGATCAGCAGCTAGGCTGTAGTGTTGTTATTGATATTGTTTTTGACATTACTACTGCAAATATCCGTTGCGAAAGGAGTCGTCAATGAGCGCAAATGTTGCTGAAATCATGGTCGATACACTGCAAAAGGCAGGGGCTAAACGCTGTTATGGCATCGTGGGCGATACGCTTAACCACTTCACTGATGCGTTACAAAAAAGTGATATAGCTTGGGTAGGGGTTCGCCATGAAGAGGTCGGTGGCTTTGCCGCCGGTGGCGAAGCTTATATGACGCAAGAGCTTGCGCTGTGCGCTGGCTCTTGCGGCCCGGGTAGTCTGCATTTCGTTAATGGGTTATTTGATGCGCATCGAAACGGCTCGCCAGTCGTGCTGATTGCTAGCCAAATATCGCTAGGTGAAGTGGGTAGCCAGTTTCCCCAGGAAGTTGACCAAACGCATATCTTTAAGCAGTACAGCGTGTTTTGCGAAACCATCGCTTCACCAGAACAGGCGCGTCGAATGACTGCGCATGCAGCTCAAGCCGCGCTTGCCAAGCGTGGCGTGGCGGTGCTCATAGTGCCAGGCGATGTGATGACGCAAACCCCTGAGAACCAGCTAGATTACCGCGCCCATCAATTTAGCTACTCGCTGCGGCCAAGTGCAGAGGCTTTGGTGCCAGCGGTCACCCAGCTTAATAAGGGCGGTAATATTACGATTTTTGCGGGATCAGGCTGTGAGGACGCCCGGGAGCAGGTAATTGCGCTTGCAGAAAAGCTACAGGCACCCATCGCCTGGACATCCCGAGCAAAAGACTTCATCGAATACGATAACCCTTACCAAGTCGGCATGACGGGGGTTTATGGCCTGGAGGGTGGCTATCACGCGGTGGCAGAGTGCGACACGCTGCTTATGCTGGGCTGCAACTTTGCGTTTACTCAGTTCTACCCCGAACGCGCCTCTATTATTCAGATAGACCACGACCCCACTCAGATTGGCAAGCGCTATCCCGTTGATGTGGGCATCGTCGGCAGCATTCGTGATACCTGTGAAGCACTTTCCCAGGTAGTGGAAGCCAATGACCGGACGCGCTGGCTGGATAAATGCAAAAAGCGTTATGCCAAGTCACTTGAGAAGTCGGCGCATAAGAGCCAGGACGCCGATGTGATTCATCCCCAGGAGCTAACGTTGGCGATTGATCGCCATGCCGCTGACAACGCGCTTTTTACCGCTGATACCGGAAGTGTAAACGTTTGGATGTTGCGCCACATTCGGTCGGCCGAACAGCGGCGGACGTTAGCCAGCTTGCAACACGGCACCATGGCCAACGCCTATCCGCAAGCGCTAGGGATTCAGTTAGCGCACCCCGGGCGCCAGGTAATTGCTATGTGTGGGGATGGTGGTTTATCGATGCTAATGGGGGATTTGCTTACCTTAGTACAGCAGCAAATCCCGCTTAAAATCGTGGTATATAACAACAGCTCGCTGAGCTTTGTAGAGCTAGAGCAGAAGGTAGAGGGGTTGCTGGATGTCTACACGGAGCTAGAAAACCCCGATTTTGGTGAAGTAGCGCGTGCAATGGGGCTATGGGGGCAACGGGTAGAGCAGGAGAGTGAGCTAGATTCGGCCATTAGCCAGTGGTTGGCACATCCAGGCCCTGCGTTATTGGATGTAGTGGTTAACCCCATGGAACTCGTCATGCCGCCAAAAGTGGAAGCTGGACAAGTCGCTTCCACAGCGCTCTACTCCGCGAAAGCGGTACTCAGCGGGCGTATGGATGAAGTGGTGCATTTAGTAAAAAGTAACTTCTTAAAACGCTAGAGAATCAGAACCGTACCTAGCATGGTATGTTGACTGCTGATCATTAATAACAACTGACTAGCTTAAGAGCCATGCCATGACGATAACCCCCCACGACCGCTGGGTAGCCTCCCCCGGCGGTCGCTTATTTACCCGCACTTGGGAGCCGCAGCAGGCGTGTTGCGACACCCCCATTGTACTTTTTCATGACTCGCTTGGTTGCGTTGAGCTGTGGCGCAGCTTTCCCGCAGCGCTCTGCGCCGCTACCCAGCAGCGAGTGATTGCCTACGACCGGCTAGGCTATGGCCGCTCTGATCCATGTACGGCTCCTCCTTTGCACACGTTTATTGAGGATGAGCCGACGGCAAGCTTTGCGGCACTTTACGCTGCGTTTCAACTTGAGCAATTTATCGCCCTTGGTCATAGCGTTGGCGGCGGCATGGCGGTGCACTGTGCCGGGCATTACGCTGAGCAGTGCGCGGGGCTAATTACCATTGCGGCCCAGTCCATCAATGAGCGCCGCACCCGGCAGGGTATACAAGACGCCCAGACCGCATTTGAATCCCCAGAGCAGTTTTCCAAGCTTGAAAAATACCATGGCGATAAAGCCCGCTGGGTGCTGCATGCCTGGACGGATACTTGGCTGCACCCAGCATTTGAAAACTGGTCACTGAGGCCTGCATTGGAACAGGTCAAATGCCCCACGCTGGTTCTCCATGGTGAAAAAGATGAGTACGGCTCCCACCGGCAGCCCGAGCAAATAGCGCGCTATGCGCATGGCCCCTCACACTGCGAGATTCTGCCTGGTATTCATCATGTGCCTCACCGCGAAGCAGAAGCCCTCGTCGTTAATCTTGCCAGCCAGTTTATCAGCCGCGTGAAGTCATAAAGATAAGTGAGAATTTATATGCGCTTACGAATTTTGTCTGATCTTCATTTAGAATTTTTTGATGGCCATCGTGAGCTGCCCGATATGGAGGCGGACATCATCATTCTGGCCGGAGATATTCACCGGCAAACGGAAGGACTGGCCTGGGCAAGGCAGCAGTTTCCGACGCTACCTATTTTGTACGTGCCGGGAAATCATGAGTTTTACGGCACCTGCATGCCCCTGCTGCGTGAAGAGCTAGCCCTTGAAGCCGCGCGTTATCAGATTGAATTACTAGATAACCGGGCCGTCACCCTGGGCGGGGTGCGTTTTTATGGCACCACGCTATGGACCGATTTTGCGCTATATGCGGACGACCCAACGCGTAACCCGCAAGATACCGAAGCAAAAGCACTGCGTTACATGCCCGACTTTCGCATTGTCACAACGTCTCCTGGGCAGCCCTTTACGCCCCAGGCCAGCCGGGAGCTACACATGGAGGCGCTCAACTGGTTAAGCCGCGAACTCGCAGAACCTTTTGGTGGCCCCAAAGTAGTCATTAGCCACCATGCACCGTTACATAGCTGCATTCCTGACCAGTATCTTGGCGATGCGCTTTCTCCCGCCTTTGCTTCGCACCTACCGCAATTGATGGGAAAAATGGATCTATGGGTACATGGACACGTCCATGAGCCGGTCGACCTTCTGCGTAACGGTACCCGTGTTATCGCTAATCCGGGCGGTTATCCCTATGAATTCACCCCGCCGTTATTTCGAGATGACCTGGTAGTCGACCTAGAAGTTGAGCGTTAGGCACCTTCGGGTGCCTATTGGCATATGGCGTCGCGTAAAACGCTTATGCTTTTTTAACCAACAGCCCACAGGAGGGCGCTGCCCAGCGGGTGTCGGCGGTAAACACCACATCACATACTACCGGCGAATACTCGCGGCGCACCTCTTCATCAATGCGCTGGCGCAGCCTGTCTTGGTTAGCCAGCGACGCTTCTGAGAGGTCTTTGGGTAAGACTACATGCACAATCACATAGAGAAGGCGGCCTGGGCGAACCATGCGTACTCGTACTTCATGGGTGTCGATGTCGGCTAGCGCATGGGCGACTGCTTGGCGTATGGGCACCGCAATCGCCTCTTCAGGCGCTTTGTTAAGCAATTCCCGGAGCGCTTGGGACGCCATGCGTACCGGCACACCTAGGCAGAGTACCACCACCGCAATCACAAGCACTGAGTCCACGTAGGGCAGAATAACCTGCCACCCTATGCGCTCAAACAGTATGACGAGGCAGAATGCTGCAAGCACAGCAGCAGAGATAATACTGTTAACTATCCAGTTGAGTTTGTCTGCGCTGACAAGCGGGCTTTGAACATGGCGCTGACTGCGGTGCATTACCCATGCGGTAAGCGAGCAAGCCGCGGTAGCGAACAGCGCATAGACGACTGCGACCCCCGCTGAAATTGCCCGCCCACCAGTCAGCAGAGCAGCTACTGCATCGACCAACGCAAAAATAGATACGCCTAAAATTAACAGCCCTTTGCAAAGGTTAACTAATGACTCAAAGTAGCTGTAACCAAACGGGTAAGCGTCACTGTCCGGAAGGTTAGCTAACTTGCTTACCTTGATGGTCACTAGTGCGACGCTAAAATAGATAAGGTTAAACAGCCCATCCAGCAGGATCGCTTGGGAGTTGGAAAGTAGCGTTCCCGCAATGCCAGCGCTACCAATTAATAGCGCCATAAATGCGGAAAATGCGAGGGTACTGGACTCTGTTTTCACGAACGTTCTATCTCCCATGCTTGTATAACCAAGAGGCTGGCAAGCATAGCAATATCACCGGGATAGATGTCAGTGATTTGTTGGCCGTGAATGAATAGTAGTCCCCCTTAATTAAATGCTACAACGCCGCCCTAAAGGTCGGCGTTGTGTTGGTAAAAGCCATTCAGCCACTTAGCCCTCAATCCACACTTCATCACCTTTAAACGCAATCTTCCAAGTACGCAGTTTGACTTCCTCATCTTCCAAACACTGGCCGTCATCGAGCCGGAAGTGCTGCTTGTAGATGGGCGAGGCGACTACCGCCGCGCCTTTAATGTCACCTACAATGCCGCGGGCGATTACATTCGCGTTTGAGAAGGGGTCAAAGTGGTCGAGAGCGTAAAGCTCATCTCCCTTCCCGGGGAGGTAAAAAATCGCTACCTGGGCAGGGCCTTCGGTGGTTTCAAGCCAGGCGGCAACGCCTGAGAACTCCACCAAGTCAGCTTTAGAGCAGACTTTTTGCCACGCCTGGCTGTTTTGAACATCTACCATATCCATCTCTTTTTTCAATGCCGTTGCGGTCATGGGTTGCCTCATTTTTATTCAGTAAAAGAGCCGCTTAAGCAGGGCGTAGCTGGCCGCGCTCGGAGGTCATAATGATTGACGGGTCCGGGCGGTCGTCGTTGACGAAACTGCGGAAGCGCTTGAGTTTCTCTGGGTCGCTGATGGCGTCGGCCCATTCGCACTGATAGGTATCCACCACGGTTTGCATTTGGCGGTCTAACTCTTCGTTGATGCCTAAGCTGTCTTCCAGTATCACCTCTTTGAGGTAGTCCAAACCGCCATCGAGGTTTTCACGCCACACCGAGGTACGCTGCAAGCGGTCGGCGGTGCGCACGTAGAACATCAAGAAACGGTCAATGGTGCGGTAGAGCTGCTCGTCGTCCAGGTCAGTGGCAAATAGTTCGGCATGGCGCGGGCGCATGCCGCCGTTACCGCAAACGTAGAGGTTCCAGCCATTTTCGGTGGCAATAATGCCGATATCTTTGCTCTGGGCTTCGGCGCACTCCCGGGTGCAGCCGGATACGCCAAATTTTATTTTGTGCGGCGAGCGCAGGCCCTTGTAGCGGTTCTCTAACCAGATCGCCATGCCGACGCTGTCCTGCACGCCGTAGCGGCACCAAGTGCTGCCCACGCAGGATTTTACCGTGCGCAGCGACTTGCCGTAGGCGTGGCCGGTCTCGAAACCTGCGGCAATCAGCTCGCTCCAGATATCTGGGAGGTCTTCCAGGCGGGCGCCAAACAGGTCAATACGCTGGCCGCCGGTCACCTTGGAGTAGAGGTCATATTTTTTGGCCACTTCGCCCAGCGCAATCAGTTTGTCTGGCGTGATCTCGCCACCGGCCACCCGTGGCACCACTGAATAAGTGCCGTTTTTCTGTATATTGGCCATAAAGGTGTCGTTGGTATCCTGCAAAGGAATATGCGCCGCATCGGTGATCGGCTCGTTAAAGCAGGAGGCCAAAATAGACGCCACGGCGGGTTTGCAGATATCGCAGCCCAGGCGGTGAGTGTCGGCGTTGCCATGTTTTTCAATCAAGTCAGTGAAGGTTTTGATGCCTTCCACGCGCACAATGTCGTAAAGCTCTTGGCGGGTATGGGCGAAGTGCTCGCAAATCGATTTATCAACCTCCACACCGCGGGCTTCCAATTCATGGTCGACCACGCTTTTTAGTAGCGCGGTGCAGCCGCCGCAGCCTGTGCTGGCTTTGGTGGCACTTTTAACGCCGCCTAGATCCACCGCCCCAGCGTCAATAGTGCCGCAAATATCGCCCTTGGTGACGTTGTGGCAGGAACAGATCATCGCCGTTTCCGGCAGTGCACCGGGGCCGAGTATGGGCGCGCCGCCGCTGCTTTGGGGCAGAATCAATGAGGCGGATTCATCGGGCAGCTCAATACCGTTGGAATAGTACTGCAGCAGCGTGTCGTAAACGCTGTTGTTGCCTACCATCATCGCGCCAAGCAGCTTTTTACCGTCGCTGGAGACCACCAGCTTGCGGTACTCCTGCTTGATCGGGTCTAGATAACGGAACATCCGTGCGCCAGGGTTCTGGTTGCCGTGGGCATCGCCAATGGAGCCCACATCTACGCCCAGCAGCTTAAGCTTGGTGCTCATGTCCGCGCCGCCAAAATGGGTGTCGCCACCGGTCAGCGTCGAAAACGCCGCTTTGGCCATTTGATAACCGGGGGCGACCAAGCCGAAAATGCTCTGGTTCCACAGCGCCACTTCGCCAATCGCTAGAATGGCTGGGTCACTGGTTTGGCACTGATCATCCACCACGATCCCGCCACGTTCGCCAATTTCCAGGCCACAAGCTCGGGCTAGCTGGTCGCGGGGACGAATACCGGCGGAGAATACAATCAGATCGGTCTCCAGCACTTTTTCATCTTGGAAGACCATGCGGTGGAGACTGTTATCGCCGTCTTCGATGCGCTGGGTGGCGCGCTCGGTAAGGACCTGCACGCCGAGTGACTCGATTTTTTCGCGCAGCAGCTCGCCACCTTCGCTGTCTACCTGCATCGGCATCAAGCGGGAGGCAAATTCGACGACGGCGGTATCTAAATTTAAACCGCGCAGGGCGTTTGCTGCTTCCAAACCAAGTAGGCCACCGCCCACCACTACGCCATTAGTGGCGTTTTCGGCGGCGGCTTGAATAGCATCTAAGTCGTCCAGGGTGCGATAAACCAAGCAACCATCGCGATCGTTACCGGGAATCGGCGGCACAAAGGGGAAGGAGCCAGTCGCCAGTACTAAGCGGTCATAGTGGTAGCGGCCCTGATCAGTAATCACTTCGTGGGTGGTGCGGTCGATCTCGATAACACTTTCGCCACTGCGCAGTTCAACGCCACTGGTGGCGTAGTAATCTGCGTCGCATAACGCTAGCGATTCGGCGTCGCGTCCGCTGAAATACTCAGATAGATGTACGCGGTCGTAGGCGCGGTGGCGCTCTTCACCGAACACCGTCACTTGGTAGTGCTCAAGACCACCGTTATCGACTAACTGCTCGACCAGATGGTGGCCGACCATGCCGTTACCGATAATGATGAGCTGTTCGGGAGTTGTCGTGTTCTGGGTAGACATGCTTTTAGTAGACATCGTTATGCCGCCTCTGAAGTCGATAAGTAAGAAGAGTCGTTTTGCTGGTCAGCCATGCTCGCCTGGAGCACTTCGACATCAGCCGCACCAAACAACAGTGCTTGGCGGCAGTCGTTAAGGTTATTGCTCGCGAGCGCTTGCTCGAAATACCAAGGGCCTTGGCTGGTATCGCCGTAAAGCACCGCGCCTTCAATCTGGCCGTCGCGCAGTAGCAGTCGGCGATAATCACCTTGTTCCGCGTCATGGTAGATAAGCACTTCATGCTCAGCGCTGGCCTCAGTGGGGCCGAAGGCGTACAGCGCTACACCGCTAATTTTAAGTTTGGTGGCGCTGGGGGTATCCGAGTAGCCCTGGGTAGCCGTGCCACAAAGCGTGGCGGCCAACACTTCTACCTGGCGCCAGATCGGCTCCACCAAGCCGTAGGTGGTGCCCTCAAACTGGCAGCACTCGCCCAGCGCAGAAATCGAGGGGTCAAAGGAAGTAAGGAACTCATCCACCAAAATGGCGCGCTCGGTGGCCAAGCCTGCTTTTTGACCAAGCTCGGCATTAGGGGTAATACCCGCGGCGACAATCACGCTGGTAGCGTTCAGTTGGCGGCCATCGTTAAGGTGGACTTTGGCAACTCGGCCCTGAGCGTCGCCTTCGAGTCTGGCTAACTGGGCGCTAGTGATAATGTTCAAGCCACGCTGTGCCAGCTCCTCTTCAAGCAGCAAAGAGGCGGTGGCGTCTAGCTGGCGATTCATTAGCCGCTCGCCGCGCTGGAGCACGCTCACTTTGATGTCATTGCCACGTTTACGCAGGCCTTCGGCGGCTTCTAAGCCCAGCAGGCCACCGCCAATCACAACGGTGTCACCACCGCGCTGGGCAATATCGGCAAGTGCTTCAACATCGTGTAAATCACGAAAGCCATGCACACCACTAAGCTCAATGCCAGGAACATCAGGCATTGCAGGGCGTGAGCCGGTCGCGATCACCAGATGGTCGTACTGCAACATGCGTCCAACTTCTGTGGTCACGGTTTTGTTGTCGCGATCAAGCACTTCGACGTTTTCGCCAAGAATCAGATCAACGCCTTGCTCCACGTACCAAGCTTCGTCGCGGAGGGTGAGAGCATCGTGCTGTATTTCACCTGCTAGCAATGGCGAAAGCAGAATGCGGTTATAGGCAGGGGCTGACTCGGCGCCAATGACCGTAATGCGCTGGGGGCGAGTGGGCTGTTTTACCAGCGCCTCGATTAGGCGGTGGCTTGCCATACCATTGCCAATGATCACCAGATGGACGTTTTGATAATCGTTGGGCGAGCACCGGGAAGTGGTTTCCATGGGTGGCTCCTCTGTGTCTTTGCGGCTGCTTGAGCACCAAACAAAAAAACGCCCCTGTTTCGCACCTCTTTGCAAAGAATCGCAAAAAGCGTGCGTAACAGGAGCGTCGTTGCCCGATAGCGTCTTTTTAAACGCGCGACAACCGCCATTGGTTGTCAGCTGATTAAAAATCTTACTCAGTAATAAGCAAGGAGCTAGCCAACTGGCCGTATGGAATGTTTTTTTAAATAACTTCAGCTGCTTAGATAAAAGAGATGGAAAATTAGCGACACGACTCTTCGGGTAGGCTGCACAGTGATGGTGCGAAAGGGGTGATGGCGTGCACTCTCACGCACCATTTGGCGTGTGTCAGGTAATAAAACAACCATCTAAAAGGGCTTTGTGTAGTTATCCGATTGTTTTTAAATAGCTATTTATAAAGGGTTAATTTAAAAAATATCGGCTTTCGGCTCGGCTCTTGCTGCTATCAAGGCAATAAGTTGGTTAATAAGTAAGAAGCACTCATTGTTAGGCGATGGCCGCGAACAACTCCAACGCCGTTAGAAAAATAAGTAGCCGAATGTGTAGCTTTTAGAATGTGTAGCTTTTAGAAGTTGCTTTATAGAAGAAGTTAAGCTGTTTGATTATGTAAAGCCTTTGATATGTAAAAGCTAGTTTGCACCGATGAAGGTGCGCTGTGGCAACGACGTCCAGCCCTCTTCTCTCAATGCGTTCATATAGCGCATTAGAGAAAGGGACTGGGCGTTTTTTTATGCCCGGGATTTATATACCTATGTATGGCGTTCAGGTACGACCCGCGGAGGTGTTATGCGAGGGGCAAAAGCAGGGCAGCAGTCCAAAACGACGCAGCAAGCCAAAACCACATGCCCGTACTGCGGCGTCGGCTGTGGCGTGACGGCGACCGTTGAAGCGGGCACGCTGAGTTCTGTCGAGGGCGATCGTGAGCATCCGGCGAACTTCGGGCGGCTGTGTGTCAAAGGTTCTGCGTTACACGAAACCCTGGGGACTCAGGAGCGGCTGACCTATCCTCGTGTTGATGGCGTTGAAGTCTCCTGGGACGTGGCGTTGAGCACCAGTGCCGAGCGCCTAAACGCTCTTCGCACTGAACATGGCAATGATACGGTTGCTGCGTACCTTTCCGGTCAACTGCTTACCGAAGACTACTATGTCGCCAATAAGCTGTTTAAAGGCTTTTTGGGCACGCCCCATTTAGACACTAATTCGCGGCTGTGTATGGCCTCAGCGGTGGTTGGCTACAAGCGCGCCTTCGGTGCCGATGCGGTGCCGTGTAACTACGAGGATTTGGAAGAGGCGGAATTGATCGTGTTAGTGGGTTCCAATCTTGCTTGGAATCACCCAGTGCTCTACCAGCGCATCAAAGTCGCCAAAGAGCGCAATCCACTGATGCGCTTGGTGGTGATTGACCCCCGCGTCACCGACAGCTGCGAAATCGCTGATCTCTATCTAGGCATCAAACCAGGCAGCGATGCTTACCTGTTTAATGGCCTGCTGACGTGGATGGCGAAGCGTAACAAGCTCGATACCCTCTACCTTGAGCGGCAT
>NZ_JAFWFN010000083.1 GCF_017515565.1 Halomonas sp.
CCACTGGCGACGTTCCACAAACGCCGTCCGAAAATAGCCCAGGTGTGCCACCGGCCCCCCAAACGAGGTCAGCCCCAGGGCCAAAAACGCCCAAAACACTTCGCTTACCCGCCCTCGTGGCGATGCCTGTTCTGCCATTGTTCCCACCGTTTAGCCAATTAAAAAGCGCAAGGCTCAATGTTAAGCCTTGCGCTTGACTGCTTGATGACATTCCCCATGGCCACCTCTAAGAAGCGGCATGGTGACGTCGCTTTGCGCTTAGTCGGTGACCGCACCCGTGCTGGCAGAGCTGACCAACTTGGCATACTTCGCCAGCACGCCTTTGCGATAGCGCGGTTCTGGCTGCTGCCAGGCAGCACGGCGACGCATCATTTCCTCATCGCTAATATCGACTTCAATGGTGTCGGCTTCTGCATCAATGGTGATGGCGTCGCCATCCTCCACCAGCGCCAACGGGCCACCGTCAAAAGCTTCAGGCGATACATGCCCTACCACAAAACCATGGCTGCCGCCGGAGAAACGCCCGTCGGTAATTAGCGCTACGTCGTTGCCCAAGCCACGCCCCATAATCGCGGAGGTAGGCGTGAGCATTTCGCGCATCCCGGGGCCGCCTTTCGGGCCTTCGTAGCGAATCACCACCACATCGCCCGCCACCACAGTGCCGTCATTAATGCGCGCCTGGGCTTCTTCTTCAGAGCCAAACACCCGTGCCGAACCGCTAAAGCGCGTGCCCTCTTTCCCGGTAATTTTAGCCACCGCCCCTTCCGGCGCCAGGTTGCCAAACAGAATGCGCAGGTGGCTTTCGCCTTTAAGCGGGTTACCCAGCGGCGCGATAATCTGCTGATCAATGGGGTAGGGTTCCACCTCGGCTAAGTTCTCTGCCAGCGTTTTACCCGTGACCGTTAGGCAGTCGCCGTTAAGTAGCCCGGCATCCAGCAGAATTTTCATCAGCGGCTGAATCCCGCCAATCGCCACCAGCTCGCTCATCATATAGTGGCCACTGGGGCGCAGGTCAGCGAGAACCGGCACGCGCTTACCGATCTCAGTGAAGTCTGAAAGGGTCAGTTCAACGCCAATGGTGCGCGCCATACCAATCAAGTGCAGCACCGCGTTGGTAGAGCCACCCAAAGCAATCACCACGGTAATCGCGTTCTCAAACGCCTCGCGGGTCATGATATCAGAGGGCTTAATATCACTGGCCAGCAGCGCCAACACCGCCTCGCCTGCGGCTTTACAGTCGTCACGTTTTTCCTGGGAAATGGCGTTCTGCGCTGAACTTCCCGGCAGGCTCATGCCCAATGCTTCAATGGCAGACGCCATGGTGTTGGCGGTGTACATACCGCCACAGGAACCCGGGCCAGGGATGGCGGTTTCTTCGATGTTTTTAAGCTCAATTAGATCGATATCACCACGGGAGTGCGCGCCCATAGCCTCAAACACCGAGACAATATCAGTGTGCCCTTTGCCGGGCATAATGGTGCCGCCATAAACAAATACGCTGGGGCGGTTCAACCGCGCCAAGCCCATAATGCAGCCCGGCATATTTTTATCGCAACCGCCTATAGCCACCAGCCCATCAAAACCTTCACAGCCCGCCACGGTTTCGATGGAATCCGCAATCACTTCGCGGGAAACCAGCGAGTACTTCATGCCTTCCGTGCCGTTGGCGATGCCATCAGAAATGGTGATGGTATTAAAGATCACCCCTTTGCCACCCGCCGCGTCGGCACCAGCGCAGGCGAACTCTGCCAGCTCACCAATGTGGCTATTGCACGGGGTCACCATGCTCCAGGTCGAGGCAACACCCACCTGGGGCTTGGTAAAATCATCATCGTTAAACCCCACCGCCCGCAGCATCGCACGGCTGGCCGCCTTGCCAGGGCCGTCCACCACCAGGGATGAGTGGCGGCGGGTATTATTAATTGTAGGCTCGGTCATGGGGAATTCCTCTTTGCTTGACTCACATCGCTTTACGCGCAGTATCCGCACAGCTTGGCGATATAACACGCATCCCGCAAGACACTTAACTTATGGCACCATAGCGCTACGCCCTATGCCCAATGCCTAATGCCGTGAAGGAACACCACCGCATGTCTGCCAATTCGCTGCTCTCCTCAACATCGTTTAAGCCAACGCCCCTTACCCCTGGCTTTATGGTGGTGCACGCTAACCGCCTGGAAGATTTACGCGGTTTGGCGGTGCAGTGGATGCGCCGGCAACCGCTGGGGCCGCTGGAAAACGAGACCATTCTGGTGCAGAGCAACGGCATTGGGCAGTGGTTAAAACTAGCGCTGGCGGAAGACCCAGAAAACGGTGGCGCGGGCATAGCCGCAGCCCTAGACGTCATGCTGCCTGCGCGTTTTCTATGGCAGGCCTACCGCACGGTGCTCACCCACGTTGACCAGGATGGCGACGCAGTGCCTGAAACCTCGCCGTTTGATAAATCGCGCTTGGTGTGGCGGCTGCTGCGCCTGCTGCCCAGCCTATCTGGGCAGGAAGTATTCGCGCCGCTAGCTCAGTTTTTGGAAATCGACCGCGACCAGCGCAAGCACTACCAACTGGCCGAGCGGCTGGCCGACTTATTCGACCAGTACCAGGTGTATCGCGCCGACTGGCTGGATGCCTGGGCCAACGGTGACGACGTACTGATTACCGCCCGGGGCGAACGCCGCCCGCTGGAAGAGCACCAGCGTTGGCAGCCAGCGCTGTGGCGCATTCTGCGCGAGGACGTCGCCGTCACCCAAGGCAAAGCAGGCCTCAATAGCAGCCGCGCCCAGGTGCATCGGCGCTTTTTGAAAGCCACCGAGCAGTTGGAAGACCAACCCTGCCCGTCAGGCCTGCCCCGGCGGCTGATTATTTTTGGTATTTCATCGCTTCCCCAACAAACCCTGGAAGCGCTGGCGGCGCTCTCCCGCTGCTGCCAAATCGTGCTGTGTGTGCACAACCCCTGCCAGTTCTACTGGGCGGATATCATCGAGCACAAAGATTTACTGCGCGCCAATCGCTACCGCCAGCGCCGCAAAACCGGTATGCCCGAAGCGCTGGATGTGCTTGGCACCGGCGACGCCGACGATGCCCTGCATCTGCACGCCCAGCCGCTGCTCGCCGCCTGGGGCAAGCAAGGCCGCGACTACCTGCGCCTGCTGGATGAGCACGACGATTCCGGCAACTACCAAACCCTGTTCGAACAGCAGGCGCTGCGTATTGATATGTTCGAGCCGTTTAACGGCGTTGATCGCAACTGCCTACTCAGCCAACTCCAAGATGATATTCGCGAACTGCGCCCTGTCGCGGAAACCCAAACCCACTGGCCCGCGCTGAACCCAGCAGATGACGCCATCGTGTTTCATATTGCCCACGGCCCCCAGCGGGAAGTTGAGATTCTCCACGACCAGCTGCTGGCCGCCTTCAGCGCCGACCCCGACCTGCGCCCGCGGGATATCATCGTTATGGTGCCGGATATCGACCGCTACGCGCCGCATATCGCCGCGGTGTTTGGACAGCTACAAAACGACGACCCGCGGCATATCCCCTACACGCTTTCCGACCAAGCCAGCCGCCACCGCCTGCCGCTGATGATTGCCCTGGAAAAGCTGCTGCGCCTGCCAGAACTGCGTCTTTCAGTCAGCGATTTACTGAATCTGCTCGATGTGCCCGCCCTGCGCCAGCGCTTTGGGCTGGAAGAGCGCGACCTGCCAGTGCTAGAGCGCTGGATGGAAGGCGCAGGCATTCGTTGGGGGCTAAACGCCAAGCAGCGCCAAACCTTGGAGCTACCCGGCGGGCTAAGCCAAAACACCTGGGCCTTTGGCCTGCGCCGCCTGCTGCTGGGCTACACCGTGGGCGAAGGCCACGCATGGCAAGGCATAGAACCGTTTGACGACATCGGTGGGCTGGAAGCGAGCCTTGCCGGTCCGTTAGCCACCCTACTGGAAAAGCTCGAAGCCACCTGGGAAACCTTTTGCCAACCCACCGATGCCGCCAACTGGGTGTCACGGCTGCGCACGCTTCTAGAAACCTTCTTTCTCACCGACGACGCCCAAGAGAGCGTAATGCTCACCAAGCTGGAAAACGGCCTGCAGCAGATGCTGGAAAGCAGCCAGGAAGCCCAATTAAAAGAACCGCTGCCGCTCTCCATGGTGCGCGAACACTGGCTGGCACAGATTGATGAGCACAGCCTTTCCCAACGCTTCTTGGCCGGGGCGGTCAACTTCGCCACGCTAATGCCCATGCGCGCCATACCTTTTAAGCGCGTGTGCCTGCTGGGCATGAACGACGGCGAGTACCCCCGCTCCCAGCCGCCGTTGGATTTTGATTTGATGGGCAGCGACTACCGCCCCGGCGACCGCTCACGCCGGGAAGACGACCGCTACCTGTTTTTGGAAGCGCTGCTCTCCGCCCGCGACCAGCTCTACATTAGCTGGGTCGGCAGAAGCCAAATCGACAACACCCCGCTACCGCCTTCGGTGCTGGTTGGCCAACTGCGCGACCACCTGGAAACAGGCTGGCGGCTAGAGAACGGCACGCCGCTGCTAGACGCGCTGACTACCGAGCATCCGTTGCAGCCGTTTAGCCGCGCTTATTTTTCTAGCGAGACATCTGCCAACAATCCTCAAAACCGACTGTTTACCTATGCCCATGAATGGCGTGAGGTGCACGCGCCGCGTGTGCCTCAGGCTGCCCCGGCCACTCTGCCCCCACCGGAAAACACCCCGACTAGCCTGACGCTCGGCCAGCTGGGTCAATTCTTACGCGAGCCAGTACGCGCCTTCTTCAATACCCGGCTGGGGGTGTATTTCGAGCAGGAAGCGATTGCTGAGCTGGACGAAGAGCCTTTCGCCCTGGATGGCCTGCAAAACTGGCAGCTACAAGACCAACTGATCGCTGCCCAGCGCCACGCCATTGATCGCGGCGAGCCGCGTATCGACGCCCTTCACGCTGCTCTTGAACGCTTTCAGGGTCAGGGCGTGTTAGCCATGGGTGCCTTTGGCGAGCGCATGCGTGATGCCTTAGCGGAACCCATGGAAGCGCTGTTCAGCGACTATGAAGAAGCCCTGGGCGCATGGCCGATTGCGCTAGGTGACCCGGAAGCGATTCACCTGAAAAGCAGTAACGGTATTACGTTGGAAGATTGGCTGGGCGAGCTACGCCAGGATAACGCATGCAACCGCTGCCGCCTGCTTTTGCTCAGCAGCAGCCTGATCAAGAACAGCAAGTACCAGTGGCATCTGCTGCTGCGCCACTGGGTTGCGCATTTAGCTGGCAACCTCAGCGGCCCGATGACCACGCAACTGCTTTCCAAGGCAGGCAATATAACCCTGGAACCTGTCGCTTCCGACACCGCCCGCGCCCACCTGGAAACCCAGCTAAGCGCCTGGCAACACGGCCTGGAAGTGCCGCTACCGCTGGCCCCGCAGGCCGCTTTCGCTTGGCTGACAAAGCTGGGCACACCTGACATTGCTAATGAAAAAGGCCAGGAAAGCGACGCCTACGCCGCTGCCGAAAAAGCCTATGAAAGCGGATTCAAAACCACCGGCGAAGCCGACCAAAGCCCTTACCTCGGCCACCAATGGCCGCGCTTCGAGCGGCTGTTTTTCGACCGCATTGAAGCGTCTAATGATGGCCAACCACACACCTTCGCCACGCTGACGGAAGCGCTTTATGCGCCGCTGTTCAAGGCCGTGAAAAAGCCAGACGCTACAAAAGCCTCAAGCGGTAAAAAAGGAGCTGCCCAATGAGCCAGAACGCCACTCCAATGCCGCTTAACCCTCTTACGTTACCGCTTCACGGCAGCCGTTTGATTGAAGCCAGTGCGGGCACCGGCAAAACCTTTACCATCGCGTTGCTCTACGTGCGCTTGGTACTGGGTGGCCAGCACAGCGAAGACGACAGCGCCTTTGTGCGCCCGCTCACCCCGCCGGAAATTCTGGTGGTCACCTTCACCAATGCCGCCACCCAGGAGCTGCGCGAACGTATCCGCCATCGGCTAGTGGAAGCCGCCGCGGTGTTTCGTCATCAGGGTGAGGACTCACTTCTTCTTGATCTGCGCAGCCAATACCCCGAGGCCACATGGCCCGCCTGCGCCCGCCGCCTGGAGCTGGCCGCCGAATGGATGGACGAAGCCGCCGTTTCCACCATCCACAGCTGGTGCTACCGCATGCTGCGCGAACACGCCTTCGATAGCGGCAGCCTGTTCTCGCTCAATTTGGAAAACGACCAGCGCGAACTGGAACAAGAAGTGGTGCGCGACTACTGGCGCACCTTCTACTACCCGCTGGATGCCGACGCCCTGGGCAGTATTACCTGCTACTGGAAATCGCCGGATCAACTCCACGAAGACGTGCGCAAGCTGCTACACGAAAGCGAGGCACTCGGCAGCCAACGCCCCGCGCCCGATGCAACATTAAGTGCTGCCGAAGCTGAACGCAGCGCCACGCTAGGTAAGCTAAAAGCCCCCTGGCCCGCATGGCTAGATGAACTGGTGCCCGCCCTTGAAGATGCCGCCAAACGCAAAGCCTTCAAAGGCCAAAGCTTCAACGCCAAAAGCCGCGCCAACTGGCTAGGCGCACTGCGCGAGTGGTGCGAAAGCGATCTTGAGCGCCCCGCTCTTACCCCCGCCGCCTGGAAACGCCTAACCCCAGACGGCATGGCCGAGATATGGAAAGAGGGCGCGCCACCCTGCCCAGCCGCCTGGGAAGCGCTGGCGGAAATGCCCACCGCCCTCAACGCCTTGCCAGAACCGCGCAATGACCTGCTGATTCATGCCGTGCAGTGGTGCAAAGTACGCATGGAGCGCGAGCAGGAACGCCGCGCCGAAATGGGCCCCAACGACCTGCTCACCCATTTAGACCGCGCCCTGCAAGGCCCCAACAAAGAGGCCCTGGCCGCTCAGATTCTGCGCCAGTTCCCCGTGGCGCTGATTGATGAGTTCCAAGACACCGACCCCATCCAGTACCGCATCTTTAACGCAGTGTATGAGGTCGCCAACCCCCGCCGCGACGCCGCTATGCTACTGATCGGCGACCCCAAACAGGCCATCTACGCCTTTCGCGGTGCGGATATCTTCACCTACCTGCAGGCTCGCCAAGACACCGCAGGCCGCCACGTGACGCTGGGCACCAACTTCCGTTCCAGCCGCGCCATGGTCGAAGCCGTTAATCACTGCTTCCACTACGCCGATCAGCACCCGGCTGGGGCGTTTCTGTTCCGCGAAGATGGCGGTAAGAACCCGTTGCCGTTCTTATCAGTAGCCGCCAAAGGCCGCGACGAACAGCTGGTGCATAAAGGCCAACCACTGCCCGCCATGACGCTCTGGCCACTGGCAAGCGATGAGCCACTTTCCAAAACCGCCTACCAAACCGAAATGGCCGAGTGCTGCGCCTCTTACATGGTGGAACTGCTCGCGGCAGGCCAAGGGGGTGATAAAGGAGGCAAAAGCGGTTTCCAGAAAGGTGACGACTTCACCCCGCTAACACCTTCCGATATGGCAGTGCTGGTCAACGGCCTGCAGGAAGCCCGCGCCATTCGTTCAGCGCTGGCCAGCCGAGGGGTGAAGAGTGTTTATCTTTCCGACCATGACAAGGTATTTAGCTCGCCCATGGCGAAGCAGGTAGAACGCTGGCTGCGCGCCTGCGCCGAGCCGCTGGCCAGCTCCCGCCAAGCCGAAGCGCACCTTCGCGCCGCCTTGGCCACGCCGGTGTTAGGGCTCAGTTTGGCCGACCTTGATCACCTGCAACAAAACGAACTGGCCTGGGAGGCGCGGGTAGAGCAGTTCAGCCACTACCATCGCCTGTGGCAGCGCCAGGGTGTGCTGCCCTTGGTACGCCGCATGATGGTGGACTTCGACATTCCCGCCCGCCTGCTGGGTGCGTTCGAAGAGGGTGAGCGCTTGCTCACCGACCTGCTGCACTTAGGCGAACTGCTGCAGCAAGCCAGCGCTGAACTGGACGGCGAACACGCGCTGATTCGCTTTTTGTATGAGGCCATTGCCGACCCGGAAAGCCACGGCGACAGCCACAAGCTGCGCCTGGAAAGCGATGCGGATTTGGTCAAGGTAGTCACCATCCACAAATCCAAAGGGCTTGAGTACCCGCTGGTATTCCTGCCGTTTATCGCCAACCACCGCCCGGTAAACGATAAAGACATACCGCTGCGCTGGCACGATGCCCAAGGCAACCTTCAGCTCAGCCTAAGCGCGGATGAGGAAACGCGAACCACCGCCGACCGCGAACGTTTAGGGGAAGACCTGCGCAAGCTTTATGTGGCGCTGACCCGCGCCCGCCACGCGACTTGGCTGGGGCTAGCTCCGCTCGATGGGCTAGAAAATAGCGCCCTTGGTTACCTAATTAGCGGCGGAAAAACGCTGGCACCGGCAGAGCTAACCACCGCGCTGGAAGCGCTGGCAAAAGGCAGCAAGATTGCTGTAAAGGAGCCGCCTGCCCCCACCGCCCAGCGCCTTGCCCTTCCTGAACAAAGCGCCACGCTTGGACACGCCCGCACACCCACGCGCCCGGCCAAAGAGCACTGGTGGATTGCCAGCTACTCGGCGCTGCGCCTATCTGGCACGCTTACCGCCCCCACGGCCACGCCTCTGGAACCCACCACCGCCCAGGAAGCCACCGCGTTTGAAGTGCTGGATGAGCCGCAGGAACTATCCCAGTTGGCCCAGCAGGAAGCATTTCATCTTCACAAATTCCCAAGAGGCCCAGGGCCGGGTACCTTCTTGCACGGGCTGTTGGAATGGGCAGGCAGACAAGGCTTTGAGACCGTCGCCAGCGACCGCGGCGCGCTCGACGACATGCTGTGGCGGCGAGTGCAGCTACGCGGCTGGCAAGCATGGCAAGAACCGCTGGCAGGCTGGCTTTCAGCGCTACTCACCACACCGTTACCGCTGGCCGCGCCGACCCAACAAAGCGTCGCGCTGACCGACCTTGCCAGCTACCAAGTGGAGCTAGAGTTCTGGTTCGCCGCCAAACGGGTGAGCACCCAGGCAATTGATGCCCTGGTAAGCAAGCACTTACTGCCAGGAGTTGAGCGCCCCGCGCTGGATGCCGACACCCTTAACGGCATGCTTAAAGGCTTTATTGATCTGGCGTTTGAGCATCAAGGGCGCTTTTACGTGCTGGACTGGAAATCGAACTACTTAGGGCCGAATGACAGTGCCTACGAACCCGACACCCTGCGCCACGCGCTGCTGGCCAAGCGCTACGACCTCCAGGCCGCGCTTTACCTGCTGGCCATGCATCGGCTGCTCAAAGCGCGCCTGCCCGACTACGACCCGCACCAGCACCTGGGCGGCTCAATGACGGTATTTCTGCGCGGCAGCCGTAGCCCAGGGCGCGGGGTATTTTCCGAGCCCGCCCCGGTTGAACTGATCGAAGCACTGGATAGCCTGTTTGCAGGCGCATCGTTTTCAAGCCCCGCACAGGAAGCGACGGTATGAGTAAGCCCAAAGACACCCACACCTTCGACCTGTTTGGCGATGCCGTTGAGGCACAGGATGCCCAGCCTTCAATGGCCCCCGCGCCAGTAAGCGCTCACCCTGCGCTTAGCGATACCACTGAGCTGTTGGCCCTATGCGAGCGCTGGGTAGCAAGAGGCTGGCTGCGCGATTTAGACCGCGCCCTGGTGCGTTTTCTAGCCGCAGAAGCACCGGATGCCCCCGCACTGCTGCTGATGGCCGCCGCGCTGGCCAGCCACCAGCTTGGCCGAGGCCATGTGTGTCTGGATTTAAACGCCACGCTTAAAGCACCCGATTTCGCCCTTTCGCTACCACCAGAAGGGGATGATTTAACCGACCCGCCACCGCTGCCCAGCGATGTGCTGGCCACACTCACGCTAAGCGAATGGCAAGCCGCGCTGCAACACCCGTTGCTCACCAGCGAAGGCCCCGGCAACACACCGCTGGTGGTAGTGACGACTCACTCAGGTTCAAGTGAAAAGACAGACACGCGGCTCTACCTACGCCGCTACTGGCAATACGAACAAACCCTGCATCAGCAAATCGCCACGCGTGTGGAAGCCACCGATCACGCCAGCCACCTTGGGTTACTGCCCCAAGCCCTGAATATTCTGTTTGAAAACCGTGCTTTTGAAACGTCTGCCACCCCGGACTGGCAAAAAACCGCCTGCGCCCTGGCCGCCCGCAGCCGCTTCGGCATTATTACCGGCGGCCCCGGCACCGGCAAAACCACCACCGTGGTGCGCCTGCTCGCCCTACTGCAAACGCTGCAACTGGCCAACGCCCCCAGCCAACCGCTGCGCATTCGCCTAGCCGCCCCCACCGGCAAAGCCGCCGCGCGCCTGAATGAATCCATCACTGGGCAGGTGAATGATTTACCGCTCGTTCAGCTGGCAACGTTATTAAGTGAGCACTCACCTTCTGCTGCACCCAGCGAGATAGCCATTCCCACTGAAGTCACGACACTCCATAGGCTGCTGGGCGCAAGACCGGATACCCGCCACTTCCGCCACAGCGCCGCCAACCCGCTAGCGCTAGATGTACTGGTCATCGACGAAGCGTCCATGGTGGATATCGAAATGATGGCCGCCGTGCTGCGCGCCTTGCCCGCCAACGCCCAATGCGTACTGCTGGGGGACAAAGACCAGCTAGCATCGGTAGAAGCCGGCTCGGTACTCGGTGACCTATGCCGCCGCGCCGAAGCCGCCCACTACACCCCAGAAACCGCCCAGTGGCTGGAACACGCCACCGGCCGACCGCTGCCAGCAGAGTACCTAGATACCCAAGGCCAACCGCTGGACCAAGCCATTACCATGCTGCGGGTTAGCCACCGCTTCAATGAACACAGCGGCATCGGTCAGTTGGCCCAGGCGATTAACCAGCCCAGCCACGCCCAAAGTGATCGGGAAAAACAGCAGGCCGTTAGCGCCGTGCTGCGCCACGGCTACCCAGACCTGCACCACTTAACGCTTGCTGAGGACATCGCGCTGGATAAGTTGGTAATTCACGGCAGCGCGGATAAATTTCTGAATGGTGGTAAAGGCCGCACCAACCACAAAAATGAGCCCATCGCCCCGCCCACCGGCTACCGCCATTACCTAAAAGTGCTGGCCGCACAGCGCCCGCATGGGGAATCGTTTGAGGAAAACGCAGCAGCTTATAACGCCTGGGCCAGCGAGGTGCTCAGCGCCTACAGCCACTTTCAACTGCTATGTGCGCTACGCAAAGGCCCCTGGGGGGTAGAAGGCTTAAACCTGCATATCGCCAAAACACTTCGTAGTGAAAAGCTGCTATTTGGCAGTGACTACACATTGGAAAAAGGCTGGTATGAAGGCCGCCCGGTGCTGGTGACCCAAAACGACTACGGCCTAAAACTGATGAACGGCGATATCGGCATAACGCTGGCCGTGCCTGATCCACGCAACCCGCAACAAAAGCTGTTGAGAGTGGCCTTTCCTTCATCAAGTGCCACGAGCGATGCCGATAAACCCATCCGCTGGGTGCTGCCCTCCCGCCTGCACGCGGTGGAAACCGTGTTTGCGATGACGGTACACAAATCCCAAGGCTCGGAGTTCTTACACACCGCCCTACTGCTACCGCCTACCATCAACCCGATTCTCACCCGCGAGCTGGTCTACACCGGCATCACCCGCGCCCGCGCTTGGCTCACACTGGTGGAAGCCAAGCGCGGGGTGTTGAATGAGGCGGTTACTAGGGAGGTTATGCGGGTTAGTGGGATGGGGAAGTTGTAGGGATCAGTTCCTCATCTGTTCTGGGTGATGGTTAGCCGAAATCCAACAGACAGGGAGTATTTTTGAGACGAGGACTACGAATCCGCATCTTAATTCAAATCAGGCCCTGATGTGCAGCAGCGGCTATGGCCTGCGCCCGATTGGTTACATCTAATTTCCGGTAGATATTGCTCAGGTGAAACTTCACAGTCCCCTCAGACAGGCTGAGAATTATTCCAGTTTCCCATACCGTTTTACCTTCACTTACCCACTTTAACACTTCTGATTCACGCACACTCAGCGGCTGCATAAGCTTATGCTGTTTTATACAACTGGTTGCTGTATGCAACGCTGGCATGACGTTACTAAGGGCCCATTGAGCTGCTGGGTGTAGTCCGTTGCTATCGACGCAAATAGAACAGATCGTGATTACGTCGGAGTGCTCTTGCACAAAACTACACGCAACCCCTGCGTTCAAGCCATAATCAGCGGCTTTTTCAAAGAACGTAGGCGGGCAGTAGCTTCCAAAGTGTGTATAAGCGTCTTCCCAGGAGTAAATATCGGAGGCTAAAGATGCATAACGTATAACCGGGTCGACCCTACCAAAATCTTCTGCCAAGTAAGTTTGTATCCATTTCGGAGGGTAGTCATGGCTAACAAGGTGCCTGATTGAGGAAGAGGATGGATGTTTAATCTGACACAGAATGATGCCCTCGCAACAGCTAAGATCACGAAGCCAGTCCAACGTGTCTGAGACACCTCGTTCTGGCTGTGAAAGGCAGCTTTTCATGTGGTCAATAAGGCCGAAAAGAGTCGCTTGATCCAAGTCATCGGACATATCGTTTTCAACTCCCTCTGCTATTCGAGAGCTCGCCCCATTCTAGCGTCTCTACGGATATTACTAGTATTACACGCCCAAGGTCGCGCGATATAACCCGCTGCTTGGGGGAAATAACTAAGTGTAGTAATTGGATGGGGCCTCTCATGTCATGTAGTGATTAGCTAAGTGGAATGCTTCTCACCTAGCATTTTACCCTTCTAAAAACTAACTTATAGTTAACTCCAGCTGTTTCTACCCTATCCATTCGGCTAGTAGTCAGTGCTGTATATAAAGGCAATGCTAATACAGAAAATGACGGCTAATGATACTGGTATACTCATGAGTGCAAAAAAAGTGCAACCATCTTTCTCAGGTCTTGATGATGCAAAGGCACTCATACTGGATCGCAATGAGTACCGCCTTGAATATCTATTGTGCGACTGCCGTTTAACCCAAGCATACGAGCTCAGAGCCAAGGTCTTTTGCAGTGAGCTTGGGTGGGTAGGCCACCAAGGACAATTGCGAGAAGTCGATGCTTTCGATGGTAGCGTTTGGCACTTAGGTGTCCTGGCTCAGGGGAAACTAGCAGCGTATTTAAGAGTTCACCCTTATTGGGCTCCTTGGATGATCGATAGTGTTTTTTCAGACATCGCACCAACAGGTTGCTCACTACGACGGCCTGGTGTCTGTGAGGTATCACGCCTAGCAGTAGCCCCAGCATTCCGTCGCTTCGCTTTTTCAGATGATCAAACCGCAACTGGTTTGATCTTAAAGCTGCTTTACAATTTTTGTTTTCAAAACAAAATCGATAAGGTGTACATGATCGGTACTAACCGTTTACTGCGTGCCTTAAGGCTGCACGGTCTCCCCTGCCATCCTAGTCCAGGGGATCATCATCAGCCTGATCGGGATGCACCGATTTTTGCTACCCTCGACTGGGATGAGTTTCGATCCAGCAACGCCCCTCTTATTACTAAACGACGCCCTGCGTTTTTGGCGCAAGCCAAGCTCGTACATAAAGGAAAGCTGGGGCAAGCATCTCAATGCCTCTGCAAAGTACATCTGTAACCCCACCTTCTGTTCTTGACTGCCTTATTCTTATTTATGAGCGCCGTAGGATAAGAGCGGATCATGTATGAACTGACCTCAATTTTCTCTTCTGACTAGTTCTTTTCTCCATGGCTGATCCCGATAACTGTCTGTTAGCTGTCGACCTAGCAAGTGGCTGACACGTAATCGCAAAAAATGGCAAGTGTTGCCCGAACGAGGGAGAAACCAGCATATGACTATCCAGATGGACAGGTGCGCAGTCTTACCATCCCCGATAACCTCAAGAGTGCCGACGTCGGAACTGAAACAAAGCCATAAAAGGAGAAAGACATGTTGAAGAAAAAAGTCCTGAAGAAGCACCTATCCAACGTGCTAAATCAAAAGGCATCTACCTTCAAAGCGAGCAGTGCAACTCGAGGGGGAGGCGGCGGTGCCATTATTGAGGGTTCCTATGCTGTTTGGCGGGATCCGTGGACCTAAGGCCTAGTGCCTAAAAGGCATGTCGCACACTGTGCGACATGCCTTATTGCCAGTTCTATGTTCAGCCTTTTACATGCAGTCATCCCTTCCCAGCGAATCACGGAGCCATGAAATGGAGGTTTATCCCAAGTTTAACCAATATGTTCACTATGTCCTTCTTAACGGTGAATTCATCATTCTTGATGAGCAGGAAGACCGTTATGTCATCTTAGAAGCACCGACCAGCTTAGAACTTGAGATGGCGCTAATGGAGGGAAATGAACAATCAGCGCTTGTTCAAGAGCTGCTTAATGCAGGAATACTCGAACTTTCCAGTCAGCGGCAGTCGATCCGGAGAGTGACTGTCCAGGAACACGGGATTGGCGACTACGAGTGGCGGTTTGCTCGCCAATTCCACCAGACTGCCTCAGTTAAGTGGATGAGTTTTCGCGCGCTTCAAACTTTGCTTTGGATAAAGACTTTGTTATCGACGCGAGGATTTCACTCTGCAATGAATAGTCTCCGTGCTCTAAAAGCTACACAAGCGCATTCAATACACTTACCGATTGAATCCAGTGAACACAATCGAATTTGCGCATGCGCTGCTACCGCTATAGCAGAGGCAGCACTTTGGATGCCTTATCGTGTGGAATGCCTGGAGTATTCTATGTCGCTATCGCGACTACTACTTTCACTAGGGGTCTGCCCGACGTTCCGCATAGGAGTTCAGCGATACGACTTTTTATCGCACGCTTGGGTTGAGGTTGGGGGAAAAGTGCTAGGCGATGACCCGAACTTGCCCGATAGAATGTGTTCGATTGTTGAAATTTAGACCATTGAGCCCTGCTATGAAAGACACGTATTCCCCATCCTATGTAACCACCTACCGGCGCGGACTTGAGCTAATCCAGTCTCGCTATCCGCGATTTTTTACCCACCTCATACTAGTGCTGCTGCTCATGATCGGCATAGCGGCGGTGGGCGCATCGGTTCCCTATTTACTTCGGCAGACGACCAATCTCTTAGTGGAAGATTCGGGTGAGGCGGCAGTGGGTATGATCTACGTCTTCGCGACTGCTTATGCCGTCGGCTGGACGTTGAGCAACATGATGGAGTGGGGCAAGAATCTCGCTAGTGCATACGTGATGGCTAGATGCGATGCGGCCGTGTACTCGAGTATTGTGCGGCGTTTGCTACGGTTACCTTACCAAGCGCAGCATCAGCTTGATACGGGGGTTGTCATGGCCGACGTCAACAGGGCGATGAGCAGCTTTGGTCTGATCAACCACGCCCTATTCTGGACCATTACTCCGGTCGTCATCCAGCTTTGCTTTGTCTTTGGTATTCTCTGGCAGGTGATCAACCTCACCTTCGCGGCCGCCTTCATCCTGGCCATCGTTGTGCTCTTCATGCTGACCTACCGAATTGCCGATACGACGACCCGCATCCACAAGAGCTTCTACCAGACGCATACTCAGCTGAGTGAATTTCTTGCAGAGCGCTTACGCGCACTCTATGACATCAAGATCAACCTCGCTGCTGAACATGAAGAACGTACACTCGACCACCATCTGCGTACCTACGTTCACACGGTATACGGCACCCATGCGAAGCTCAGCGGTTTGATGGGTGGACAAGTTCTCGCTGTAGGCCTGGTGCTGGGTGGGTTCACGCTGTATACCGTCAGCGAAACGCTACGCCAGCGCTATCAAGTCGGCGATTTCATCATGATCACGACTTATGTTGTTCAACTCACCTCCCCGTTCGTCATGATTGCGGCGGCGTTAATTGACCTCAAGAAGAACTACGTCGCCCTCGGTGACGGCCTTAGATACCTTGACCTGCCGACCGAGCTCCAGTCCGCAGCCAATATCACTCTGGATCATCATCAGCCTATCTTCTCGCTACGCGAAGTAACCTTACGCGCCGATGACGCCACCTCCGCCATGCCGCTCAGTGTGGAAATTCAGTCTGGCAAAATGTACGGGGTACGCGGGCCATCCGGAAGCGGAAAATCCACGCTATTAAGAACCCTTCTAGGGCTTGAGCCTCAAGCATCCGGTGAGATCCTTTTCCATGGAGTTAGTGTTAGCCAACTTTCACCTGAGGATATCCTTAGCGTAGTAAGTGTTGTCCCACAAGCACCGCTGATTTTTAGCGGTAGCGTTCGCGAGAACCTACTGTACGCGCACCCTCAGCCCGTTCCTGACCAGGAGCTGCTTGCGCTTGTCGAACTCTTGGATCTAGAGCGAATCGGCGGCGAAACGTCTGGCGCAAGCGTGCTGGATCGTGATGTCGGCGTACAGGGAAGGAATCTTTCCGGCGGGGAACAACAGCGCATCGCCATTGGCAGAGCGCTGCTGCGCGGCACACGCACCATGATCCTTGATGAGCCCACGGCCGCGCTGGACAGTGCGCGCGAGATTCAGCTCATGCAGGCGCTAAGATCACGCGTTGAGACACTGGTAGTAGTAAGCCACCGTGAGCAGGTACTTGCGCTAGCCGATGACTGTATTGATGTCGGCCCCTACAACACGCCGTTTTTAGCAGAGCAGAGGAGTTAAGCTTATGACGTTGAAGCACTTAACAGATGCCCTACGTGATGATGACAATAACTCTTGTACTAACAGAATTGTGCACCAGCCTATCGGTCGTATTCCGTTGCTGATAAGTCTCGACGACAGCTCAATTAGACCATTGCAAGGGCAAACCCCGCTCAGCGGGATGGTGCCAAGGCGTAATGCTCGCGCGCCGTATATCGAAGCTAAAGGCGGCAAGATAAAGGTACGGAATCCGTTGGGTAGTTGCCGCGAGATCTATTTACGAGTTACGTCTTCAAGTGTACGGGTTGGCAGTACACTTGAGGAGGTAATTGAAAAGGGAACTAACACGCCAGCGCTTGAAAAGGTTGTCGCGCACTTGAATAACGACACTACACTGGGTTTCTCAATTTGGAGAGATGTGCATGTTATCCCCGCTGGCAGTGTGGCTCACCTTCAGCGTGGAGAAGTACTCCACATCACCTCAGAACTAGACTCAATGCACGACATAAGCAACACCTCTGACAATCCAGCTGCGATACTTGAAGAATTGCTTCAACAAGAGGCTCTTACAGAGCGTTTCGGTGTTGCATTCTCGGGCGGTTGTGACTCAACTTCTTTGCTCTATGCAGCTGCAGCCGTATACGGGGTAGAGCAACCTGTAGCGTGCACTTGGTACTTTCCAGGCGGTAGTGCACACGATGATGCGCAGATTGCCTCGGCTATTGCCGACGAACTCGGCGTCGAGCACTTCTCGTTAACGCTTTCGGAAGATTTGTTATTTAGTCCGATTCAAGGGCCGCTACCTGCAGCCCCTTCAACTGCACTCGCCTTCCAAGCCGTTATCTATCAGCTAGCGGAGGAGCTATCGATACGAACCAACACGCGACCTGTGACGATTCTAGATGGCCATGGTGGCGACCAGATATTCCTCGACCCGGTGCCGGTGGCATCGCTACGTAATACCTTACTCAGTCAACCTTCGGCATTTGCCCGAAAACTTAGGCATTACGCTCAATTGTACTCGGTTAGTTATATCCGAGTGTTACGAGCAATAATGAAGTCATCTCCGAATCCAATTAATAAGTTTCTCCGAGACGAAGTAATCGCTAGCTCACGCCAAGACGGCCCCTCACTCACAGTAGCGAGAAACGAGCCTATAAGGCGCGCATGGATGCAAGATGCTATCAACGAGAACAGCTATCGTGTCATCTGCGATGAACGGGCGCAGTATTTGAGGCCATTTACTCAGGAAGAAATGCTCCGTTACGCACTTTCGTTTCCTACAGACGCTCTCTATGATAACAATTACACGCGCCTGCCTTTCCGGCAGAAAGTCGCTAAACACTATAATACGAGTGCCATTTTTCGACGTAGGAAGGGCTCGGTTACAGGGGCCTTTCAGAAAGCACTGTGGAACAATAGGGCGTATTTGGAACCGCTGGTTCTAGAGGGACAGCTCGCTCATTGGGGTTTAATAGACCGTGAAAGGTTTAGAGACGTCTACAACCAGACGGCACTTGGCTGTGGTGGTTTTGACTACGACCTTCTTAAGCTCCTCACTACTGCTCTACTCTTAGACGCTTATCAAAGGCTTTTGTAGTTCAGGGCATTTGACTGGCAGTGCCTGCTTCCCACCAAAACGCCAGGAAGATCACTTTTTTGCACGTAGCCGTTCCCACTATCGTTACGGATAGACCAGCAAATGGGTCTGGTACACAAATCCCAAGCCTCGGAGTTCCTGCACACCGCCCTACTGCTACCGCCTACGCTGAACCCTATTCTCACCCGCGAGCTGGTCTACACCGGCATCACCCGCGCCCGCGATTGGCTCACGCTGGTGGAGGCCAAACGCGGGGTGTTGAATGAGGCGGTGGTGAGGGAGGTGGTTAGGGTTAGTGGGGTTGGGAGTTGATTGAAACCGACACCAGCGGCTATGGTCGTGTCAGATTTCGGCCAGGAGCTGCCTTTTAGTCGTCTCTAATATAATGCCCGCAATAAGCGGTGCGAGGAACGAGCGCCCAGCGACCGTAGGGAGCGAATTTAATTGTTTTGTTATGAATTCTCATTTTCTATCCAGACACAGAAATCGGTGATCTCTTTCAGGTCAGGAAATTCACCGTCTTTTGGCCCCCACCATCCCAAGGAGTCTCGATAGAGATAGTAAATATATTTATGGTACTTGTCGTAAAACTGAGTGAGACTGAGTTTAGATGATCTTTCATAGGCGACATGCCCACAGACCTTGTTCCGATACTCTCGAAAGTCCTTTGCAAATTCCTCAGGCACCTTTACATCATAAAAACCTATGTCGTTTACCCAGTCAGGCGCGCGGCCATCTTTAATGGCATCACGATATTGATCCATCACGCGCTGCGCGTGATGCATGATGTAACTGTCAATTATAAGGGTTCGTTCCTCACCTTTCTTGTTCGTAAGTTTTGTGTTGCCCGAATCACGAGCATTACACCCCAAAATAAACTCGTACAAGTGATGCACGAAGCCTGAATACGCATTATAGGCTCGATAAGAAACCTCTCGGTTACGCCCTTTCATAATCATGATGGTGGCGTAATGGGTGAACCGCCGAAACTCGTCATGACACCTGAAAATTTCATGGGTCAAAGCAGTGCAGTGATCGGAATCGATAATGCCGCCTACCTCAAACTTCATAACTACCCCTTGATGCATGACGCTGAAGGAAGCGGCCTGTCTTCTGCGTCCGTCTTCCGTGACTTGTTAAATCATTTTCGACTCCGATTCTTCCTCCTAGCGTGCTTCTGTCTTTTGCTTTCCGTTTTTCGCTTATTGTCTTCAGTTTTGCCCATCAGCCGATTGCCGGGATCTTTTTCTTCAACTGGAAATTGATAGTTTTTTTTATTTTGTTCTTTAACATTACCTTCTTTAAATAGGCCAAGTTTTTCCCGCATTTCCTGAGCTTCCGCGTAGTCATCTTCGGACCATTCGCTTGTATCAATGTAGATCATATCTTCACTGCCCCCATTAGGGCTTGGGGGATCAGTAGCTATTCCAACTACTATACTTCTCTCTCGCTTGAGAAGCTTTGCAGACTTACAATAAGCGAGCAAAAGACTCGCTCGAAACTCCCGGTATTGCTGGTAGGACTCGAAGTATTCGGAGATCGGCGTCACCAACCACACATACATAGTTTCAGGATTGGTGGGCGATAATAAGAGGCGAACACCCTTTTGATCTGTTTTTAGTGACTTCACTTTTTCCTGTATGGCATCTGCAAGGATTCTTCGCCCCAACCTTGATTCGGAGGCGAATTCTCGAATTCCCATAGTAACGGAGCTAAAGTCATCAGCGTTGCTGAAATGCCAAGTATTATCTCGTGCGTGATTGCCAAAGTATTCGATCAATCTGTCAATAAAATAGGAAGAAACGTCGAGTTCCTTGCCTCTTTTGTATTGCGGTAAAGATCTAATGCTGTCGTAGAGCCCTTCTTGCACAACGACAAAGTCGGCATCGTTAACATAAAACCCAGGATCGCGATCCTTGTTTGATTCTAACAGGTAATAACCGAGAAGCTCTTCTTCACCTGCTGATATGCCTAAACGGCCAGATGAAACGAACGTTTCCTTACTGGAAAGGTAGGTGGTGAAGTCATGGACTGTATCAAGCTCTCGCATTAGAACATCAAGTGCAACATCATCAAGAACATGGACGAAGCCCTTATCGGGATTGACCGTCCCCCACTGGAAAGGAGTTTTCTCCATTTCCTTCCCAACTATTTTCGGGTTCAGCATTAATGAGCCGGATCCAGAAGCGTGTTCTTTAAATCTCTCTGTAGCATTCCTCGCGACCAAAATCCGATGTATCTTTATTTTACTAATTGAAGGAAATGTAAGAGGAAAAGGCTGACTACACTTTCGATCTAAAAATATTCGGTCGGCGTGTTCTCGAATAAACTTTTCGGCGCCGTAAACTTGCGGGGCTGATTTTAAGACTGCCCTTCTGACCCACCGTCCCCAATCCACGTTCAAGTCACCAGTGTCCTTAAACGCAATATCTTTATCCGAAAAGATGATGACGTGTTCTTTGAACACCACAAGAAGATCACACAGTTCTTTTCCATCACCATGCTCGGTTTTCTTTCCTTCATCTGTGTATAGATTTACGAAACACCAAGGACTTAGGAATGTATTTTTACCCAACCAAGCAAGATAGCGCTCTGATGCTGTCACTCCCTTTTCTTCTTTCTGCTCCGTACTCATCATATCCCTTCTTTTAACAGGTATTAGACTGACCACCTTATGATTGGATATACGCGCCACACGTTTATTCCACAAATGAAGCCTAAAAATTCAACTATAAGTTATTAATATTTATAATTAGGCCGCACATCTAAAGTGCCGTGCCTACCGCATTCTCTAAAATGACCGCTTTGGGTCGATAGTACCTGTGGCATGCCGAGTGATCCTGCTTCGGCCAAGAGCGGTATTTTAGGTGATTCTGATGTAATGTTTAGCGTAACCGGCCGGCTTTGGAGCGCCGGCGAAAAAGCCGATCCACGTTGACGTTTTTGTCAGCAGGAGATTTCTCCGTATTCTTCAGAATACATGTAGACGGTGCATCTACGCTCCAAGAGCCTGAAATCACGACCGCTACAATCTAGCTCTCCGTGCTCTCGATCGTAAAAATAAACTTCACATGCTCTCTGTACTGGCCGGAGATTCCGCCGACTACATTCGACCTCTCCGTAAGACTCATCGTACTTAAAGACTTCGCAGTAGCGGCCCACATCTCTTAGGCTAAAGCCGTAGCCTTCAATTGTCTGTGCCGCCACCGCAAAAGGCAATATGGTTGATATGACTACGATTGCAATTGAAGTGCCTAATCTCGGCTTCATACTTCCATCCTGCTAACAGTTATTAGACGGCGCGCTCTATGATTGAATGAACGTGCTGGCATTTTACTCCAGCAAATGCAGCCCGGCGCATTCTCCCAAGCCTATGAATCTTTAGATATTAATTTACACTAGACATGTATAGCCAAAATTCGCGCTCCTGCTGCATTTCTAAAAATGTCCGCTCAGGGTCGAAAGGCGTCATTCGCTCAATTCCTCATAAAACGCCACTCTGCCCGCTATAGTTGCCATACCACCAATCGGTTGCTCATTGTTCCAGCAATGTCCTGACAGTTACCCAGCGAGAAAGTCACCGTATGCCCTTTAAAGGGGCAATAAGTGGTGGTTTCTTAAACGGTGAGTGAGTCCATCCGCACATCTTCACGTGGGAAGTAGTGAGGCGGCGGGTAGCCACATTCGCGGAGTTCAAGCATGTTGGTGCTTTTTATAGTTTCCACCAGCAGAGTGCCATTAACCTGCACTTACATGCGCTGCTTGGTAGAGTGAACGTTATGCGGGCATCCTGCATTGTAAATTCCCTGCGGCGTTTTTTGCTCTAATACGTCGAGACTAGCAGTAAACATAAGTTAAGCCTACCTCGGGAGCTTAGTTTTTAGTCGACAACTGATTCTTAGTAATGAGGGTAAGTCATCACTTCCACGCTACCGCTTTTAGCATTGTGGTTAATGTGGCACAGCACTAAGCTGGGCTGCGTGCCGTTAGCCTTAACGGTTAGCTCGCCTGCTGCGTTCCAGCCGCCGCCATTGCCGCAGGTTTACCAGCCGCTTGGGGAGATCAGTGCACTAGCCAGGTAAACATCCGCTTGTTGGGCTGCGGCGATGGCTGAGTGGCTGGGGTGGGTGAAGTCGGCGCAAATGGCTAGCGCTATGCGGGAGCCGTTTACTTTCAAGTGATCCGCCAACTGCTGCACCGTTATGCCGTCGGCTAGCGCTTCCCCTTGCTGGGCGCACAGGGGACTTTCACCCCCAGCACAACCAAGACGCCCCCGGAGTGCCGGGGGGCGTTGGTGTTGCTAGGTTCTCAATTTACCGAAAGTGTCAGTAGCTCTCATTGAGGACCGCTTCCGGGAAGTGGCGACGCAACATCCGGTTCTGGAAGTCGTCCACGAAGCGGCTGTTGATGATGATGATGAACCGCTCAAAGGGTGCCTCGCTTTCGAGCTGTTCGATCCCGTCGACACTGTGAAATAGCCGGTCATCGCGCAGATGAAGGATATCACCCGGGTTCAGGGTGATATCGACCAAGGGTTGCGCGCCAGCCTTGTCTGCGTAGAGGTGATTTTCGGCGCCTGCCACGTTTTCCCGATTGAGGACCAGAATGCTTAGGGCCTTGCAACCATCGGCATGAATTCCCTGTCCCTGAAGGGGGTCGATGCTGCCTTCTCCGCGAACCCCGGTGATCTGCATCAAAATGGGTTCGTGCGCACCGATACTCCACATCCTTGCCCAGGCGCTAACGAAGGCCTTCACATCGGGGCGTGCCATGAATTCCCGAGTCAGCGGATCATAGTACCGTAGGCGATCCGCCATGCTTTCCGCGTCGTTGAAGGCACCCCCCTGGGCCATGGGGCATTGGCCCATATCCTCGACATCTCCCTGATCATTCAGGGCGAGCCATGACATCCGCTTCCATCGCTGGTTCACATAGGGATCGCGCGGCAGGTCAGCGGCAAACCCCTGCCAGGCGGTCAGATCGATTCGCTCCCGAATATCGGTTTTCGCCCAATCCTGATGCCTCAGCGCATCGGTCACTCCCGGATTCCAATAATCGACGAGTGAATCAGCAGGCATGAAGGTGGGGGCGAAACCATGCTTGAGAGTATCGAGTTTCATGTTGGTATTCTCCTGTTTACTGGGCGGAATTGCCCGGTGTGGCCGGTGTAAACACCCCGGCCAACAGGAGGAAAATGAGAAGAGTTGCAAGGATATGTCAAAGAAATGTACTTAAAAAGAGTGGTTTTGTTGAAAAAAGGATCAGACTATTAGTGACGCATATGGTTAGGTTATCTCCTACAATTAGGTGTAGGATAATTAAAACAAAATGCTTATTGTTGCCATTATGATGGCTCTTGACAGTGTTTTTTCTTTAAGTGGATTCCATGACTGCCAGCGATTCCCGACATCACAGAGCTCCGGAACGCCTGAAGGAGAACCGCAGGAAGTTTTCCGGGGCGCTCGTATTGAAGATGTCAAAGACACCTTCAACGGATGGCATCGATTTGCAAGATGCCGGCAGGGAAGAAGTCGCGTTAGTACGCCGCCAGTATCTGGAGAGTGAGCAGCGATTCCGTGCCCTGCTGGAGAGTCTGCCGAAGGTGGCGGTCCAGGGGTATGATCGCGATCGGCGAGTGATTTACTGGAATGAGGGCAGCACTCGTCTCTATGGCTATACCGCGGAAGAAGCCCAAGGTCAGTTACTGGAAGATCTAATCATTCCTGCTTTCATGCGTGACGAGGTAATCCAGGCGCATGGTGCCTGGATCAAACATGGGATCGATATACCCGCCGATGAACTCGAACTCAAGCACAAAACCGGCGAACTGGTATCGGTGTTTTCGCAGCATCTGATGCTCAATGAGCATACCGACTCACCCTTGATGTTCTGCGTGGATGTCGATCTTTCTGACCAAAAGCGCGCCCACCGTGACCTGGAATTCGCCACCCGCTTCGACAGGCTTACCCATCTACCTAACCGCCAGACCTTCGAAGTCGACCTGGACAGTCTGTTGGATTCCTGTCGACGCCAGGGTAATGGCCTGGCAACCATCTACCTGGACATCGATCACTTCGTCGAGATCAATGATGCCCTTGGCTATGATCAGGGCGATCGCCTGCTCATTGAGCTGACTCAGCGACTGAGAGAATGCCAGCGAGTCACTGACCTGGTGTCCCGTGTCTCTAGCGATGAATTCGTGCTGGCCTTTCCCGGCGTGCACTTGGACCACGATGTCAGACGGGTCGTTCGTCATGTCCAGAATGTCTTTCGGGAACCTTTCGTCCTGGATGGTCGGGAGCGTCAGGTCACGGCCTGCCTGGGTGTGGCACTCTTTCCCGAGAATGGTGAATCGTCACGCGAATTGATCCGTAATGCCGATGTTGCCAAGAATCGTGCCAAACTGGATGGTCGGGGTGCTGTACGTTTCTTCCAACAGAAGCTCCATGATGAACTGGTTCGCCAGGACTATATCTCGGCGCGACTCGAGGAAGCCCTGGATAACGGTGAATTCTCCCTCCACTACCAGCCTCAGGTCTCGCCGGCCAGTGGGCGAATAGAGAATCTCGAGGCCTTGTTACGCTGGCAGCCTGCCGAGGGCCCACCAATCTCGCCTGCCGAGTTTATCCCGCTGGCCGAGCGTTCCGGTGTGATCCATCGTCTGGGCGACTGGGTCATCGAAGAAGCTTGCCGCCAGCAGGTGGAATGGCGTGCCAAGGGTTTTCATGAGCACCGCATCGACATCAATGTCTCGGGCCGTCAACTGGTGCGTCCCGATGCCCTGAAGAGCTTCGAAGACTCGCTGCAGCGACACGGCTTAGGCCCGCGGGATATCGGCATCGAATTGACCGAGAATGTCCTGATCGAAGCCGACGAGACCCTACTCGAAGACCTGCGGCGCCTCTATCATCGCGGCATTCACATTGCTATCGACGACTTCGGGACCGGTTATTCCTCTCTGAGCTATCTCAAGCACTTTCCAGTCACCGCCCTGAAGATCGATCGCTCCTTCATCCACGACGCTCCCACACAGCCGAAGGATAGAGCCATCCTGGAGGGTGCCATCTTCATCGGTCATCGGTTGGGATTGGAGGTGGTGGCCGAGGGCGTCGAGAACGCCGAACAGTTGTCATTGCTTCACGAAATGCATTGCGACCTCATCCAGGGGTTCTTCTTCTACCGTCCGATGCCTGCCAAGGAAATCGACCGCCTGCTGGGCGGTTTCTTGCCTAGTCACGAAGGGCTGTCGCACTGAGCCTCGTCGTGATTTGACGTACAATCCCCGGGGTTGTCATACCCTGGAAACCTTGTGAACGACCCCGATGCCCTTCGGTAATCCCCATGAGCCATTGTGGTGCAGCAAAAACGCCTCGACCTGTCCAGTTCGAAATAACCGAGCAAACCCGTATTGCTCGTATCGTGAAAGCATGGGTCACCGAAATAGGTTTAGATGCGTCCGTGTATGGCACGTACACGATGCGTCGTACCAAAGCGTCGTGAAGTGGTTATAGTTTAATATGGACAAACAACGGCCTATTTTGGGCGGTCGTTGTCCGGCCAAGAGAGGTCTTTTAGGCAATACTGATATAATGCCTTGCACAGCGGCGCAAAGGGCGGCCCTCCTTTGCGCCGCTGTGCACAACATTAACTTTACTCATGCTTTGAATACCCCCTCCGCTCCACGATAGCACTGGGCGCTTCACCAAAACGATTCCGATAGGCTCGGGTAAAGTGCGCCGGCTGGGTAAAGCCGGAGGCCAAGGCAGCTTCGGTCACAAAACTACGGCTATCAGCAAGGAGTTGGCGCGCCCGGTCTAGCCGCATCCCCAAGTAACACTGCTGGGGCGTCTCGCCAAAGTGACGCTGAAATAGCCGCGTCAACTGGCGCTGGGACTGCCCTACCAACCGGCACACCTCAGGGATTGGTAGCGCTTGCGTTAGGTTCGCCTCCATCACCGCTAGTGTCCTCACCACACTGCGTGGCAGCTCCTCGTAGCGTCGGCGTGAAACATCACCGCCGTCATCGCCCGGCCGCTTGTGAACCAGCTGCCGCCCCACGGCATCGGCCAGGGCGGGGCCATAGGCGTGCTCTATCCATGCCAACATCATGTCGATACTCGCTGCACCACCGGAGCCCGTTAGCCGCATCGCATCGAATTCGTAGCTTGCCGGGCTGATGTCTAGCTCCGGGAATTCACGCCGAAAAGCCGGTACGCTTTCCCAATGCAGTGCAACACGGTGCCCCGACAGCACCCCCGCCCGGGCCAAGATGAAGGGCGCCGTATCCAGTCCACCCAGCCAGCCGCCGTGGGCAGCGATGCGTCGCAGCACGGCGCGATCTTGGAGTCGCACCGTTGCCTCCGCTTCATAGGAAGAGACCACCATTAGCCGAGATGCATCCGTCAACGACTCCAATGGACCGTCCACATCGATGCGAACCCCATTACTAGCCAACACAGCCTCGCCGTCCGCCGAGAGCAGGCGCCAGGCAAAAAGGTCACGGCCGAAACGATTAGCCACACGTAGTGGTTCAAGCAAGCAGAACAACGTCAACATAGAAAAACGCGGCACCAGCCACACGTTGAGGGTGTGCTCGGCCTGCTCCGGTGTCAGCAGAGGGGGCGAATCGGGGCGCGGGTAGGGCCATGTGGTGTTGGTTGCGTCATTCATGGCGAATATAGTCAAGCATGTGGCTAATTTAATCAAGTTATGGCTAATCCAGGCGGGTAGCATAGAGGAAGTCCCTAACACACCCTATGGAGGCGCCGCCATGACACACGTCACCCCATCAGCCAATCGCCGACGCCTAGCCATCGAACATCATGGCCAGCGAGGTGAGTTTGCGGCCCTTTGGCTGCGTGAACGCAGCCCGGATGACGAGACATTAGACCCGCGCACCGGTCAGCGCTTAGTCGAAGCCGCCGAGCTGCCGTTGGAGCTCTGCATCGACGCCGCCGACGTGGCGGATAACCAGCTGCAACTCCGCTTCAGCGACGGTCATCGCACCCATTTCGATCTCGCGGCGCTGTTCGATGACAAGGCGATCGATCCGTCTAAGCGCCTCTGGAATGCCACCAGCGCGCCCCGACCCGTGGCCGATTTCGCTGCCGCGATAGAAAGCGACGCGGCGCTCTCGGACATGCTGGAATCGCTGCATCGCGACGGTTTTGTGATCGTCTCCGGAGTTCCTGCCCACGAGGACGGTATGCAGCCGCTAGTCGATCGCATCGGCCCGCTACGACGCACCAACTGGGGCGGCATCGCCGACGTCAAATCGGTCGCCGACGCCTACGACCTGACCATGACCCAACGTGGATTAGAGCCGCATACCGACAACCCTTACCGCGATCCCATCCCCGGTTACATCTGGCTGCACTGCCTAACCAACGCCGCCGAAGGCGGTGACAGCACCCTAGCCGACGGCTTGATGGCCGCCCGACTGCTGCGCGAGTGTGACCCCGACGCCTATGCTTGCCTTACACAAGTAACACCCAGCTTTCGCTATCGCGACGCCGACACCGACTTGGAAAGCGAAGGACCACTGATCGAACTGGACAGCAACGGCGAACCGGTCCGCGTACGCTACTCCAACCGCACCGAACGCATTCCCGCTCTACCTCCCGAAGAGCTGGAGGCCTACTACGCCGCTCGGCAAGCCTTTTATCAACTGATCACCGGCGAAGAACTGACCCTGCACCTCAAGCTCGATCCGGGCCAAATGTTAATCATGGACAACTACCGCCTGCTCCACGGACGCAGTGCCTTCCAGCTCGCCGGCGGCGTACGCCATATGCGCCAAGGCTACGTTGACCGAGACAGTACCGCCAGCCGGCGCCGCGTGCTGCGCCAGCGACTCGCCACTCCCAAGGCCCAAGGAGAATCCGTATGAATCAAGCTCGCTTTCGCCACTTTGGAGAGGCTAAGCGTGACGACTGGGCGCTCATCGATGCCCATTTTCGCGACTACGTCGAAGACGCGCCGCGCCGGGTACTCGCCCACTTGCACAACCTAGCTGGCGACCATCATGGCTACCCAGTGGATCGCTACGAGCACTGCCTACAGACCGCCACTCGGGCGCTACGCGATGGTGCCGATGAGGAGATGGTAGTTTGCGCACTGCTTCACGACATTGGCGACGACCTGGCCCCGGCTAACCACGCCGAGATCGCCGCAGCCATCCTCGAGCCCTTCGTCGACCCGCTCAACGCCTGGATGATTCGCCACCACGAACTCTTCCAGGGGTATCACTACCGGCACTTTTTCGGCCAGGACCCTCATGCGCGGGAGCAATATCGCGACCACCCGGCCTATGAGCGCACGGTGCGCTTCTGCGACCACTGGGACCAGGCCAGCTTCGACCCCGATTACGACACCCTGCCCCTCGAGCACTTCGTCCCCATGGTAGAGAGTGTATTTAGTCGCACGCCCCACGGCGGGCTACCCGAGCCGCTTCCCGAAGGGGCATTACGATGAGCCAGACCTGTGCCCGCCAGTTACTGCGCCTGCTTGAAGCCTATGGCGTCGACACCGCTTTCGGCATCCCCGGGGTGCACACCATCGAGCTTTATCGCGCCCTGGGCGAAAGCCCGATTCGTCACGTCACCCCACGCCACGAGCAGGGCGCGGGCTTTATGGCCGACGGCTATGCGCGAGCCAGCGGCAAACCCGCGGCCTGTTTCATCATCACCGGCCCCGGCATGACAAATATCGCCACCGCCATGGGTCAGGCGTTGGCCGACTCAGTACCGATGTTGGTGATCTCCAGCGTCAACCGCCGCGATACCCTGGGGCGCGGTCAAGGGCGGCTGCATGAGCTACCCAGCCAGCAGCAACTACTCGCCGGCGTCAGTGTATTTAGCCATACCTTGCACGACCCGGCGGCGCTACCGGAGGTACTCGCCCGTGCCTTCGCGATCTTTCGCGGCGCGCGGCCAGGGCCCATACACATCGAGATTCCCATCGACCTGTTCGATGCCCCGGTCCCCGCGACTGCACCACGCCCGATCGAGGTATTCCCCCCGGCACCGGCGCCCGCCGCCATTGCCCGCGCGGCCGAATGGCTAAGCCAAGCGGAGCGCCCGTTATTACTGCTCGGCGGCGGCTGCGTGGCGGCCCCCGAGGCCGCCCGTGCCTTGGTGGAACACTTGCAGGCCCCTGCCCTGACTACCATCAATGCCAAAGGCGTGCTGGGGCTCGATCACCCCCTCGACCTCGGCGCTACCATGAGTCTGCCTGCTTCACGCCGCCTGGCGGCTGAGGCGGACGTGGTCCTGGCGCTGGGTACCGAGCTAGGCGAGACCGACTACGATCTAGTGTTTGACGAGGGCTTCCACCTCAACGGGCGGCTAATTCGGGTGGACATCGACCCTCAACAACTGGGCCGTAACCAGGACGCCGACCTAGCCATGGTCGCCGACGCCGGCGAGACGATGACCGCGCTATTACAGGCGCTGCCGAAAAACCGTGGCGGAACACCTCTAGATAGCGGCCGTGCCGCTGCGGTTCGCCAAGCGCTGGCCCTCAACGCTGACCCTGAGTTGGCCCCCCATGTGCCGCTCTACGCCACCCTGCGCGCCACATTGCCCGACGCGATTTTAGTGGGTGACTCCACCGGGCCGGTCTATGCCGGCAACTTTCTTGCCTCCCTTTCCGCACCGCGGCGCTGGTTCAACGCCGCCACCGGCTACGGCACCCTTGGTTATGGCCTACCCGCCGCGCTCGGGGCATCCCTGGCCTGCCCCGAGCAGCCGGTAGTGGCCCTGGTCGGCGACGGTGGCCTGCAGTTCGTAATCGGCGAACTAGCCACCGCCCGCGATCTTAATCACCCCGTTGCGGTAGTGATCTGGAACAACCAAGGCTACGACGAAATTCGACGCTACATGGCCATGCACGAAGTGCCTCAGCTGGGCGTCAACTTAACCGCGCCGAACTTTGCTGACTTGGCCCGTGCTTACACCTGCCGCTACCGGATAGTGGACGACCCCACGTCCCTCGGCGAGGCGCTCGCTCAATTGGGCGAAGAGGCCTCACCGCTGCTGATCGAAGTGGACGCCACGGCCTGGACGAACGCCTTGCTAGATCAAAAATAAATCGATAACCGACAAACAAGGACCCTGACATGCGCAAAACAGCCCTACTAACCACCGCAGCTATCATCGGCCTGCTGCCCTTCACCGCACAAGCCACACAGGATGCCAGCGATGAACTCCGCCTAGTGGTACCGCCCTGGCCAGGGGTGACTGTCAAAAGCGAGATTCTTACCCAGTTGGCAACATCGTTGGGATATCAGGTTGAGGCACTGGAGGTCAGCTCCACCGTGGGCTACCAGACCCTGCAAAGCGGCGAAAGCGATGCCTTCCTGGCCGGCTGGCTACCCTCCCAGCAACAGAGCTATGACGCGGCCATGGAAGCGGGCAGCATCGTCGACCTTGGCAATAACGTCACCGGCGCCCGCATGGGGTTTGCGGTGCCAGGTTATGTCTATGAGGCAGGCGTGACAAACGCCGAACAACTCGCTGATCCCGAGATCCGCGAGCGCTTCGGGGCGGAAATCTACTCTATCGAGAGCGGTTCGACGGTCAGCGAGCATCTCCATGGCGCTGCCGAAGCCGATACCTACGGGCTCAGCCAGTGGAGACTACGCGAGTCGTCAACCCCAGGCATGCTAGCCGAGGTGGACGCAGCCAAGCGCGAGCAGCGCTGGATTCTCTTCTATGGCTGGACGCCACACTGGATGGCTCCCGCATACGACATGGAGATCCTCGATGACCCGGCTAGCGTGTTCGGCGAAAACAACGGCCAAAGCGATGTGCGCACCATACTCGCGAGCGCCTACCACGCAGCCAACCCCAACATGGTAAGGCTGCTGGACCAGTTCGAGCTGACTGCCGATGAGCAAAGTGAGTTCATCCGCGATTTCGGCCTCGAAGACGGAGAGCTGGAGACCGTCGCCCGCGACTGGCTGTTGGCCAACCCCGAGCGAATAGAGACTTTCTTGGAAGGCGTCACCACCCGCGATGGCGAGCCGGGTTTAGCAGCGGTTCGCGCTAGCCTGGAATGAGCCGGCCCCCAGCGTTTCCTAAAGCGAGGCATCCTATGCATTATTCACGACTAACCGAGCGCATCGCCGGCGAAGGCGCTGCGGCTTGGGATATCCACTATCGTGCCCTGGCACGCCAGGCCGCCGGCGATGACATCACCGTGCTCTCGGTGGGTGACCCGGATTTCGCCACCCCGACCCCGATTATTGAAAGCGCCGTGGCCAGTCTGCGCGGTGGCGCCACCCACTACCCTGACGTACAGGGTAAGCTGGCACTGCGCCAAGCCATCGCCGACGGCTACCGCCGCCAGGGCCTCGATGCAGGTCCGGATAACGTTATCGTCATGGCTGGCGCCCAGTGCGGCCTCTACGCCGCCGCCCAGTGCCTCCTGGATCCCGGCGACGAAGTACTGGTGCCCGAACCCAGCTATGTCACCTACGAGGCGGTACTGCGCGCCACCGGCGCCGAGCTGGTACAGGTGCCACTGAACGGCGAGGCGGATTTTCGCCTTGACCCGGCGGCCTTGGAAGCCACCATCACACCGCGCACCCGGGCCATGTTGCTTAACAGCCCCCACAACCCGACCGGCCAGTTGATCGATGTCGACACCTGGAAGGCCATCGCCGAACTATGCCGACGCCACGACCTCTGGTTGATCGCCGACGAAGTTTACGCCGAGCTGATTTTTGAAGGCGAACACCTTTGCCCCGCCACGCTGCCGGATATGGCCGAGCGCAGCGTGGTGATCAGCAGTCTATCCAAGTCACACGCCATGACCGGCTGGCGCCTGGGGTGGGTACTGGGTCCCGAGGCGTTGATCCAGCACCTGACCCACCTGGCGCTATGCATGCTCTACGGCTGCCCCGACTTCATCCAGGACGCTGCCTGCGATGCTCTGACGATGCCGCCCGCCGAGCTAAGCGAGATGCGTGACGTTTATCGCGCGCGCCGCGATACCGTTTGCGAGGCCTTGGCCGAGAGTGCGGCAGTCACTGCTATTTGCCCACCGGCCGGGATGTTCCTGATGGTGGATATTCGCACCACGGGCCTCTCTTCCCAGGCTTTCGCCGACCGTCTGCTCGACGAAGAGAACATCTCGGTGCTCTCGGGTGAGGCCTTCGGCCCCTCAGCGGCAGGGTTTGTGCGCCTCAGCTTGACCGTGGAGGCCGAGCGTTTAGCCACCGCCTGCCAACGTTTGGCGGCCTGTGCGGAGCGCGCCCTCGATGAGAACGCTCCGCATGCCTTGTCACCGACCCCGGCTTCGGAGGCCGATTGCCTATGACATCATCACTTCAGCATGCTTTTCGTCCCCGCTCCTCCACCGCTCCGGCGGTGGTGGCCAACCAACTGATCAAACATTTTGGCGACTTAGCGGTCCTCAAGGGCGTTTCTCTCGACGTACCCGAAGGCACCGTTACCTCCATCATCGGCGCTAGCGGCTCGGGTAAGAGCACCCTGCTGCGCTGCATGAACCTGCTGGAGCGACCCGACCGAGGCGAACTGGCGATTGCGGATGAGGCGATTCGTTTCGACCGCAATCCCCAGGGCGACATCATCGGTCTTGACCGTCGCCAGCTGCTACGGCTGCGCGCCAAAGTCACCATGGTCTTCCAGCAGTTCAACTTGTGGCCACATCTGACGGTACTCGGCAACGTCATCGAAGCGCCCATGCGGGTCAAAAAGCTCTCCCGCAAGCAAGCCACCGCCTTGGGCGAGCACTACCTGGAGCGAGTGGGTATGGCCGACCGGCGCGATACCTACCCTGCCTTTCTCTCTGGCGGCCAACAGCAGCGAGTAGCCATCGCCCGAGCACTGGCGATGGAGCCGCGTCTGCTGCTCTTCGATGAACCCACGTCGGCGCTAGATCCAGAACGGGTCAACGAGGTGTTGGGGGTGATCCGTGGCCTCGCCGACGAAGGCCGCACCATGCTGCTAGTCACCCACGAAATGCATTTCGCCCGAGAGGTCTCCGACCAGTTGGTCTATCTCGATCAAGGTCAAATTGCCTGTTCGGGGACCCCGGAAGACGTCTTCGCGGATCCCCGCTGTCGTCAATTCATGGCGCCCGCCGCTTGATAACTCTGCATCACCACAACAAGAACCACCACCACAACAACTGACCTAACAGGAGAAGACCATGAAATTCCCGATGATGATGGCGACCGCCGTGACCGCGCTTGGCCTTGGCCACACCGCCCAAGCTGCCGAGCCCCTCAAGGTAGGTATCTCCGGCGAGCCCTACCCACCCTTCACTTACAAGGCCGCCAGCGGCGACTGGACCGGTTTCGAAGTGGAGCTGGCCCATGCTTTCTGCGACGCCATGAGCCGCGAGTGCGCGATCACGCCCACCGGCTGGAGCGGCATCATTCCCTCGCTCAATGCCGGGCGCATCGACATGATCATGAACTCCATGTCGATCACCGATAAGCGCAAGCGGGTCATCGACTTCACTCGCCCTTATTACTTCACGCCGGGCGCCTATGTCGCCGCCAGCGACCAAGCGTTCGATATCCCCGACGACCTGGACGGCCTAGTGATGGGCGTGCAGTCGGCCACTACCAACGCCACCTATGCCCGCCGGGCGTTGCGCGACAGCGGCGTGGACATCCGTCTCTACGATCAGGCTGAGCAGGTCAACAACGACCTGCTTTCAGGGCGCCTGGATGTAATCCTGGCCGACGAGATTGCCATGGTGCAGCTCCTTGATCGCGACGAGGCCGAGGGCTTTGAGATCAAGGCCACCGCGCCTCATCACGAAGCCTACGGCGAGGGTATCGGTATCGGCCTGCGCCAAGGAGATGATGAGCTGCGCGACACCCTTAATGCCGCCATCGCCACGGTGATCGAAGACGGCACCTGTGCCAGCCTTTCCGAGCAGTACCTGGGCACCGACGTCTGCGTCTACGACTGAACCACTTTTCGCCATTGCTCTCTACCCCCGGCGCCAATGGCGCTGGGGGTTGCATTGTGTGACTCACTGTTCCGTGACCAAGGAAAGCAACCATGACTTCGATGACACCAGAGGGGCTCATCGACTGGGCGGGTCCCATTCTTAGCGGGGCGCTAACCACGGTGCAGATCGCCGTGCTGGCTTACGCCATTGGCCTGCTGCTAGGGCTATTAGGCGCTGGCGCCAAGCTCAGCCCCTGGGCGCCGTTACGCGGCCTGGCCACCGCTTACTCCACCCTCATCCGAGCCGTGCCCGAACTGCTGCTGATTATCCTGCTTTACTATGCGGGCGCCCAGGCATTGGACGCCCTGCTGGCTCATCTGGGCATGGCCGGTGCCATGCAGATCACCGGCTTCGCTACCGCAGTGGGTGTACTGGCCTTCGTTCAGGGTGCTTACATGACAGAGGTGTTTCGCGGCGCCATCCTCGCCATCCCGCGCGGCCAATTGGAGGCCGCCGACGCTTTCGGCTTCTCGCGCTGGACTCGCTTCCACCGCGTCGTGCTGCCAGGGATGCTGCCCAACGCCCTGCCGGGCATGTCCAATCTGTGGCTGATTCTGATCAAGGACACCGCCCTGATCAGCGTGATTGGCTTCAACGAGCTGTTTTTTACCATTCAGCAGGCCGCCGCCAGTAGTCGCGCCTACTTCCTTTTCTATGCCGCCGCCGGTGTCATCTACTTACTGATGACTCTGAGCTCCACAGCAATCTTCGCCCGCCTTGAGCGTTACGTACGCCGTGGCCAACCCACGGAGGCATGACATGGACTTTTCTTGGCTGAGCGATCCTTTTTACCTGAGCTATCTATGGGAAGGTTTCGTCAATACGCTGTGGCTGCTGCTGGTCTCTGCAGTAGGCGGCCTATTCCTCACCGTGCTAGTGGCACTCGCCCGACTGCGCGGCCCACGCCCCCTGGCTTGGCTGGTCTGGGCTTTTACCACCGTGATGCGTGGCACCCCGCTGCTGGTGCAGCTGTTTTTCTTCTACTACGGCGTAGGCCACCTGATGGAAGGCGTGCCGGGCATCCGCGAAACATTCATGTGGCCACTGCTGCGCGACCCTTTTTTCTTCGCCGCCTTGACCTTCATCCTAAGCGTGGGCGCCTACTCGGGCGAAGTGATTCGTGGTGCCATGAAGAGCGTGCCCCGAGGCGAACTGGAGGCAGGCCGCGCTTTCGGGCTCTCCGGTTTGCAGGTACTCACTAGGCTGTGGCTACCTCGCGCCATCCAGCTCTGCCTGCCCACGCTCACTGGCGAGATGATCCTGCTGCTCAAATCGATCCCGCTGGTCTCCACCATCGCCCTGATGGACTTACTTCAGGCCGCCAATATCATTCGCGACGAGACGTTCCTGGTCTACGAGCCGTTGCTGTTGATCGCCGGTATCTACCTGGCTACCACGGTGGTGCTGACCCTGGTACTACGCTTTGTGGAACTCAACTTCCCCGGTATGCAGCCGACACAACGCCGCTGGCTGCCTATTCGCTGAACAGGATAAAATGACATGCAAGATTCCACACAGATACTGAACGAACAGTTTATCGACAACCTCTGGGTGCCAAGCAAGAGCAAGACGCGCCGCCCGGTGCTCGACCCTTATCGAGAAGCACATATCGCCGAGGTGACCGGCGGCGCCCCGGCGGACGTCGATGCCGCCGTGGCGGCGGCCCGGCGCGCCCTACCCGCTTGGCAAGCCACACCGGAGCCCCGCCGAGGAGAGTATCTGGAAGCCATTGCTGCCGGGCTTGAGACCCGCCATCAGGCCCTGGCCGAGCTTTCCAGCCGCAACAACGGCAAGCCCCTGGCCGAGTCCTACCAAGACCTGGACGATGCTATTGCTTGCTATCGCTACTATGCTGAGGCCGCCGTGGCTCTGGGAGAACGCCAGGGAACGGTCGAGGAGACCGGCCAGCCTGATTTAGAAGCGCGCCACTACTGGGAGCCAGTGGGTGTGGTAGGACTGATCACACCTTGGAATTTCCCCTTGGTCAGCAGTGCCTGGAAGCTGGCGCCAGCACTTGCCGCAGGCTGCACGGTAGTGTTCAAACCCTCAGAAGTTACGCCCCTTCCCGAGCGGATGCTGACAGAGATTGTCACTGAGGCAGGCCTACCCCCGGGGGTATTCAACCTACTGCAAGGTGACGGCGAGGGTATCGGCGCCCCAATGAGCCACCATCCCGGCATCGACAAGCTCTCCTTTACCGGTAGCAATCCGGTAGGCGAGGCAGTAATGCGCGCCGCTGCCCAGGGCGTAAGGCCAGTCTCACTGGAGCTGGGCGGCAAGTCGCCGATCCTGGTTACCGACGACGCCGATCTCACGCTTGCACGCGATTTGGTGATAGCGGGTATCTGCTACAACGCCGGCCAAATGTGCTCGGCCACGAGTCGACTGTTGGTGCATGAGCGCCTAGCGGACGACCTTTACGCGGCTATCGATGCCGCCATGGCAGCGCTGCGCCTGGGCGACCCGCTCGCGGCGGAGACCGACATGGGCCCTCTGGTCAGCACCACCCAGCGAGAGCGGGTGCGGGACTACGTGGCCCTCGCCGAGGAAGAGGGGCTAGGCAGCGAAACGCCCGCCCTTGCCCTGCCCGAGCATGGCTTTTTTGTGCCCCCGCGCCTCTACCGCGAGGTGCCTACCACCAGCCGCCTGTGGCAAGAAGAGATTTTTGGCCCGGTGCTTTGCGCACGCCGCGTGGCCGACGACGACGAGGCTATTGCCTTAGCCAATGACAGCGACTTCGGCCTGGCTGCCACGGTGGTGGCTGGCGACCCCGACCGCGCCGAGGCCATTGCACGTCGCCTGGAGGCAGGCAATGTCTGGTGTAACAGCGACCAGATCGCGCCGCCCCAGGGTAGCTGGGGCGGGATGAAGCGCAGCGGCATCGGACGCGAATTGGGCGAAGCCGGTCTGGACGCTTACCTTGAGCTCAAGCGCATCACACGCCCCTTGAGGGCCTGATGGCCGCTAGGGGGACGGCTCTCACTATTTTGTGGCACACTCGAGTGCTTTCGCCTTTGGGTTCCACTCGATGGCGCTCCCTTGAGCGCCATTTTCATGTACCCTTTCATGCACTCTCTTGCCGACTATGAGACTCAAGCCCCCCGACACTGTCCCCGAGCGCATTGGATTTTTTCTTTTGCCGCGCTTCGCCATGGTGGCGTTTTTCTCTGCGATTGAGCCACTGCGCATTGCCAACCGCATCGACGGACGCACCCTCTTTGAGTGGGATTTGATTAGCCGCGATGGCGAACCGGTCGTTGCCTCAAACGGCATGACACTCGCCGTAAATAGCTCCCTTCACGCAGCCCCTCAGGTGCCTAGCTTGGCGGTCTGCGCAAGCTTTGAGCCTGAGAATGGCATTGATGACGAACTGATTGATTGGCTACGGGGATGTGCCCACGAAGGCTGTGTGCTCGGCGGCATGGATACCGGCTGCTACGCGCTCGCCGCCGCTGGCCTTCTTGACGATCAAACAGTGACGCTGCACTGGGAGTGCCTGGCCGACTTCCGCGCCCGCTTTCCACGAGTTGACGTCGTAGAGTCGATTTACGAAGTTACCGACGAGGGGTTCTCCTGCGCTGGCGGCAGTGCCGCCATCGACATGAGCCTTGACCTGATCCGGCGCCGACACGGTGACGCGCTCGCCAAACAGGTTCGCGCTCAGCTCATCCACGAGCAGGGGCGCCGCCCGGCCAGCCGCCAGCGCGACCCTGCGACTCCCCAAGAGCCGATGCTTCAGCGCGCCATGACCTTGATGGAAGCGAACCTGGCGTCCCCGCTAAGTATCCGCGCGCTTGCTAATGAACTCGGTATTACCTGGCGTCGCCTTGATCGCCTTTTCGCCCGACATTTAGCAATGTCACCCCAACAGACCTACTTGGCCCGGCGCTTAGATCACGCTTACCGGCTGCTGTGTCAAACGCCGCATAGCATCATGGACATCAGCCTTGCCTGCGGCTTTGCTTCCCCTTCGAGCTTCAGTCGCGCCTTTCGTCACCATTATGGCGTCACACCTCGCCAATTGCGCCAGCAAACGGTGTCGAATCATGCATAGTAAGTGTCGAATCCTGCTGCGCATCATATCCACCTAACAGGCATCCTAAGCGCAATAACTCATCGCCTAGGAGACCCACATGACCCAAGCACTTCCTCTGACACCTGACTACGATGTTTGGCCCATTGAGGCCACCCTCAAAAAAGTATCCTTCAAGCCGCGCCTACTGAAGGTGTCCTGGAGCGATGGCCGAGAGAGCCGCTACCACAGCATCTGGCTGCGTGAGAACGCCGCTGACGAGACAACCGTCAACCCGGCAACGCGCGAACGCATTCTTGACCTTTCCACCTTGCCCAGCTGGGCTGAGATTACCGGTGCCGAGATCGATGAAGCCGGCGCGCTGTGCGTAGATTTCGCGCCGGAGGGACAGCGCTTACGCTTCCACCCCGGCTGGCTTAGAGCGCACGACTACGACAATGCTGACGATCCAGAAGCACCGCTCGTGCCGATAACGACGTGGCAGCGAGACTCAGGCGAAGGCCCAGACAGCTTGGACGCCACGGGCCTGCTCGACACCGAAGAAGGCAGCGAGACCGAAGAGGCCATTCTCGCCCCTGCGCTTTCCAGCATACTGGGCAAGGGGTTAGTTCGTCTGCGCAACCTGCCCATTGAGCCCGACTCGCTCGAAGCGATCGCACGGCGTATCGGACCTGTAAGGCCCACCAACTTCGGCATGCTTTTCAACGTCAAAGCCAAACCGAACCCCGATTCCAACGCTTACACGTCCATCGCCCTACCACCCCACGTCGACCTGCCAACCCGGGAGTATCAGCCAGGCATGCAAATGCTCCACTGCCTGGAAAACAGCGTGGAAGGTGGCGAGGCGGTCATGCTCGACGGGTTTGCCGTGGCCGAGGCGCTGCGCGAGCGTCACCCCGAAACCTTTGTCACGCTCACCCAGGTGCGTTGGTGCTTTGCGAATACCGCCAAGACCACCGATTACGTTTGGTACTCGCCGATGATTCGTCTTGATGAGCGCGGTGAGCTGTTGGAAGTTCGCATAGCCGACTTCCTACGCGGGCCGCTGCAAACCAACTTTAAGGACGTAGAGCCCGCCTATGAAGCGCTAATGGTGCTTCAGAAAATGCTGCACGACCCTACGTTCGCCATTCGCTTCACCTATCAGCCAGGCGATTTGGTGATATTCGACAACCGCCGACTTCTCCACGCTCGCGACGCTTTCGAGGGCACGAGCGGTCATCGCTGGCTGCAAGGCTGCTACATGGAGCGCGACGAGATTCGCTCTCGCTACCGAATGATTAAACGCGCCTCAAACCAACGTAAAGCGACGGCCGAAGCGCCATTAGCATGAGGGAAGTTTGATATGAACAGACGACGGCCGATGTCGAGCCGTCGTTACCCGGCCAGGAGCTGCTTTTTAGGACATTCTGATTTGATACCGCGCTTTGCAGCATTTGTTAAGCTTCATTTTTTGAGATGCGCTCAAAGCAGAAATATGCGAATTTTTGCACTCCCTGGGCTGGTGTGCAGTGCTCCTCAGTTCGCTCCTCCACTAGTTTAAATCCTGACCCAAGCTCAGCTTTAAGCTTCTGAGAGTCATATTGAATGATTGGCAAGTCGCTACATTTTTCAGGCCCGCCGATTGCGAAGGAGGCAAGAATCAAATGCCCACCCACGCGTAGAGCTCTTTCAAGAGCTCGTACGTAACGCTGGCGATCTTCAGCATCAACCAAAAAATGGAACACCGCACGATCATGCCAAAGTGCAAACTGACTATTGGGTGAAAATGCTGTGACATCCGACTCAACCCAACTTACCGCACTAGCATTTGGTCCGAGCCGCTTGCGCGATGCAGCCAATGCCGCCTCAGAAATGTCCAGTACTGTGACATTCGTGTGCCCTGTTTCAAGTAGGTAGTCCACCAGAACAGAGGCTCCGCCACCAACATCTATGACCGGGTCGGATCGCTCAAGACCGCAGTTGGCAATAAACTCTAGAGAGACAGTGGGCTTGGACTGAAACCAGCTCACTTCTGTAGCCTCCTTCTGCTCGTAAATATTTTGCCAATGGGTCTTCCTGTCAAAAGCTTGCACTATTGCCTCCAAAAAAAACATAACAATTCTATTTGTGCGTATAAACATAGAGCCAATGGCTATAACAAATTGTTTTATATTTATTTGAAAAACACATTTAAAGCCAAGGGCTCATCTAAACATACAATTTTTTTCAGATGGTCGCTCAGGGCCGAGTCCCAGCTTTAAATGTAGTGGCATAGTGAATTTGGCCACCTAATTAGAGGTGCTAATATGCACCAAGACATCATTAGGTGGCAGCATGGCAACAAGACCAAAACGTAGCTTTAGCCCTGAATTCCGGCCCGAAGCAGCACAGCTAGTCGTTGATCAAAACTATACGGTTCGAGAAGCGGCTGAAGCCATGAATGTGGGGTATTCGAGCATGGATAAATGGGTACGTCAGTTACGCCAAGAGCGTGACAGCCAAAGCCCTAAAGCAACGCCCATGACGCCCGATCAGCTCAGGATTCGTGAGCTCGAAAAGCGCATTCGTGATCTTGCCCAGTAGCAGTGGACACCTCAAGAATGTAATACGCTACGATGAGGTGAACTATGGCAAGATCGACAACATCAATGAAGAAAAAATCTTATACCCGTTACTCAGATGCCTACCGTCAAGAAGCGTTAGCGCTGGCTGATCGCATTGGTGTGGCAGCAGCGGCTCGTGAGCTGGGCATACATACGAGCCAGCTTTATCAGTGGCGCTCTAAAGCGCAGCTTCAGCAAGACACCTCTGAACGAGAGCAGTCGTTGGCAGAAGAAAACGCCCGCTTGAAGCGCCAATTAGCCGAAGCAAATGAAGAGTTGGCCATCACAAAAAAGGCCGCGTTCCGATGGCGGCCCCGAACTTTGCGAAGAGCCTGAAGTGAAGTACGCCTTTATCCATCGTCATCGCCAGGCTTTCAGTGTTCAGCGCATGTGCCATGTTGTCGGAGTCGCTCGGAGTGGCTACTACGCTTGGCGACAGCGCGAAGGAGCTTCGTCCCCAAAACGCAGCCAGCAAGCCATTATCGATCAGCGCGTGGCGAAGGCTTATCACCAACGTAAGGGGCGCTCAGGCGCCCCGAGATTAGCATTAGACCTTCGAGATGATGGACTGCCGATCAACCGCAAGACGGTGGCTGCCAGCATGCAGCGTCAGGGCTTGCGCGCTAAAGCAGCCCGCAAGTTTAAGGCCACCACCAACTCTCGACATTCGCTGCCAGTCGCGCCGAATCTGCTAGCGCAAAACTTCACGGCCACAGCCCCCAATCAAAAGTGGGTGGGTGATATCACCTACTTGGCGACGGGTGAAGGCTGGCTTTATCTTGCCGTGCTCATTGACCTGTACTCCCGCAAAGTGATCGGTTGGGCGATGAGTGAGCGTATGACGGCTGATCTTGTCTGTGATGCACTACAAATGGCGCTATGGAAACGTAAAATGCCAACAGGTGTGATCGTCCATTCAGACCGAGGCAGCCAGTACTGTTCCGCGCTTTACCAATCGCTGCTTACCCGGCATGAGCTTAAGTGCAGTATGAGCGCGAAAGGCAACTGTTATGATAACGCCTGTGCTGAGAGCTTCTTTCACAGTCTCAAAGTTGAAGCGATCCACGGTGAGCACTTTAAAACGCGAGATATGATGAGACGCCAGGTGTTTGAATACATCGAACTGGACTACAACAAGCAACGACGGCACAGTGCTATAGGGATGATCAGCCCAGAGGTCTTTGAAGCCCGAACGATTGCTTAAACCAGTGCCCACTCTTGCTGGGTAAGATCAGTTCCATTCGTGAGCGCACTCCGGGCACACAAAGTTGCTTTGATCCTGGTAGACGAATTCCAACTGGCAATTTGGGCAAGAGGGGCATGACATAGGTAATGGCTTATGTAGTTGGTTTAGCGGTTTATGATACTGAGCCGTTGCTGCCTTGGCGAAATGCATTCAGGTGAGGCGAAGGGAGCTAACGCTGGCTGTATGAGGAGTGCTTACTGCGTGGTGGCGGCTGAATGGCTGAATCGCCGTGAGTTTACGCCGCTTTCTGCAGGCGTGGATTAGTCATCATGAAAAAAATGAGCGCGGCCAGGATTGGCTTAACCGCGCCTCGCCTCCTAGACTGAAAGCTCATTTCTTTTGAGATACCGACCTATGCGTGTTTTTTCTAATCCGGTCGGTGCCGGTTCGCTCTGGTTTGATAATTTAGTGACCGCCGACGGTGTTCCCGTCGCATACGACCCGCAAGCGCGTGCTTTTTTGCCCATGCCGCCCTTCTGCGCCAACCGTGAGGTGATCGGCTGTAACTGGATTGCGCCAAAGCAGGGTGAATTCTGCCGTGCCTGCGCGATGACGGCACTAGCTCCCGACCCGTCCATTGCAGATGCGATGCCCAACTGGGCGCAAACGGAAGCGGCTAAACGCTGGGTGATTGATAACCTAGGCCGTTGGAACTGGTTCCGCCCAGAAGACCCCGGTGCGCCACCGGTATTTCATATGCTGGCCGAAGGGTCGATCCCGGTGCCCATGGGGCATGTGGGCGGCGTGGTGACCATCAGCGTAGCGGAAGCAGATGCGGTGCTGCGCACCACCCGTAAAGAAGCCTTGGATGAGCCTTACCGCACGATGATTGGCCATATGCGCCATGAAATCGCCCACATGTTGTGGTGGCGGTTAAGCTTGCGGGATGATTTTCTGGATGCGTTTCGTGAGATGTTTGGCGATGAGCGGGAGGATTATCCGGCGGCGTTGCAGCGGCATTATCAAAACGGCCCGCCTGCGGATTGGCGGCAGCGGTTCTTGTCTACCTACGCCTCTTCCCACCCCCATGAGGATTGGGCAGAAACCACCTCACACCTGCTGCACCTGACTGATATTACCGATAGCTTTGTATCGTCGGGCATGACCTCTCCTGCCTTGCCCAACACCTATAACTGGGATGCCTACGCCGAGCCAGATGCTGAGCGCCTGATTCACATTGCGGCATCGTTAGTGGCCGGTGTTAACCATGTGAACCGCTCGATGGGGCTTTCGGATCTTTATCCGTTTGTGCTTTCCGATGCGGCAATGCGCAAGCTTGCTTTTGTGCATGGCTGGCTGCGGCGCGGCGCTCAGGGGCTCTGAAGCGAGTGTGAGGCGAAAGGCTTTACAAACAAGCGCTGTAATCTGCTTTTGAAACAGGCCCAGTGGGCTACCTCTGGGCCTGTCATGTATCGACGCGTTAGCTTAGCTCAAGCGCTTCAATCATTGCTGCCACCTTGTTCCGGGCATCGCCTTGCAGCGTTTGAAGCGGCTGGGGCAAACAGGGCTCGCTCACTTTGCCAGTGAGTTCTGCAATGGTGGCCACTACCCGCAAGCTGCCGCCGTACTCACGGTAGAGTGCCCATAACGGCTCCAGCGTTTCCGAAAGTGCATTGGCGTGTTGTGTGTTTCCCGCTTGGGCGGCGCGGGTTAGCGGAAATGCGCTTAGGCCGGTGAACATGAAAGTATCCTTTTAGGTGGCTTAACAATCATGGTGATGCTCTTTTAGCGCCGTTTGTGCATCTGCTTCGATAGCATTCAGGACGTCTTCGGACACTTGATAACGAAATTGTTTGCGCCGGTTTTTGGAAAGTCGCCCTTCGTTATTGAGACACATCATGACCAAGCGCGACAAGTCACTGCCACGAATATCGTAACGCGCATTAATGGCAGCACACACTTGGTCAAAACAGGCTAAATAGCGTGTTTCTGATTTTAATTCATCTTCAAGCGCCACCTTGGCCATTTTCAATGTAAACGTAACGGCATCCGTTGCGTCCCAATAACGATAAAGCGCTGGATGACCGTTAAATTGAAACTCGAACTGGTCAGCGTCAAACCAATTCACTCGCCAGTGCTCTCGGGCAGGTTTTGAGAATACTTCTAACGCTGCCAAGTAATCAGCCTCATGGCGCTTCATAGCCACTGAAATAGGTAATAAATGGTCGTGAAATAAGCTTTCCATCCGGCATAACGCGTGATGGATCAAAAATCTGGAAATTCTTCCATTGCCATCCATGAACGGGTGCAGAAACACAAACCCAAATGAAATGACCGCTGAGACCACCAAGGCAGGCACTTGCTGAGCCGATGAGGGATCTGAAATTTGGTTTGCCCACCCTATCAAAGCGTGCATCAACTCATCACAAAGCTCAGGCGGTGGGGGTAAGTAGCTAATGCCAATCGCACCTGGCAAACCGTTATGCAAATAGTTTTGCTCATGGCGAAAGGCAGCTGCTTTATCGAAAGGATTACTAATGGTGCTGTTTTGTAGTTCAACCAAATAGGATTCTGAGAGGGGCTTACGGTCATGAGCCTGATGTAATAGCTGCATGAAACGCTGCTGTTTATCCGGCGATGGTGTCTCTTTTTCTATGGCAAATGAAGACTGCGTTTCACTAAGGTAAGCCCATTGAATGGCGCGATCCAGCATGCCCGGTGGCAGCGAAGCCATAAAGCTAGCAGCTTGACCCAAAATATCTTCATTCAGCCAAGCGGTTATCTCAGGTGTGCGCCTTACCACCGCACAGTATTCGAGTGTTCCTAATCCATTGAAATCTACTCGCCAGCGGCTGTCACGTATTGAAGGCCCAGTAATGTATTGCTTAGGATCAAACAATGGAACCGCCCGACCTTTGACTTCCACATCGAATGGGAGGCGGGACACAAGCGCTTCATAGAGGTAACCTAACTTGCGTAAATAAATACCGTTAGGTGACACTTCTAGGGCCTCACGCAGTGCGTTTTTCGGTAAATGTGGCAACGCTGCCGCCAATATCCCCAGGTCGATACCTTCGTGTTTTAGTGCAAATACCAAGTGGGCAAGGAGCGTGTCATCTGGCGCTCGCCCACTCGGCACAGCTATTTCTTGCTCTAGCCACATAATACGGGTGACAGGACGTACCCTTGCAGGATTCGTCGGTGGACATACTCCTAGCGACAGGTGCTCATGCAGGTATGCATAGCCAACAGTTTTCATTGCACAACGCCTTGCGACTGAACATTTTGTTCACTTCAACAACAAAATGTTCAGCAAGCAACTAAAACACGATTTTTTATTAACCTGCCAAGCGCAGCGCTATTGCCCAAAGCCGATGCCCAAGCGCAGCGCTTGCAGACCATCAAACTGGACGCTGACGTCATCAGAGAAGATCGGATGCCCTTGCACCGTCATGTTAACGGCGGCCTGTGAGCCGCGATAAGTAACGGTTACTTCGATGTTGGCTGACGTGCTAACCGGGGCCAGCACACCGTACTCGACATTATCAATGCTGACAGAATCGAGGCCGCGATTATCCAGCTGCTGTTGGATTTCCCGCTCGACCACCACACCGTAATAGAAGTAAATGCCTGTATAGCCCAGCGCCAGCACAACCAGTAATGAAAATAGCTTGCCCATGGTGTTCCTTTTATTCTAACGAGTGTATTGCCGCTACCTAGGTAGCAAGCGAGATTGGCGTTAACTGCTGAGTTTTGCTAGTTACTCAACTGTCACATACGGCGTTTTAGTAATGCGTAGACCTTGCCATTATCACGCTTTCCAACGTCAATAACATAAACGAATAGCTCATCATCAACGACTTTGTTTACTAGGCGATAGCACGCGCTAAGCCACTTGATTTTGACAGGAGGCTGAGCTCTTTAAAAATCACTTGATAATAGGCTATAGCCTATATAGCATTTAACCTATACTACGGAGAGGAGCAATGTGGTCGATTGAACAAACACCCATATTTGAAGCGTGGTTCTTCTCCCTAGACGATGCAGACCGAGAAAATGTTCTGGCATCCATTCTTCTATTGCAGGAACGCGACCCAATGCTTTCTCGTCCACATGCAGATACGGTAAACGGCTCGCAATTCGCGAATATGAAGAAACTGAGAGTTCAAAGCCTAGGGCGCCCTATTAGAGCTTTTTTTGCCTTTGACCCAACTCGCACAGGCATCATTTTATGCGCTGGCGACAAGGGCGAAAACGATAAGCGGTTTTACGATGACATGATTCCAGTGGCTGACAGAGAATACGCGGCGCACCTGGAAACGCTAAAGTGAGGTGATCATCATGGCAAGAAAATTAGAAGATTTGCTGGCACAAGAGAAGCCTGAGGTGATTGCAGCGGCTCAAGCAAAAGCCAACGATATGCTATTCGAGATACGGCTTGCCGAAATTCGCCTGTTAGCGGAAAAAACCCAGGCGGACATCGCCGACGCCATGGGAGTCAAGCAGCCCACCGTTGCGGGATTAGAGAAAGTAGGTCAGGACATGCGCCTTAGCTCTCTCAAGCGATATGTAGAAGCTCTAGGTGGACGTGTTCGCGTTGATATTGAGCTGCCAGATGGTAGCCATCACGGCTTTCCAGTCTGAATTTTTATCTTGCCTCAAGCATTACTTATGAAACAACCACAAGAGTAGGCAACGGCCTACTCTTGTGGTGTTCTCTTGACTGCTGCCGTTCGTACCCTACCTAGCAGGCCTGCGACTCGTGTACTTCGCGGCACGCTCTAACACTCTCCGCCAACTCGCTTACTAAGCCATGCACCCGTTCCACCGCTTCATCAGGCGTGGTGGCATGCTCGATGCAGTCGACTAGCGCTGACCCCACCACGACGGCATCGCTAAAGCGGCCAATGGTGGCGGCTTGTTCGGCGGTGCGGATACCAAAGCCGACGGCGATGGGTAGTTCCGTGTGTTCGCGTAGTTGGCCAACCGCGCTTTCCAGCCGTTCAGGCGTGGGTGCGCTGCCCCCCGTTACGCCCGCCACCGATACGTAGTAGATAAACCCGGAGGCGTTACCCAGCACTTTGGGCAAGCGCTTAGCATCGGTAGTTGGGGTGGCTAAACGGATAAAATCGATGCCGTGCTTAGCCGCTGGTTGGCAGAGTTCTTCGTCGTGTTCGGGGGGCAGATCCACCACGATCAGGCCATCCACGCCAGCGCTGGCGGCGTCGGTTAGAAAGCGCTCAACCCCGTAGCAGTAAATCGGGTTGTAGTAGCCCATCAGTACAATTGGCGTGGTGCTGTTTTCTTCACGGAACTGGCGCACCATCTCCAGCGTTTTAGCTTGGGTTTGGCCGTTTTCCAGAGCACGCAGGGCAGCTTTTTGAATGGCGGGGCCATCGGCCATGGGGTCGCTGAACGGCATGCCGAGTTCGATGATATCTACCCCTGCTTCTGGCAATCCGTGCAGCAGGCGGCGCGAGGTCTCAGCGTCCGGGTCGCCTGCCGTCAGGTAGCTGACTAATGCCGGGCGGTTGTGTTGTTGGAGCGCGGTAAAGCACGTTTCAAGACGCGATGTCGTTTTCATGATGCTCTCCTCCACTACCCTGTTCTCCTGAAGTGCGCTCATAGGTTTTTCACTCCGAATTTATCGCCCAAGTGATGGGCGACGCTCATCATGTCTTTGTCGCCGCGACCGCTGAGGTTGATCACCATTAAGTGCTCGCGGGGCAGCGTGGGGGCGCGCTTGGCAACTTCCGCCAGTGCGTGGGCGGTTTCCAAAGCGGGAATAATGCCTTCCTGACGGCAGCAAACCTGGAAAGCTTCCAGCGCTTCGTCGTCAGTGGCGGATACGTACTCTACCCGCCCCTGTTCATGCAGCCATGCGTGCTCTGGCCCAATGCCGGGGTAATCCAGCCCTGCGGAAATTGAGTGGGCATCGATAATCTGGCCATCCTCATTTTGCAGCAGGTAAGTGCGGTTGCCGTGCAGTACACCGGGCGTGCCGCCGTTTAGGCTGGCGGCGTGCAGGCCGCTGTTCACGCCTTTACCACCGGCTTCTACGCCAATCATTTTTACCGAAAGGTCGTTGAGGAAGGGGTGAAACAGCCCCAGGGCATTTGAGCCACCGCCGATACAGGCCACCAGCGAATCCGGCAAACGGCCGTGCTTTTCGAGCATTTGGCTGCGGGTTTCGTGGCCGATCACCGCTTGGAAGTCGCGCACCATGGCGGGGTACGGGTGTGGCCCAGCCACCGTGCCAATAATGTAGAAGGTGTCATCGACGTTGGTGACCCAGTCGCGCAGCGCTTCGTTCATGGCGTCTTTTAGCGTGCCGGTGCCGGAGGTGACGGGAATCACCTCCGCCCCCAGGAGCTTCATGCGGAACACGTTAGGCTGCTGGCGTTCGATGTCCGTCGCGCCCATGTAAATCACACAAGGTAGACCAAAACGCGCCGCGACCGTGGCGGTGGCCACGCCGTGCATGCCCGCGCCGGTTTCGGCGATGATGCGCTTTTTACCCATTTGCTTGGCCAGCAGCACTTGGCCAATGCAGTTATTAATTTTGTGGGCGCCGGTGTGGTTTAGCTCTTCGCGCTTTAGGTAAATGCTGGCACCGCCGAAGTGTTCTGTCAGGCGTTCAGCGAAGTAGAGCGGGCTTGGGCGACCTACGTAGTCACCCTGAAAATAGGCTAACTGGCGCTGAAATTCAGGATCGTTTTTGGCGGTGGCATATTCGTCTTGCAGCTCTAGAATCAGCGGCATCAGCGTTTCCGCAACAAAGCGGCCGCCAAAGCTGCCAAACAGGCCATTGGCGTCGGGCAGGCTCTTGGATATGTCTACAGGTTGATTCATCACGACCTCTGAATGCGTTATCAAACATTACAGTGAAAACAATGCAATGAAAGTAGCGCAGACAGGCGGGGATAAAAATCGATAAGATGGCAGCTATCGGTGAGTTTTAGTCAACTATCAACTCATTTGCCCATTAGGAAAAGCAATGCAAAACAGCATGCCGCCGCTTAGCGCCTTGCGCGCCTTTGAAGCTACCGCTCGGTTAGGTAGCGTGACCGCTGCTGCCGATGAGCTAAGCGTTACCCACGGCGCAGTTAGCCGCCAACTTAAAAGCCTGGACGAGCATTTTGGTGTAGCGCTATTTGCTAAAGCGGGGCGTGGGCTGGTGCTTACTCACCACGGCGAGCGGCTACAAAGTGGCGTGGGCGAAGCATTTAGCAAGCTGCGCGATAGTTGCGCGGCGCTCAAGCATGATGTGGAGGAAGCGCCCTTCACCCTGGCCTGCCCTGGCAGCCTGTTGGCGCGTTGGTTGATTCCCCGCTTGGATCGCCTGCACCGTGAACTACCCGAGCTGAAGTTGCAGGTGGTAGTGAGTGACACTGAGCAGCTCGGCAAGCCCAGTAATGCCAGCGCCACACTGGCATTTACTGAACCGCCCTGGCCTGCCGACATGGCGGTTATACCACTGATGCCCGAACAGATTTGTGCAGTGGTGAGCCCATCGTTGGCAGCGCAAACCGACCCGGCCAACCCGGAAACGCTGTTTGCTAACAAGCTTCTATACACCGCCTCACGCCCTCAGGCGTGGCCGCAGTGGGCTGCTGCCCAGGGCATTGAGCTAGCACAACTTGAGCAGGCATTAAGCAAAGGCCAGGGATTTGACCATCTTTACTATTTAATGGAAGCCGCCGTGGCGGGATTAGGCGTGGCCATTGCTCCAAAGCTGCTGGTGGAAGATGACGTAAACAGCGGGCGGCTAGTGGCACCCTGGGGGCATGTCGAAACGTCCGCCCACCTCTGCTTATGGCTACCCAAACACACTAGCCTTCGCCGCAGCGAAGCGCTGGCTGGATGGCTTAAGCAGGCGCTTAAAGAGTGAGCCCTATTGGCCTTTGCTCCTCGGGCGCGACTAAACAAACGCGGTTTGCTGAAAGCTCTCTCTAGCCGTTACCGCGGCGTGCCATGCCTGGAGCTGTGGGTACTCTTCTTTCCAGTCCACCTCGGGCAGCCTGAACGCTAAATAGTCCAACGCCACCGCCGTGGAGATTTCACCAAGGTTGAGTGATTCGGTTAGCTGGTTTTCGTGAAGCTCATCACCCAGCTGTTTTGTCAGTCGCTGGATGGCACGCTGGCGTCTTAGGCCAAGTTCGCTTTGATCAATCTCAGCACCATAATGTTTTCTAGCGATCACCGTGGTGAAGGAGGCATCCATTAAATTTTGCCCCAGCCCCGTCAGGTGTAGCACGTCAGCCAGTTGGGAGGTGGGTACTATCGGCATGCTGGGGCTAACGTCATCAAGGTAAAAGGCAATCAGCAGCGACTCGCTGAGTGTTTTGCCATCCTGAGTAACGAGTGCCGGGATGCGTCCCGCGGGATTAACCGCCAGCAGCGCTTTGTCGTCTGCCCAGGGGTCGCACCAGCGCAGCGTTACATCCTCCATAAGGCCTTTTTCGAGCAAGATGATGCGCGCCATACGCGCATAAGGGGACGTTGCGTTCAGAAAGAGTTCCATTAGTACCTCCGTTTCTAATGTGAGGAAGAAGTGTGGCGCAGCTCTGCGCCACGGCTAAGCAGTACCAGTAAAAAGCCACCCACCAACACGAAGCCACTGATAGCAAACAGCGGTGAATAAGTGCCCCAGGTGGCATAAAGCCCAGACATAGCGTAGCCGGATAGCGCCTGAGCAGCCGCAAAGGCGGCGGTCGCTTGGCCCCAGAGCTTTTTATGGGCGGTAGGGCCGACTAGCTCAGCAAGCCGACCCGACGTCAACGCGACAATGCCAGGTATCATCGCCCCTACCGCGAACGATGACACTGACTGACCAAGGGGAGCTAGAGAAACTACCGGCAGGGAAACCGCCGCTGCCTTCACAAGAAAGGCGATAGCTAAGCCACGGTGCCAACCCACTCGCCGCGCCAATGCACCCACGATAAGCGGCCCACATACGGCGCCCACGCCGAATATGCCCCATTGTATAGAAGCAGCTTGATGTCCTAGCCCGTTCTCCCTGGCAAGATAGTCCACCCAAAAAAGGGTATGGGGTACAAACCCCACAGCGTCCAAGGCATAGGCACCCATCACAATGAGAACAACAAACATGACGCTTGCATGCCTTTTTTGGCTATTCACATTTTGGCTGACCACTTTGTGGTTAGCCACAGTCGGCGAAGCCAGACGAGCGACACCACGGTCGCATACAAGTCCCGCCAATATGCAGAGCAGGCCCAGCATAGTCCAGGTAGCGGTTAGGCTGAATTCGAGTAGTAAGGGAACGACTGATGCCGAAAGCAGTGCACCAAATCCAATACCGGTAAATACTAATGCCCCTACACCAGTTCGCCGTTCAGGGGGCGTTGTCGCTAGAGCCAGCGATGGGCCAACCACCATAAGCGTGGCCCCAGCAATGCCTGAGGCTAATCGCCAAAAGAAGAACCAGCTAAAACTCCCTACCCCAGCACAGAGTAGGAAGCTTAGGGCGATTGCCACAAAACTTGTACCAATAACGGCTCGTACAGAAAAATGCTCGCTTAAAGTATGGGCAGCCAGGGCGCCGATAAAGTAACCGAGTAGATTCGCAGCCCCCAAGTAGACGCCTTGACTGGCGCTGAACCAATCCTCTTGAATCAGCGCCGGGAGTAGCGGCGTGTACGCAAAGCGGGCGATACCTATGCCTGCCAGGGTAGCCATCACGCCGGTAGCCAGCGCAGGCAAATCTTTGCGGTTAATCATGTGGTTTCCTTACTGAGTCGCTATGCGGGCAACGTTGGCGACGGGTTTACCGTTAGCCTACGCACAGGGACAATTCCTTGGAAACGATTTATATTGATACTATTTATCTCTTTTTGAGATACCCGCAGTTTAACCGGGAGTTGGAAATGCAGCTTAAATCGCTACGGCTGTTTATGGCAGTGGCTGAAACTGGCAGCTTTATGGCCGCTGCTAGGCAGCTACACACGGTACAATCTAACGTGACCACCCATATCAAAAAGCTTGAGGAGGAGTTAGGCGCGCAGTTGATTCACCGTGCAGGTGGCGTGCGCCTAACCTCTGCTGGGCTGGCATTACGAGAGCACGCAGAGCGAATGTTAGTAGCGCATGATGAGGCATTAGCGCTGTTTAAAAGCGATGAGAACACTTCAGGCCGACTGCGTCTGGGAGCCATGGAAACGACCATGGCTCTTCGCCTTCCGCCTCTATTAGCCGCGTATCACGCTGCCTTCCCTGACGTAGACATGACCCTTAAAACCGGCCCCACTGCGAGCTTAATCGAGTGGCTCATGGCCGGTCAGGTGGATGGCGTTTTTGTGGCGGGCGTTATCGATCACCATCGCTATCGTTCGCTCAAGGTCTTTAGTGAACAACTTGTGTTGGTGAGCCCAACCCCCATATCCAGTGTGCCTAGTCCTGAAGAACTCCTAGCGGCGACGTTTCTTACTTTTCGCCAAGGATGCAGTTACCGACAGCGTATTGAGCTGCTACTGGCATCCCAGGGGGTTAATGCAGCGCGTGTTTTCGAGTTTGGCACACTGGATGCCATGCTTGGCTGCGTTGCGGCGGGGATGGGCTACGCGGTACTCCCCCGCGCCACCGTTGAAGCGCATCAGCATCGCTTTGGCATCCACTATCTGGAACTACCCTCTTCCATTGCCAATATAGATACCTACTTTGTCACCCCAGAACCATCCGCCTGGTCCCCCGCCCTGCTCCGCTTCAACGACACCTTGTGCGAAAAAATAGCGCTGGACGCCCCATCCCGTGAGGCGTCTTAACGGAAAATAACCAGTCGTCATACGTGAAACTCATCCTAGTGGATTTGGTTGAATCTGCTACGCCTCTCGCGAGCGAGAATTCCCTCCGCGTCCAGGGTAGCGATGGGAGCCTCTTGATAACCGGGAATATCACCCGTTAACTGAAGTGCTTGGTAGCGCAGTGCGCACACCCGTAGGAATGAGGTGAAGTTTCCCAAATCGTGCCCCGCATCAATGGATTCATGATAGAGACGCGTAATCATCTGGGCAGTGTTCATTCCATCCCGCTGGGCAATCTCTTCTAGGATATGCCAGAAGTAATTCTCCATTCTCACGCTCGTTACCATGCCGTCGATACGTAGTGAGTGCGTTGCGCTACGCCACAGCTCGGGATCGGCTTTGATAAACAGTTTACACATGGGGGCTCTCTTTACGTACAGGCGTCATCTCAGGATAGCGGGCATCATGAAAAGCGCCCAGCAAGAGACTGGGCGCGACTATCACGCTACGGCCACCCCTTTAGGGCCTACTTATTCAACAATGCCATGAACTGTGCGAGCCACGCAGGGTGAGCAGGCCAAGCAGGCGCAGTCACCAAGTTGCCATCGGTGACTGCATCGGTGACGTCTAGGCTGGCGAAGTGGCCCCCTGCAAGCTCCACTTCCGGCTGGCAAGCTGGGTAAGCGGAGCACTGCCTGCCTTCTAGCACCTTAGCGGCGGCTAACAGCTGCGCACCGTGGCAAATAGCGGCGACGGGCTTGTTCGTCTTAAAAAAGTGTTGAACCATGGTGAGCACGTCTTTATTTAAGCGCAGATACTCTGGCGCCCGCCCACCCGGCACCACCAGGGCATCGTAGTCGGCAGGGTTGGTGTTGGAAAAATCGGCATTGAGGGCAAAGCGGTGGCCGGGCTTTTCAGAATACGTTTGATCACCTTCGAAGTCATGAATTGCGGTGGCCACCGTATCCCCCGAGGCCTTTCCAGGACATACCGCATCGACACAATGGCCCACCGCCATTAATGCCTGAAAAGGCACCATGGTTTCATAATCTTCAGTGTAGTCGCCGGTGATCATCAAAATTCGTTTGCTGCTCATCTCTATGCTCCTTATCGTTATTCGTCGAGTAATTGAGCACACGCGGGGCGTGTAGAGATAAAATTAGCAAGAACCTTTCAACTGCGGGTAGTAGCCCCTTACTACAACGTCATCACCGGCGATTTCCCCCAGAATCCAGCTTGTCAACTTAGCCAATAAGCTCGTTGATGGGACGCTTGCCATCCAGCAGCAGGAATTCCTGATTCGTCACATTGGGGGCTTGCACTACGTGCAGTAATGCGTGAGCAACATTAGCCCGGGAGATTTGGTTATCGCCCGACTCTTCAACGGTGCTAGCAAACTGGCGGCTTGCAGTATCATCCGTCAAACGACCTGGCTTAAGAATCACATAAGGTACTTTACTGTTTGCCAAATGGGCATCCGCAGCAAACTTCGCGGCCATATAAGGGCGCATTTTTTCAGGCGCTTCCAGCGGCTTTTCAGAGCGCATGGCGCTTATCATGATGTAGCGGGCAAGGCCTTTTTGACTGGCGATATCAGCAGCGCGAATAGCACCATATAAATCGATCATCAGCGTTTTATCAGGCCCGGTATGGGGGCCTGAACCCGCCGTATAGACAACCTGGTCGCAGCCTTCGAAAGCGTGTTCAAGCTCGCCCTCTAAATCAGCAATCACGGTCTCAATGCCGCGTTCTTTAAACCACGACGCCTGCCCTTCATTGCGGATCATCGCCTTAATAGGCGTACCCGCCTGCTGGGCCAATTCGCAAAACTGTTTACCAATTTGCCCGTTGGCACCAATCACTAACGTTTTCATAACGACTCCTTGTGAATTACTCACTTTCGAACTGCCTACCTACAATGAATGCAGGCACATAGGAGAAATTCAACCCGTGAGCTTATTGCTGTTTCACCTTGGTACCTTTTTTAAATTAGCCACTTTATCCGCGCTTTGGCACCAAGCTCCCAGGGTTGTACTTTTTGGCATTTTGCTTTTAGGGCATGTAGGATAATTGAACGACCATTCAATTAAGGAGCTTCTATGCAACGTAATCCGCTAATTGCCGCTATATCGCTAGGTCTTTTCGCTGGTGCTGCCACGTCCTCTGCGCTAGCTGAAACAACACCGCTGGAGCAACAGCTAAAAGACCTCGAATCATTTCAAGTAATTGCCCACCGTGGCGCCAGCGGCCATGCGCCGGAAAGCACTATGGCCGCCTACGAACTGGCCCATGAATGGGGTGTCGATTATTTAGAGCTGGATGTTCAAATTACAGCCGACGGTGAGCTGGTGGTGTTTCATGATGACGCCATTGATCGCACCAGCACCGGTGAGGGCAAGGTTAATGACCACACCCTGGAAGAGCTAAAAGCGCTGGACACTGGCTCTTGGTTCAATGAAGCCAATGCCGATAAAGCAGACGCAGACTTTGAAGGCGCACAAATTCTCACGTTGAGCGAACTGTTTGAGCGTTTCGGCCATGATGAGCGGTATTACATTGAAACTAAGTCACCGCAATTAAACCCAGGCCTGGAAGAAGCCCTCGTTGAGTCGTTAGAAGCCCACGATATGATTGAGACGGGACGCGTGTTAGTCCAGTCATTCGAGCAGGACAGTCTACTTAAAATACGCGAGCTGAATGAGAACGTACCACTCATTCAACTGGTGTGGTACCACACCAATGAAGAGGATGATTCGCAGCTACAAGAGTGGACAGGTGTCACACCGGGCCCAGCCGAGATCACCGATGAAGATTTCCAAACAATCGCTGAATACGCAGCGGGTATCGGCACTAACGTCACTTACGATGGAAACGACGTTATTGATGCAGACTTTATTCGCCAAGCACAGGCAAATGGTTTGCCCGTCCATATTTATACAATCAACGAGCCAGAAGAGATGCAGCGCTTACTAGACTGGGGCGTAAACGGGTTGTTTACTGACTACCCTGACCACCTGCTTGAACTCGTTGAGTAGCCATGTTAAGTAGAATGAAGAAACGCCCGGCTTTTGCCGGGCGTTTTAGTTACATAGGCTTAATGTAATGCGGCAGTGATATGTTTTATGTACCTTGAAACATCCTAAAGATGGTGTAGTGTTTCTAGGTATTTCAGGTTACTTTGGCCTAGCTGTTTTGTAGTTTCCGTCAATAAGAAAAGCCGATAAGCTCCTTACCCAAGGACTTTTTAAGTAGCGGCTGCAAGGGAGAAACGTCATTTACTTATTCATATCGGCAGTGTGGGCGAAGCCTGCAGGGTGCATGGCCTGGCGTTTAGCGGGCAATGACTAAGCATTCCTCGCCGCTCTCTTTTTTGAGCAGCACACGCAAGCAATTTGCTTGGGTAACAGCCTGCCTGGTGCTTGTATTGCTTTCGGGGCTAGCAAAAGCACAAACGGTTGCTGATGAAAGCGTCATTGTTTTAGTGGCGCATCCTGACGTCCCCATCAGCTGGTTAACTCGTGATACCACCCGGGCAATTTTCGCCATGCGCCAACGGACTTGGCCGAATGGCCAAGCCGTACAGGTGTTTGTGCTGCCCAACCGCGACTCTGTGCATGCGCGTTTTACCAAAGAGCAGCTCGCTGTTTACCCTCACCAGCTTCAATTGGCCTGGGATCGTGTGGTGTTTTCTGGCAGGGGGCAAGCACCAAACCGTGTTCGCAACCTGACTGAAATGCGCGAGAAAGTGGCCAGTACGCCCGGTGCGCTGGGATACCTTGAAAGGGAGTACCTGGATGAAAGCGTCCAAGTCATTTCAATGGAGTGATCGCAAACTCGCCAAGAGGCTGATGGCGTGCCTTGTGTTGTTAACGCCCACCGCTGCCAGCTTAGCCGATGAGCACATACTGAGTACGCTGCAGGTGCATGGTTTTTTGAGCCAGGCGCTTATCGTAACCGACGACAACAATTTCTTTGGCCCCAGCAGTAACGATGCAGGGAGTGTAGAGTTTACTGAGCTTGGGATTAACGCTTCACTTCGTCCTCACCGAGATGTACTGGTAGCTGCTCAGTTACTAAGTCGCCGTGCAGGCGGTGAAACCAGCGATGCACAACCCACGCTGGACTACGGCGTAATTGATTATCAGATGGTCTCAAACCAAGAGCGGACCCTGGGCGTACAGGCAGGTAGGTTTAAAAATCCCTTTGGCCTTTATAACCAAACCCGGGACGTGGCGTTCACCCGGCCAAGCATCTTACTACCTCAATCGATCTACTTTGACCGTACCAGGGCACTAGGGTTAGCCGCAGATGGCGTCAATGTGTATCTGGAAGAGCGCATCCCCTCAGGCACGCTTAGAGTAAGTAGCGGCGTTGGCCGACCACAAACAGGTTCCTTACTCGCTAGGCAGCTATTTGGCGATACTGACAACAGTATCTCTTCTTCTTCGTTATCGGCCATTGCGCAGGTTTTATACGAAGACCAGAGCGGTAAGTTTCTTGCGGCGTTAAGTGCTGCCAACGTTAACTTAGATGCCAACGTTGCAGGCAACGCCGCAGACTTCAGCTTTCAGCCCTGGATTGCCTCGTTGCAATACAATGAAGAACTATGGAGCTTGACGGCTGAGTTCGCCCTACGCAAACAGTCCCTCGAAGGTGACAATCTATCTCGAAATTTCGACATCACCGGCCATAGCTGGTACTTACAGTATCAACGACGCATGACGCCGAGCTGGAGCTGGCTGGTGAGGTACGACAGCCTCGTCAACAATACCGCCGACCGCTCAGGCAGAGCATACGAACAAAGCGGCTTTGGGCCAGCCCATTCTCAGTTTGCGGATGATGTAACCCTAGGCCTTCAGTGGACGCCCAATTCTCGCCTGATGCTTGCAGGAGAATACCATCACGTTAATGGCACTGGCTGGCTGCCAACACAAGATAATCCTGACGCTTCAGCAACTCGACAGCACTGGAATATGCTGCTATTTCAGCTTTCGCTGCGTTTTTAACGCGGCAAGACAACGGAGCGTCCGTGATGAAAGCTTTTACCAATTTACGAGCACGACAACGGCTTAGCCTAACCTGGCGCGTCACGGCGCTTAGTAGCCTGCTGCTGCTGGTACTAGTGGCACTTTCCACTTGGCTGGGGCACCACTACTTAACGCAGCAGTTTGAAAACAACCGCCTATTACATCATGAACGCCAACAGCGTGAAGTGCGCTTGGCCATGCACCGCTCTGCCGATAACTTACGCCAACTAGCAGGCCTAACGGCAGCCGCCCCCGATCTAGCTGAAGCGTTATCGCAACGCAGGCCTTTAGCATTAGAGACTGCCCTAAATGCACGCTGGCCTTCCTTGCAGCTTGAGGCAGGCGTGGACGAAGTCTTTGTATTCGACTCTCAAGGACGGTTGGCAGGCCACTCAGGAACCAGCATAGCCCCTACCGATCTTCCCTTAGAAAACTGGATAGGCGAAGTATTAGCCACGGACTCGCCAGTGACCACGCTACGCTGTGCAGCAGACTGCCAACAATTTGCGGCGGTGCCCATGCTTATGGAGGGGAAAAGTATTGGCACCGTGGTTCTCTCGCGCTCGCTGGCCGATGTGACTCGACAGGCAAAAGAAGTCTCGGGCAGCGAAATTGCGCTGTTGGTAATCGGCGATAGCGAGATCCCAGGGGTTTTAGAAGAGCGTCGCTTAAAAGCCTGGAACGGCCACTTAGTCGCGCTGACAAACCGCGAACCCACACTTTCATTACTCCAGCTCGCCGCTACTAAAACACCGATCTATCCGCTGGCCAACACCCCGCTCAGGATTGAGTATGCCAACCGCTATTTAGAGCTCAGCGCCGTCTATATGGAGGATGATGCGGATTGGCGCAGCACCAGCTACTTCCTTCTGATCTCCGATACTACCTCTCAAATGGCTGCAATTAACTCAGCCACTAATACGCTGCTCTTTGTTGGGGTTATGGGCTGGCTGGCCGCCCAGCTACTGCTGTTGATTATCTTATTAGGGCCAATGGCGCGGCTGCGCCGCATCGCAGGCCTTCTCCCGGCTCTTGCAAGCGGGCAATTTAGCCGCGTCACGGCTACCTTGCCTCGTTCAACGCCGCGACTTTCCAATGAAATTGATGTGCTGGAGTACTCTACCCGCGAACTCGCTTATCAGCTTGAGTCTCTGGAAACCGCAGTACAAGAGCGTAGCAACCAGCTTGCAGAACGCATTGATGAACTCGCCAAAGAGCGCGATTTTGTAAGTAGCCTTTTAGATACCGCCCGGGTCTTTATCGTGGTGCAAAACAGTGCCGGCCGTATCCAGCTGGTGAATGACTACACGCGGGAGCGGCTCAACCTCAATGATAGCGAGCTGCTCGGTCGCCACTTCATTGATATTTTTGATCAGCACGACCCTTTAACACTCAGCCATCGCCCTTCTTCACTGACTGATGGTAGTCACAAAGCCCCCCGTGACGAGCATTTGGGCATTCCTACCCAGGAAGAAAAAACCTTTCACACCGTCGATAAACGCTTTTACACCGTCGTTTGGTACCATGCTCCTCTAGCCGACAATCACAAGGGCAGCGCTGCCCGTATCTCTATTGGGCTAGATATTACCGAGCGCAAAGCAGCCGAGTCGCGCTTAACGTGGCTGGCCGAACACGACCCATTAACCGAGCTGTTTAACCGCCGTTACTTCCAAGATGCGCTGCTTAATTCACTTTCACGCCGTAGTGAGGGTGCCATTCTGCTGCTGGACCTTAACCAGTTTAAAGAAATCAATGAACTTAGCGGCCACCATGTTGGTGACCAGTTGCTCTGCAAAGTGGCGGAGACGCTATATGCCAACCTAGGCCAACGCAGCACTATTGCCCGCTTAGGGGGAGATGAGTTTGCGCTACTGCTAGAGAGTGTTAATAGTCAACAAGCAATCCATATTGCCGAATATATTACCCAGCTTTTAGATGCTATTTGCTTTGTCAGTGCAGGCCGAAAACATCATATAGCGGCCAGCATAGGCATTGCCCTTTTCCCGAGCCATGGGCAAACCCCGGCAGACCTTCTCGCCAGTGCAGATATGGCGATGTACAAAGCGAAAGAGCGCGGCCTCCCCCACTGGTACCTGCACTCCCAGGAGGCAAATGTTAAAGACGAACTCCAAGAGCGTGTTTACTGGGTAGAGCGACTGCATAGTGCACTGGAGACAGGCAGTTTCGAATTAATGGCACAGCCCATTGTTCGACTGCAGGATCGCGACATCAAACATTATGAAGTGTTACTACGGATGCGTAACCCCGATGGCAGCTTAGTCTCCCCCGCCCACTTTATTCCTGTTGCGGAACAGAGTGGCTTAATTGTTCAGGTTGACCACTGGGTAATTAAACACAGTCTACAGGCCCTTAAAAAGCTACAAGAGCGCGGCATTTCGCTCTCCGTAAACTTATCTGGCCAGTCACTACACGATTTAGGCTTAAGGCAATACTTAACTGAAGAGTTAAGAAGCAGTGGCGCAGACCCGCACCACCTGATTTTAGAAGTCACCGAAACGGCCGCAATTACCGACTTTTCTACGGCACGCAATGTCCTGCAAAGCCTTCGCGAACTGGGCTGTCGCACTGCGCTGGATGATTTTGGCATCGGCTTTAGCAGCTTCCACTACCTAGGCCAGCTACCCGTTGATTATATAAAAATCGACGGCTCGTTTATTCGTAGCCTGCTGACCAACCCTGATAGCCACACGATTGTGAAAGCGATAGCAGACATTGCCAAGGGCTTTGGTAAGCAAGCTATTGCTGAGTATGTTGACCAGGAGGCATTAACGCCTATTCTTAAAGAGTATGGCATTACGTATGGACAGGGCTTCCACTTGGGCAAGCCAGAGAGGTTAGAACAACTACTAAAGGGATAAAGTAGCCGTGAAAAAAATAGCCGTTAACAAAACTATTCACCCGCCTACTACAACGCCTGAAGATATAAAGCAAAATACCTTTACACCCGACTTTTTTGAACGTCACTTCTCTTTAATCATTGCGCAAACTACTGATGAAAAAATACGCGCCTTTTCACTTCGTCACGCCGTTTTTAACGAAGAGCTTAATTACAAACTTGGCGATACGTCCCACCAGAACATTGAAAAAGATGTTCACGATCAGCACTCAATACTCTGTTTACTGCACCATAAAGAAACCGGAATAGATGTGGGTTGCGTGCGCGTAGTGCTGATCAACAAGCAGCGCCTTTCCTCTTCGCCCAGCCTTCCCCTGGAAGAGTATTACGATGAAAGCCTCTTTACCTCGCACCAACATCCCCGCTACTTCTCATCTGAAAGCGTTTGTGAAGTTTCACGTTTAGCGGTGCACCCTGGATTCAGAAGAAAAAGCGCCGCCGAGATCAACAACCATGAGAGCAGTATTCGTGAAAGCCCGGCGCTTGTTAGCTTAAGCCTGTTCCTGGCCGCTACGGCCATTGTGGGGATTTCACAGCGCCACCATGTCTTCGCTATGCTTGAGCCGAGGTTTAATCGTCTGCTTGGCGCCTCAGGACTGCACTTTCAACAAGTAGGCGAACTCATTCAACACTGTGGTGAAAGAGCCGCCTTTTATATTGATCAACGTGTAGCTGAACACCACCTGCCCGAAAAAATAGTACCGCTCTACCAACTGATAAAATCCGGCCTAGCTACCCAGTTAGCATACGCAAACACCCCGGCTTTAAGTGACGCCACACCGCTTTGAGTTAGATACTTACCCTAGGCCAGCCCCCTGCCCAGGGTTAAGTAGCACTTTGCTGTTTGAAATCCTGCACCGTTACGCTGGCAAACTTTTCCAGGAAAAACACCACTGTTTCAGGGTGTTTGAAGCGCCGCTCAAAGGCTTCATCCTGCCCATGCGTGCGACGTGTAACGCGAGCCTTATACTCGTCGCCAACCTTACTAACGTTGACGCTATTTTCTCGTTCACCCTCACGGTGTACAGCCGTTAGGGGCGTAGATGTTTCCAGCAGCGCTGCCAATTGACGGGCTGCTGCCTGCTCTTCTGACGTTGCCCATAGCGGTTGGTCACGATTACCGTAGTGGTAAAGCAAAATCACTAGCAAGACCGAAAACACAGTGCTGGTAAGCATCCAGGTTAGCTCTACATTCGCCACCGGCATGGTGAAAATCACCAACAGCTGTAATACCGCCCCAATGGCCAATAAGATGGCAAAAGGCCGCCAAATGCGAGGGTTCATAAAGCCACGTTTTAAGATGTAGCCCCATAATCCCAGCACACCCAGCGCCCCTACAGAGAGGTGCACTATGGCGAGGGGCGTTCCACCGCCCGAAAAAAGCGCAACGACCCCCATGACGGGAATCAGCGTATAAAAAACGGCTAAGAGATAGTAGGCGCGCGTAAGATTCATTGATGGCTCCTTTTATAGTTTTTGGTACCGCTGTTTGCCATGCAACCCAGATAGAAATGCTCAACCTATGTCGCTTACTGCGTTATTTCATTTCAAAGCCACGCTTTACCAAAAAATCACGCATATGGGGGCGTAGCTTGTCATCAAACAGTGGCTTCAAGTTATGCGACCAGTCGGTATTTTTATTGCTACTGCTCCGCGCCTGGTAGTAAGCCTGCATAGTGGAATCAAAAGCTTGAACCAGCTCGGTGTCTTCAGTGTAGTAGTCTTCTTTTAAAATCGCTTCTACTGGCAGGCGCGGCTTTACTTCCGGATTGTGCGCTGGGTAGCCAAGGCACAAGCCAAATACCGGATAAACGTGCTCAGGAAGGCGCAACAAATCGCTAATCTGCTGGGGGTTATTGCGAATACCGCCGATATAGCAAATACCTAGCCCTTCAGACTCCGCTGCTACCACAACATTTTGGGCTACTAAAGCGGTGTCTACGGTGGCAACCAGCAATTGCTCGGTCATGCCTCGCTCAACGTTGGCTCCTGTGCGTGCTGATGCTTCCGTTGGGCGTTTCATATCGGCACAAAATACTAAAAATGCCGCGCAGCTTGCGACATACCCTTGCCCACCGGCCAGCTCGGCGATCTGCTCACGGTTAGCGGCGTCTTTAACGTGAATAATGGTATAGGCTTGTACGTGGCTTGAGGTCGCCGCGCTTTGGCCTGCTTGAATCAGTTCAAGCAGCAATCCATGGGGTATTTCTTGGTCGCTAAATTTACGAATAGAGCGGTGGGACTGCAGTAATTTGATAACGTCGTTCATAGTGCCTCACTAAGGAATAGGGTGATAACAACCAGTGGCTAGCATGGCACAGCCTCGCCATTTTTATGAATCTTCAATGCGCGGTTTTTTTAACGGTGGCGTAAGAGGGTATTTTGATTGGGCTAGCACACAAGGCTATCTTCCAGCCATCTGGGCAACTACCTTAGTTAATCCATGGTTTCTTAGCTAATAAGTTAACCAGCGTGCAGCTATACTATATGCAATATAAATTAATGGAATAACGTTGCCAGGAAGCCGCCATGTCTAATAGCTCACACATACCGTCAGGGCAGGAATGGAATGCCAGCCACTACGAGGAAAACGCGAACTTCGTTCCTAAACAGGGAGGCGAGGTGCTAAAACTTCTTGCCCCGCAAGCGGGCCAGCGCATATTGGATCTTGGCTGTGGCGATGGTGCGTTAACCGAGCGTATTGCCCAAACGGGGGCGAATGTGTTGGGTATCGACGCGTCAGAGGAGATGGTGGACGCTGCGCGCCAGCGGGGCCTCAACGCCCGCGTGATTGATGGCCACCAACTGCCTTTTGACCATGAGTTTGACGCCGTATTCAGCAATGCAGCCTTGCACTGGATGCTAGACCCACAAAAGGTGCTCGCTGGCGTAAAGCGCGCGCTAAAACCGGGTGGGCGCTTTGTTGCGGAGTTTGGCGGCCACGGCAATATGGCGGCCATTTGCACCGCCCTTATAGCCTCGCTGCAGTTTCGCGGCATTAGTTCACACGGGCGCCACCCATGGTATTTTCCCACCACGCAAGAGTATGCCCACCTACTGCAAACCGTGGGTTTTAAGGTCGACTCTATTGAGTTGTTCCCACGCCCTACACTACTGCCTACGGGCATGGCAGGCTGGCTTAGAACCTTTGCCAACCCTTTCCTGCACAACTTAGACCAGGACCTACAAGAAGCCATTATTGATAATACGATGAATCTTCTTGCCCATAGCCTAAACGATGGTCATGGTAACTGGACGGCTGACTATGTACGGCTGCGGGTCTCCGCACACGTGTAGTATCGCCTGCGCTTTACAGTGACCACATAAAAAAACCCACCGCTTTAGGCGGTGGGTTTACATTTATAGCGCTATTTACACGCGGGTATCTTTCAGTGTCGCCATATCAATAACGAAGCGGTAGCGTACATCACCTTTCTCCATACGCTCGAAGCCGTCGTTGATATTATTAATATCTAACATTTCGATATCACAGGTGATGTTTTGCTCAGCACACAGTTGGAGCAGCTCTTCGGTTTCAGCTATACCACCAATCAATGAACCCGCCACCACGCGGCGCTTAAACACCAGGTTAAACGCTTCAATCGCAGGCTCGATAGGCTCTAGCAAGCCCACTAGAATGTGCGTGCCATCATACTTTAGTGAGGCCAAGTACGGGTTCAAGTCATGCTGCACCGGAATGGTGTCGAGCATAAAATCGAAGGAGCCTGCTACAGCCTTCATTTGCGCTTCATCGCCGGATACCACCACATGGTCGGCACCGTTGCGCTTGGCCTCTTCTACTTTAGCGTCAGAGCGGGTAAACACGGTGACTTCAGCACCCAGCGCTTTGGCTAGTTTGACGCCCATATGGCCAAGGCCGCCCATACCAATCACGCCCACTTTGTGGCCTTTGCCAACCTTAAAGTGCTTAAGAGGCGAATAGGTCGTAATACCAGCACACAGAATAGGAGCGGCAGAGGCGAGATCGATGCCATCGGGCATTTTCAGCACAAAGTGTTCACTGACCACAATCGCATCAGAGTAGCCACCTTGGGTTAAGGTGCCATCCTGGCGGTCAGGACTGCCGTAGGTCATGGTGAACCCTTCCATGCAGTACTGTTCTACGCCTTCTTTACAAGCAGAGCAGGTGCGGCAGGAGTCCACCATGCAACCCACGCCGACTAAATCACCGGCTTTAAAACGCGTTACATCGCCACCAACAGCGGTCACGCGGCCAACAATCTCGTGACCGGGTACCACCGGATACTGGCTCATTCCCCAGTCGTTACGGGCAAAGTGCAGGTCACTGTGGCAAACACCACAGTAAAGAATTTCAATAGCAACGTCGTCGGCACGTGGCTCACGACGATCAAAGGTAAACGGCGCCAGTGGTTTATCGGCGGAAAACGCCGCGTATGATTTTGCTTGGCTCATAAAAACTCCTTTTTAAAACATCCCGCGCATGCGGAAAAACATCTCTATTATTCGCTGCTTACGGTTAGATAGCGATGAGCGAAGCTACGTTTTTTTTGCTCATTTCTCTCTTTAGTTGCAATAAAATAACAATAAATAGCCAAAAAACATCATAATTGTTGATTGCTACTGACGTATCACCACAAAGGAGAACCAGCCATGGCTAGCACAGCGCATACGGGCAGCGCGCTCGCTGACTTAATCAAGCCATTGGTAAACAGGAACGGGTTAAACGCGTCTCGCTTATCACGGGTGGGGGTACTCTGCCTGGGGCGTCATCAAGAGCGTACGCCACTGATGTACGATCCTAGCTTAATCATTATCGCCCAGGGCCGTAAGGTGGGTTATCTAGGCGATCGTGAGATTCATTACAACCCAGGTCACTATCTCGTGCAGACCCTTCCCATGCCTTTCGAATGCGAAACGCATGGCTCCCCTGATACGCCGTTACTTGGCATCTCAGTAAAGCTTGATCCCGCCTTACTCAGTGAAATGGTTACCTCTATGGGGGATATTGGCCTCCCCCCAACGCCCCCTAAACCCATGGCGTCTGTTGCGATGAACGAGGGCATGCAAATGGCGATGCTGCGCTTAGCACACACGCTGCACGACGACCTTGAGTGCACGATAATGGGCGATGCCCGCATCCGAGATGTGGTATTTGAAGCGCTAAAAGGGGAGCAAGGCCCAGCCCTGCGGGCACTGGTAAAAGGGCATGGTCACTACTCACGCATAGTACAGATACTATCGAAACTTCACGCGCAGTTTGCTGACGATTTTAGCGTTGAACAGCTCGCCAAGCAGGCGAATATGAGCGTATCAACGTTTCATCAGCACTTTAAACAGATTACCCGCTCATCGCCTGCCCAGTATTTAAAGCGGCTGCGCCTGATCAAAGCGCAGCAGCTCATCTTGCAAGATAGTCACAATGTGAACCAAGCTGCACTGGCAGTGGGATATCGCAGCGTGCCTCAATTCAGTCGAGACTATAAGCGCTATTTTGGCGAGTCACCGTTACAGCACAAGCGACAGGAGCAGGCGCTACGTGCATAGGTAGTTGACCTCAGTAGGCTTACTTGGCAAATATCTGGCTTTTATCTTTAAATGCTTTGAACTCTAGGGCGTTACCGCAGGGGTCGAGTAGAAACATGGTTGCCTGCTCGCCTACTTCGCCTTTAAAGCGAATGTAGGGCTCGATTACAAAATCGGTGCCTCTCTTTTCTAGGCGCTCAGCCAGGGTTTCCCACTCCTCCCACTCTAAAATCACACCAAAGTGTGGCACCGGCACGTTATGGCCATCCACCGGGTTGGTGTGGGCACTATCTTGGCCGGGGGTTTTGGGGTGCTCGTGAATCACTAACTGGTGGCCGAAAAAGTTAAAATCAACCCAGTGGTCACTAGAGCGCCCCTCTTCAAGGCCAAAGACATCATTATAAAACGCGCGGGCAAGCGCTACATCGTAGACAGGAATCGCTAAATGGAAAGGGGAAAGGCTCATGGCTGTCTCCTGTTTTAGTGCTTTTGTTAGGGATAGATAGGTGTGGGCTGGCATGCTACACAACCGCTATGAGATTATCCTAGGCGGTGCCCTGCAAAAATAAAATCAATTGTTTTTTGATTGATTCACAAATATTACTGATGATTGAAACGGCGAATGATACGAGAACTGAAAACCCTGGTCGCCGTTGCTCAACACGGCACCTTTGCAGCAGCAGGCCAGCAGGTTGGGCTTACCCAGGCAGCGGTCAGTGCACAAATGAAGCGTTTAGAAGAAGCGCTTGGACTTACCCTATTTGAACGCAGCGGGCGTGCAGCCGTGCTTACTCAGCGGGGGCAGGAAACCCTGCTGCAGGCGCAAGCGTTGCTAGGGATGTACGCCACGTTAGGCGATTCGCCATCACATCAGGGGCTTGGTACTCGACTCACCATAGGGGCGATTGCCTCTATTCAACGCACCCTGCTGCCCGCTGTTTTAGCGCGCTTTCACCGCCGCTACCCTGAGTGTCATACGCGGCTAGTGCCGGGGCTTTCTATAGATTTAATGAATCAGGTAGACGCAGGTGAGCTGGATATGGCGGTGATTATTCGCCCTCCGTTTTCGCTGCACAGCGATTTACGCTGGACGCCTCTGGCTCACGAGCCGTTTCGCTTACTGGTGCCCCGACAGCTACAGGGCGAGGAGTGGCGAGAACTTCTCACCAACCACCCCTTCGTGCGCTACGATCGGACATCATTTGGCGGCCGTCAGGTAGATCGCTTTTTAAGGGATAACCACTGCCAAGTGCGCGATATATGCGAAGTCGATGAGCTAGATGCCATCGTGCAGCTGGTTGCCGATGGCGTGGGCGTCGCGCTTGTCCCTCAACCCAACGCATTAAAACGCTGGCCTAAGGGGGTGCGGGCGATTGATTTAGGCGAACGCACCATACACCGCGATATAGGTTTGATTCATCGCACTAACGGGCATTTAAGCCAGCCCGCTCGGGCATTGGCCCAATTAATTGGTACTATTGCTGCTTAAACCACTAATGACCTTCATTGACTCAATCAGTACGCAGGCCACCCCCCATGCAACCTAAAGACCTTGAGAAACTCGTCACCCGGACGATGCCATTTGGAAAGCACCAAGGCTGGATTATTGCCGATCTACCTGGGCCCTATCTCAACTGGTTTGCGCGGGAGGGCTTTCCTGACGGTGAGATTGGTCACCTCCTCCACTTGATGCATGAGATTGACCATAACGGCCTCAGCGGCCTGCTTGAACCACTGCGCCACAAATAATCAAGTGGCTGCTAATCTAATGCCTATTGCTCAGCGCCCGATCACGTTCAACGACGTATAACGCTTGGTGTTGCTGAGCATCAGCAGGAAATCGACCTAGCGCCACGGCCTGCTCAAAAAAGCCCGCAGCGGGCAAGTGATCACCTCGGCGGCTAACCACCAACGCGGCAATCATTGGCTGCCCTGCGGCAACATCCTCTTCCATCAGCTGTTCAAGCGCTTTAGCAACACGTTGTATAGTTCTCGGTGGCGTGAGTCCTAACGCAATCGCTACTTGCTGATAAGTCATCGGCAACTCAGCGCTGGGCGTGCTGAGTAGCAGTGAGCGCACCTGGGGCGCTAAAGCGGCGTTTATATCGCGTTGGGTCATCGTTGTGGCGCACCCTCTTCATCAGATTAATAAGCACACCATTGAAGCGCTGGTTATGCTGAAGACATACTTTACGTATCTTAACGCGATAGACGCTAGGAAAAAGGCATGGCTAAACGATTAAAAAACTCTCAACAATCCAAAGGCGGTGTGTGGCCAACGGTGTTGGCATGGGTAAGCGTTTTAACACTGTTCATTGCAGTATTGTTGATGGCTGGCGCTGGCCCAGCTTACCGCTGGCAACTCCTTGGGCTTGGCGAGGCATTCACATTACTTCGTAACGGTGTATATGCCACCGCAGGTGCGATGCTGCTAAGCTTGCTACTGCTTGTGGTGAGTGGCATCACTCGCCGCCTTGGTGCTGCTTTAGTCGCGGTGATAGTAATTGCAGCCACTCTGGCGCTGCTTTATTTACCGTGGCAGCAGTGGCAACGCGCGCAACAGGCCCCTGTTATTCACGATATTACGACCGACTTGCAAAACCCTCCCACCTTCAACGCCTTAAGAAACGACCGCGAAGCCGCACCCAATGCGGTGGACTACCCCGGCGAAGCCACGGCCCGCCAGCAGCGGGCGGCTTATCCTAATGTGCAGCCGCTGGTGGTCGATGCTCCTGCCACTAGCGTTCTTGCGGCAGCTCAAGCAGAGGTGGAAGCATCCGAGTGGAGGATTGCGGCGATTACCGAGAACACCATTGAAGCGACCGCCACGACCTACTGGTTTGGCTTTGAAGATGATGTGGTGATACGCCTGACCGAACAACAAGATGCTGTTCGTATTGATATGCGCTCTGCCTCTCGTCTAGGCGCCAGCGATATTGGTACCAATGCTCAGCGAATTGAAACCTTTCTGACAGCACTGCGTGAACGCTTTGAGTAAACAGCCAGGATCAGGGCAATGACGCTTCAAAAAAAAGCCCGTCGCTTTTAAAAGCGACGGGCTTGCCTGTTTACCCCCTCCCGCGAGGGTTTGAAAACGAGGGTTAAACGGGCGGTTGCAAGCGCGCCGCCTCTTCTGGCTGAGGCAGTGAGGCGGGCTGCTGACCCGTGCCACTTACCTGGAAGCGGCTGACCAGGGAATGCATGTCCCCTGCTCGCTCGTCCAGGGTGTGGCTTGCGCTTGTGGCTTCTTGAACCAAACGGGCATTCTGGTGCGTCACTTGATCCAATTGCGAGATCGCTTGGTTGATTTGGTCAATTCCAGCGGACTGCTCTTGAGTGGCGTCCGCAATTTCCGTCACATAGCGGGTTACTTCCGTAAGGCTATCGATAATATCCTGTAGGTGGTTGCTGGACGCTGTGACCAGTTGCTCACCTTCGTTCACTTTTTTGACGCTGTCATCCACCAAATGGCGAATTTGTGCCGCCTCTTCGGCGCTGCGCCCGGCAAGTTTGCGTACTTCTTGCGCCACAACGGCAAAACCGCGCCCCTGCTCACCGGCCCTGGCCGCTTCTACTGAGGCGTTAAGCGCCAGCAGGTTCGTTTGAAACGCAATGTCGTCGATCGCTTTAATAATCGAGGTGATTTTTTCACTTGATTGACGGATTTCACTCATGGCTTCAGTGGTACGCTTGGCGACTTCTCCTGCCGAACGCGCCCGATTATCCACGCCACCGCTGGCCCCTTTGGCCTGTTCGGCATAGTCTGCCGTTTGCTTCACCGTCGCGGTAATCTGCTCCAGGCTTGATGCCGTTTCAGCCAGCGAGGCCGCCTGTTGGTCGGTGCGCTGAGAGAGGTTTTCGTTACCTGCCGCAATTTGGCGGCTGCTGGCAGCAATGGCCTCAGCGCTTTCACGAATTTGCGCCACCATGCTCTCAAAGGTATCCATCATGCGATTAAACGCTTGTGCAGCTTGGCCTACCTCATCATTGCGCTCTAGCGCTAAGCGCATTGAAAGATCAGCATTCTCGCCCGCAGCACCGCTGATATTCTCCATTTGCCGACGCATAGTGACCAGCGGCCCGAGCACTCGGACTAAGGTGCGCCAGCCGAATATTGCCAGAAGCGCGATCACCCCCAGCGTTACCGCCACCAGCAGTGTACGGCCCGCATTCGCCAACGTTTCGGCGTCGCTGCTTGCAGTGGCCGCCTGCGCCACAATAGACGCTTCGAGTTCACTAAGGGCAGCGCGCATATCCCGAGTTGCTTGGGAAACGCTGGTAAGAGCCGCTTGAACCTGGACGTTAAGCGCAAGCTGCTCCTGGCGCAGGGCAAAAACTGAATCAGCGTCTTCTACCATCAACCCATTGAGCGAGAGAAGCACTGCATTAAGTTCATTGATCATCTCCCGCTGTTCTACTTCAGTGCTGGGAGCTTGCGCAATAGCGGCTAACGACTGGCGGGCCAGCGACCCTTGCTGTGAAATTTCGTTGTTACGTAAATTCACTAATGCATCAACATGATTGACCTGCATCATCTGACGCCCAAGGTCAGAAAGCATTGCCACGGCCATACGCGCATTGCCGCTAAGTCGTCCGATATCTGCCCTTGGGGCAAACATTTCGTCGAGCAACTGCGTTGGCAATGAGGTGGTGCCCTCTTCCCGCCACGCCTCCATCAGGTCGCGTAGGCGCCGTTCTTGGCGAACCTGGTCAAGCGCAGCGCGGCCAGCAATATCGTCTGCACTTAGCATGACATTCGTAATGGCGGCTTCCATTTGACTAATCTGCGCGGCCATCTGTGTCTGTACGTTGAGGGCTTCACGGCGTGCCGCTTCTAGTGCCTCATCTCCTGCTAGCAGCGCCTGATAGTGGCTATCGAGCGCCGCTACTTGGTTGCTTTGCTCCGATTGCTCAATCAGCGACAAGCCTTCACGCGCTTGGCTAAAGCGCTCATTCAACGCGCTGCGGGGGGTTACCTCGGCCAGCGCTTCTTCGTCTTGTATCGCGAGCAAATCTGCGTGACGCTGACCAAAAGCCCCCATTGCCAACACCATGCTACGGCTAGCATCTTGCAGAGGCAGTACATCGCCGGTGATATAGCGCTGAGCATTAATAAGCCGCTGGTTTGTCGCCCAACCAGTGGCAGCAAGCACTACCGCACCCAATACCGCCGCTATAAAAAGACTAATTAACATAGCGCGGATACTTAAGGATTTTTTCATTTTGCGTGTTCGCTTATGTCAGGAAATAGTGCAGTAACAGAGCTATTACTGAGCAATGGTTGACCAATCCACCGGCTCAAAACGACCGTTGCGGATAATCGTCGGCCATACAGCATCGCTTGCTTGATGATCATTAGGCCCCAAGCTAAGGGCCTCGCCTAACCCTATATCCACGCTGCCCAACCCTAGCAATCCATCGATAATAGCTTCGCGGCTTGGGTTATTACCCGCCGCTTTTACACCTTCCACCAACAGCTTCGCCGCGAGGTAACCTTCCAGGGAGATAAAATCGGGTTCCGCATCTGGCTGATACGTTGATAGTGCTTGACGATATGCTTCAACGGCTGGCAAATCCGCATCCAGGGGCGGGACAACTTGCGTCACAATGACACCTTCAGCCTGGCTACCCAACGACGCTAGCAACGCTTGGCTTCCCACAAACGAAACATTAAGAAAGACGGCCGTAGGCAAGTCGCGCTGGGCTTCGCGTATAAAATCCGCCGCTGGGCCATGGGTGCCTACAACAATGATCGCCCGGGGAGTAACTGGCGATTGAAGAATACTTGCTAAACCCTGGTGAATATTACGCGTTCCCCGGGTAAACCGGCCATGGGCCAACCGCGAGGTTTGCGTAAAACCATGCCCTTCAAGCGCTCGGACAGCTCCGTTGTAGCCCGCATCTCCAAAGCTATCGTTTTGCGTGAAGAAGGCGATCTCTTCCGGCTGGATGCCCGCTTCAAGCAAGCCATCAATCATGGCAGCAGTTTCTTGTAGATAGCTTGCGCGAAAGTTAATCACATAGCGGTCGGGCGGTGAGCGGCGTAAGATTCCAGCCCCGGTAAACGCGCCGAATAGCAGTGTTTTATATTCATTATAAATAGGAATAGTAACGGCGGCGGTAGGCGTTCCAACATTACCAATGGCCGCAAGTATGCGCTCGTTGCCAACCAGTTGTCGGGTATGCTCGGCGGCTTGCAGGGGGTGGTATTGATCATCAAGTACCGTGAGCGTCAGCTGCTTGCCATTAACGCCACCGGATGCATTCACCTCAGAAAAGTAGGCCTCTATACCCTCCTGCATCCCTATACCCAGGGGCGCCGCGCCGCCACTGGCGGGTGCTACAATACCAAAGGTTAACTCTGCTTGAGCTAACGGAGAAAAGAGCATTCCCGCCAGTAACCATATACTTATTCGCCGCATTGGGCCGTTCCCCTACTTTTGAATTAAGAATGTGAGCACTTCCGCCAGATTGGCCGTCTACTCTGAAGTTTGAATGAAACTTTTTTATAATGGCGGGAGAATATACGACTTAATCTGCGTTAGCTTTAAACGCTACGTAGCAAAAAGTAATTTATTGTTCTGCGCATAGGATAAAGAATGCCATTGACTAAATGTGCTAGCCTTACTATCTACATGTGGTATAGAGGAACTGAATGCTCACTATTTCAAATAGCGTGACGCTAGCGGATTGGGAAATTGATATCAGCCAGATTCGCTCCCAAGGTGCAGGCGGTCAAAACGTCAATAAAGTCGCCTCTGCGGTTCATTTACGTTTTGATATTCAAAATTCGACCCTGCCCCCGGCGTATAAAGAACGTCTGATGGCGCTTTCTGATCAACGTATCAGCAAAGAAGGCGTGGTTATTATCAAAGCGCAGAGCTATCGCACGCTTGAGCTAAATAAAGAGGATGCATTGGCTCGCTTAAAAGTGCTGATACAAAGTGCCGCCAAGCAGCCGAAGGTGCGCCGACCTACCAAACCTACCAAAGGCTCTCAGCGTCGCCGGGTAGATCATAAAACGCGTAAGGGCAAAACCAAATCACTGCGTGGTAAAGTCCCGGTTTAATGCGTTGTTTAAATTCACCATTGTCTAGGCCTCTCGTTACTCCATTGAGCATTTACCATGTCGCCAGCTAGTCGCCCCCTTTCTCCTTGTATTCAAGTATGTAAGATCAAATCAGTGGCATCGCGCTACCAAGGTCTTTCCCAAGAGCTTTGCCAAGGGTGTGGACGCACACTCGATGAGATTGCCTGCTGGGGGGCCATGACCGAGGCCGAGAAGGCCCCAGTGTGGGAAAGGCTGGAGCGCGAGGGGTACGCCAAAACATCCCGGTAAGTTTGCTTATCGCCCTGCCGTATTGGGCAATACGCTTATTGCGGCGGTTTATCGTGGCGGTCGCTCAAAATATGGTGCAGTTCGCCGCAGGCCACCATAGGGTCGTCGCAGTTAATTACTATTTTTGATTCTGCTAGCACATAGCTACGGCCTGTAATGGTATTTTCAGCCACTTGGTAAGCGCCCTCCTGGTGCGTACCGGTGAAAGTTCCAATAAACCCCGTATCACGTAGCGACACGGTTTCCAGCTTGTCGCCACTATTCAGGCGCCCTTCGTACTCCATCAGCGCAAGCCGTGCAGAGGTGCCGGTACCCGTGGTGCTTCTACAGATAACCCCAGGGTGAACGTAGGTAGTCGAACGCGAGCGAACATAGCCTTCCGCCACTTGCTCTTCTGGCCCCATAAAGTGCAAAAATGGCAGCGGCCCTACATCACCCAAGGTGTAATGGGAAAAGCCGCGCTGGGCTTTTATCGCCTCGACAATCTTATAGGCACAGGCCGCTAGGGCCTGTTCCTCGTCTCGTACTAGCTTAAACCCTAGGGCTTTTGCATCTACCAAGGCGTAAAAACCACCGCTGTAGGCAATCGAGTAAGTAACAGGCCCGATGCCCGGCACCTGAATGGTATCGCGATGGGTATCGATGTAGCTGGGCAGGCCTTCACATGTCACAGATTCCACCACGCCGTCTCGCACGCTGGCTTCAATTTGCACCAGCCCAGCGGGCGCTTCCAGCTTAAAACGCTGAATACCCTCTTGCTTGGGCACAATGCCCGTCTCCAGCACGGCCGTTGCGGTGCACAGGGTATTGGAGCCTGAATAAATGGGATAGCCCATCACTTCCATGATGATATAACCCGCCACTGCGTCAGGGTGGGTGGCAGGCACGAGCAGATCGACCGACATTTCAGGGATACCGTAGGGCTCTTCCAGCAACAAGCGCCGCAAACCATCGGCGTCATCACGCAGATACTCCATCTGTTCACGAACCGAGGCGCCGGGCAGCGTATCAATACCACCGGTCACGATGCGGCTAACATCACCGCCCGCATGGGTATCTAGCAGATCAATGGTATGGAGGTGCTTCACAGGCGCGGCTCCTGGTCGGTGGGTAAAGCAAATAGTGCGCCGTGAGTGGCCCACTGAGCATCAGGCACGATGACAATTTTGCCAAGGTAGTTGCTACCGCGATTAACAAAGTAACGCTCGGCCGTGTGAAGTTCAGAGAGTTTAAAAGCGGCGTGCAGTACGGGCTTTAAATCACCGCTGCGGATCCATTCAATCAGTTGCTCCGCCTCTTCACGAGTGCCATGGGAAACGCCAAATATCTGCACTTGATAAAGGTAAATCCGCGTCCACATAATTTCGCTGATATTGCCGCCGCTAGCCCCGGCGATGGAGAGCCGCGGATAAGTGCTCCGGCGCTGCATATCGACAATCATGGTATCGATAAACAGATCCGTCATTTCACCGCCTACTAAGTCCATCACGGCGTCAATGGGCTGCCCGTGGGTTGCGGCCAACACCCGCTCAACAAAGGTGGGTAAATCTCCACGGTCAATCACTGCTTCAGCACCTAATGCCAAGAGCGCATCGGCCTTGTCCAACTGGCTAACAGCATAAGGTATTGCCCCCACAATCCGGCACAGCTGGATTAACGCCGTGCCAACACCACCGCTGGCGCCACTGACCAACACACGCTCACCGGCGCTGATATTGGCAGACGTCATCATATGGTAGGCCGTTTGATAAGAGCACATGCCCATCGCGGCGAGCTCAGCATCGCGCAGCGCTGGATTAGTTACCTGATGAAACTGAACCGCCGGTACCGCGATGTACTCGGCATAGCCACCGTCAGCTCCGTGGCCATAGTAGTCAGGCGTCAGGTTAATCGTGCGGCGCTCATCGGCGTAGATATTAAAATCTAACAGACCACGCTCCCCTCTGCGTGCGCTATCCACGCCTTCACCAACTGCAACGATTCGCCCAACAACGTCTGCGCCTTGAATACGTGGAAAGGTAAGTGTCGGTGAGCCGCCCATGGCAAAAGAGGTCACTTCCTCTTTTCCTTTGGTGGGGTAAAGCCCCTCACGGGCCTTACGGTCGGTGTTATTTTTCGCCGTGGCCGTTACCCGAACCAGCACTTGGCCTGGCCCTGGCTGAGGCGTGGGTACATCTTGACGGTAGTGCAGCTTATCAACGTCGCCGTGACCCATTAATAGCATGGCGGACATCGTCTCAGGCACAGCGTAGTCGGCTTCATCCATGGGCTGGTTCCTTGTGATTAACAGGGTGTATATGCCTGACAACGTAGCAAACCTGTGAGGAGTCACAAGCCATTAAACACAACGGCGGCAGCGCTGAATGCGCTGCCGCCGTTAAAAAAACGCTCATTATCGCTATTAGCCAAATACTGGCACACCGATAAGCAGGGTATGCAAATAGAACGCAAACAGCACGTAAGCGACAACACCAATGATCACCGTGGCGATCGTTGCGGGGGTCGAAGTGGCTACAACCGCTGGCGGGTTAATACGGTCGCGCTGCTTGGCCGCTTTAAACGCCAAAATAGCCCATACCAAGAAAGCGGCAAAAAAGATGATATCGCCAAGCCGGCCGTTGACCAGCAAGTGGGCAAGCGCCCAAATTTTAACCGACAGCATCATCGGATGACCAAGCTTCGCCTTAATGGCATTGCGCGGCACATAAGCCGCTACCAGCATAATAAAGGCGGGCAGCATGAGTAGCGCTACCGCATGGCGTAACCCCACCGGTGGAAACCAGATATAGATAGGATCAAAACGCATTTGGCCAAAGCCATAGATAGCAATGGCAAGCCCCACCAGCGATACGGCAGAGTAGGCGAGCTTCCAGTTAGTTAGGCCTAGCTTGGCTACCTGCTGCTGGCGCCAGTTTTCCGCAAAAATACGCACAGAGTGGCTGCCAAGAAATATCAGCAGGCCAATTATCATAATGGTCATGGTGTTTGCTCCCAGGTGTATGCACGTCATTAGTCGACGCAGAGAATGCCACAGTCAGGCCTAAACCACATGGGAGGGGTTCAACTTTTCGCTCGCCAAACGGCCTAAAACCAGTTTTTACGTTTGAAAAGCCAAATCAAACTCCCCCCAATCCCCACCATGGCACCCCATACAAAGAAGTAGCCGTACTGAAAACCCAGCTCGGGCATATATTCAAAGTTCATTCCGTAGATACCGGCAATAAACGTAAGCGGTACAAAAATGGCCGTAATTACCGTCAATACACGCATCGTAATATTAAGCTGATGCGACGAAATCGAAATGTAGCCATTCACTAAATCGCCGCAGATGTCGTAATACATCTGAGTGAGGGTATAAAGGCGTTCAAAACGCTCGGCCACATCATTGATCGCGTAGAGGGTTTCATTCTCATCTCGCGGCAGATGCGCATAGTCGTAGGCGATCAGCTCCTGAGTAATACCCTTGTGATAACTAAAAATACGGCGCAGCTTCACTAATCGTGAACGGTAGGTGGTTAGTTTGCGCATTAAAACGTCGTTACCGCTCTCCAGCAGCTCATCCTCTAAATCGCTTAGTTCACTCTCAAATTCAAGCAGGCTATCAATGTAAAAACCTGCAGAGGTATACATCACTCTGAGTGCAACGCGCTCGGGTGATTGCGCTAGCAACGTGCTCCCCTGTTCGTTGAAAAACCGATCAACACTAAGCGCTTCGCCTGGATGCAGAGTAATCAAGAAGCGTTCACCAATAAAAAAACAGACCTGCTGAGGCACAAAGTTGAGCTGCGCATCAAAGGAGGAAATACCACGGTAGATAATCAGCGTATGGTGTTCAAACTCTTCAATTTTAGGTGGATGCCGCTCTTTTTGAGCATCTTGGATCGCCATAGGATGGCACTCTAAACGCTCAAGTAGACCCTGCTCTCGCTGACCTGGCTCAGCTTGCATGTCTATCCAGATATGACTCCCCGGGGTTGCCTGCCACTGCTCAATTAAGTCTTCATCGCCTTCATGCACTAGCCCGTCAGGGGTGGTGAGCATACTGCGGATCATAATCGTCCTTGCTGTGGGTGCTGACTAAATATCAGGTGAGATATCAACTGGCTGGGCTAAGTGTAGCCGCCCTTTTCCTGCACGTTTGGCTTCATACATCGCGACATCTGCACGCTTGAGCAGCTCTTTTGCCGTCTCGGCGGCTTCCGGCCCAAACAGCGCTACACCAATGCTGGTGCTAACGTTAAGCGTGACTCCAGCCACTGTCAGCGGCTGCTCAATAGTACGTATCAATTTGTTCGTAAAGGTCACCAGGGCCTCGCTGGCGATCCCTTCTAGCAACAACACAAACTCATCACCAGCCCAGCGCGCCACAAAGTCTGTTTCGCGCACCGATTGTTGCAACCTAAGCGCGATATCACGCAGCAGCTCATCACCCATAGCGTGCCCGTAACGGTCATTTACCCCTTTAAAGCCATCTAAATCCATAAACAGCACGGCCAGCGGTTTGCGCGTGCGGCGCACCCTTGCCATGGCTTCTGGAAGCCGCTCATCTAGCGCGCGCCGATTGGGTAACGCGGTTAGCGCATCTTCCCGGGCTTCCTGGTTGCGCAAACGCTCTAACTGCTGGCGCTCGGTAATATCATGAATGAACAAGCTGCGTCGCTCACGGCCATTCACTGCATAGCTTTTTAGGCGGATTTCCACAGGAAGCCATCCGCCATCCCGTCGCTTGGCTTTTCCCGTAATGGGAGATGAGGACGCCTGGGGCAGCCCTTCAGGAAACATCAGGGAGGTGACAGTACGCGCCAGCGCCTCTTTACGCTGCCAGCCAAACATCACTTCAGCCGCGTGATTCCAATCCAGAACACGGCCGATTTCATCAATACTTAGGTAGGCGTCGTAGGCTGTTTCAATCACCAGACTAAGCTCTCTGGTTCGTTGCTCTATCTGCTGCTCAAGGCTTAGATGCAGTGCCTTTAACGCGCGCTGCGAGACTTCTTTACTTTTTTTCTCGGCAATCAGCCGTTCACGCAGTTGGATTTCCCCTGTAACAATATCGGCAAGGTCTTGCATCGCTGCCTGCTCTGTCGCACTTAAGGAGCGCGGTTTGGTGTCCATGGCGCAAAGCGAACCTAATACATAACCTTGGGTAGTTTTAAGAGGAATTCCCACATAAAAGCGCAAGCCATCCGGCTGGGTCACAAAAGGGTTATTGGCAAAACGTGCGTCTAACCGAGCATCGTTCACCACTAGCGGCGCGGCCTGCACCACGGTGTAAGCGCAAAAAGCCACATCCCGCGATGTTTCCTGGATATCTAAGCCTATCTGGGATTTAAACCATTGCCGGTTAGCGTCCACTAACGTTACTGTTGCGATAGGCACGTTTAGTAGATGGGTCACTAAACGAGTAATTCGATCAAACACCGGCTCATTGGGCGTATCTAGCAGCGCCAGCTCTTGCAGCGCTGCTAGACGGGCATCTTCATCGAACGGTAGTGGATAGCTCATCGCTGTAGCACCCATTCGGGGAAAGGCAATACGACACCATAACGCGAAACAGCGTTTACTGCTTAGCTCTCTGGCTACTCGTTAGACAAGGCATGTCGCACTTCCTCCGCCGGTATGATCCGGATCAGGTTCCAGGGTCTGCCTATGGCATTCTCAGTCCTTCAATAAGGACTCCCCTGGCGACAAATTCATGAAGGCACCATCCTCGGCTAAATCAGCGACTTAGTAAACCCTAAGAGGCAGCAGAAACATTGCTCCGAGGAGCACGGCCCATGGCATAAAACTCGGGGTTAGGCGGTGTCCCTGCTAATGTGACCAGCCGATTGGACATGCTAAAAAAGGCGGCAATAGCGCCGATGTCCCAGCAGTCGTCAAGGGTGAAACCGACATTCGCTAAGCGCTCCTGCCAAGCTAACGAGAACTCTCCTAACTCAATGGAACTGTACAGGGCAAAATCGAGCATCAAACGGTGGCGTTCACTTAGATCGGCCACGTGATGATTAATCGCCACGTTATCTGCAAGTAGAGGATCTTTACTATAAATACGCACTAAGGCACCGTGAGCCACCACACAATACAGGCAGCGGTTTCGAGCGCTAGTGGCTACCACAATCATCTCTTTTTCGGTTTTTGTGAGCGTATCCGATGCCCGTTCCATTAACGCATCGTGATAGGCGAAGAAAGCGCGAAACTCATCCGGCCGATGGGCAAGCATTAAGAATACATTCGGCACAAACCCTGCCTTTTCCTGCACGTCTAAAATTGAACTGCGAATATCCTCGGGCAGCTCATCGAGGGATTCTGGTACGGCAAAGCGACTTATTGAATCAGGCATGGTCTCACCTTTGTTGTTATGGTTAAAAAGTAGGTATGGTTGTACAGTTAACAAAATGTAATAGGCTTGGTAATTTAGTAACAAAATACTATGCAAAGTGACTATCAATCCCAGGTTTCGCTCGCCATACTTTACGCCTACTAACACATCATAAAAAACTGTGCACAGCGCACATAATACGGCTCGCTGAAAGGGAAACGCCATGCAATACGCCGAAGCCAAAGAGCATACTCAGGGACGACTGCACGAACTATTTGCCGAGCCATACCGTGCTTTCGAGAATGACGCCAATGAGCGGCAAATGCACATCCGCACGATGCTGCATATGCTCCTGGCCCGCCCCATGAGCCGGGGTCAAGTAACCTTACGTGTTATCCATGGTTGGGAGAACGGCGGTTTTGAACCCGCTGACTTACAGCACGTGGATTACGCGCTTAACTCTTTGGATGACTTTCGCGCTGCCGTTAACGATTTTGACCAAGCAACCCGTCAAAATGCCCCGCTGCCCGCCGACGCTACGGCGATTCTTGCAACACCGCTGGCCGATGCCATTGCCAACGCTGAAGCCGGTGGCAACGCCTTAGCCGCGGATATCCGCGAAACCCCAGCACGCTGGCCTGCTTTTAGTGGCGGCTTAGCCCTCTATACCCTGTTTAAAATGTATCATCGCCTCGTTTACAGCGAAGATGACAACTACCGCTGCTCCCAGCTTGAAACCCCTAATGGGCTGCGTGAAATCCACGAATTTCACCTTGAAGAGGGGGAGTTTGCGCTGCTCGTCCCTTTAAGAAAGGACTTTAAAGACGCCTCTACCCTTCTAGTGCTGCATGAAAGCCAGCTAGGCCCCATCGAACAGCTCTTTGAAAAAAGCCTGCCGCTGTTTGATGATTTTTAAGCCAAGCTAGAACAAACCTCGCGTGCCAACAAGCCCCGTTTAAACGGGGCTTGTTGCGTTTATTGCCTCTCGCGTCACTGGGTTGAGTCAGTGTTAACGCGCAAAGCGTTAGAGCGAGATCGTGCTATTGATACCGCTTGAGACGTTTTCCGGCTCAAACCAGCGGGCGGTGACCGTTTTAGTCTGTGTCCAGAAGGCAATGGCCTGTTTGCCGTTCGGCCCCAGATCTCCCAGCTTAGACGCCCGCGAGCCGGTAAAGCTGAAATAGGCCACCGGCACAGGAATGGGTACGTTAATCCCGATCTGTCCAACATCAATATCGGTTTCAAAGCGCCGCGCTACCCAACCGGAGTTAGTGAAAATCGAGGTGCCGTTGCCGTTGGGGTTAGCGTTAATAAACTCGATGGCTTCATCCAGCGTTTCAACACTCACTACACAAAGTACCGGCCCAAAGATTTCTTCCCGGTAGATGGTCATATCCGCCGTAACGTCAGCAAACAGTGTTGGCCCGACGAAGTTACCTTCAGCATAACCTTCCACCGTGAAGCCACGGCCATCTACTAACAGTTTGGCACCCTCTTTTTCCCCCGCGCTAATCAGGCGCTCTACGCGCTCTTTTGCCTGGGGCGAAACCACCGGGCCTAAATCCGCATCGCGCTGGGTGCCTGGCCCTACTTTCATATTGCGGGCGCCCTCTTCAATGTCCTTCACCCATTCGCGGGCTTCACCCACCAGCACTACCACGGAGTTAGCCATACAGCGCTGGCCTGCTGCACCAAATGCTGAACCTAACAGGCTGTCAATTGCTTGACTGCGGTTGGCATCCGGCATAACGACACAGTGGTTTTTGGCACCCATCATGGCCTGCATGCGCTTGCCTGCAGCAGCAGCACGGTTGTAGAGAAGTGAGCCTACGTGGGTCGAACCGATAAATGAGAGCGCTTTGATATCCTGGTGATCAGCGATCTGGTTGGCGACATCAGGGCCGCCATGCACAACGTTCAATATACCGGGTGGAACACCCGCCTCATGGGCAAGTTCTACCAAACGCATGGTTGAGCTTGGGTCTTGTTCGGAAGGCTTTAGAACAAAGGTATTGCCGGTGGCGATAGCCAGCGGGAACATAAAACAGGGCAACATAATCGGGAAGTTGAAGGCCGTAATACCAGCGCCAACACCAAGCGGCTGATGCATGGTGTAAACGTCAACTTCATTGGCAGCGTTTTCAGCAAGCTCGCCCAGCTGCAGCGAGGTAATCGAGCAGGCGTGCTCAACCACTTCAAGGCCACGCCCTACTTCACCTTCAGCATCGGGCAATGTTTTACCGTGCTCTTCGGTAATCAGCGCCGCCAGTTCAGCGGTGTTCTCACGAATCAGCGCCTGAAGCTTCAGCATAATGCGCATGCGCTTACCCAGCGGCACTTTACGCCACTCTTTAAACGCTGTTTTTGCGCTGGCAATGGCGCGCTCTACTTCTTCGGCGGTACAGAAAGGTACCCGGGCAACCACTTCCTGAGTGGCGGGGTTTACTACATCGCGCCAGTCCTGGCTTTCGGATACAACTTGCTGACCATCGATGTACATGGGTATTTCGCGTACGGACATAGCACTATTCCTCACGTTTATGTTTGTTATGGGTTCTAATTAGGAGCCTCTAGGGTATATCAGCAAGTTAACGTAAACGTCAACATCGCCCTTAGTGCAGTAGCTATCTTTATTGCCACGGTAATTAGTCTTTCCCTAGCGGACATCCCATCGCTATGCTCACGTTACAGCCAAGTGCTAGCAACGCTGCGCGTGCTGTTCCCACGGTGCGGCATCACACAAGGAGGCACCATGCAGACGTTCAGCTGCCGCTGTGGCAATCCACTTTTTTATGAAAACACCCACTGCCTTGCCTGCCAATCAGAAGTGGGCTGGTGTCCTGCGTGTTCGCATATCGTGGCGTTGGAGCCTTTAACAAATGGGGGCTACCGCTGCGCAAACCCTAGCTGCAACGCTGCGCTGATGAAGTGCCACAACTACGCAGTAGAGAATGTGTGTAACCGCATGGTGGTAATGCATGAGGGTCACGCCGATACGCTGTGCACCTGCTGCCGCTATAACGCTGTTATCCCCGATCTTGCGATTAACGGGCACCGGGAACGCTGGGCAGCACTTGAGGCCGCTAAGCGTCGGCTATTCCACACGCTAGACCTACTTTCGCTCCCCCACGGTACGGAAGGAGAAGATATTCGTGTGCCGTTAAGCTTTTCATTTATGGCAGACGCCCTACCCGACCAAGGCCTTTGGCGCTCAACGGCAAGCCAGGAGAAGGTATATACCGGCCATGCAAGCGGCCACATTACGATAAACGTTAAGGAAGCGGATGACGTTGAGCGCGAACGCTTGCGGGTCGATATGAACGAGTCTCACCGAACGCTAATCGGCCATTTCCGTCATGAAATTGGCCACTACTACTGGGATTTACTGGTCAAAGAGCGCGATGAGCAGGCCTTCCGCCAGGTGTTTGGCGACCATAACTATCCCACCTACGCCGATGCGTTAGAGTATTACTACCAGCAAGGCTCACCTTCCCAATGGCAAGCTCAGTTTATTTCGGCTTACGCCGCTATGCATCCCTGGGAAGACTTCGCCGAAACATTTGCGTTTTATTTGGATATGGTGGCTGTACTGGATACCGCACGCCACATGGGGCTTTCCCCCGCGGAGTATGACGGCACTTTGGATAGTATGTTGCAGGCCTTTCACCAAGTAGGCTTGGCGGTTAATGAGCTAAACCGCGACATGGGACTGTTGGATTTAGCACCGGGGGTGATTGCTCCTGCGGTGCGCGACAAGCTGGCGTATGTGCACACATTAATTCAGTCCGCAAACGCCAGCCCAGCGTTTTAAATGCTCTGTTTTTTTAAATGCCTGTTTTCAAAATGCTTGTTCTTAAAACACCTGCTCTACGCATAAGCCATATAGTCCAAAAGTGAATGGAGAAGGCTAGTGGCGAAAAGTGAGTAGCCAAAACACATGTAGCCACTAGTCGTTATCGTTATCCCCTGCGTGGCTCTGGCTTTGGCTCTGCCATTGCGTCACTCGCGGCACCTCCTCACTGTTCACAAAGTAGGTGGCGCTGAGCGTGTCGTGAATGGTGGCGAAGCCTATTTGAAGCTCGTCAACAAAGGCATGTAGCTTGCTAGGCGAGTGAGCCAGTGCCTGAATGTCGGCGTCAACGACATCCGCCCGAACCAAGGAAACCGTTGCGGCTACCCGGTCTAGCCTAGGCAGCAACTGCAGCTCGTGGCCCAAGGTTTCCAAACTACAGGCAATCGAGCGCGGAAAGTTAGGGTCCTGTAGCAAAAAACGCAGCACATCCGGCCCACGAACCCTTAGCCGCACCTGCTGGCGATACATCTGGTAAGCGGTGAGCGATTTCAATACGCTCATCCACTGTAGGTTTTCAAAGGGCAGCAGTTCTTCGGGGTTCTGGGGCAACAGACTTGCCGAACGAACGTCAACAATACGCGTGGTCATATCCGCCCGTTCAAGCTGGCGGCCCAGCTCGATAAAGGTACGGGCGGGGCCATGGCTTAACGTACCTTCAATCAAGCCCGTTAAGGTTTGGCAGCCGCGTATCACGTTTTTCAAAAACGTATCCCGCCGTCGGGGGCTAACGCCGCTTTCGACATGATCCGCAACATTGAGATAGAGCTGGTTGATCTCTTCCCAAATCTCCCGGGGTACCACATCCCGGGTGGTTCGTAAGTTTTCCCGAGCGCTAGCCAGAGCGGAAAGAATCGAGCTGCCGTTTTGTGCATCGGCACACAAAAAGTAAACCACGCTGCGCTCGTCAAAGCTGGTGTGACGTGCATTGAACTCTTCCAGCGTGCCGGTCATTTCGATGAGCGGCGCCCAACCAAGCGGAAGAAGGCGGGGCAAATCCAGCATTAGGTGGCTATTAACACTTAGTAGCCGGGCGGTGTCTTCGGCACGCTCGATATAGCGCGCCATCCAATAAAGGTTTTCTGCTACGCGTGACAACATGGCGCTAGGCTCCTTTCAGCTCAGCGGCAGGCGCCGCGTTCTCATCGGTTTCGACTATCCAAGTGTCTTTGCTACCACCGCCCTGAGAGGAGTTCACCACTAACGAGCCTTCCACCAGCGCTACGCGGGTTAACCCCCCAGTAGTGACATGGGTTTCCGGTCCAGACAGGATAAACGGGCGAAGATCCACATGGCGCGGCTGCGGTATGCCATTGGAAAGCGTAGGGGTGGTTGATAGCGCTAACGTGGGCTGCGCCATGTAGTTACGCGGGTTGGCTTTAATCAGCCGGGCAAACTCTTCGCGGGCCTCTTTAGTGGAACGCGGGCCAATCAGCATGCCGTAACCGCCGGATTCGTTGGCAGGCTTGACCACCAGCTCATCTAAATGCTCCAGCACGTATTTGCGGTCATCTTCAAACATGCACAGGTAGCTCGGCACGTTGGGCAGCAGCGGCTCCTGATCCAGGTAATAGCGAATAATCTCAGGCACAAAGGCATAGACAACTTTATCATCGGCGACCCCGGCCCCAGGCGCATTGGCCAGCGCCACCTTACCCGCTCGCCAGGAGCGCATTAAGCCCGCTACTCCCAGCATGGAGTCGGAATTAAACGCTTCTGGATCAAGGAACTCATCGTCTACTCGGCGGTAAATCACGTCGACGCGGCGCAATCCCTCGACGGTTCGCATGTAGACCACATCCTCATCGTCGACCAGCAGGTCGCTACCCTGCACCAGCTCAACCCCCATTTGCTGGGCCAAATAGGCGTGCTCAAAGTAAGCCGAGTTATAGATACCGGGAGTTAATACAACCACTTGCGGGTCATCCCCTGGGCGAGGCGACATCGCCGCCAGCATGTCGTAAAGCTGGGACACATAGTCATCCACTGGCAAAATTTTGCCCGAGGCAAACAGCTCCGGCAGTACGCGCTTGGTCACATTACGATTCTCCAGCATGTAAGAAACACCGGAGGGAATACGCAGATTGTCTTCAAGCACATAAAGCGTGCCATCTCCGCCACGCACTAAGTCCGACCCGCAAATATGCGCCCATACCCCGTGGGGTGGATTAACGCCGACACACTGGGGCCGAAAGTTAACCGACTGGGCTAACACTTCGGCGGGTAACACTTTGTCTTTAATTACTTTTTGGTCGTGATAAAGATCATCAATAAACAGGTTAAGCGCTTGTACTCGCTGCTTTAATCCGGCCTCTGTTTTACGCCATTCGCTGGCGGATATAATCCTTGGCACAATATCGAACGGCCAAGCCCGATCAATCATCGCCCCTTCGGAATAAACGGTAAACGTAATTCCCATGGTACGAATAGCAATTTCCGCTGCTGTTTTACGCTCGGCTAGCTCTTCACCGCTAAACCGCGCCAGCATATTGCACAGCTCATCTGCCGATGCACGGGGCTGCCCTGGCGCCGCTAACAGTTCATCGTAAAAGTCACGGCACACATAGTTATTCCAATTCACTTGGCTCATGGGCGCTCTCCTAGCGCAAGGATAGAAGCGGCATCTACATTAAACCTAGTGTAGGCCTGCCGCGCGCAATCTACGTAGCTAACGACATACATTAATCACTCGTATAGTTAACTACTCTTATAGTTAACTACACATGTATTTACGCAAAATACGTACCATCTTTCGCGTTATTTCAACGTTTAGGTAATTCATAAGAAGGCACTTAAATTTTTAGTCATTTATCAGCGCACCTTTATGGTGATTTGCCAAAATGGCGGCTAAAAAAAGCACTATTAAAGTGCAAGCAATGCTTCGCCAAGGGTTTTAGTCGATTTTCCACACTTCTTAAACGCCTAGCGAAATATTGCAGCTGCAAAAAAGATCAACTGGAACGATACTTTTGTTACTTAACTTTTTAACTGTTGTTTTTCTTACCGATGCTGGCTAAACGTTAGATCGGTTGAACACGGCTTATTTTAGGGGCTGCCTCATGACCATTCGCGTTGCCTTGCATCACCGAACAACGTACCGCTTTGACCGACCCGTTAAATTATCGCCCCATGTAGTTCGCCTACGCCCCGCGCCCCACTGCCGCACGCACATCGAAGCGTATTCGCTCAATATCTCGGGGGATGACCACTTTTTAAACTGGCAACAGGATCCGTTCGGCAACTTTAATGCGCGCCTGGTTTTCCCCGAACCCCGCAAACAGCTAACCATTGCCGTCGAGCTGATTGCGCCAATGACGGTGATTAATCCGTTTGATTTTTTTCTGGATGATATCGCCCAAAAAATCCCGTTCACCTACCCCGAAGAGCTACGAAACGAGCTAAGCCCCTATTTGGAAGTTACCGAAGCAGGCCCCCACCTGTTTGAATGGCTAAAAGAGGTTACTCAGGAGCCAACCACCGCGGTGGATTTTCTAGTGGCCCTTAATCAGCGGCTCCAGCATGACATCAGCTATCTAGTACGTATGGAGCCAGGGGTTCAAAGCTGTGAAGAAACCTTGTCTCTTGGCAGCGGCTCCTGTCGGGATAGCGCTTGGCTATTGGTTCAGATTCTGCGCCACTTGGGCTTAGCGGCACGCTTTGTCTCGGGCTATTTGATCCAGTTGACTCCTGATGTAAAAGCCTTAGACGGCCCGAGTGGCACCGACGTTGACTTCACCGACTTACACGCCTGGACAGAAGTATTTTTGCCCGGCGCCGGTTGGGTAGGGCTTGACCCCACCTCGGGCCTGTTTGCCGGTGAAGGGCACATCCCACTTGCTGCCACACCCACCACCGGGAGTGCCGCTGCGATTACCGGTTTTTCGGAAAAGTGTGAGGCCACTTTTGATGTGGAGATGCGCGTGGAGCGCATCCACGAAGATCCCCGGGTCACCAAACCCTACAGTGACCACCAGTGGCAACAAATTCTGCAGCTAGGCGACCAGGTGGACAGCGAACTCAACCGCCAGGACGTACGCCTGACCATGGGCGGCGAACCTACGTTTGTGTCCGTCGATGATATGGAAAGCCCTCAGTGGAATACTGATGCCCTGGGCGAACACAAACGCGAGCGTGCCGAAGCGCTATTAACCCGCCTACAAACCGCCTATGCCCCTGGCAGCGTTATCCAACAGCAGCAGGGTAAATGGTACCCCGGCGAGCCACTGCCCCGCTGGGCACTGGCGTGCTATTGGCGCAAGGATGGCGTGGCCTTATGGCGCGACCCCAAATGGCTGGCCTGCATGGACGGTGCGCCGAAGGTAATTGTCGATGACGCCATGGCCCAGCAGTTCACGCGTGCTCTCAGCGAGCGGCTAGATGTGGCAGAGCGCCATTGGATCCCAGCCTTTGAGGACGCTTACTACTATCTCTGGAAAGAGCAAACGCTTCCGGTAAGCGTTGACCCCCTCAGCGCCGACCTAAAAGATGATGCCGAACGCCAGCGCTTGGCCCGCTTGCTGGAACAGGACTTGGGCGCCGCAGTGGGCTATGCCCTGCCCCTGCGCCACTCCATTGCCCACAATCACCGCTGGGAGAGCGGTCGCTGGCCGCTGAAGCGCGACCATCTCTTCCTTGTTCCCGGCGACTCACCCATGGGCCTGCGCCTCCCCCTTTCCGCGCTGCCCTGGGCCGACCCGGAGGATCAACCACAGCCCCAGTCGCTGTTTGCCCCCCGGCCGGCGATCGGCGACATCCATGGCGAAGTGGCCAGACGTAACGCCGAACAGCACCTCTTCACCAGCGCCGAGCGCCTGGGCCAAAGCTTGCACCCCAGCGACAGCCACCCAGAGGGTGAAGCCGTTCAACAGCAGCCTAGCGCCGAGGGCGACCGCGAGCACAAAGTCATTCACACCAGCCTGTGCATAGAGCCAAGGGACGGGCGTTTGCATATTTTCCTGCCGCCACTTACCCAGCTTGAGCACTACCTGGACCTGCTCAGCAGTATTGAAGAGTGTGCCCGTGCCTTGAGCTGCCCGGTGATGATCGAAGGCTATGCCCCGCCCCGTGACCCACGCCTAGAAAGTTTCCAGATCACCCCTGACCCCGGTGTCATTGAGGTCAATATTATGCCCGCTGCCAGCTGGCAAACCCTGGTAGCCCAAACCGAACGGCTCTACGACGAAGCCCGCCAAGCCCGCCTAGGCACCGAAAAGTTCATGCTGGATGGCCGTCATACCGGTACCGGCGGCGGCAACCATGTCACTCTGGGCGGCATTACCCCGGACGACTCACCGTTTCTCCGCCGCCCTGATCTACTGGCAAGCCTGGTTACCTACTGGCAGCACCACCCCAGTCTTTCGTACCTGTTCGCAGGCCTGTTTATCGGCCCCACCAGCCAAGCGCCCCGAGTGGATGAAGCCCGCCACGAAGCACTGTATGAGCTGGAAATTGCCTTGCAACAAATGCCCGAAGGTGAGGTGGTGCAACCCTGGCTAGTAGACAGGCTGCTGCGCCACCTGCTCACCGACTTAACCGGCAACACCCATCGCGCCGAGTTCTGCATCGACAAGCTCTATTCACCGGATAGCGATAGCGGCCGCCTGGGCCTTTTAGAGCTGAGAGGCTTTGAAATGCCGCCCCATGCCCGCATGGGGCTCATGCAGATGCTGCTGATTCGTGCGCTGGTGGCCCGCTGCTGGAAAACGCCGTATCGTGCCAAACCGATACGCTGGGGCAGCGCCCTGCAAGACCGCTGGATGCTCCCCCACTATTTATGGGAAGACTTAAACGACGTGCTCAGTGACCTGGGCAATCATGGCTTCGATTTTGAGCTTGAGTGGTTCGCGCCGTTTTTAGAGTTCCGCTTCCCGGTTCACGGGCGGCTGAGCACGCCCATGCTAAATATTGAGCTACGCCAAGCTATTGAGCCATGGCATGTGCTGGGTGAAGAGTCCACCAATGGTGGCACCGCCCGCTATGTGGACTCATCGGTTGAACGTCTAGAGGTGAAAGTTAACGGCATGAGCGGCGATCGCTACTTGGTGACCTGCAACGGTCGACGAGTACCCCTTACCGCTACCGGGCGGAACGGGGAAGCCGTCGCGGGTGTGCGCTACCGCGCCTGGCAGCCGCCTTCGGCGCTACACCCGCAAATCCCCATCCATGCGCCACTGGTGTTTGACGTAATTGATACCTGGAATCAGCGTGCCGTCGCAGGCTGTACATACCATGTGGTGCACCCCACTGGCCGTGGTTTTGACACCTTTCCTGTGAACGCCTTTGAAGCAGAGGCCCGGCGCCTGGGGAGGTTTAGCGACAGCGGACATCGCCATGGCTTTCAAGCACCTAACGCCGAGATAGCCAACCAAGAGCTGCCTTGCACGCTAGACCTCCGCTGGAACCCACGCTAATGGTCTTTCATATACTGGCGCTTAATACTTTCTTATCAACACGAGCTGCAGGATAATCCGCCTCTTACCTGCTTAGGACAACAAGGATCATGACGGCCCCTGTCTCTCCCTCACTTATGCGCGGCAACGCTGGGCTTGTTGAGGACTACGTTAATCAGCTAGGCAAGGGACAGCCCGGCACCTTTGATGCGCTGCTAGACCGCCAGGGCCAGCTACGCCCTGGTTGGCAGAACCTGCTCGGCGCCCTTGAAGCGTTAGGGGCGGATGGTCGCTTTCAGCAGCATGAAGAGATCCAGCGGTTGTTGGCGGAAAACGGCGTCATCTTCAACATGCACGATGACTCCCACGGACGTGCCTGGCGCCTAGACCCCTTGCCGTGGGTAATCGATCAGGCCCAGTGGCAAACGCTGGAAATTGGCATCACCCAGCGTAGCCGCCTGCTCAATGCCCTGTATCAAGACATTTATGGCCCCCGCACGCTGTTTGACGCAGGCCTTTTGCCTACCCAGGCCATTCTTGCCTCCCCCCACTTTTTGTTGCCCTGCCACGGGTCACAGCCAAGTGACCGCCCCTCCATCAGCTTTCACGGCGTGGATGTGATTCAAGATGCGGAAGGCCAGTGGCGGGTAATAGCCGACCGCTTACAGGCGCCTTCTGGCACTGGCTTTGCGCTGGAAAACCGTATTTTAATGGCCCGTGCGCTACCCGAGATGTACCGCAACGCGCCGTTAAAGCGGCTGGCAGGCTTTTTAGATAAGTACCACCGCACGCTAACCGCTTTGGCTTACCAGCACCGCGATAATCCAAGCGTGGTGCTGCTCACCCCTGGGCCGGGCAGCCCGCGCTACTTTGAACACGCCTACTTGGCTAATTACCTGAACATCAACCTCGCCGAAGGCCAGGACATGGTAGTGCGCGACGGCCAGCTGTGGCTGCGCACCTTAGGCGGCCTGCAGCCAGTGGATGTTGTACTGCGCCACTGCGACGACGCTTACTGCGACCCGTTAGAGCTTCGCGGTGATTCACAGCTTGGTGTACCGGGGCTGTTACAAGCCGCCCGTACCGGAGGCGTGGCTATGTCGAATGCCCTTGGGGTAGGTGTGCTTGAGCTACCGGAGCTTGCGGACTACCTGCCCGCGCTGTGTGAGCATTTATTGGGTGAGACGCTACTGCTGCCCAACGCCAACGCTGATACACGGCCTGCAACCGCACCGGTGTTTGACCACCAATTGCAGCGCTTAACCCCCACCCCGCTGAACCTGCGCTGCTTTGTTTCCCGCACACCGGCAAGCGTCAGTACGCCAGGGCAGCAGCTTAGCGACTACCATGTGATGCCCGGTGGGCTAGCTTGGGTCGGCGCGCCTGGTACGCCTTCACTCAGTAGCCCGGTGGTAAAAGATGTGTGGGTGACCGCGACAACGCCACAGCCCCACGTAAGCCAGCTTCGGCAAGCCCGTGGCCCGGTGGTCGCTACCCGCGACGGCACCGACCTACCCAGCCGTGTTGCCGAAAGCCTATTTTGGTTAGGGCGCTACGGTGAGCGCCTGGATGCCCGCGCACGCTTGCTGCGGGAAGCACTGATGCGTCTCATGGAGTATGACCAGGACGATATTGCCGACCAACTGCTCGACGAGCTGTTGCTAGCACTAGAGATCACCACGCTAGAGAGCGACGGTGAAAACGCCAAACCGCCACTCATTGGCTTTGCGCAAAAACGCACCGCCTTGTTAGCCCAGTTTGGTGAGCAAGAGCCTCAGGCGCTGCAACCGCTGTTTGCCCAACTGCTGCGTAACGCCCGCAGCGTGCGTGACCACCTGGGCGATGACTCCTGGCGGGTAGCGCACCAGCTGCGCCAACAGATGAGCAGCTTAAGCCCAACCCTTGCACCTAGCGCTGCCCGGCGCGCCTGCGAGGGGCTTTCTGCCCAATTAGCAGCATTTTTTGGCCTATGCAACGAAACCATGCCCCACCACTACGGCTGGCGATTTATGGATATCGGCCGCTTTTTGGACCGAGTACTGGGGCTTTTATCGCTGCTTAAGCTCACTCTTAATTCGCCGCACTCGCCGGGGCTGGCGCTATGGGAAGTCGTGCTGGCCACCACCGATAACTTTACCGCTTACCGAAGGCGCTACCGTAGCGAGCTGCACCCGGAAGCAATTCTCGACCTGCTGCTCTTTGATGAAACGAACCCCCGTTCGGTGGGCTATATGCTCAAACGTCTTGAGCGGCAAATGGACAAACTGCCCGGCAGCTCATCGCCTTATCGCAACGCCGAGCGGCGGCTGCTGATTCAAGCCAACGCGGCGCTGCACTTGGCGGACATCGACCGTTTGAGCCACCTTGCCGACACCCCAGGGGCGCAGGAGGCGCTGGAGCAGCTATTGGATGATTTGATTGCCCCACTAAGTGCACTCTCAAATGCCATCAGCCATAGCCACTTCAGCCATGTAGAGCGGCCGCGCCAATTAGTCAGCATGGAGCTAGACGAATGAACTACACCCTGCGGCATACCACGCGCTACCACTACAGCGCACCGGTAACCCTGTGCCATAGTGAAGCCCGGGTGCTGCCGCGCAAAACCCTGCATCAGCAGTGCGGTGCATCAGATCTCATCATTAGCCCGATGCCCCAGGTACAGGCAGAGCGGCGGGATGTGTTCGGCAATCGGGTGCTCTACTTCGCCATGGAAGAGGTTCATCAAACCCTGGATGTTACCGTCGTCACACCGCTTAACACCCAGCCACTGGGGCCGCTGCCCGCCACCTCGCCCGCCTGGGAACAGGTCGCGGAACAGTTGCGGGGCGACAACCGTTTTGACATGCAGCTCTACCGCCTGGATTCACCGTTTATCCGCCGGAACGACGAGCTCGCCACCTTTGCCCGCAGTTGCTTCACCCCCGGCCGCCCGTTAATAGAATCAGCGTTAGCGCTTAACCAACTGATCTACTCTTCCTTTGAGTACGACCCCAGCTTCACAACGCTAGCCACCCCGCTAAGCGACGTGCTGGCTAACCGCCGCGGTGTCTGCCAGGACTTTGCCCATTTAGCCATTGGCGCCCTACGCTCCGTAGGCCTGGCAGCGCGCTACGTTAGCGGCTACCTGGAAACCCAGCCGCCGCCTGGCCAGCCACGTTTGATTGGCGCGGACGCCTCCCATGCCTGGCTTGCTGCCTGGATTCCTGACTGGGGATGGCTAGCGCTAGACCCAACCAACGGTACAGTGCCCGGTGAGCAGCACCCGGTACTGGCCTGGGGTCGGGACTACGCCGACGTTGCGCCGCTAAAAGGCGTCATGAACGGCGGCGGTGACCATCAGCTAGAGGTCGAGGTCGACGTGATGCCGCTTAATGACAGCGCGGCTTAACGCTGAATAAGCCCGGTCGTTAGCCAGGGCTGCCACGCTAGTAGCACTAGCGTGACTAGCGTGGCCAGCAGAAACGGCAGCAACGCACGGAAGATTTTCAGCGGCGGCGCACCGGTCATGGAAGAGGCAATAAACAGCCCCGCGCCAACGGGTGGGGTCAACAGTCCCATGACTAAGGTTAAACACACCACCACCCCAAACTGGTACGGGCTAATTGCAAACTGGCTTTGGGCAATGGGCATTAAAATGGGCACCACTAGAATGAGCGCGGCGATGCCGTCGATGATCATTCCTACAATGAGCAGCGCCCCAATCACCAGTAACAAGAATACAAAGGGGTCACTGGTGAACGCGGCAATCCACGCCGCCGCCATTTGCGGCAGCCGCTCATAAACCACTACCCAACCAAACACTCCCGCGGCGGCAATCAGCATAATCACCAGCCCCGCATTAATCGCGGTGCGGATCAGCACCTCGGGTAGTTGTTTAAAGCGCAAATCCCCGTACACAAAACGCCCCATCAATAACGCCGCAAGCGACGCCAGGGCAGCAGACTCCGTGGGGGTAGCAATACCCAGTAAAATCCCACCAATAATAATCACCGGAATAAGCAGCGCAGGCAGCCCCCATAGCGCATCGTGCAGCGCCTGGCGGCGGCTAGGCCACTCACCTTTTGGGTACTGCTGAACAAACCCCACTAAAGCGATTACCACAAAAAAACTTGCGCCTAGCAGCAACCCTGGCAATAGCCCGGCAATAAACATCTCTGCAATGGGCACCTGGGCCATCACCCCGAACAGTACAAACAGCATGGAAGGTGGAATAATCGGCGAGAGCAGCCCACCGGCGGCAGTAATCGCGGCGCTATACGGTTTGTCGTAGCCCTCCTGCTCCATGGCAGGCACCATCGCGCGGGACATAATGGCAATCTGCGAAGCGGCCGAGCCAATAATCGCCGCCATCATCATATTGGCCACCAGGTTAATGTAGGCAAGCCCGCCACGAAAACCGCCCACCAAAATACGCGCCAGCGCAATCAGTCGCTTGGTCAGCCCGCCTTCATTCATCAGTTCTCCCGCCAGCATAAACAGCGGAATCGCGAGCAGCCCGTAGCTTTCAACGGCACTAAATAGCTGTTGCGGATAGGAATCAAACAGCACCGTATTGTTGGAGGCCTGGATATACCACAGGGCCGTTAGTGCCAGCACCAGAGCAATAGGCACAGCCCCCAGCAACAGCAGCAAAAAAACGATAATGGTCATGCGCGGGCCTTAAGGGACAAAAGTGACTGCCCTAGATTGGCGAGACTATGCAGGCTAAGCGAAAGTGCAAACCACGGCACAATCAACCATACCCAGAACTTTTTAATCCCGATCGTCGAAGTGTTCTCAGCATAAATAAAGTTGAAGGTTTGGCCCTGAAATGCGCGGGTATCAAACCCAGCCTGAGCAAGCGCAAGTGGCTGAAACCAGCGCCAGCATAGCCACACCAGCAACACAGCAAACAGCAGCACCATGGCATCAACCCAAAGCGTTATTAGCTTCCGGCCCACGGGTGGCAGCAAGTCACTCAACAGTGTTACCGCGATACCTTGGCGGCGCTTAAGCACTGCCCCGGCAATCAGAAAGGTCATCCAGATCATGGCGTAAATCGCCAGCTCGCTTACCCAGTAAATCGGGTTTCCCAGGGCGCGAAAGGCAATATTGATGAGTATCAAACACGTTACCGCCGCTGCTAACGCAGCGGCGGTAATCTCTTCACATCGGGCAAGCCCTAAAGAAAAGCGTTGCAGCATGGTGGTTAAAGGCCCTTGATAAAGTGCTACTCGTCACGCAGCCGGTCCGCTTCCTCGCGCAGGGTGTCGAGCATCGGTGCTTTGGGGCCCCAAACCTCTTCCCATTCGGCAATCGCCTCAGAGAAGAATTCGGCATCGGCCTCGACAATATTAATATCCAGCGCGCGGATCTCTTCTTCCTGGGCCGCGTCCATCTCTTCAAAACCGACCAGCACGTTCTCTAGATGCTCGGCCATTGCGGTTTCAATCAGCTCTCGGTCCTCTTCGGACAACTCACGCCATACACGCCCCGACACCACGCCCACCATGGGGAACATCATGTGGTTTGAGATCAGCAGGTTTTCCGCCTGCTCGTAAAACTTCAGAATTAAAATCGAATCGAAGTCCATATCAATGGCATCAACCTGACCATTCGCCAGGGCATCGTAGACCTCTAACAGTGGCATGGGCGCAGGCGCCGCGCCTACAGCGTTGTAAAAGTCGCGAATCGGATCAAAAGGGGTAATCCGCAGACGCTGACCACGCAGATCTTCAGCACTCTCGATAGGGCTGCGGCTAAGCACTTGGCGCATACCGACCATGCCGTAGCCCATGCCCATTAACCCAACGCCCTCCGGCATTAACCCCAGCAGTTCGCCTGCAGCGTCTGAACGCAGCAGCCGCGCGGCGTGGTTCACATCATCAACCAGATAAGGGGCGTAAAGCGCGCCAAAATCGGGAATACGGTTAGAGATTTCAGCAATGGTCAAGAAGGCCATATCCAGCGCGCCGGTTTGCAGCTGCTGCACCATTTGCGCCTCATTGCCCAACTGTTGAGCGGGATAAACGCTAACGCTGTGTTCACCGCCAGAGCGCTCGTTAAGGGTTTCGGCAAAGGCTTCTGCTTCGGTAGACCACAGGTGCTGGGCGGGGGTAATTAACCCTAAGCGAAAGTCACGCGCCTGAGCACTAAAGGAAGCCGCGGCCAACGTGGCCGCTGCACAGGCAAGCGTTAGCGTTTTCATTCGATTCATGCAAAGCCTCATTGAGTCCAGCGCAAGGTGCCTGAGCACCCTGTCATTATAATGGTATCGCTGAGAATACCGCAGTGGCGGCGTTGATGGCACCTGCTACCGTTAACGGGCTTGCAAATCTTTACCCCGCTTAACGCTGATATTAAAACGCGGGTGCGCTAGGCTATCGCCTATAACGATTACGCTCTTAACCACAAGGAGCTACAAACATGAGCGAACACGTATCCATTGTGATGGTGCCCGTCGATAGTTCGGAAGAAGCCACAGCGGCCACCCATCACGCCGCCCTGCTAGCCAGCCTGTTAGATGCAACATTGCAGTTGGTACATGTTCTGCCGCTCAAGCCTGCTGAGCTAAGCGACGTGCCCAGCAACCGCGATATCAGCGACGACCACGACCGCGCCCAGCAGGATGCAAAAGCCAGCGATGCGTTTCAAGCCGCCCGCTATCAGTTAGCGGCACTGCCTTTTACCCAGTCGTTGACCGTAGAAGAGACGCGCTTACACGATGATGGTTTTGTGAGCCATCCGGAACGCGTCATTGTGGAGCACGCCCGCCAGCATCAAAAGACCTTGCTCGTGATGGGCGCTCGTCACTTGAGTGAAGTTGGCAAATGGCTAAAAGGGAGCGTGAGTAACGCAGTGGTTCACCGCGCCCGAGGGCCGGTCACGGTCATCCATGCCGATGCTGGCATTATTGAATCCGCACGGATTGGACGCATTTTATTACCGGTAGATGGCTCTTCCCACAGCGACGTGGCAGCGCAATTAGCGGGCGACCTGGCACGCAGCGGTCATATCAGCGTTGAGATGCTGTTTTGCCAACCCCCAGGGTCTCAACCCTTATTGGACAGTGGTGAGAGCGAAGAGCAACGGGTTTTTCGCAGCACCCGTGAGGCCCTGGGCGATGTGCCCGCAGGAGTGACCGAGCAGCTTTTGCAGACTGAACACTGCGCGGAAGCCATTATTCAGCAAGCTGAAAAATGCCCCGACAGCCCCGTGATAGTGATGGGCAGACGGGGCTTGGGGTATCTTCAGGAGTCGCTATTAGGCAGCGTGAGCCAAAAAGTCATTGAGCTTGCTCCCTGCCCCGTCACGGTAGTGGCCTAGATGCACAGCGCTTTACAACGCTTAGGCGGCTTCGTAGGCCGCCTTTAAACGATAAAACTCGTCCACGATAGCGGCCATTTCAGCGGCGTCGTAGTCGCACAGCCCGCTAACAACCAGCTTTTTGGAGCCAACACCCACGGCCTCACCCGCCGATTCGATGGAGAACTCCAGCAGCGCATCAGCGCGCTTGCCCTGCACATCTAAGGATGAGCAGGTTAAGGCTAAGTCTGGTGCAAAACCGTCTAAGCGTTCTAAGCAAAACCCCATACTGTCGTAGATAACCAAGGGGCGTTTAGGGTTAAACATCACCCCATGCTGTTCCATCAATGGCTTCAAATAGTGCGGGAAGTTTTTACCTGAAAACGCCACATAGCAGCGGGCAAACGCTTCAACCGCCGCCTTATCCTGGGTAACATCGCCGCGACGTACTACCTGGAGATAACACTTGCCGCTCTCGTCCACGACGTGAATATCGCCATTTTCTACTTCATTAAACATCAGAGGTGTATCGGCACCCACCATATTGGTGAAGCGAAATTCCATTTGTCGCGACAACCCAAACTTCACCAGCACCAGCGTAAACAGCAGGTCGCCGGGTACGCAAAAACGCCGCGCATCCGGGTTATGAATCGGGTTGTAATCGCCGGCCACGCCTTTAGCGAAACGGCTGGCCTGCTCAGCGGAGATCACCACGTACTCTCCGCGCTGCGCGTAAAAATCCTTGAACATGGCTTTGCTGCCTGCCTAGCGTTGAAATCGAAAACCCATAACTGCCCCACGACGCGCATAATGCCATAAAACATGCGCCAACAGGAGTCATCTGCTAGGAAGCCCGTATGACGAACAGTAAACACGCGCCGCGCCGCCTGCCGCGCCTGCTACTTATCGCCCTGCTAAGCGCCCTGCTGGTCGCCTTAACATGGCTAATAGGCAGTACATGGCTGCTTAATAGCCAGTGGCTACCCCAGCGTATTTCACAGATTGACGGTGTGGAAATCCGCTGGACAGATGCAACTAGCCTTCACCCTGGGCGCTGGGAGGTGGAAAACCTCTACCTAGCACGGGATGACAGCGCGCTCCCCATTACAGTGGAAGCCCAGCAGGCCACGCTTTCCCTCTCACTGCTGGCGCTGCTGCGTGGCGAGCTACACATACAAGCGCTGGATGCACAGGGCATTCGCCGCCTGACCGTGGGCGATATCGCCCTGGAAGCCGAAGGCCAGCTGCAGGTAAGTAATACCCAATTAAGTCGCGACGCCCTAGCGGTGCCCAATGCATCGTTGGATATCACCCAAGGGCGCTTGCTGCGCCTAAGCGACCAAGCAACGCTGGTGCGTGACATTAATCTTCAGGCCGATGCCACCCTTGAGCCGGTTGTCACAACGCAACAATCCCGAGATGAACTAACGGCTGTGCTGCTGAGCGCCCTATCGGCAGAGCTCTCCATTAATGCCCAAGCAGACGCTTGGGACGTGTTCATGCCCTATTTAGAAGCGCTGCCTTGGTTAACCCTGAACGGCCGCGGTGCCCTGGCAGGTGAGCTTAGCCTTGCGAATGGTGAATTCCTGCCCGGCAGCGACCTAACACTGGACGCCCCCGCACTGCATTTGACCGTTGACGAGCAGCGCCTGCGGCCCACTGAAGAGGATACCCGCCGCTGGCTAATTGCCGACGCCCCACCGCCACGCCATACGGCCAGCGGTGAAGGACGAGTGAGCCTATCTGTAGACGGTGATCAGCTGCACTTTTCAACACAGCTAAACGAGGTCGTACTTGCCGACACACACCCATACGCCACCGATACCCAGCTACATTTAGCCACCAGCGTGCCCAACCAACGTCTCGACCAGCTAGACCTTCCCACCGGCGTAAGCGTGGATATACAGGGAAACGTCACCCGTTTGGACATGCTGGACCGCTACCTGGCACACACCTTTGATGGCCAAGGAATACAGCTCTCGGGGAGCGGCCATATTGAGGCCAGCGCTACCCTGCGCGATGCGCGGCCTTACCAAGCTTCACTTAAGGTTCAAGCCCCGGCGCTTGGCGCTGAGCTGCTTGATTTTTCTGCCCAGGGCGATGGCTCGCTAACGGCAGCGCTTTCCCCCGACGAAACCCTTAATGCCACGCTCGCACTCAGCGATGCCACGCTCAGCCACCGCCAACAAACCCTGTTGGCAGATGCCGACATCACGCTGGAAGCACGTAGCCCAATTGACCCAGAACACGCACAAGAGGCAGCGACTGGCCAACTGCATTGGGAGGACGCACGCCTACCCGATATCAGCGTACTGCAACACTACTTAGATTCAGTGTTGCCTAGCCCCGCACCGCTTCAGCTACTTAGCGGCCAAGCGGCTAGCCGTGGCGAGCTTGCCTTTTCGACTGCCGAGTTAAGTGGAGAGATTCACCTAGCCGGCGAGCAATTAACCACCCAATGGCAGCACGATGAGCGTTCCGGCACGCTTGAAAGCGATGCTCAACTAAGCCTAGTGATCCGTAGGGCAACGACAGAGGGCACCGCGCTCGATATCAGCGGGTCGCGCCTGAGTTGGCAAATAGCCGATGCCCAAGCCCCCAGCGAGCGCTTAGAAAGCACGCTTGTGCTACGTGAAGGACGTTTCCAGAAACGCGACACCCTTAGCGGTCAATTTACGTTGGAAGGTAGCGTACAGCGGCTAGGCTTTTTAAATGCATTTCTTCCCGATGCCCACGGCCTGGCCCTTTCCGGTGACGGGCAGCTATTTGCCCAGGGGGCGTTTGGCGATAACCGCCTACTGGCCCCCACTCGCCTACGGGTGAATGCCAACCAGCTTGAAGTCGCGTTTTTAGACTACGTCGCCACCGGGCGAGGTGAGCTAACGGCGCAACTCGACACGGCCGAGCAGGCGCAGCTTTCGCTCGGCATTCCACGCTTTTCACTTCGCCGCCAAGACGACGAGCGCCCCCACCTGGAGGGCCGTCATTTTGCACTGACCACCCAAACCGAGCGTTTTAGTGATGTACTGGCATCCCCTGAACCCCGTTACTTTACCACCCGCATCGCCCTACCTATTACCGATGTCCCCGACTTCACCCGCTATAACCACTACCTGCCTGAAGATGCAGGGGTCGAACTACTCGGGGGCCAGGCCAGTCTCTCCAGCGAGTGGCTATTAGAGGGGTTAACCGCCCAGGGAGAGATCAACCTGCGCGCCTTTGGAGCAGAGTTGGCGCTGCTCGATCAACAGTTGCGGGGCGATGTGGCGCTACGTTTACAGCTCACCGAAGGCGACCTTGAAACGCGACGTTTTACCGCCAATGACTCTTTTTTGCGCTTGGAAAACGTATTCCGGCAAAGCAAGGCCGGTGCGCAGGATGCAGGCTGGTGGGTGCAGCTCGCCATGGACGAAGCGCAGCTTGAGTGGGATGACCCGATTCGATTAACCAGCCAGCTGCGCCTTAGCATGCGCGATTCCGGCCTGTTGGCCAGGCTGTTTCTAGCCCGCGCCCGTGAAAGTGACTGGCTAGGCCGATTGTTAAACGTGCGCCATATTGATGGCACCGCGCAGCTAGGCATTAACGGCGAGCAGATTAGCCTACAGGATGTAACGCTCACCGGCGGCCCGCTGCTACTGCTTTCTGATGTGGTATTGGCAGATAAAAGCGCTAATGGTGCACTGTATGCACAGTTGGGGTCTGTAGGCGTTGGCGTCGAGCTGGTCGATAGCGAACCCACCCTGCGCCTACTGCAGCCAAGGCGCTGGTTTGACCGCTGGCGGGAAGCACAGCGCTTTCCAAGGCCCTGAATGATCAGAGCCATGGGGTATAACCCTTGAACAATCAACAACTAGCGGCGGGTGCGCTCTCGTCGAATAATGCGCACCCGCTCTTTAGCTTTTTCGGGAGTGGAGAGTGGCGTGGAGGCATCGGTGGTTTTCGGCGGCAGCGTCACCCAGGCAAATACGGGCAGCGCTAAATGCCAGTGGATGGCGGCTAACCGCAGCCCCAACGTCACCATTAGGGAAGCCGCAATGGTGGCAGTGAGCGGCGCACCCAGCGTATGCAGTGCCACATAGACAACCCCACCCGCCAAGGCGGCGGTGGCATAAATCTCTTCTCGCAGCACCATGGGCACCCGCTGTGCCAGCACATCACGAATCATGCCGCCTGCTACGCCGGTCATCATCCCCATTAGCACCGCCACAACGCCGGGCGACCCCAACAGCAGCGCCTTATGCGTACCTATGACGGTAAACAGCGCCAGCCCGAAGGCATCCGCCACGGGTAAAAAGCCCCGGGACAGGCGGTGGATATAGTGGAACCAACAAGCGAGACCCCTACCGTGGCTAAAATAACCCATAGGTAGGTGGGGTCCGTCACCCAGAACACAGGCCGCACGCCAAGCACTAAATCACGTAGGGTGCCGCCGCCAATGCCGGTTACCGCGGCTAATACCAGCATGCCGAACGGGTCCATCCGCGAACGGCACGCTAAGATCACCCCGGAAAGGGCAAACACAATCACCCCCGCCATATCCAACCAGTAAATAACACCCGACACGCGGCTCTCCTTTATCACCCTCGTTAGGGGGAAATTATCACCCTCGTTAGAGGGTAATTAGTTAAGCCGGAAGAATAGCACCCTCTTTAGCGTCTTTGTGGGTAGTTATTGATGGTGATGGCGGCAGGCGTTTAGGTACCGCTTAGTGACCCTGTTGCTCTAACCATTCGCGCAAGAAAGCGATTTCACTCTCTTGGGCATCAATAATTTCTTCAGCCAATTGACGGATCTCTTCGTCCTCACCGTACTCAAGAACAATTTCCGCCATGGCGATGGCGCCTTCATGGTGAGGAATCATGCCTTTGGCAAAATCCACATCCGGGTCGCCGGTAAATGACATCGACATATCTTCATGCATTCGATCGTTGGCGGCTTTATACGCCGCTACCGCCGGATTGTCGCCGTGGCCTTGGTCACTGCTACTTTGTTGCCCGTGACCTGCGTGGCCATTATCAGCGTTGTGGTGGTGGGCATAGGCCGTGGGAGCGACCAACAACCCCGCCACTGCGCATACGCCTGCCGCCATTTTCCAGCGATTTTGTAACAGCTCAGCCATATTGGAACGATTAAGCAGCATAGCAACTCTCCTTTAGGGAATAGCCTTTAGGGAACAGTCTATAGGCAATGGATAACGCTTAAAGAAGCCAGAATAGTTATTGGCCACAAATAAAGTGTAAAACCTACGGGCAGCCCACAGGTCAAGATGCGCTGAGTGCGTTACCCTGGTGTTAGCATCATTCATCAAAGGCATAGGAGCACGCATGGACTGGAACCCTGCTTATAGCTGGTTAGTTGTCGCCCTGCTGCTGAGTTTAGCCGAGCTCAGCTCTGGCGCTATGGTGCTGCTCGCACTAGGCATCGCGGCAGCGTTTACCGCCGCCGTTGCGGCACTTGGTTTTACGCTGCCTTGGCAGTTGATCAGCATGGCTGTTTTTGCAGGTGTGCTGGTACCCCTTGGTGTGATGGTGATTCGTCCACGCTTCACACCCAAAGGCGTCGCTTACGGCACCACCGGTACCGGCGTTGAAAAAGGTAGCCTCTACAGAACGCAACGGCGCGATTTTGATAACGCCACGGGCATCAAAGTGAACGGCGATTTTTACCGTTTACGCGTCGTAGAAAGCGGTGAAACAGAACTGCCACCCGACACCTTGGTGGTGTTCAAACGCTTTGAAGGCACTACCGCCTTGGTTATGCTGCCACAGCCAGAAGACCTAACTCGTCAGGATGATCTTTCCCAACGCAAGGAGCCATAAGCATGAATGACCTCATGGATTTACCCATTAGCCCAGGTTTACTGATTAGCCTGATTATTGTCGTGATCGCTATCGTGATCATTTCTAAAGGGCTGGTGATTATTCGCCAATCCGAAGTAATGGTCGTGGAACGGCTCGGCTCGTTTCACCGCGTGCTGGAAAGCGGTATCAACATTATCATTCCCTTTATTGAACAGCCTCGTGCGATCACCATGATTCGCTATCGAAAAATGGGTGAGGATTATCAGCCCATTATGACCGATGAGTTCCGTATTGACCGCCGTGAAACGGTGATGGATTTTCCCGGCCAGCCCGTTGTTACTACGGATAACGTGACGGTACGGATCAACGGCGCCCTTTACTATCAAATCATCGACCCCAAGCGGGCCGTGTATGAAGTCGAAAACATGAGCCAAGCGGTAGAAGTACTCGCCAAAACCACGCTGCGTTCGGTGGTCGGTAAAATGGAGCTGGATAAGCTGTTTGAATCCCGCGCTGAGGTCAATAATGAGATACAAGCGGCCATGGAAGAGCCCGCATCTAAGTGGGGCGTCAAAATCTCCCGGGTAGAGGTACAGGATATTGCCATGCCCGACGAGGTGGAGTCAGCTATGCGCCTACAGATGGCCGCCGAGCGCAAGCGCCGCGCCACAGTAACCGAAGCCGAAGGTGAAAAATCAGCTGCCATTGCTATGGCCCAGGGCCAGCGTGAATCCTCTATTCTTAACGCCCAGGGCGACAAAGAGTCGGCCATTCTGCGCGCCCAAGGTGAGCAAGAATCCATCAAACTGGTACTCAATGCCATCGGCGACAGCGAAGAGAACAAGCGCACCGTTGTAGGTTATCTGCTGGGGCAAAGCTACATCAAAGGCTTACCCAATATGGCGAAAAACGGCGAACGTGTGTTTGTGCCTTACGAATCATCAGCGCTTCTTGGCTCAATGGGTATGTTCCGCGAAATGGCTGGTTCGCCCGAAGATACGGTTTCTAACCACCTTAAAAACCGCACCAGCAACCCAAGCGACGGCGGCTTTCGCAGCGGCATCGTAGGCGGTGCCGCTGGCGGTAATTAGACGCTAAAAGCTGTTTTAACGAAGCAACCGTTCATAGTAGAACGCTTAAGCCGGGCCATAGGTGCCCGGCTTTTTTATTGCCTCCCCCGCTAGCTAGCCTGTAAAAATCCCTCGCCCGTAGGGTTGAGGCTATCAGAAGGCTGAGGAGCCAAGCAGCAATCTAAAATCCCTTGCTGACAGCGGCTTACTAAATAAGAAGCCCTGGGCGCCATCGCACCCATGTAACTTGAGATAATCAAACTGTGCAGTTGTTTCGACACCCTTGGCAATCACACGCAAGGATAACTGCTGGCCAAAGCTGATAAGCGCCCTGGTAAAACTGGCATTTTCTAGATTATCGAGCATCTCTTGAACAAAACAGGGAGCAATATTAATCGTATCAAGGGGGAAGCGCTGCAGATGCTTTAAGCTAGTATCCCCCGCACCGAAGTCATCCATCGCGATGCGTATGCCTAACGCTCTTAACGCCGTCAGCGTCGATATTGTGACGTCATTCTGATGGTGCACAAGGCTACTTCCAGACACCTCCAATTCTAAATAACGGGCTTCCACCCCTGTTTTAGCCAAAATATCAGCAACATAGGCGGCCAAGCGCTTATCGTGTAGCTCAATGGCCGACATATTCACCGCGATAGGCACGATCTCAATACCTTCCTCTCGCCACGCCTGCAGTTGGCGACATGCCTCATGCAGCACCCAGTGCCCAATAGGGACAATAAGTCCGTGGGTTTCAGCAACGGGCAAAAACGCCGATGGTTGCATAAGCCCCAGGGTCGGGTTTCGCCAACGCACTAAGGCTTCGGCACACATTAGCTTGCCAGTAGCGAGCTCAACCCTCGGCTGGAAATCGAGAAATAGCGCACCGTCCTTAAGTGCCCGTTCCAGCTGCGACTCAATATGGCTACGCTGCTCTGCCAACGCATTCATGTTGTCTTTGAACAACTGATAGTGATTGCATCCGCTACTTTTTGCGTGGTACATGGCCATATCGGCATTATTGAGCAGAGTACAGGCATCGACGCCATGGTCGGGGTAAAGGCTAATGCCGATACTGGTGGTAATGCGCAGCTCGTGGTTACCCACTCGATGCGGTTCAGCCAGCGCGTTAAGGATTTTCTGAGCAAGCGTTATGGCGTCCTGGGGCTTTTCAATTTCACTCAACAGCACCACAAACTCATCGCCCCCTTGGCGGCATATTGTGTCCGTATCACGGACACATTTGCTAAGGCGATCAGCCACCGACTGTAACAAGCGGTCTCCCACTGCGTGGCCAAGGGAGTCATTGATGGACTTAAAAGCATCAAGATCCAAATACATGAGGGCAACTTGGTGCTGATGGCGCTTTGCCAAGCCGATAGCCCGGGAGAGACGTTCTGAAAGCAGGATACGATTAGGCAGGCCGGTAAGAGGGTCATGCTGCGCCTGATAGGCAAGCTTAGACGACTGGGTAGGCGACTGGCAGGCATCGTGAAATACAATCACTGCCCCTTTTATATAGCCGTCTTGGTCATGGATAGGCGCCGCCGAATCTTCAATTTCAAGCTGGCTGCCATCTTGGCGAATGAGTACGCAATCTATGGCTAAGCCAACGGTGCGGTTTTCTTCCATGGCTCGCTGCGCGGGATTCGTCGATGTTTGGAGCGTCTGCCCGTCAACAAGCATTAAAACCTCTGCCAGGGGCTTACCCAACGCATCACAACTTGACCATCCGGTCAGGCTTTCAGCAACACGGTTCATGTAAGTGACCCGACAGGCCAAGTCAGTCGTCACTACCGCATCGCCGATTGAGTCCAGTGTTACCTGGGCCCACTCCTTAACGGCCTGTAAAGCCGCTTCGGCGTCTCGCAAACGCGCGTCGACATGCTGTGTCTCAGCACTCCCCTCTTTCACTTTAAGATCACTTTCTAGGCAGATGCCACTCAGTGTGGTCGCTTTTGACTCCACGGGCCTGCTCCTTGTTTTTAAAACCAGTATCTCTATCCATTAAGAATCTGAATGTCATTCACGCCATTCATTTACTGGTAACGGCGATGTTACCGCCGTTTTTCGACTCTAAGAGAGCCATCAGCCCTGCTTCTGTGCGCAAGCGCACATAGGGCGCATTTTTAACTGCACCCTATGAAGCATTTTGCTCGAACTACAAGAAATGAATAGCTAAAGATTAATAAGAGGGTGGCGCTGCATTCCCTGCAGCGCACAGTGCAACTTCCTGTTTAGGCATCTCCGTTGCCTCACTGCGACTGATACTAGTAGCTAACTCGGCGGTTCACCGTGCGCTGGCGTACATGGGATGACAAACGCTTCGCTGCGTCTATCTTTTAAAAACAGCCTGCTATTGCTTAGCCCGCTAAAAAAACCGCTATGTGCGCTAGCGTACAGTAATACCCTTTTGGCCCTTTATAATCGACGGCGGCATGCCTAATAAAGTGTGCTAGCCACATGGACATATCCAAAAGGGCAACGTAGATCGGCAAACCGTAACCAAAACTGCGCGACGGCTCAGAATAATGGGGGTATTCAATGCTTGATACGCGTGATTTTCAGCAAAACTCATTGCTTGGCATGCTGCCAGAAGAGGATCTGAATCGCCTACTACCGAATTTGGAGAAGGTGACGCTGACCTTAGGCCAGTCGCTATGTGAATCAGGCCAGCAAATGAGCCACGTCTACTTTCCGACTGACTCCATCGTCTCACTGCTGTGCGTGATGGAAAACGGGGCCTCAACAGAAATTGCCGTTGTGGGCCATGAAGGGGTCGTTGGCGTGTCGCTGTTTATGGGGGGGGAAACCACGCCTAGCCGGGCGATCGTTCAAAGCGCTGGACAGGCATACCGCCTTAAGGGCCAGTTGCTCAAAAACGAGTTTTACCGTGCCGGGCCGATGCAACGTCTACTGCTGCGTTACACGCAAGCCTTGTTAACGCAGATGGCTCAGACAGCGGTATGCAATCGCCACCACTGCGTTGATCAGCAGCTATGCCGCTGGCTGCTCCTCAGCCTTGACCGGCTACCGGGGGATAAGCTGGTCATGACCCAGGAGTTGATCGCCAATATGTTGGGTGTTCGTCGCGAGGGGGTGACCGAGGCAGCGGGCAAGCTGCAGAGGGCGGGCCTTATCTCCTATAACCGTGGGCATATTACCGTGACAGACCGGCATGCGCTGGAGTCACGTGTTTGCGAGTGTTATGCGGTGGTTAAAGACGAGTACGACCGCCTGCTCACTCACTGCGAGGTTAAGTGAGTCGCTAAGCTAACGCTGTAAGTATCATCAGTAACCGCATTACCGTGCTGTGTACGCTAGCGTGCCGACGCATGATTCACCAAATGTTAATATGCAGATATAGCGCAGACATTGCATGGCGCTATATCTGCAGCAGCCGACATCGAAATGACAGTTTCCCTCATTGTGCCGTTTGCCAGGTTTTTACGACCGGAGAGGCACATGACATCTATTTTAAAAATACCCATTACTAATCAGTTGCTTAACGACCTTCCAGCCAGCGAACTAAACGCGTTTATGGCGGAGTGCGAAACCGTGGAGCTTGCCTTTGGTGAGGTACTGTTCCAACCCGCTGATACGGTCTCCCACGTCTATTTTCCCATCGATAGCTTTATTTCGCTCATCGCCATTATCGACGCTGATAACCGGCTAGAAGTTGCGATGGCTGGCAAAGAGGGCATGTTAGGCACCTCGATTGTGCTAGGCGTCGATGAAGCGCCCCTACTTGCGCTAGTTCAAGGGACAGGAACCGCCCTGCGCATCAATGCCACCCGCTTCCAGCAGCTATTAAAGAAAAGCCCGGTACTGTATCAACGGCTAAACAGTTATATTTATGTCGTAATGAACCAGCTCGCGAAGACAGCAGCCTGCAACCACTACCACCGCATTGAGGCGCGACTTGCTCGCTGGCTATTAATGACGCAGGATCGCGCCAGCTCTGATCAACTGCAGCTAACACACGACTTTCTCGCCATGATGTTAGGCGTACGCCGTGCAGGGATTACTGTAGCTGCTATTGCCCTGCAGTCGCGCGGTTTAATTCGTTACCACCGCGGTGAAATTACGGTAATTGACCGACCAGGCCTGATTGAAGCCTCCTGCGAGTGCTACATTGAAGATTGTGCGCTATATACCCGGATATTAACCGCTTTATAAAAGACAGTTGCCGCTCTACCTCTCTATTTTCCCTGCAACCCCCTCCCCTCCCGGCTTCCCCTATAGCGCTCTAACGACGAGCCGCTATGTACGCCACCAGACGGATAGCCTAATCGCCCTGGCTTTATGCTACAGCTTGCTGATTCGTTCTAAATCTTAAATTCAAAGATTCACTGCAACGGATCCAACCACCAGTTATTAGGGCCGATCTCATGGCACAGAAACCCAAACCCATTAATCTCGCCCTTCAGGGTGGCGGTGCACACGGTGCCTTCACGTGGGGAGTGCTTGACCGGATTCTCGAAGATGGGCGGCTACAAATCGCTGGGATATCAGGCACCTCGGCGGGAGCGATGAACGCAGTGGCGCTGGCCGATGGTTACACTCGCGACGGCCCTGATGGCGGGCGGGAAGCGCTTGAGCAATTTTGGCGATGCATGGGCGATGGCGCCCAACAAAGCCTGCTGAAGCGCACACCTTTTGATATTTTAATAGGCAATTGGGGACTAGAGAACAATCCCCTCTACCATGCGCTAGAAGCGCTTTCCCGCGTAGCCTCGCCCTATCAGCTTAACCCTATGAATATTAATCCGTTGCGGGATTTGGTGAAGAAGAACATCGACTTTGACAGAGTGCGCAAATGCACAGCATTCAAGCTGTATATTTCCGCCACTAACGTTGAGAGCGGCAACGTCAAAATTTTCCCCCGGGAAGAGATCACTTTAGATATGTTGATGGCTTCGGCCTGCTTACCGCATCTTTATAAAGCGGTGGAAATCGATGGTGTGCCTTACTGGGATGGCGGCTACATGGGCAACCCCTCACTGTTTCCTTTTCATGGTGAAACCGGCACCAACGATATCTTGGTGATTCAGATCAACCCCATTGAGCGCAAGGGCGCACCACTGAACTCCCAAGATATTCAAAACCGGATGAACGAGATCAGCTTCAACAGCAGCCTGCTTAAGGAATTACGAGGAATCGACTTTGTTGACCGACTCATCCGCCAGGGCAAGCTCTCAGCAGACGAATACCACCAGGTGCGGGTGCATGTGGTGGAAAACCAGGCAGAGCTAATACCGCTGGGCGCCTCATCAAAGATGAATGCCGAATGGACGTTTCTCACCAAGCTGCGCGATCTCGGCCGAGAGACAGTCACCCACTGGCTGGATGAAAACTTTGCCTACATCGGCGAGCGTTCAAGTGTCGATCTACGACAGATTTTCCAGGGCATTGGCGCGCAGCATCAGGGTTAGGGTTTTTGCGCGGCCACCTTGCCAGACATTTGGCAGAGTACAGCCATGTAAGCGCCCACGTGATAGCGGGTGACTACGTCGAACTGGCCGCCCAATGACCTGTTGGATTCAGAAACCAGCAACAAGGGCTACGCGCACGCGATCCTTACCCCCCTACAAAAAGATCAACAGCAAATCCGCGCATCGCCAGACCTTGCGTCGTGCGGGCATTGAAGCAGCGAATTTACACAGTGCTTTTGCGGCGTTGGCAGTGACTCAAGCACTCCCCGGTGGCCATCAGGGAGACGTTACAATTTCGACTTCCATGGAGGCTTAATCGTCCTTCTTACTCAGCTCCTCGAGCAGACTGACAATTTCGCTAACCACGAAGGGGTCACTGATTCCGGCGCCTTGCATGGATGTGCCTGGTGCCCAGCCCTCGGGGTCAGTTAGAAAGGCTTCAAGGTTATCGGACGTCCATCTCCCGCTTTTTTGCTTCAAGCCAGTTGCGGAATAGAAGTCATAATCGCTCGAGGCGATAGGTTGGCCGAATACCTTATGTAAACTGGGTGCATTAGGCTCAGCTCCGCCGATCTGCATGGGTTCGAAGGAGTGACACTGCATGCATCCATCCAGCGCTTCGCGCACTCTGCGCGCTTGCCCAGCATCGTAATCACGTTGCTCGGTAAAGCGATCAACGAAGTCGCCAAAGGTAGCACTGTCCGAAACCGTCATGTAAATCAGATAATGATCATCTGTCCAAAGCACGAGGCGACCATCACTATGTTGATGGACATGCCGCAGTCGTTTGCCAATCGAGATGGGCTCCACAAACTTGGCGCGATTATCGCGTATCCGTATTCGAAACAGGCTCTGGCTGCTCAACCCTCCCATCAACAAGTCACCATCCCAGCTATCATCGAATCCCTCGACGCGAGTCATTCCTGAGGTTGCTACCGCAGGAAGCCAGGCAAAGGTGGGGGCGGTATAGGTCTCGTGATGGCCATATGAAATCGCCATCGGCCAAGGGGTACCATCATAGGAGGTACCCAAGGTTTCCTCTGGCCAGCCATAGTCATTCCCCTCAACGATCCGATTAAGCTCATCTCCATGTCGCGGACCATGCTCAACCGCCCATAGCTGGCCCTCACGATCCAGCGAAATTCCCTGAATATTACGATGTCCCGAGGAGATATGCCGAGCGACGCCCGATGCCAGATCAATACTCACTACCTTGCCATAATCCATATCGGGCCGCTGGGCCACAGCTTCAGGCCCGCGAATGCCATCCCAGTGGTAATCTCCGTTGGCGGTGAAGAGCGTATAGGGAGGCGAAAAAACCATGCGGCCACCCGCCATATGAGGCTCGATTGCACGACGCTCACGTTTCAGGGGCAAGCAAGGCTCGGAGCGGTAGAGGATATTCCAGTCCTCGGGCGCCGCCGTTAGTTGATCAATGTCGGAAATCCCCTCCGCGATGGGCAAGGTAGCAATGGCATTACGATAGCATACGGCCGCACCATCAAACTCGGTGTAGGAGACCGCTAAGCCTCTACCGACCGGCGTTTCGAAATACTGGAGATCATTGTATCGGTAGCGCCTGAATACCGGCGCATGGTTGTACTCCTCGTATTCCTCCATTTCTGAAACTTTGATGTATTCGTCAAAGCCATTATCAGGCGTCTTGATACTGGTTTCTTGAACATCATTAGCCGAACGCGAAGCGAAGATTTTCCCCTCATGAGTGACCAACAATACCGCGTCGCCGAATGACGTCATGCCTCCTCCCGCGCCACTACGCTCGACAGGCAGACGAACCCCATCCGCACGAAGCCTTAGGAAGGTGGTCTGAAACTCGTTCGAAAAACGTGGCTCCTCGCTCGAAAGGCTACCCTGCACCCCCCGAACGAACCGAGCAAGTTCACGCGTGCGCTCATCCAGGAACTGGTTAGGTGGCAAACGGTAGGAACTGACGACATGTCCGGCGAAGAACGCCCCTAGCCCCATAACAGCAATGGTGAGCGATAAGATGATGATAAGTAATCTTTTTCGCATATCAAAATTCCCTGCTCGGAGTGAAACAACCGTTAACACAAAGAAACATTTTGAATCATTATTACACACACGCCAGAATTTGATAAACGATTTAAGCCATGTTCGGGATAGGGAACGAGGTGGGGATAAGACTTAAGAACACTCTACTTGGCGAACTCTGTCGACTGTGCACACAAAGGGTGGTGAGCAACGCCCAGCCATCGACCAAGGGATTACGAGTGCAACCAAACAAACGTTGGGATCGCGCCTGCAATGCGTAAACCAAACATTATCAGGGCAACACTGAGGCAAGCCGCTGAGGTACTGGCGACAATTCGGGATAACCCAGCCTTTTCAATGAGATTGCTTCACACTAACACCTACTTTCCTGACATAAGATTAATGGTAATTTGACGTGAGTTTGAAAAGCGTATTCTTCGATACGCACCCCCGGAAAAATTGCGCCATTATCTGAAGCCCTTGAATCCGCATGCTAATGTAATGGCCTTGTCCAGCCGGCTACATACTACTGTCAACCACCGTAAGGTTATCAATGCAAAATCACAGGTCAGCGGGCAATAGAGTGATCAGGCACACTCATAAGACCGGCGCAAACAAATAGGCCGCTCTAGCGGCCACTCGATGCCAAAGCGGCTTATCGTTGATCTCTTCTGGCTGCATCTGCCGTGCCCGCGCGAAATCCGCCTTGAACATCGCATCAACCTCGGCGGCAAAGTCGGCGTCCATCACCATCGCCGTCACCTCGAAGTTGAGTCGAAAGGAGCGGTTGTCGAGGTTAACGGTACCCACTGCCGCACCGATTTCGTCAACCAAAAAGGCTTTGCCATGTAAGAAGCCCCCCTCGTAGCGATAGACCTCAACCCCCGCCTCAAGCAACGAATCGAGAAAGGCATAGGCTGCAAAGTAGGTTAGAAGGTTATCTGGACGTTCGGGAATCAGGATTTTCACCTCCACTCCACTTAACGACGCCAGTTTAAGCATCGCCAGCACCCCCTCATCGGGCACAAAGTAGGGACTGGATATCCAGATACGCTCATGTGCGGCGTGAATTGCCTGTTGAATCATCAGACTAGCCGTCTCGAATCGGTCTGCGGGCCCACTCGGAAGAATGAGCACCGGTGTTCCATGGCCGCTTGGAATTAGCGGTGACCAGGGAAGCTCGGGGATTTCCTCAGTCGCCCAGTGCCAATCTTCGAGAAACACCAGCTGCAGCGCCAGGGCCGCCGGCCCCTCAATCATTAGGTGGGTATCGCGCCACGGGCCGATTCGTGGGTGACCTTTCAGGTATTCATCACCCACATTGAGCCCACCGACCCAGGCCCTTTCACCATCGGCCACCACGATTTTGCGGTGGTTGCGAAAGTTTAGCTGAAAGCGATTACCCGCCCCCCGCGTAGAATGAAAGCGATGTACTCGAACACCCGCCTCTTCCAACGTCTGGAGATAGCTATTCGGCAACGCATAGCTGCCAATTTCATCATACAAAAAGAAGACCTCCACGCCTTCCCTTGCCTTCTCAATTAGCCGTGCCTGCAGCGCTAGCCCCACTTCATCAGCCCGAACGATATAAAACTGCACCAGCAGATAGCGCTCAGCGGCATCAATACCGGCAAACAAGCTCTCGAAAGTCTGCTCACCGTCGATTAGCAGCTCCACCCGGTTGCCACCGAGAAACGGCAACTTGGCCAGCTGTTCGACACCCACCAGATGCTTGTCAGCGTGTGCAGCCGAAACCCCATGAGCCCGCAGCTCGGCCAGTTTTTCAGCAAGCGCCTGCCCCAACACCGAGTTCTCGTCGCGTCGTGCAGAGACATAGCCCTGAAACTTCGTGCGGCCGAACACCCAGTAGGCTGGCACCGCCACATAGGGCAATGTGTTTAGTGAAACGATCCAAGCCACAGCCCCTTGAGAAGTACGGCTCGACATCATCGCACCCAGTGACGATACCAACCCAAACAGATGAGCAATTCCCACCACTAGCAGTAAACGACGCCAGAATCGACTTAGCTTAACGGGCAGCATCACTGCCCCGTTTTGATAGTAAGGCGCCCAAGCCACCAGGCGGCGGCGAAGCCCACCACATATATCAGGCCGAACGGGCCGAGACCGATGGCCACTCGATCAATCTGGGGATATTGCAGCATGGGGTATCTCCCGATTCATTAAAGGTGCGACCAGTCGCGCCCACCGTTATTACTGACCAGCAGTTGATTGAGGTCATCGACCGCCACCAAACGCTGGGGGTCGTGCGGGTCCAGCGCTAGATGCATCAGATAGCGCTCTTCCCAGCCACGCTTGACTACCTCCCAATCTCGGCTGCCCTCCTCAACTCTCAGCAAGCCTACCCCTATCATGAAGGCGTAAAGCTCTCCTTGGCTGGCCACCACCAGGCTTGCAGGGCGCCGCTCAGCGTATACTTGCCGCCATCGTTTGCCTCCGTCAGGGCTCATCAATAGCCCGGTCTGGGTGGCGGCATAGAGTTGCTCGGGATCACGACTTGAGGCGGCCAGGGCAATCAGCCCAGCCGGCGCCTGGGCGCGAATCTGCCAATTGGCACCACCATCCTGGCTGACTTGGAGCTGGCCAGCATTAGCCCCATAGAGCACATTGGGGCTGGCCTCACTGATGGTCATCTGATGAAAATCCACCGGTCCGTCAACGCCAGCGGCTAATGGTGACCAGCTGCGGCCTGAATCCCGGGACTTAACCACGCCGAGATTACCTCCCCTGGCCGGGTGGCCGCTGGCAAAGAATATCTCGGCTTCTTCTGGGTGAGGAGCAAAGCCCATGAAGTCATGGGTCTCCTCAGAAAACCGTCGGGCCATTCCATCACTATCAACGGCATAGAAGCCATGATGTGTGGCCAGCCACAGTCGTTCGCTATTCAATCCATCGACGGCCAGGCCGTGAATGTGGGTCTGTTCTCGCAGCTGCTCAAGGCTGATACTACTCGGTTCTCGGGAGCAACCTGCAAGCAGGGTAAGCATGAAGGCCACAGCGAGTGGCCAGCGATAATAGGTCATGACATCACATCCTTATCAGTCGTCAGGTGGGCTAGAGCAAAACAAGGCACGTTCAGCTGATACGGACCGTCGCCATCATGCCTAGCTCTTCGTGTTCGATAATGTGGCAGTGAAACAGCCAATCACCGGGCTCAAGAAACACCATCCGCAGCCTGAGACGCTGGTAAGGAGCCAGATTGACGGTGTCCTTCCAGGCCAGCCAGGGCGCGTCTCGCCATTCACTGTCAGCATCGCGTGTCGCGATCACCTGAAAGTGGGTGCCATGCACATGGAAGGGGTGATCCATATGGGAGTTATTGAATACTTCCCACTCCTCCACCTCACCGACCTGGCCTTCGAACAGGACGTCGTCCATGGCAAAGGCGCGGCCGTTGATCAGAAACTCCACCCTGGGTCGAACCGCTCTTTCATCGCCGCTAGCGTGGCTCGCCCCATGCCCCTGCCCATGGGTTCCGTGATGGCTCTCACTACCGCCGTGGCCGGCATGCGGATCGCCATTCGCCGCACCGTGATCGCCATGGTCTGGCATTAGCTCGGTCAGTTCCACTTGACGTTTCACCGCTGGTTCGCCCAGAGGTTCGATATGGGACAAGGGGTCAGGTAATGCGACCGTGGGGATCACCCCAGCGTTAAGGGTATGAATCGACAATAGCGGGGCAATCTCGCCCAGGTGTGCAGGCTTATCCCCCATCCAACCACGTGTATAGGGATGACTCGCCAGCTCAAAACTGCTTTCAGATTTCTCGCTGATCCGCACTAATAGATCGACCCGCTCACCCGGGGTGAGCAGCAACTCTTCAAGCGCTTGTGGTCTCTCGATCAGCCCGCCATCGGTACCGATCAGGGTCAATTCGTGATCTTCCAAGCGTAGCCGCAAGTAGCGACCGGCACAGGCATTGATCAGCCGCAGCCGCAGAGTAGTACCCGGTGCAACATCGAGGCGCGGCTCACGCTGGCCGTTGACCAACAGCAACTCACCCTCGCGGCCATTCATCCAATCTTCGCTGGTATGGGGCGCCACTTCGCCGTCCATATTCAGGCGCAGGTCGCTGACCACTAGCAAATGCTCTTCCACCTCCGCGGGCAACACGTCTAACCGGGGCCTGACCAACAATGCACCCGCTAAACCATGAGCCACCTGACGAGCAGTACCTTCATGTGGGTGGGGGTGGAACCAGTGTAACCCTGCGCTCCCCCTGTGAAGGATATAACGATAATGTCGTGACTCTCCTGGTAATACGGCTTCCCAGGGTGCCCCATCTTGCGACTGGGGCACCGGCACCCCATGCCAGTGCAGCGTAGTTTCCTGCTCAAGCTCATTTATCAGCGTAATGTCTAACTCATCCCCCTCGCGCACCTCAATCAATGGCAACACTTTGCCGTTGTAGAGCCACAACGTTGCCTCCAGCCCATCGCTCACTGGCAGCGCATGGGCAGCGGGGGCTAACACACTTTGAAAGCGCCCAACCTGATCACTCAAGTTTGCAATCCGAGGCAATGGTTGAAGGGGTTGTCCTGCAGGGATGCTAGCGTTATCTAGTAGAGCTGTTGGTGACGCCTGGGTATGCCGTCCGGCCAAAGCGTGAACCAATAGGCCAGACCCAGATAGGGCAATACCACCCAGGGTGGTGTAGCGAAGAAACTCGCGACGTTTCATGGATATTCCTCGTGATTAAAATCTTCATCTTGGCCCGCCAAAGGCGAGCTGAACGTTCAGCGATGAAGGTTTAAACGCGAGGAGGGCGATCAAGGAGCGTGCGCGGAGCTGGCGACCAGTTGACCAGATAACGAGGCAAGGTCGACGTGGCGGAGGTTGCGTCTTCGATAAGCAGCGCGAGATTTACCGCACACTGAGCACAGGGCATGCAGCACTCTGCCATATGAGAGGCATCGTGGTCGCCAATGCTGACAGACCCGACAACCTCGACCGCTCCACTGGCTAGATCAATGTCAGTGAACAAACAGGGTTCATCTTCATGATGATCCATCGCCACGACCATCAATGGCTGCGCCAAGGCAAGGCTCATCAGCAAACAAACCAGCCATTTAAAAGCAGAGCAAGTCATGACAAAGAGGTAATCGCTATCGGATAGAGGATCAAGAGTATTTCATGGCTTCACAGACACACGCAACCCAAGTGCAGCAGGCAGGTTCAGGTTGCCGAATCACCAAAATTGACATAGATCAATTAACTGCTTTGTTTCACGTTCTGATGTGCTTTAGGCATGCCTGAATGCCATATTGAGAATTGACCTAGGTGCCGCACATAACCTCAATACTTCAGACATGGGCCTTTGATATAGGCCTTCGACATTCAGGCCCAATATGGGCCTGTCGCTAAGGAGAACGACCATGGATATTCGCAAGCACACGTTTGCCTTCGGACTTACCCTAGCACTCGCTGCCGGTGGTACCGGCGCTGCTTTCGCCCAAGGGATGATGGGTGACCAAGCGGGCCAAGGACGCTCCATGATGGGAGGAATGATGGGGGGCGGCCAAGGTGGTATGGGACCCGGCATGATGGAGGAAATGATGGGTGGCGGCATGATGCCCTGCCCGATGATGGGCGGCGCCAGCATGGGCATGATGTCAATGCTCGATGATGACCAACGCAGCGAGATGCGTGAACTGATGCAGGAACACCGCCCCGCCCAGTTCGAACGCAAAGGCCGTCTAATGAACCTACGCGACGACCTGATGGCGGAGATGCACGGCGATCGCCCAGACCCTGATGAGGTTCAGGCGCTACACGGACAAATGGCCGAGTTACACGGCGAGATGATGGCCGAGATGGTGCGCATGCGAAATGCCATGCATGACCTGATGAGCGACGAGCAGCGCCAGCAGCTTGAGCAGGCCACACAGGAAAGTGACGTCGATCCTGACGACCACGACGCCCATCACTGACCGAGATGTCACTGCGTAGGCATTAGGACGGACGGCCATCCTTGGCCGTTCTCTCATCGACGCCAGCAGGAGGCACATGATGTCCGATTCAACCCCGAACATGATCACCCTGACGGTGCCCGGCATGGGCAGCGACCACTGCGCCGGTATCGTGCGAAAAACGCTCGAACGCCTTGATGGTGTGGGCACGATCCAGACCAATATCGCCAATCATCATGTCAGTGTGACCATCGAGGCAAACGGGCCCGACGGCGACACCTTGAAGAAAGCCGTCGAGGGCGCCGGCTATGACGTGGCTGCCGTGCAGAGTGACGAGGAGGACGCCGAAAGCGACACCGAGATTGAGGAGGCCTATCTAAGCCAAGCTCGCAATCGACTGATCATCGCCGCGATCCCCACCACCCTGATCATGCTGCTAATGATTCCGCACATGTTCTGGCAACCGATTCCCGGATACCTGGCCATCGTGGCGCTGCTGGCCTTCCCGGTGGTATTCCTCTATGGCGGTATTGCCACCCACAAATCGACCTGGCGCTCGTTGAAAAACGGCACCTTTAACATGGACGTGCTGATCTCTATGGGCAGCCTACCGCCCTATCTGATTGGCCTGGTCGGCTTCGTCTACACCATGACCTCGTTCATTGAGATGGCTGCCACCATCATGACCTTCCACTTGCTGGGCCGTTACCTGGAGGCACTAGCTAAAGGGCGCGCCTCCCAGGCTATTCGTCGCCTGATGACGCTGGGCGCCAAGACAGCGCGGGTGGAGCGCGACGGTGAAGAAATTGAGGTGCCGGTGAAAGAGCTAGCCCCCGGTGACATCATGATCGTGCGCCCCGGCGATAAGATACCCACCGACGGCGAAGTGGTTGAGGGTGAGAGCCATCTCGACGAATCCCTCGCTACCGGCGAGTCGATACCGGTCTACAAGAGCACCGGCGACAGCGTGATCGGCGCCACCATCAACAAGGAAGGCCGATTGCGGGTCAAGGCGACCCGCGTCGGCGGCGACACTTTTCTCTCCCAAGTGGTGCGTCTTATCGACCAGGCCCAGGGCTCACGGGTGCCCATCCAAGAATTCGCCGACCGCATGACAGGCCGCTTCGTGCCAGCGGTACTGGCTATTTCACTGGCTAGCCTGATGGCATGGGCACTGTTTCCAGACGCTCTGCGGCCTATTTTGGACTGGGGCGCTACCTTCCTGCCCTGGGTGAACCCCGAAGCTGCCACGCCGACACTGGCTATCTTGGCCGCCGTGGCGGTACTGGTCATCGCCTGCCCCTGCGCCCTGGGCCTTGCGACCCCCACCGCGCTGATGGTCGGCTCCGGCATCGGTGCCGAGCGCGGCATCCTGATCCGCTCCGGCGAAGCGATCCAGACCTTCAAAGACGTCAAGGTGATGGTGCTCGACAAGACCGGCACTATTACACGCGGCGAGCCCAAGCTTACCGATGCCGTCACCGCCGAAGGTGTCGAGGAAACGCGCCTGCTGACCCTCGCCGTGAGCGTAGAGAACGCCTCAGAACACCCCATCGCCCGAGCCATCGTCGAGGGTGCCAAAGAACGCGATGTGAAGCCCGGTGAGGTCAGCGAGTTCCGTTCCACCGGAGCGCGTGGCGTCTCGGGCAAGGTGGGCGATGAAACAGTGCTGATCGGCAATCGTCGACTGCTGGAAGAGGAAGGCGTGGCAGGCCTCGAGGCTCTTGATGACGCCATGAGCGAACTCGAGGGCAAGGGGCGCACCGTGGTGATCGTCGCCGCCGACGGTCAGGCCCTGGGCCTCGTGGCAGTGGCCGATACCCTCAAGGAAAAATCCGTAGAGGCCATCCGCGGCATGCATGACCTAGGCCTGCACGTGGTGATGATCACCGGCGACAACGAGCGCGCCGCCCGGGCCGTGGCTGACGAGGTAGGCATCGACGAAGTTCAGGCCGGGGTGTTGCCGGAAGGCAAGGTCGATGCCATCCGCGCGCTGCAGAAAAAGCACGGTAACCACGTAGCCATGGTTGGCGACGGCATCAACGACGCCGCAGCGTTGAAACAAGCCAACGTTGGCATCGCTATCGGCGCGGGGGCCGACGTGGCCATTGAGGCCGCCGATGTGACCCTGGTGCGCGGCGAACTGACCGCCGTGGTGGATGCCATGCACCTATCCCGCGCCACTTATGGAAAAATCGTCCAAAACCTGATCTGGGCCAGCGCCTATAACGTAGCGGCCATTCCCATCGCCGCGATTGGCCTGCTGCACCCAATGATCGGCGTCATCGCCATGACCGCAAGCTCTCTCTCCGTCATTGGTAACTCGCTGCTACTCAAGCGGCGCTTCGCCACAAGCAGCCCACAAGGAGACTCCAAATGAACCGCCTTCACCACTGGATGATGACGGCTTGCCTGATAATGATGGGCGTCGCCATGGTACTGCTGATGTGGCGCGCACAGCCGATCGGCGGCGGAACTTGGCTACTACTCTTACCAATGGGGCTCTGCCTAGGGCTACACCTGTTCATGCATCACCGCAGTCAGCACCACGACGAATGAGTAGACCGATATCGGCGAGGATCACTATGTTTGAGATCTCACCGCGGATGGTCGAAGGAGTTCGAGCCACCGATGCGTGAAATAGAACAGATGGAAGTAGCGTCGGCGAGATAGCTCGGGAATACAAAAGCACGTATACCGCCGCCAGAGCCGCCGTGAGTTAGAGCACAAACCGCAATAAGAAGGAACTTCAGAAACACTATGTATGCGCTAAAGGATATGCGCTAAAAGTAAGGCGAGGAAAAACAGAGGCAGGGAAATTATTGATAATTGGTGGGCCCAGTAGGACTTGAACCTACGACCAAGGGATTATGAGAGCGTCCTGGAGCCGCTTACAGTGACTCACTACATCATAAAGCACTGAATTTAAAGGCATAAAATACTCACTACAGCAAACTTGAGCATGGTGTGGTTGACAGTATGTTGCCACCACACACTAACGCTACCTACTGATTACAAGAACCTCAGCTACTTACCCACATCTACCAGCTATGCCGAAACGCGCATTTTTAAGAAATTTGATTCAGAACATCCTAAATCCGAATCTTTCTTGGTAGTCTTTATTTAATGATGCTTACTTAGGATTCATGGACGATGAAAAAACCGACGCTGTTTGCTCTCCTGGTACTCATGCCACTTTCTTCCCATGCTGAGCTTTTCCGCTGCGTTAGTAACGGCCACACCACCTTTCAAGACTTCCCCTGTACCGACGGTAACTCTGAAACGGTCGATACCAGTAGACTTACGATCATTGCACCACCACCACCCAGAACGCACCCTCAACCTTCTCAGTCAGTGTCTACACCGCGCGTTCACCACATTTATGTGCCATATAGAAACCATCATCAAACTGAGCTCGAACGCCGTAATTCTAGGGTAAGGGATCGCGCTCGCTTTCGTTGATAATTGGTAGGTGATGAGCATATTGAGCAGGCCACCAGCTATTTCCCATCTACACTCACAATGGTGAGTTCTGTCGTTGCCTGTATTCAGAAATTAGCCACCCTTTTCAGAACGGCCATCATATATTCATAATCTGCAATGGTGAGGCCTTTAGTTATTCAAGGTAAATCATTTAACAAAGCCTTACAAAAAATCTATACTTTTAAAAACAACAATGAAAAAACATATACACACTATTGAAACACAAACATTCTTTTTACTTTCATACTCATTAGAAAACTCTTCAAAGCTTATGGTTTTATTTGAAAAATATGAAACCATTAAACTTAAAATATTTGTTTGTTTTGTCGAGATAATTGTTTCATCTTCTTCAGAAAGGGGCTTTAGTTTCAAGACAACATCACTAACACTTGATGAGAATTTCTCAAAAAGTTCCTTTGCTTCTTTCTCAAGCGGTTCAAAATCTCTATTTTCAAACTGGTCATTAGACAACTTCATTAGCTTATAAATAAATATGTTAAAGTTTTTCCCCACCTGCATTTTCTTTTCACTAAGCAACATCGCGTATTCTTCAATCTCATGCCTTTTAGAAGGATTGTAAAATGCTGCTTTAATAAAAGCCTCACTAGTATTCTCTATCAAAACAAAACAACTTTCCTCAACTTCTTTTACTTTATAAAAATACTCGTCTCTTAACTGCTTTACTTGATTAACCTCCAAGGCAAGATATGACCAAGTAGCACCAATTACCACAAGCGAAATACTAACCAAATACTCTACACTTAAACCACTACCCACTATTAAATATAAGATTATTGAAACCAAAAACCCAACAAACATATAAACAAATGTATTTTTCATAAAATTCTCATTTAAAATTATCTTTATTTTTTTTATTCTTCCACTTTTTTAACAACTTAGCTTCCAGCCAAATATAAAAAACAGCTATCCCAGTAAGCGGGATAACCATTTTAATTACCGTATAAAAGATTTCCTTCATTGCATCTTCAGCACCCATTATCCCTGCTCCCTTTTACCCACAATTCCCACCTCCCTGGAACCATCTATCCACAACCCTTTTGGCTAGTCGGTATCCGTTCCCGTTTTCTTAAACGTGCTCCGTGCCCTCTCTATATCGGGGCTTACTTGGCCGCACCCTTCGTCTGTCATTCCAGTCATTAGCCAAAGCGTGTATTTCGGCCATTGCTTACAGATCGCCTCCAACATTTCTCCTTTAGGCGCTCTCCCAGCCTGCTCAATGCTTTCTACAGTTTTTTTATTAAAACCAATAAGTTGTGCAAATTCAGCGCGGCCAGACGTCTCGACCTCACGAATTTCTCGCATTTTTTGGGCTAAGTCACTGGACATATACCAACTTCTTCGTATACTAAGTTCCTAGGCTACCAATTAATTGGTACACCCGCTCAGCAATATTAAAGCATTAATTAAATTGCTGATTTGAAGATACCACAACATGCCACAACGAGCAGGTACAGCATGGAAACGAGCAACACGCCCCACGTCTCAGCACCTCAAGTGCCCGTTATGACGATCGAGCGTTTCTCAGAGCTTTCTGGCCTATCCCCCGACACCGTTCGCGGCCAGATGAACCAAGGGAACCTCCCCATCATCAAGGTGGGTCGTCGTCGCCTCGTGAACGTCGCGCTCTTTACCGCTGAGTGCCTGCAATCGGAGGACTGGAACTAATGACCGCTCTAGCCCCTATCGTCACGCTGGCAGCCTCCTGCACTCTGCTGGAATCTGACGGCCTCACCATCGCTACTCAAAAGCTCTTGTTCGACGGTGAAAGCGCCCCTGGTGGCGTAGTTCTGCATCATCACATTGTGGCCGCTGGTGGATTCTTCTTCATCAACGTACCCGCTGAGCACATGCTCGCCTTAAACCTGGATGACAGCACTATTACCCGCGTCTCCGTTCACCATGAAGACCAGAGCTACAGCATCGTTTTCAAGCACCTGCAACACGCACTGAACTACCTCGCCAAGCACTACGGCCTCGCCCAGGCCACCCACCGCGCCCCCGCAACTGCCGACGCCTCCCCTAGCTCCTCGGCCATTGTGGTGCCCGCGCATCTATCCACACCCCCACGGTTAACGCGCCGCCCGTTATCCACAACGGCCTTTAGCCCTATCGGAGTTATGCACATGAGTAAAAAACAGCCCATTCGCGTGTTTCTCGACCAAGAGTTACACAGCCGGTACTTGATCCAGGCAGGCACCAACGGCCTGACCCCCTCGCAGATAGGGGAACGCCTGATTGAGTTTGGCATTACCCAGCTAGAGCGCGGCGACAAAGCACCGCTGCTGCCCTCGGCGGGTGATGCCTCCCCCGCTCCCCACGGCAACGGGGCCTGATCCTGTGTCCCCTGCCCGTCATCCGTCGCCCTTCGGTCGCACGGTGCCCTTAGCCCGCCCCGGCACGGCTGTCATACCCGAGGCACGAGCGGTTGACAGCCGTGCCGGGGTGGGCTGCCGTGCGACGCGACAGAAGGGCCACGGAGGGCGGGTAGGGGACTCCCCCTGCCTCGATTCCCGAGCTTTGAGGGAGCGGGGCCAGCGGTGCCTCCACGGTAGGGACTTTGCACGGGCCGCGACCTACTACGCCCAGGCTGAATACCTGGCACTAGTACAAAACGGCATTACACCTGAAACCACTGAGCTAGCCATTCTCGCGGACTACTGCCTAACCCAAGCCGCCAGAACCCAACGCTAACGAAAAGGAACCACGACCATGATTAACACTATTCAAGCCCACGTTATCGGCGCGTCCCGCTACAAGATGGATAACGGCGTCCAGGGCGCAAAAATTTCCATTATGCAAGCAGCCTCAGCCGAGAACGAGAACGCTATCGGCAATCAGGTCAGCGTCATGACGGCACCCTATGACATTTTCGACCAGCTACACGCCGCAGCCCCGCACATGCCCTGTGCCATGGAGCTGGATATCGAACTACGCACCTCCTCCGCTGCTGCCGGTGGCAAAACCGTCCTTCACGTTATCGCCGCCCGCAAACCCAACGCCACCGGCAGCCACCAGCAGCAACCGGCTACCAACAGCGACAAAAAATAGGATTTTGAGCCATGGACACTAGCGAACTCTCTGGTCTGTGGCTCCTGGTTTATTGCGTCGGCCTCGTCCTCTGCTTCGGACTTGGCGCAATAAATGGGGGCCAGCGATGAACGATCCCAGCATTACGTTTGTTGTTGGTTCCCTCTTCACCTCGTATGCCACTGGTTGGGCATTCGGACACTCAATCTTGATGTTTAAACGCTTTATGGAGTCTGTCATATGACACTTAACACCATCGCACAACACGTGAAACACGCCGCCACTACCACACGCGGCAAGATCGCTGGCGGTGCTGCTTTACTCATGGCCTCCGCTGCGGCTAATGCCCAGGCCACCGATGCCTCTTCTGCATTTTCTGAAATGCAATCGCAAGCGTCAGAAATGGCCTCTTCTGCATGGCCGGTCGTAGTAACGGTAGTGGGCGGCCTTATCGCCATCGGCCTGTTTAAGAAGTTTGCTAACAAAGCGTCTTAATACCGCTAAGCAAGGGACACCAAGGGGCGGAAACGCCCCTTTTTATATAACGAGGACAACATGATTAAAAAAGCCGTTTTATTAACTACTGTAGCGCCTTTTTTAATGGTGTTTTCTAATGGCTCTTTTTCATTTGATATATCTGATAACCCTTATTTTGCCACTATGTCTGATATTTCTGCTATGCGTGATAAGTATTCCGAGGGTAGGTGGTCTTTAAGGGGTACCAGTTCTTCTATTCGTTGTTCAAGTGACATGTTACCTAGGCGTTTTGATCAAATGCGCCCTAACATAATTACTTCAGCGGGCACTGACAGCCAAGGGCGCTCAATGTGTTCTGTTTATGCTTATGTTGGATCTGTTCCTTCTGCTTTTTATAGCGATCCATCTATTTATAATGTTTCTAAAACTGATGAAGCATGTGCTAGTTCAGACGATTCTCAATATGCTACTACAAATTTTTCTGTTGCTAATCATTTAATGTCTGGTGGTTCTGCTTTAACTAATGGCGGTGCATGTTCTGTTTCATTATCCGGTGTTAATGCTTGTCCGCCTTATTCCGAGAATTATTATTGTGAGTTAGATATTATTTCTGTTTCGACGGGCGAGGTTTCTAGTCCTGAAATTGGCGTCCAGGGTGGGTTGAGTTTTCAGCCTGGTATGCCTTTAGATGAATTTCCAATTCCTGATTATTTGTCGCCTCTCCCTGGTGCTTGTTCTGACTCTGGTAATTGCGTGACTATTGGTGACACGTCTTATCTTATTGATTGGGATACTGCCCCGGATTGGTTTTCTTATGTCGATAATAACGGCAACACCGTTACTAATCCTAATGTTGGTGGCGGCTCTGGCGGCGGTGATCCTACCGACCCAACAAACCCCACCGATCCCACCGACCCAGGCGGTAACGATGGTGGCGACTCTGGTGGTAGCGATGGCGGTAACGGCTCCGGCGATGGTTCCGACGATGGCTCTGGCGGTTCCTCGGGTGGTGGTAGCTCTGGCGGTGGCTCTACCGTTCCCGATTTTGAATTTGATGAATCCGGCATTATTGAAGCGATTCGCTCATCTGGCCAATCCAACCGTAACGCCATTGATGCCCTCTCTAATGACGTTACTGGCTCGATCAATAACCAGACTAACGAGCTCAACAGCACCATCAACACGGAAGCTTCTCGCTTAATTACCGAAACCGACCGTCAAACTGGTCGCGTCACAACTGCCATCACCTCACAAACGCAATCTGTTCAACACACCCTCGACAATCAGACTCGTAGCTTAAACAGCACCCTTGAAGGTCTTCAAAGCTCCTTAGTGGATGCTCTTGGGAACATTCAGGTTCGGTTTTCCGGTGGTGGTGGCTCCGGTGGCGGTTCATCCGAGGGTGGTGGTGATGGTGATGCAGACGGTGAAGATGGCTTTTGGGATGGCCTGGTTGATTCCTTAGCTGGCCTTTTTGGCAGTGGTACTAGTGAAGCCGCTGACGGCTTTGCATCAGGGCTAGAAGAAACCACCTCCGATGAAGCCTTTGGCGAATTTGATCAACAAGGCTACGCCGAAGAGCTTTTTGACACCTACGAATCTGAACAAATTGGACTGTTAGAAGAGCGGGTTGAGGCACTGCTAGATATGGTCGATTCGGGCCTGTCTCCCTACCGTAATTTGATTTCGCGCCTTATCCCTGCCGTTCCCTCCTCGTCCTGCACCCCTATCGTTTTTGGCAGCGGTCACATGTCGTTCACCATCGACTGTGAAGGCTTCAACCTGTTGAAAGCAATGCTCGCCTGGGTGCTGTACGTGTTCACCGCTTACACCATTGTGAGCACCATCTTCTCCTACCGCTCCGGCGCTCAACAAGGAGCTTAACCCATGGCTGCCCCCCTGGCTTTACTCGCTCGCGCTGGCTCCACCGTAGGCCGTTCGCTCGGCAACATGACTAAGCGCTCTTTCTGGCAGCTCAGCCGCATGGTGTTCTTTGTTGAGCTGTTTGTTTACTTCCGGCGCTTATTCTTTCGGATAGCATGGCTCGCCACCAAAATTGGCATGTTTTTGTACCTTTTTGAACAAGCTATCCAAGCCGTCGAGCTACTCTTTAGCACCTTCGCTGCCCCCCTTCCATCTGAGCTATCAAATGGCATTGCTTTGGTTTTACCCAGCAATTTCACGGCCTGTATCACTGCCATTTTGACCACCAAATTCATCTTTTTTGTGCTCTCGGTAAAAGACCGAGTGCTCTCGTCGGTGTGAGGTAAGGTATGGCCGTTTATGTAGTAACTGGAAAACTCGGCGCCGGCAAAACCCTGGTGGCCGTGGGGAAGATCAAAGACAAATTGAGCCGTGGCTGCAAAGTGGCCACCAACTTAGATCTGAACCTGGATAAGCTTATTGGTGAAAAAGCCAAGCTTACCCGCTGCTACCGCATTCCTGATAAACCCGTCCTGGCAGACCTTGAGTCTATCGGCACCGGTACCGATGACTACGACGAAAGCAAAAACGGCTTACTCGTGCTGGATGAGTGCGGCACCTGGTTTAACGCCCGATCCTGGAACGATAAAAGCCGCCAAGATGTTATCAACTGGTTTTTACACGCTCGTAAATTGGGCTGGGACATTATTTTTCTCATCCAAGACTTATCCATCATGGATAAGCAAGCCCGCGTTGCCCTGGCTGAACACGTCGTTTACTGCCGTCGCCTGGACCGGATCAGCATTCCCCTAATCGGCTCGCTCTGGTCGATGTTTGCAGGCGGCAAGATGCCCATGCCCAAGGTGCATTTGGGCATTGTGAAGTACGGCGACTCACCGCAAAGCCTTACCGTTGAACGCTGGACCTACACCGGCCGCGCGCTCTACCCCGCTTACGACACCAAGCAAGCCTTTTCCGACCACTACTCCCACGGCACGTACTCCGTGTTGCCGCCCTGGTACACCCACGGCATGCACCGCGTACCCCATGACGCGAGGTTCTATATGAAAATGACCCGTATCTATTGGAAGCGCTTTAACCGCCCGTTTCTCTCCCTGGCCTCCTTTGGGCTAGGCGCTTTCCTTACGGTGTCGGTACTTGTCGCCGACCGTGTGAATGCCCGCGCCCAGGATCAACCTGCCCCCGTTGCACCGCTTGATCTGCCCGACCTCAGCACCACCCGCATCGCCAGCTTTAGCCAGTTTGGTGACCGCACCACTTACCGCCTCATTGATAGCGACCGCAAGACGCTCACCACTGACGACCTCAGCCGCCAAGGCTTCGCCATCGTCCCAGTGAATGCCTGCCTTGTTCGCGTAGAAAATGGAGTTACCCATGAAGAAATTCGCTGCTAAAACCGCTGCCGTTATTGCCCTAACAACGGCAACCATCACCGGTGCCTATGCCGCCCCCATACAAATGCAAGATACCGATATTCGGGACTTCGTGCGGTGGTACGTTGAGCAGAGTAATACCCCGTTGGCCATTCACCCCACGGCCACCGGCACACTTACGGTTTACGCCCCCGATGTGCCTGACCACCAGCTGGATGAGTTCTTCCAGGGTGTCTTGAGTTCACACGGCTACACAATTCTCCCTGGCAACCCTCCGACCGTTGCCCCTGCTAGCCAACGCCCAGCGGCATCGCCAACCCAACAAACACCAGGTGTTTTAGAGCCACACGATCCCGCCGCCGCTGTTGCCAACGCGCCCACGCTTGCACCACCGCCAGAACCCCAGGCCACCCACCTGTTCTCGTTCGACAACGTGCGTGCTGACGACATTGCCCCGTTGGTGACTAGCTTCCTGACCCAGAACGCCCAGGAAGGCACCACCTCGCCGCGTGTTCAAGTGCTCCATGCCTCCAACGCGATATTAGCCAAGGGCCCAGAAAAGCAGCTCACACAGCTACAGGCATTTATTCCCCAAGTGGACGTTGCCCACCCTCAGTTACTCATCCAGGCGGTAATCTTCGAAACCACGGACGGTGATACCTTCGATCTTGGCGTATCGCTCGGTCGCGCCTCTGGTAGCCGTGTCGCGGGCGGCTTTAACACCGCCAATCTCGGTACTTCTCTAGCCTCGTCGGGCGGCACCTTCGGGATCTTCGACGGCGATATTCTGGCGTTTGCGATCAATGCCTTACAACGCGACTCACGCTCTAACGTGTTATCCACACCCCAAATTCTTACCCTCTCCGGTAAGCGCGGCACGATCTCCATCGGCCAGAATGTCCCGTTCGTCACTGGACGTGTTACCGGCGAATCAGCGGACGTTAACAGCCCCTTTCAGACCATTGAACGCCGCGACGTTGGCATTCGGTTAAACGTCCTACCGGTGGTCACCGCTTCTGGCCTCGTCATTATGGATATCACCACCTCTGCCGACTCGCTCACCGATTCTCTTCTGGCATCCGACATCATCACCAACCAACGTCAAATCAACACCACCGTACAAATTCGCTCCGGCCAAACACTGCTATTAGGTGGCCTCTCGTCCCAGGATGACCGTTCCCAAGTCTCCGGCGTTCCTGGCCTCTCCAGCGTCCCCGTTGCCGGTCGCCTTTTCCAAAATGAATCTACCTCCACTCAGCGCACCAACCTTCACGTTTTGCTTCAAGCCACCGTGCTACCCCGTTATGACGCCAACCAACCCGCTACCCAACACCATCAAACCGGCTCCATCGCAGCCAACCTCGTAGCAATGAACTGGCGTCAAGAGGTCGAGACCACCCCTGTAACACGTCTCGCAGAGTAACAACGAAACCCGTTAAAACAGCTCACTACAGCACGTACCAACATTTTAAAAAATTAAGGGAATAGGTCATGGAACGCTGGAACCGTTACTCACTTACGTCACTGGAAAACGGCGAGCAAGACCCGTTTGGAAAACTGTTGATTAGCTCGGCAGGTCAGCGTGAGCTTAACGAACTTCGTCTACTGAATGCAGGCGTGGACACGGTACGGCAGCTCTACCAGGGGGAGCCTTGCCTGCACCAGTTCAATGAAATTATCGAGGTCTACAACGAAGGCATAGGGGCCACCATGAACCTCTTTGACGTGGAATGGGCAGTAGGTGCCGGCGCAGCCGGTTCCGGCTTCCGCTACCGTCTCCAAAACAATGAGCTAGGCGTAATCGTGTTCTTCCAGGCACGGCACACCAAGATAGACACCATCGGAACCCACCTAAAAATTGAACTCTCCCCGCATTTCATTCAGGAGCGCAGCCCTCAGCAGAGCCAAGACTTCATGTACAACATCGCGGCACACATGCTTTCACACGTTGAGCCCATTGGCTGTGCGATACACCTGGCATTAGACGTACAGGGCTGGGAGCCACCCAAAGACTTCATGGAGCGCTTCGTTACCCGCTCCAAGAAAATCATGCGCATCGACGGCATCAACAACCTAGAGTTTGCTCATAACACCATCGCCACCACCTACGGACGCGGTGAAACCTACATGTTCGGCACTGCCGGTGCGCTCCAATGCTGTATCTATAACAAGACGTTAGAAGCCAAGCACCGTGACAAAATGCACTTCTGGGAAGGCATCTGGAAAAACGCCGTAGACGACGATCTCAACAGCACCTACAACGACGAAGAAACGGTCTGGCGTATCGAACTTCGCTTTCATCAGTCGGTGCTGAGGGAATTCGCCCAAGGCATCCCCTGCAACGTTGATACCGGCGAAGTGCTGGACGACTCCCACGGCTTTAACCGCTTCATTGATGTGGTACCGCACCTCTCCGGCCTCTGGCGAACCGCCATGCAATCCTATCGCCTGGATGCACGCCGCAACCTGATTGATCCCGCATGGCAAGTCATGCAGGAAGATGCCCGCTTCTACTGCCATGAGCCTGGGTTCATGTACAAACGCGCTCGAAAAGAGCCGGGGCTGGGCAATGAAAAGAACGTCACCCTGGCGTTTGGCAACCTCATCAGCATCTACGCCCGCCAAGGCTTTCGCACCCATGAAGCCGTTCGCTTCCTACAACGCTCCGGCATGTGGGAAGACCTCGCAAAATATTACCGCCGCCGAGGGGTCGACTCCGGGCAATTCAGGCAAATCGTAGAGCAGAAATTGATAGAACGAAGACTGGTAGGGAAAGCCGCGTAGCCATGGCCATCAATAAAGTTAAAACCGGCTGGCAGGTGGATGTTAAGCCGGAGGGGCGATTGGGTAAGCGTGTCCGCAAAACCTTTCGCACCCAGGCAGAGGCGAAACGCTTTGAAGCCAAAGTCCGCTCACAGGCGGCTAGCGGGGAAGATTACGCGCCTAAGCGTAGGGATAGCCGTAGCCTTACGGAACTCGCCCAGGCATGGCACAACCTGCACGGCGCCACACTGAAAGATGGAGAGTCACGGCTTAATAAATTACGTTTCATAGCCAACTACATGGGTAATCCACGTGCTTCATCGGTGCGACCTATACACGTTGCCGAATACCGCCAAAAACGGCTTTCCGAGGGTTTAACCGCGAATACTGTTAACCATGACATCGGTTATTTTCGCGCTGTATTCAACTTCTTGATCAGGATGGAAGAGTGGCATGGCGAAAACCCATTTGCATCGATCAAGTCCATTCGCCTACCTGAAAGGGAGCTGTCCTACCTCACCCTTGAACAGATCGATACTCTTTTCCACCACCTCGACCAGTCTCGCAACCGTCACGTTAAACTGATGGCTAGCTTGTGCCTCGCAACAGGTGCCCGATGGGGCGAAGCCCAATATCTACGCTCCGAGCTAGTCAGGAATGGCCAAGTAACCTTCGTGGACACTAAAAATGGCCGTGCCCGCTCTGTGCCCATTCCTGACATGCTTTATCAGCAGCTAAAAGCCCATGGTGCCCCGATGGGTCGACTCTTCCCCCAGGATGCTTACCAAGCCTTTACCAACGCGCTAAAAGCCTCAGAGCTCGAACTCCCTAAAGGCCAACGCACACACGTTTTGCGTCACACGTTCGCAAGCCATTTTGTGATAAACGGCGGTAACTTACTAACACTGCAAAAAATAATGGGGCATCAAAGCATACAAATGACCATGCGTTATGCACACCTGGCACCAGATCACTTAAAAGAAGCGATCACATACGGCCCGAAGATATTCGGTTGACACTTTGTTGCCACTTTGATGAAAAGTACAGATAGGAAGGGATAAACTGCGGGTAAGTCATTGATAATTGGTGGGCCCAGTAGGACTTGAACCTACGACCAAGGGATTATGAGTCCCCTGCTCTAACCAACTGAGCTATAGGCCCGAAAAGCGTGCATATAATAGCGAATGTAGGGGGGCTAGGCTACCCCTTAGTGCCGCTATCTTGTGGTGATAGCGGCACTTTTTTGTTGCACTTATTCCAAGCCATGGGGTCTGCTAGTGAGTTCCTAATGCGGAGACGCGCTGTGAAAGCTTTAATTGCTCTTATCCCACTGCTGTTGGCGGTGCCGGTTCATGCGGATTGGCAGCTAGATCCTGCTCAGTCGCGGGTGCAGGCGTCGATTACTCAATTAGATGGTGAGACCCCGCAAACCCATCTCCATCAGGTCAATAATTTGCAGGGCGATATTTCCGCCGACGGCACCCTACGGTTGCCGCTGCGTTTGAGTCAAACAGACCTGCTCAGCCGCTTTGGCGACCTGCCACCCTGGGTGGGCCTGCTGGCTAATACCACACTGGTTACGCTGGTCGCGCAAATGCCGCCGGAGCGGCTGGATGGTTTAGATATAGGTGAGTCTATGGTGGAAACGCTCATCTTCCGCGTGCAAACCGACATGATTAACCAGGAAGAGGCGGTGCCGCTACGCTTTACCCGCGAAGGATTAAACGAAGTGCGCGTTACCCACGCCGAACCCATGGCCATGGATGGACGAGCGCTGATGGCCAATGGCACGGTGCGAACCGTGCTCTCAATGCTGGGCTACCAAGAGATTGACGAGCATGTGCCCGTCACGCTGAATGCACTTTTGGTTAACCGCTAAGGCGCTGAATGGCGCTTTTCTTGACTGAGCGCTTCTACATCCCCCGCCTGGGCATCGCCGGTTTGTACTCGCCACTGGGCGGCGTAGTGGCCGTTAGCTTCCAATAGGATTGCGTGGCTGCCGCGCTCGGCTACTTGGCCTTGCTCAATCACTACGATTTCATCGGCATGCACAATGGTTGAAAGCCGGTGGGCAATCATAATCACCGTACGGCCATGAGCGATGCGTTTTAGTGAACGCTGAATGGCGGCTTCAGTTTCGTTATCTACTGCGCTAGTGGCTTCATCCAGCACCAGAATCGGCGGATCTTTAAGTAGCGCCCTGGCCAGGGAAAGCCGCTGACGTTGGCCGCCAGAAAGTCGCACGCCCCGCTCGCCTACTGGGGTATCTAACCCTTGGGGCAGTGTTTCAATAAAGCTCCACGCCTCGGCAGTTTTCGCGGCGTCGATAATTTCCGCATCCTCGGCCTCGGGTTTGCCATAGGCGATATTGTCGCGAATGCTACCTTCAAACAGGTACACATCTTGGCTGACCAAACCAATCGCTTGGCGCAGCGAGTGCATGCTGACCTCGGTGATCGGCTGGCCGTCGACCAGTACGCGGCCGTTTTCGGGGTCTTAGAAACGCAGCAGCAGTTTGATCAATGTTGATTTACCTGAACCTGTCGCTCCCACCAGCGCCAAGGTATTGCCAGCAGGCACGTGCAGGTCAACGCCCTTCACCCCGACTTGGCTTGTTGCGTACTGGAAGCTCACCGCTTCGAATCGCACCTCGCCTTTGATCGGTGCGGCCAGGGGCGTTGTGCAGTCGTCTTTAACCGTAATCGGTACTTCGAGCAAATCCAGAATCCGCTTGGTGCTGGCCATGGCGCGTTCGAATAGGTCAATCACTTGGGCAAGGCCGGTGAGCGGCCACAGCAGGCGTTGGGTCAGAAATACCAGCACACCGTAAGCGCCCACGTTTAAGGTGCCGTTCAGCGCCATCATGCCGCCCACCGTAAAGGTAGCGAGAAAGCCTGCCAAAATCGCCATGCGGATCACCGGAATAAACGCAGAGCTAACCCTGATCGCCCGACGGTTGGCTTCTACATAGGCTTCACTGGCATCGCGTAGCCGTTCGGCTTCCCGTACTTCGCTGGTAAAGCTTTTAATAGTGGCAATGCCGCTCAGGTTATTAGAAAGACGGCTGGCAAGATCGCCGACTTTCTCGCGCACGTCACTGTAAAGCGGCCCGGCTTTGCGCTGGAAGAAGAACGCACCCCAAATAATCAGCGGAATGGGGGTGAACGCCAGTAGCGCGATAAGCGGTGAGAGAACAAAGAACACCGCCCCCACTGCCACGACGGTCACCCCCACTTGAATCAGCGCGTTGGCACCGCCGTCCAAGAAGCGCTCCAGTTGGTTCACGTCGTCGTTCATCGTGGCGACCAATTGACCGGAGCTTTTCGATTCAAAAAACGCCATATCCAATCGCTGGGCGTGCTCGTAGGTGTCCTGGCGCATATCCGCCTGCAGCCGCTGGGCTAAATTGCGCCATAGGATTTGGTAGAGATATTCAAACAGCGACTCCCCCGCCCAAATAAAGAAAGTCAGCACCGCGAGAATGGTAATTTGCTCTTGGGGCGACTCAAACCCCAGCCGCGCCACAAAGCTGTTTTCTTGGTTAACCACCACGTCTATCGCCACGCCGATGAGAATTTCCGGAGCAATATCGAACAGCTTGTTAATAATCGAGCAGAGTGTGGCTGCGGCTATCCGCCGCCGGTAGCCTTTGGCGTAGCGCAGCAGTCGCACAAGTGCTTGAAAGCTTTGGCTGTGAGTCCCCTGATTTTCTGAAGGCTTAACGTGAGAGTCGGGTGGAGAAGAAGCCACATCGTTTCCTTTTTGGTTGTTATTCGTTAAAAACCATAGCACCTAAACGGCGTTAAGCAGGCGAGCTAGACCGGAAAACAGAGTTGATTTGCCGCAGCCGCCAGGGCCAATTCTCCAACACCGCAGGAATGAATAACGATGCTCAAAGTCTCCTGCACACACCGTTCAATGAACCGCACATTGGGGACGCTACAGTATTAATTTAATTAGCAATCTCAAAAGTTAATAGCCAATTACTAGAATCAGCTCACGTTCGAGATTAAGCAACGCAACGTTCGATGATACAACCTCGCAAATGGGAACTTTTCCTCTTAGAATCCCAACCTCTCTTGATAATCATTTTCATTAGCAAGTAGGTTTCATTTTAGGGGATCATCATGCCACGCTTTACTCGCACCGCCTTAGCCAGCGCCGTCGCTCTTAGCGTTACTGCCACCGTGGCCAGCGCTCAAGAAAATGCTCAGCTTAATAACCTGGTGGTGACTGCAGCTGGCTATGAGCAGTCGTTAAATAATGCACCTGCCAGTATTTCTGTGGTCACCCGTGAAGAACTAGAGCAGAAGCAGTTTTCTAACATTGCGGAAGCAATTGCAAATGTTCCTGGTGTCGATGTGCGTTCAGGTACCGGCAAAACCGGTGGTTTCAATATCTCTATTCGCGGCATGCCAAGCGCCTATACGTTGATTTTAATTGATGGCCGTCGCCAAAATGCATCGGGCGATGTTACTCCTAACGGTTTTGGCGAAACGTCAACTAGCTTCATTCCGCCGCTTTCCGCCATTGAGCGCATCGAAGTTATCCGCGGCCCAATGTCAACGCTGTATGGCTCCGATGCGATGGGTGGGGTCATCAATATTATTACCCGCCGTGTGAGCGATAACTGGGCAGGTTCGGTAGCGATAGAGAACACCTTTCAGCAAGACCGCGACGCGGGCAACAGCTCGGCAATCAACCTATACACTTCAGGGCCTTTAGTTGAAGACACCGTTGGCCTGCAGTTACGTGGCCGCTTGTTCGACCGCGATAGCTCTGAGCGCATGATTGAGAACGGATCTGGCCGCGACCCCCGCCCTTCTGAAGCGCGTATTTACTCCCTCGGTGGGCGCTTAAATATCACCCCAGACGATACCAACGAGCTTTGGATTGATCTTGAACGTTCGCGCCAAACCTACGACAACAGCGATGGCCGTCTAGGTAACCTTGATACACCGGCACGGGTCTTTGGCTACGAAGACGAGCTACGCTTTAACCGCGACCAAATTGCTCTGGGCCACACCGGTCGTTTTGACGCAGGAACATGGGAAAGCAGCATTACCCGTAATACCACTGAAACACTTGGCCGCACGCTGCCGGCCGGTAATGCACCTGATTACGGCTATGTAGCCCAAGGCGGCGAGCCGCGGTTATTGGAAAACCGTGACATCGTCGTAGACAGTAAATTTGTTGCTCCGCTGGGTGACCACATAGTGACAGTGGGCGGCCAGTACACTGATGCCAAGCTGGAAGACGGTACCGCGGGTAACCAGGCATTTGAGCAAACCAGCTGGGCGGCCTTTGCCGAAGATGAGTGGCTGCTACGCGACGATCTAGCGCTCACCGTAGGCGGCCGATATGAACACCACGACGCCTTCGGCGGCCACTTCAGCCCCCGCGGCTATCTCGTCTGGAATACCACTGACCAGTGGACGCTTAAAGGTGGCATTAGCCAGGGGTATAAAACACCAACGTTGAACCAGCTCCAGGACGGTGTTAACGGCTTTACCGCTCAAGGTGCAACCGTGACAATCGGCTCGCCAACGCTAGAACCTGAAAAAAGCACCAACTACGAAATTGGCGCTATTTATGACAACCTAGCCAACTTCTCCGCGGGTGCTACGGTGTTCTTTACTCAGTTCAGTGACCGCATTGCAGATGCCGCCGACATCCCTAACTGCCAGTTTGTGGACAGCAATGGCAACACCCCTAACGCAGGGCTCGCTAACTGCCTAAGCGTGGGTAACTTTACTCAACAAGAGAACTTTGGGCAGCTGACCAATATTGATAAAGCGGAAACCCGGGGCATTGAGCTAACGGCCAGCTACCAACTAGCACCCGCCTGGCATATCAGCGGCGGCTATACCTTCACCGACTCTGAAATCACCTCTGGTGAAAATGAAGGTCAGGTTTTAACCAATACGCCTGACCATAAGCTAACGGCTGACCTTACCTGGGCCATCACTGATCGCTGGAGCACCACGCTGGAGGGGGAGTACTACTCTTCACGGGAGCGCTTCTCTGCAGGTCTGCCTACCTCTGGAGAAACTCTTTCACTCTACGAGCAGTTGGGCAATAAGCTAGATGGCTATGAGTTATTTAACCTGCGTAGCGCCTATCGTTTCAGCGATAGCGTTCGTTTGACCGGTACCATCTACAACCTGCTCGACAAGGATTTCACCGGCTCTGATACTTTCGAGCATAACGGCGAAACGCTACGCGCCTATCGCTTTACGCAAACGGGCCGCGCCACTGATGGTGTCGCGCTTGATGGCCGCAGTTTCTGGGTATCCGCTACCTATGAGTTCTAATCGGCATTAAAAAAAGCAGCTGCTTTTGCTCTTTCTATGCTGACTGAATGCCCTGGCCCAGCGCCAGGGCTTTTTGTTTCATCTATAGCTCAACAGCACACACCTTTTAGGGTGCAAACGCTTTTGAGTTAAACACGCTTCGCTCTGAAGCCTCCAGCCGAAGGTAAGTCAAGGCAGAATACAAATGCATATTATTTTCATTCTCATAAATAACTGGCACAATACGCGGCTTACTTTTGCCCAACGGGCCTAACCATGTATGACTTTGATGAACTTACCGCCTTTGCCGACGTAATGGCTACAGGCAGCTTAACTCACAGCGCTCAGAAGCTGGGGCTAGCCAAATCGACGCTTAGCCGACGTATTAGTCAGTTAGAAACCAGGCTGAACCAGCCGCTGTTAAGGCGTCAGGCAAACCGCTTAATACCCACCGAAGCGGGGCAGCTTTTTCACGGCTACTGTAACGAGCTACTTGCTATGGCAGCGCACAGTCGCGAGGCGCTCTCCGAGCTGCGCGAAGAGATCAGCGGCAACATTACGCTTGAAGTTCATGGGATGTTGGCTCGTTGGATAGCCAGCGTGGTAAATGATTTTTTAAAGCGTCACTCCAGGCTGGAACTGACCCTGCATACCCTCGAAGCACCGCCGACCAAAATGCACAGTAACAGTGTTCATATATGGCTGGGTGCGCCTCATGAGTGCGGGCTAAACCAAGAGCAACTAGGGCATTTAGCCCACGGCCTTTACGCAAACCCCGGCTACCTTGCTGATGCAGGCTATCCTGAACACCCAAAACAGCTGGAAATACACGCCTGGGTTGATTTACTGGACACCGCCGCCAGTGGTGTATTGCTCCATCACATTAACGGCGGTGACTATATGTTTAGCCCCCCGCGCTCACGGCTTCGGGTTGACTTAATTGCGCTGCATTTAGATGCCATTGCCTGCGGCCAAGGGATCGGGCTTTTGCCCCACTGGCTGGTAGAGAGCCGCGAACGGCACCACCCTGGCGAACTCACTCGCTGCCTGCCCGGCTGGGAGCCTACCCCACTGCCTATCACGATGCTCTACGCCTACGGCCATCACTCTCGCCGGGTCAACGCCCTGCTGGAGTTTCTACGCGAGCAAGTCCCGCTCGTTTGGCAAAACCAGCAAGCACTAGCCACGAACGATTAGTGAATTCGCCTTGCCAGTTAGCGGCCTAATTACCCACAATAAGCGGCTTGAGATCGCCTAGGAAAGCACATGCTTGCTGAACTGTTTGCCGTAATGGCCCCTGTGCTTGCTGGCGCAGGGTTGGGTTTTTGGTGGGTCCGCTTGGGGCACCCCTACCCCGTCGACTTTGTTACCCGCCTGGTATTTAACATCGGCACACCCGCGCTTGTGCTGGCCTCCCTGTCAGGTGCTGATATTGATGCCAGCACCTTTGGCCGTACTATGCTGGCAACCTCCCTGGTAATGCTCACCATGGGGGCAGCCGCCTTTATCGTTGCCAAACTACTGCGGCGTGACTGGCGAGTGCTTCTCTCGCCCATGATGTACCCCAATACAGGGAACATGGGGCTGCCTGTGGTGCTCTACGCTTTCGGCAGCGCCGGTTTCGCCTATGGGATTACCGTGATGGTCACGGTTTCCCTGTTTCAATTCACCCTGGGTACTGCCATGAGCAGCAGCGGTAACCCATTTAAATCCCTGGTTAAAACGCCCACTGTCTATGCCATTGCCATCGCCATGGTGTTGCTACTCACCGATACTTCCCTCCCCCCCTGGTTAGCCAATACGGTGGACTTAATGTCAGGGTTTACCGTACCGCTCATGCTCATCACCCTCGGGGTTTCCTTGGCCAGCATTCAAGTTAAAAGCTTGCGGTCGGGGCTTGGATTTAGCCTTGTGCGCATTCCGCTTGCGGCAGTGATTGCGTGGCTAGTGGGCGGTTGGTTAGGACTCCCCCCCTTGGCACAAAGCATATTGATACTGCAAATGTGCATGCCGGTAGCGGTCATTAACTACTTATTTGCCCAGCGCTCTCAGCGTGAGCCCGCCTACGTTGCCAGCCTCGTGTTTTGCTCTACGCTGCTCGCACTCTTTTATCTTCCCATAGTGTTAGCGCTACTTATGTAGCGCTCTACAAGGAACCCCTCCTTAAGGAGAGAGTCACTGCTAGACTTATAATGCTTATGCGCAACGCTGACCGCTGATGGAGGGAACACCATGCACACAACACGCCAGGCTGCCCAGATAGCTCGTTTACCCACTTTTTTAAGCGCCCGCTGGCTCACCCCGGCCATTTCTGGGCTGCTATTAGCAGGCACTATCAGCGCGGCGCAGGCAGAGGTAGTTCATGAATCCATTAGCACTGAGCATGTAGATATCTCCATCGAGCGGATAGCTGGAGGGTTTCAAAACCCCTGGGCAGTAGCGTTCCTTCCCGATGGTCGATTTTTAGTTAGCGAGCGGAGTGGCCAGCTAAACCTCGTGTCCGCTGAGGGCGGAGATTCCCAGCCCCTTGAAGGAATGCCCAGCGTTAACCATCACGGCCAAGGGGGGCTGCTCGACGTTGTGCTCCACCCAGCCTTTGGTGACGGGGAAAACGACTGGATTTACTTTACCTGGAGCAAACCCGATGGCAGCGATAGCCGCTCGGCGCTGTCTCGAGTGAAGTGGCAAGGCGATACGCTCGGTGAAGTAGAGCACTTGTTTGAGCAAGATCGTGCCTCCTCCCCTGGACGCCATTACGGCTCACGGTTGGCATGGCTAGAGGACGGCACCCTGCTAATGAGCATTGGCGATCGCGGGACCACCTCGCGCGCACAGCAGAGCGACGACCACGCAGGCACGACGCTACGACTCACCGACACCGGCGGCGTTCCCAGCGATAACCCCTTTGTTGATGACGACAGCACGTTAGATGAAATTTACACCCTGGGTAATCGCAACATTCAGGGCATGACCGTCTTGAGTAATGGGCAAGCCTGGGCCTCTGAACACGGACCTCGCACCGGCGATGAGCTGAATCTTATTGAGCCAGGCAATAACTACGGCTGGCCAAACGTTAGCCAGGGCAATGATTACGCCACTAACCAGCCAATTGGCGTAGACTCCCTGCCCGGCATGGTTGACCCGGTCTATGTATTTGAAGGTCGTTTTGCCCCCTCGGGCGTGGCCGAGGTCACAAGCGATGCTTTTCATGCCTGGCAAGGGCATTTATTAGCCGGCGGGTTGGCCAGTAATACGTTGCTGCGCCTAGCGTTAGAAGAGGGTCAAGTGGTCGATGAAGAGCAAATTCTAAAAGGCGAGTTGGGAAGAATCCGCGATGTGCGCCAAGGGCCGGACGATGCCATTTACTTGCTTACCGATAGTAACCAGGGCAGTCTTTATCGCTTGCAAGCGGCGAACTAATCAACTGCCATGCTGCGCTTGGAAAAAGGGCAAATGTTGTTTTTAAGCCCTGTTTTATAACCACCCACACGAACACGGATGCTCGATGCGACTACGTAACTTAATTATCTTAACGGTGATTGTCCCGCTGTTTATCGTGTTGGTGGTGTTTAGTCTCGTGGCTATTAAGTCCCTGGAAGATAACGTTCGCTCCAAGCTACAAACGGAAGTCGAAATTATAACCCGAGCGCTGAGCTCCTCATTGAGCTATGCCGTCGCCCGGGATAGCGGGACGCCATTGGAAGAGGCGCTGCAATCCGCCTTCTCTTTCCACCGCATCTACGGCGCTTACGTGTTTGATACCCAAGGTCGGGAGGTCTACGGTCTTGGGCTGGGTAAAAACCTGTTTACCCCAGAAGAGATCCGCCAAGTTATCGAGCGAGACGATCTTTACAGTAACTATCGCCAGCATGAAGGGTGGAACTACTACTCCGCGCTGACGCCACTACGCAACCAGGACGGCACGGTTCAAGGCGTACTTCAGGTGAACCGACTCAATACCGGTATCGAGAATTACACCGGCTTTATTAGTATTGTTGCGGTACTGGTGTTTGTAATCGGCGCTGCGGGTATCGTTTTCAGTATTTGGTGGGGGTTTCGCCACTATATCGAGCGGCCACTTAACCGCCTGCTACACGTAATGCTATTAGTAGAAGGCGGCGACCGCAGCCAGCGTGCAACAGAGGATGGCCCAACGGAGTATCGCCGCTTAGCCTCCGGCCTTAACGGTATGCTAGACGCCATGGCAGAAAAAGACCGCGATATTGACGCCCGCCAACGGCGTGAGATTGAGCTGGAAAAACGCCTACGCAAATCCAAGAAGCTTGCCGAACTAGGCGTACTTGCCGCCGGGGTTGCCCATGAAATCGGCGCACCGCTCACCGTTATTAACGGCCAAGCTCAGCGCTTAGCGCGCCGGGATGTCATTGGCGATGACGAACGGGCAAAACTTGGGCGCATACGCGGGGAAGTAGAACGGATTGTTGAAATTGTCCGCCAACTGATGGAATTAGGCCGGCAACATAACGTAGAGAAAGGTAATCAAGCCCTCGATCAGCTTATTCTAAGCGCCAGCGAGTTAGTGGAAGAGGAGCTTGAGCCTAGAAACATTCGCTTAGACATTGATCTTCCTACCCCTTCACCCCATTTATTGGTTAACGGACAGCAAATTGTGCAGGTGTTAACCAATTTATTACGCAATGCCGCCCAAGCGCCTGACGTGAGCCGTATTCAGGTGCGTGCGGCACAGCATGGTGAGGAGTTAACGCTGTGGGTGGAAGACGACGGGCCGGGCATCCCTCCATCAGATCACCACAAAGTATTTGACCCTTTCTTTACCACTAAACCAGTGGGCCAAGGAAGCGGGTTGGGGCTTTCGATGGTGCATCGCATTATTAACGACCACGGCGGGACGATTGGTGTATTTAACAGCGGCCTTGGTGGCGCTGGCTTTGAAATTACGCTACCCCTTAGTGAAACCGCATCCGCTTGAGGACAACGTTTGTGACCCATCAGGAACACCCTTTACCTTTATTGGTGGTGGAAGATGACGCCGCTATACGTGAGTTACTAGAGGAAGAGCTCAACGACGCGGGCTACCAAACGCTAGGCGTTCCCAGTGCAGAAGACGCCCTGGCACTCCTTAGCCATACACCCGTGGCAATGATGATTACGGATGTACGCCTTCCTGGAATGACCGGCATCCAGCTTCTTCAGCAGCTGCGTAATAGCGGCAGCGAACTTGGCATTATTGTTATCACCGCATTTGGCACGATTGATCAGGCGGTGGAAGCGCTTAAACTTGGTGCTAATGACTTTCTCACCAAACCTCTCGATTTAGACGCCATCCGTGAAGCTGTCTTTCGTGTGCTTGAGCGCCAGCGTTTGTCGCTTTCTCATGAAGAAGCTGAGGTAAGCCATTTCCACGGTATTGTAGGCAAAAGCAATGTCATGCAGGCCCTGTTTCACGATGCCTCAAGGCTTGCCAAAAGCGATGCACCTATTCTTATCCTAGGTGAAAGCGGTACCGGTAAAGAGCTACTGGCCCGCGCCATTCACCAAGAAAGCCCACGCCACGATGCGCCGTTTGTGCCGGTGAACTGCGCCAGCATTCCTGCGGATTTAATGGAAAGCGAGTTTTTTGGTCATGTTAAAGGTGCGTTCACCGGCGCTAACGAAGCCCGGAAGGGGCTTTTCCATAGCGCTCAAGGCGGAAGCCTGTTTCTAGATGAAATTGGTGAAATGCCCATTAACCTGCAGGCCAAGCTGCTGCGTGCCTTGCAGGAAAAAACCGTGCGTCCGGTGGGGGGCGAGCGCGAAGAAGCCGTAGATGTGCGCATTATTGCTGCCACTCACCGGAATCTGGAAAAGGAGATCGAGCAAGAGAATTTTCGCAGCGACTTGTTCTACCGCCTAGAAACCTTTTCGTTGCGCATTCCACCGCTACGGGAGCGTGGCAGCGACATCGAACATCTGATTTTTGCACTAATTGACAAGCTTGCAGACGCCCAGGGCAAACACATTGAGCAGATCGAGCCAGACGCACTCAATAGTCTGTTGAGCTACACCTACCCAGGGAATGTGCGCGAGCTTGAAAACGCCATTATGCGTGCCGTTACGCTAAGTGAGGAAGGGGTTCTGCAGCACCAAGACCTACCCGAGCGGCTTCGCGAACACACCAGCCAAGAGAGCGGTAGCGAAATAACGCCTACGTTAAGCGGCGAAGTCTTACCTGGCAGCCAAGTTCCAGCCCCTGCCCCTGTCCGCTGGCCAAGCCTTGAGGAAGTAGAGAAACGCTATATTCGAAAAGTGCTTGAAGCTACCGGCGGCAACAAACGTCGCACAGCTGAAGTGCTGGGCATTGCTCGCCGAACGCTCTACCGCCGCCTGGAAGATGATGAGGAATAGCCTTAATCCCCTTATCCAAAATACCCCTATCCAAAATGTGTCATAAACAAGACGTCTTACGCCAAAAAATGTTATCCAGTAAACGACGATCGCCATAGCTAAGCCACCGGGCATCACTATGGCGAAGTACATTCATCGTGTAGGAAGCAAATATTCCACTGCCCTTAATATTACATAGCCTTATAAATCATTGCTTGGCGCTTCACCAGCGTCTTCATTAGACATGGGGCCCTGGCTCATTGGCTGCTCGGGCTCTGGCTGGGCATCTTCGTTTGGTGGCGAGTCGCCACCGCAGCCCGCCAGCCCTAGGGTACCGAGGGCTAACATTGCACTAAGAAGTAAGGCGCTTATACGGCGACTCGGGTGGGTAGACATCATGTCGTGCTCCTTCCTTTGGTTTAGGGGGTTGTGCCAACCGCCTTTTCAACATAGCGGCTTACTGGATCATTTACCAAATCCAACGTCTATCCCTCCATGCCAGCCACTTAATTAACGTTAGCAGGCGGGCCCCTGGCGTAATTAAATCACTAATGAGTGGCTATCATAGCGACAAAAAAAACCCCCGCGGGCGCGAGGGAAAAGGATGATAAACCGTGTGGAGCAGCCGCAGGGAACAGACAGCTGGGTCGGCTTATCATCGTAGGGAGCGGTAACAATTACTGGCCTTGGGTTAACTCATCGTCATCATCGTCTGCACCGGGCATAGGTTCGGCGCCTTCACCAAAACCTGGCTCTTGATCAGTGGCATTCATACCTGGTTCTTCACCTGGCATAGGCTCTTGAGAAGAAGCCGCATTATCGTCTAGGGCAGGATCATCCATCGCGGGGTCTTGCATACCTGGATCATCTGTCATGGCAGGATCATCGCCCATCGCAGGTGCTTGACCATTAGTCGTGGCATCCTGCTCCATCGCCTCTGGCTGCTGCGCTGGCGGTAACTCATCATCGTTATCACCACAGCCTGCAAGTGCCAAGGTGCTTACGGTAGCCGCCAACATGCAAAGCGTTAATACGCGTGGGCGCTTGATGGCGAATTTCGTTTGCTTATCCATAAGGCTTGCCTCCGTTAAAACTTACGTAAATCGCCAATGCAGCGACTGCCTAATTCCACAAAAAGCATGTTTTGCACGTATGCTTGTTTGCATGTACAAACTATTGAAAGCTTAGACAGCGTTCTACATTTTGCGTTAAACAGTTAATATTTAAAGATTGTATTAGAATCTAAACAACACCTTTCACACAACATGCCAAAGAACACAATAAAACAATAAAACAATAAAAATCAAATACTTATAAAAACAAAAATAAAGAGATAAGCCCACTATTTTACTACATAGATGGGTTAATTTTGACACATGTAGCGTTTATCACCCGCCCGTCATGGGCCTTTGTGACACACGCCCCTCACTTATGTATAATAATTGGTAATACATTTACACAATTAACATTAATTTATACTTATGAATCGACACCAGTCACTGCTTTTAAAAGCCTTGGTGTAAGAGGGTTCATATTCATAAAAGGCATCACTGATGGAAGAGACACGCCCTGTCAAAATTCAAGTGCGCAGCTTAAGCAAAGTATTTGGTAAGCAGCCTAAAAAAGCATTGGAGCTACGTAATCAGGGATTGAATCGCTCAGATATTCTTGAAAAAACCGGCCAGACCTTGGGCCTATCGAATATCTCATTCGATGTCTTTGAAGGCGAGCTACTGGTTATCATGGGCCTGTCAGGCTCTGGCAAGTCAACCTTAATCCGCTGCCTAAATCGCCTCATTGATACCACCGAAGGTGAGATCATTATTGACGGTGAAAACATTCCTACGCTGGGGGAGAAAGCGCTGCTGGAATGCCGCCGTCGCCACTTCTCTATGGTGTTTCAGAACTTCGCGCTCTTCCCTCACCGTACCGTGCGGCAAAACGCCGAGTTTGGGCTTGAAATTCGCGGAGTAGATAAAGTAGAGCGTCAGAAAACTGCTCAGACCGCTCTCACTCAGGTGGGGCTTGATGGCTGGGAAGAGGCGTACCCCAATCAACTTTCTGGCGGTATGCAGCAGCGCGTTGGCCTTGCCCGAGCACTAGCGAACGACTCCAGCGTATTGTTGATGGATGAAGCATTTTCAGCACTTGACCCATTAATACGTAAAGACATGCAGCAAGAGCTTATTCAACTGCAGTCTAAAATGCAGAAAACAACTGTCTTCATCACCCACGACTTAGACGAAGCACTCAATATTGGCGACCGCATCGTGCTGTTGAAAGATGGTGAAATAGTCCAGATCGGCACCCCTGAAGAGATTTTAACAAAGCCTGCTGACGACTACGTTCGCCGCTTTATTGAAGGGGTAGACCGCTCAAGAATATTAACTGCTGAAAGCGCCATGCGGCCGGTACGCACCACCGCCCGCGACAGCGACGGCCCACGAACCGCTCTACACCGAATGCGTGACCATAGTATTGATTCGATCTATGTCACTGACCGAGATCGCCGCCTAATCGGTTTGCTTGAAGCCGAGATGGCCAGTAGTGCCATTGAGGCCAAATCAGAAACCATTACCAATCACCTGACACAGGATTTCCGAAAAGTGCCTCCTGAAGAGCCGCTGCATAACCTGTTTGCCATGTTCAGCGACAAAAGCTTTCCTATTGCCGTCGTTGATGAGCAGCAGCGACTGCTTGGCGTGGTGGTGAAAGGAGCAGTTTTGGATGAACTCGCACGAGCAGGAGAGCAGTAATGGATATTCCACGCATCCCCTTAGGCACTTGGATTGAAAACGGCCTCAACTGGCTAACCAGTGAGTACTCGCTCGTTACCCGCGGCATTGCCCGATTTACCCAAACCGGTATTAATAGCCTCAACGATGGCCTCATGTGGCTGCCCGAGTGGGCATTAATGGCAATGATTGCTCTGCTGTGCTGGAAGGTTGCCAGCCTTCGCCTAGCCATTGGCGCTGTTGCTGGCCTGGCCCTTATTTGGAACCTGGGGCTATGGGACCCCATGATTGAGACGCTCACCCTCGTGGTGATCGCCACGTTCGTTGCCGTACTCATCGCCCTGCCGGTAGGTATCGCGGCTGCTCTATCAGAGCGCCTTTACCGGCTTATCATGCCGATGCTTGATTTCATGCAGACCATGCCTGCGTTTGTGTACTTAATTCCAGCGATTCCATTTTTCGGTATTGGCTCGGTGTCGGCGATTTTTGCTACGGTCATCTTTTCTATGCCGCCCGCTATTCGCTTTACCACCCTGGGCATCCGCCAAGTACCGGTAGAGCTTATTGAAGCCGCTGATGCCTATGGCGCCACACGGCGCCAGAAGCTTTTCAAAGTTCAGCTACCGCTCTCTTTACCGACGGTGATGGCCGGTATTAACCAAACCATTATGCTGGCTCTTTCTATGGTGGTCATCGCCGCTATGATCGGTGCCGATGGCTTAGGCAGCGAGGTATGGCGCGCCATCCAGCGCTTGCGCCCAGGTGATGGTTTTGAGGCTGGCATTGCGGTAGTAATACTCGCCATGTTGCTGGATCGCTTAACCCAATCGCTGCGCAAAACCCGTCGTTAAGGGCTAGCAATGGCGCGTTATGTGAAAGATGCAAGAACCAAGGGGCTGAAAGAACCCAGCGGTTGCAAAACCATTGGGCAACATCACCCCTCCGTTTAATAAGAAGGAGCAAGTACATGAAAACTCGCACACTGAATCAGCGTGTCCGCCTCGCCTCATTGGCCCTTGTCGCAGGCACAGGGCTCGCTGCTGGCAGTATCGCCCAAGCAAATGGCACTATTAACCTTGCCTATGTCGAGTGGTCTTCCGAGGTCGCTTCTACAAACGTTATTGCAGCAGCGCTTGAACAGGCTGGCTTTGACGTTGAATTAACCTCGCTTTCTGCAGCGGCCATGTTCCAAGCTCTCTCTTCAGGCGATGCTGACGCCATTGTTGCTGCTTGGCTCCCCACTACCCACGCAGACTATATGGAACGCTTGGGTGGCAATGTCGAAGATCTGGGCATGAATCTCGACGGCACTAAGCTTGGTTTGGTAGTGCCCGCCTACACAGATGTAGACTCAATTGCTGATTTGAACGATAACGCCGACAGCTTTAACGGCGAGATCATCGGTATTGACCCCGGTGCAGGCTTAATGTCGCTCACCGAAGAGGTCGTGGATACCTATGACCTCGGGCTGAACCTGCGCAGTGGCAGCGGCGCCACGATGACAGCAGCGCTTTCCAGCGCTATCAACAATGAAGAAGACATTGTGGTCACCGGCTGGACGCCACACTGGATGTTTGCGCGCTTTGACCTTAAGTACCTCGAAGATCCAGAAGGCGTATATGGCGGTGCTGAGCAAATTCATACCGTGGTGCGCCAGGGTCTGAAAGACGATATGCCTGAGGCCTATGCCATTTTAGATGCTTTTGAATGGACACCCGAGCAGATGGGCGAAGTCATGCTCATGAACCAGGAAGATGGTGCCGACCCCTATGAAAGCGCCCAGAAGTGGGTAGAAAACAACCAAGATGTCGTCGAACAGTGGCTTAACAACTAATATTGTATGAGTTAGGTGCAGTTTACCTTTAGCGACTCACTGAGCTGAAGCTGCATGCAGCTTCAGCTCAGTAGTTTAGGATGTTTTCAACCCACTATATAGCTTTCACTAACATGATAGAGCCATGTTAAATGACGCTATGTTAGGAGCATGCTGTGTTTAAGAACATTATGGTACCAGTCGACCTTGCTCACCTAGAGCTACTGGAGCCTGCCTTAAGCGTAGTGGCAGACCTTGCTAAACAGTATGATGCGCATATCACCTATGTCAGCGTCACAGCGAATACGCCCACAAGCATTGCCCGCACGCCTCAAGAGTACGAGCAAAAACTTGAGGCTTTTGCCCAAAAGCGACACCAAGTGCACGGTCAGCCAGTAAGTATCAAGGTTTACAGCTCGACAGACCCTGTTGCTAATGTGGATAAGCAACTCGTCGACGCGGTGAAAGAGATAGGCGCCGATCTGGTGATGATGGCAACGCATTTACCTCGCCATTTGGACATTATTATGCCCTCCCATGGCGGGAAAGTAGCTACTCACACAGATGCGTCTGTTTTCCTGATTCGAGTGCACCAATAAGCGCGCACTGGTTTTTTTTGAGCATTGAGCTTTGATGACACGCGTTTAACGACACGCACGTTAATAATGATGGGAGCAAATTTGTGGATAAAAAGCCGCAAAATCAATCACCTGAAGAGCCAGCCTCGGAGGGCATTCCTGCCCCTGAGGGCGCGGCGAATTTGATCGATACCGATTATGTTATTGGTCAAGACAATATAACCACCAGCACCATGGGCGTTAACCTTGACCTGCATGGCAAGGTATTCACCATTTCGTCCATTTTGGTGCTGCTGTTTGTAATATTAACGCTCGCTTTACAAGATACAATTGCACCGATTTACGATGCTGTATTTGGCTTTTTGACGGGCAACCTAGCCTGGTTCTTTATTCTGGCCGCCAATGTATTCGTAATTCTCTGCCTTGGCTTGATCGTTTCCCCACTGGGCAAGATCCGGATTGGTGGCGCGGATGCCAAACCCGATTTCACCTATGTCGGTTGGTTTTCCATGCTATTTGCTGCGGGCATGGGGATTGGCCTGATGTTCTTCGGCGTTAACGAGCCACTGGCGCATTTTGGCACTTCGTTAGACGGTAGCAACTGGGCACCGCTAGCAGGTGCTGAAGGCGATACTGCAGGTGCTGCTGCGCTTGGGATGGCCGCCACCATCTTCCATTGGGGCTTACACCCGTGGGCCATTTACGCAGTAGTCGCCCTTTCTCTGGCGCTATTCTCGTTTAACAAGGGCCTTCCTCTCTCAATGCGATCAGTCTTTTACCCAATACTGGGTGAGCGCGTATGGGGCTGGCCGGGGCACCTCATTGATATCCTGGCAGTGTTCGCCACGCTGTTTGGTTTGGCAACCTCGCTGGGGCTAGGGGCTACCCAGGCAGCCGCGGGCTTAAGCCACTTGTTCGGGGCACCTGAAACCGACATCACGATGATTCTATTAATCATCGGCATCACGATTATTGCTATCGGCTCCATTATGGCGGGTGTCGATAAGGGCGTGCAGCTGCTCTCGAAAATCAACATTGCGATGGCGGCACTGCTGCTGTTCTTTGTGATTGCCGTTGGCCCAACGCTGCTGATTGCGACTGGCTTCTTTGAAAACCTGTTCAACTATGTGGCGCATTTACCTGCGCTATCCAACCCATTTGGCCGCGAAGACGCTAACTTTAGCCAAGGATGGACTGCGTTCTACTGGGCGTGGTGGATCTCCTGGTCCCCGTACGTCGGTATGTTTATTGCTCGCGTTTCCCGTGGCCGCACCGTGCGCGAGTTCTTAATTTCGGTGTTACTGGTGCCTTCGTTGGTATCGGTATTGTGGATGACCACCTTTGGTGGCACCGCGATTGACCAATACGTGAGCCATGGCATTGAAGCCGTGCGTGATGCAGGCGTCGATTTACAGCTGTTTATTATGCTTGAGCAGCTGCCGCTTTCGCAGATCACCTCGTTTGTCGCGATCCTGTTAGTGGTAATTTTCTTTGTCACTTCTTCGGATTCTGGCTCGCTGGTTATCGACTCCATTACAGCAGGCGGCAAGGTCGATGCACCCAAACCGCAGCGGGTATTTTGGGCGATTATCGAAGGTGCTATCGCCATCGCGCTGTTGCTGGGTGGCGGCTTAACGGCGCTTCAAACCATGGCCGTTTCGACAGGCTTTCCGTTCACAATTATTTTGTTAGTGGCGTGCTATGCCATTATCAAAGGCTTAATGAGTGAACCCAAAGCGGTATAGCGTCTGATAATTAACGCATTAAGAAAAACAAACGGGCAGCCCTGGGCTGCCCGTTTTGCGTTTATGCCAAAGATTTTGTATTTAAGGAGTGAAGAAACCTCAGCACCAGATATTTTTAAGCGGCGTGTCCGGCGTATAGTGATGGGAAATCTGAGCTTGCAGCAACTCGGCTGTCGCCATTGCGTCTACCAGCGCATGGTGACCTTGATATGCAGGCAGCCCATAGCGCGCACGGCTGGCGTTTAAGCGAATAGAGACCGGCGGCCTTCCCAACCAACGGCGAAAGCGAGCCCATAGCGTTTGACGGTGCATCCGCGCTTCAAGCGACATGGTATCAATCATGGGAAACATCACCCCTTCACCGCGCCTATCTTTTACCGCTGCATCCAAAAACGGTCGCTCAATGTTGCGAAAATGCACCACAACGACTCGCCCAGCCAGTGCTTCTAACAATTCATCTAGCACCGCGTCTAAATCCGGCGCATTAGCAATTTCTGAGTGCGTGATATGATGATAAGCGATAGACGCCTCATCCAGAGGCCGGGGCGGCTTAACCACCCAGTAACGGCGCTCCGCTAACTTAATGCGATTTAGCGTAAATGGCACAGCCCCTATGCTGATAATGCCATGGCGCCGTTCATCAAGTCCGGTCGTTTCCATATCCAACGCCACCATCGGCACCTCTGCAATAGGCGTACCCGGGTCAGGGAGTGGCGTTTCAAAAAACCGCTTTAGTGCTCCATCTTGAGATCGCAAGGCGCGCTCAGCCATGTAGCTGATCCAATCGGCTTGCACGAGTTTTTGGCGCGGTCGAATTTCATACATCTTAACGGCCCTGCCGCTGTGCGGGCATTGGGTAACGAAACTTCAAAAACTTCTGCGCATTACTTAGCACTTGGAAGGCGTCTTTCAGTGTATGCCGCTCGCTGTCCTCGACATTTTCAGGCTCTATATTATTGTCTGGCATGCGATCTTCCTCAAGGTCAATCACCTGATGACGAATCCGTGACATGCACAAAAACTCCAGGGCATAGCTGAGCTTGTCACTGACCCCGGTGGCTAATAGCTGAGTATGGCTAATATCCTCCAAACGCTTAAACGAATTTTGCGCTTTCGAACCACAGGCTAACGCATGCACCCGAACAAGATCGACCATAGGCGCAGTACCACGCCGCTTCAAATTAATCGAATTATTGTGTTTGCCATCTTTTTCCATCACGAAGGTACGGAAAAAGCCTAGTGGCGGCGTGCGGTTGAGAGCATTACGGGCCATTGCCGCTAAAAAAAGCGGCGATTGGGGGGCCGTCTCAGCGATTAAGTCCTGTAGCGCCTCTACGAAGTGATCCTCTCCGTAGATACTATCTAAATCAAAGAAGATAGAGCTGTGCAGTAACTTTTCAGGGGTGGGGTTCGCCATCCACTCTTTAAAGTAGCTTTTCCATACGTTCAGTGGCTGACGCCATTGGCGGTTAGTTGCCATGACGTCGCCTTTACAGTAGGTGTAACCGCAGGCGTCCAAACCATCGCTCACAAACGCGGCCAATGCATGAAAGTACGCATCATGTTCTGCCGGGTTAAAGTCATCGGACAAAATCAGCGCGTTATCTTGATCGGTCACGATACTTTGTTCGTTTCGTGCCATAGAGCCATTAACCATATAACAGTAAGGTACCGGGGGCGGCCCTAATGCCTCTTCCGCTAGCTCCAAAAGCCGTCGAGTAAAACTGCGGCCGATGGTTGAGAGCGCGCTGCCCACCATTTGCGAGTTGGCGCCCTCTTGCACCATGCGCACAAAAGCGGCACGTACATCCGGTAAAAGCTTGGCTAATCCTTGGGCGCTAGACTGGTTAAAAATATTACTGACCAGATAAAGCCCACTGTGGGTTTCATAGCGAATAATATCGGAAAGATGCACCACGCCCACGGGGCGCTGACGATAAAGCACCGGCAAATGGTGCACGTTACTGCGTAGCATCGTCAGCATCGCTTCATAGATCGATGCATCCGATTGAATCGTAATGAGTCGCTCTGAAACTACATCGCCAATGGGCGTCTGCGCAGATAACCCCTCCGCCACAATGCGGGTACGAAAATCGCTGTCCGTAAGGATGCCGCACATTTGCCAGGTTTTACCCTCACTGTCCTGAAAGCTGTAGCGCGGGTTATTACTACCTTCATTGATTACCAATACCGCAGATGCCTGGGCGTCACTCACCTGCCTGGCCGCCTGCTGAACACTGGTTGTCGACTCCACCATTACAGGATAACGCGTTACTAACTTGCGTATACGCGTCACCATCATGTCGTTAGACTTTTTCTGTTGCTCGGCAACCGTTTCTAGGCGAGGACGCTCAAGCTCAACAAAGTCGGCAAAATTATCATCCTCCTCGCAGAGGCGTTTAAAAACGGCGCCGGAAATAAAATAAATGAGGGTGTCTTCAATGGCCGTAGCGGGCAAACGAACTTTATGGTTTCGCAGTAAACTGAAGTGGCCAAAAATATCCCCTTCACCTAAGCGGTTATATAGCTCTCCCTGGCGACGGTACACTTCCACCGCACCGCTGCGAATATAGCAAAGCTCAGTAAGCGATTGATCCAGCTTCAGAATCTCGCTGCCAGTTTTGAAGTAACGCACTTCCACATGCTCGGCAATCGTATCTAGCAACTCATCAGATAGGCCGTCAAAAGGTGGGAACTGCCCCATGTGCTGACGTATCTCTAACAGCTCAACCTCCATACAACCTCCTTGCCATATCCAGACACTCTCTATGCTTTTTCCGCGCCAGCATGAAGTGCATATTTAGTGATTAAGTCTGGCTTGGTTAGATGGCAGCGTAAACCCTAGAACCAAAAAAAGCCCGGCGCTAATGCGCCGGGCTTAGGGTGATGTTGGGAGCGTAAAAAAACAGATACTTCGCTGGTTAAGGAAAATCTGTCACTATCTCTCAATATCGATCGTTACGTTAGTACGAAAACAGTTTGATGGAATTGTTGCGATTAGGATTGACCAGCCATTTCTTGAACGCGCTGCATCATTTCCGGATCTTGTTGGATAGACTGGCCAATGGCGTTGAAGGTATCCACATCCAGGCCGCTATCTTCAACAATCTCGATCATACGATCATTGGCTTCAGCGCGAACTTCCTGTTGCGCAGCTTCACCTTCTGCTTCCTGCAGACGCTGTGTGTACTCTTGCGAGATCACGGCGATTTCTTGAGAAGCATCGGCGAACTGCTGTAGCTGCTGATCAGAGAAATCCTGAGCTGGAGCTTGCTGGGTAGCCATCGGATCTTGCGCTGGATCTTGGGTTTGCTGGGCATGGGCAGTACCTGCCAGAAGGCCAGTAGCGAGAAGAGCAGCAGAAAACAGAGCAGTCATACGTTGCATAGTTAAGAAACCTCATTGGCGCGTTATGAATGTGCCCAGTGTGACGCGCTGTTTGAGCGCAGGTTCAACTTTTTATGTAATTTTAGGTAACAAAAAGAATTATAAAGTAATTAAGCCACCCGCAATTGGGAGTACATCGAGGTCTTATGTTCGATTCTTTTAAAAAATTAAACAGTCTGCATCTGCCTACCCTGGGGCTAGCCGCTATGCCAGTTGTCTTTGTTTTGCTCTGGAGCACCGGCTTTATTGGCGCAAAATTTGGCCTACCCTATGCCGAACCTTTCACTTTCCTTTTTATTCGTTTCGTCCTGACCCTGTTTCTGCTCATCCCTCTTATTAGCTTGATGCGTATTTCTTGGCCTTCTTCACCCAGGTTATGGGTACATATCGGGGTTTCTGGTTTACTGGTGCACGCCACCTATTTAGGCGGGGTGTTTTACGGCATTTACCTGGGTATGCCCGCTGGGCTCGCAGCGCTTTTAGTCGGCTTACAGCCTCTACTCACCGCCGCCTGTGCGGGGCCGCTGCTTGGCGAACGTTTAAGCACCCGGCAATGGCTGGGCCTTTTGTTAGGGCTAGTAGGGATCAGCCTGGTACTTGGCAGTAAACTGGAGCTTGGCAGTTCGTTGTTCGAGGGGTTTGGCCTTGGCGCGCTTTTAAGCGTTATCGCAGCATTGCTAGGCATATCACTTGGCACTCTTTATCAGAAACGCTACTGCACCAGCATGCCGCTACTTTCCGGGGCAGTGGTTCAGTACATGGCAGCGGGCGTTCTGTTAGGCATCGGAGCACTGGTGTTTGAAACCCGGGAAGTGCACTGGAGTCCAACGTTTATTCTTACGCTTGGCTGGCTGGTACTGATCCTCTCAATTGCCGCTATCCTGTTATTGATGGCTTTGATAAAAAAAGGGGAAGCCTCGCGGGTAGCGAGTCTTTTTTATCTGGTACCGCCGGTTACCGCGTTACAGGCGTGGTGGCTGTTTGATGAACGCTTGCCACTGCTTGGATTAATCGGGATGGTGGTCGCCATTGCAGGGGTGATTTTGGCAGTGCGGCCAGCCGCAAAATAACCAATTAAAATAGTTATATAAATTCCAGGATTTGGACCACAATGACAGCACAACCTCACTGCGCCAGAGTGAATGGTGTCTGCAACCGCTGCGACACCGACGTTCCCTTTGCCTTTACCATGGCATTTCAGCCCATTGTGGATGTGGAAAAACGCGGCATCGTTTATTACGAAGCGCTGGTGCGTGGTATCGGCGGCGAATCGGCCTTTTCGATTCTTGAACAAGTCACCGATGAATTGATGTATCGCTTCGACCAGGCATGCCGTGTCAAAGCTATAGAGCTTGCCAGTGAGCTCGGTATGCAAGAGCGGCTATCGATCAACTTTCTGCCCAATGCTGTTTATGAGCCAGAGGCCTGTATCCAGGCAACGCTTGAGACATCCGAGCGGGTAGGCTGGCCCATCGAACGGCTTAACTTTGAGATTACTGAAACAGAGCGAGTTGTTGACCGTGCGCATATGCGCTCAATCATCGAGAGCTACCGCCGCATGGGGTTTACCACGTCGCTGGATGACTTTGGCAACGGCTACGCTAACCTTGACCTACTCACGGATCTTCGCCCTGATACACTTAAAATCGACCGCGAACTGGTCATGGGCTGCAACTCTAGCCAGCGGCGTCAGGCTATTTTGAAAAGTTTAGTCTCTCTGGCGGATACGCTGGACATCCACCTAGTGGCCGAAGGCATCGAAACCCGTGAAGAGTCGCGCTGTTTGTTGGCATTAGGGATACCGGTGCAGCAAGGCTATTACTTTGCTCGCCCTCAGATTGAGCAGCTGCCTAGGGTGGCCGACAAAAAATACGATTAAAGCCGTTCCAGGTAGCTAGTGCCGCCCAGATTGCGCATTTGCTGGCGTATCCACTGGCTGCGGCGTTCTACCTGCGCATCTGGCCGCGATGCACTGCGCGTGCGCGGGCTGGGAAGTATCGCAGCTAAAAGGCTCGCCTGACGCTCGGTCAAGGCGCTGCCCGAAGCGCCAAAGTAGTGGTCAGCCGCCGCTTCCAGCCCAAACACCCCGGTGTCCCATTCGGCGACATTAAGATACACCTCGAGTATTCTCTGCTTACTCCACAGTGTTTCAATCAGCAGTGTGAACCACACCTCAAGCCCTTTTCGTATCCAACTGCGGCCGCTCCACAAAAACACATTTTTAGCGGTTTGCTGGCTTAACGTGCTGGCGCCACGCAACCGGGCGCCATCACGACTCGCCTGCCAAGCGCGGCGCAGTTCAACAATATCGAAACCCCGATGAACGGGAAAACGCTGATCCTCAGCCGCAATCACGGCAAGCTTGGCATTGCTAGACAGGTTATCCCAACTGCGCCATTGGCGGTTTATAGTGATCGGTTCGCTGGTTATCCAACTTTGTACTTTACGCTCAACCATCACCATAGAGCCGGGGGGCGGTACAAAGCGAAACAGTAGAACGAGTGCGATGGAAAGCACTACAAACGCCAGCGCGCCACGCCACACAAGACGCCATAAAAGGCGAAGAAAACGGCGCAGCGCGCGATTGAGCATTTCGGTATCCTTAGCGCTTCATGAGATGTTCGGCATGATAACGCATATGATCCTCAATGAACGAGGCGATAAAGAAGTAGCTGTGATCGTAACCAGGCTGTCGACGCAGCGTAAGCGGGTGATCATGCTCTTCGCAAACGGCTTCTAAACGCTCGGGCATCAACTGCTCTTCTAAGAATTGGTCGGCTTCACCCTGGTCGATAAACAGCCGCTGACGGGAAGCACCGTTTGCCACCAGCTCGCAAGCGTCATATTGGCGCCAGCGAGACGAATCATCGCCCAGATAGCTGGTAAACGCCTTTTGCCCCCAGGGGCAGTTCATGGGGTTAACGACAGGCGCAAACGCAGAAACCGAGCGGAACCTGCCTGGGTGGCGCAGCGCGAGAATCAACGCCCCGTGCCCACCCATGGAGTGGCCGCTGATGGATTCGCGCCCATTAACCGGGAAGTGCTGTCGCACTACCGAAGGCAGCTCCTCCACCACATAGTCATACATGCGGTAGTTGGATTTCCACGGCGCCTGGGTAGCGTTAACATAGAAGCCAGCGCCAGAGCCTAGGTCATAGCTCTCATGCTCCCCGGGCAAGTCGGTGCCCCGCGGGCTGGTATCGGGGCAAACAATCGCCACACCCAGTTCTGCGGCAATACGGTGGGCGCCGGCCTTTTGCATAAAGTTTTCGTCGTTGCAGGTCAGGCCCGACAACCACCATAACAGCGGTACCCGTTCGTTTTCTGCCTGGGGCGGTAGGTACACCGCAAATACCATGTCGCAGTCCAGCGCCCGGGAGTAGTGGCGGTAGCGCTTATGCCAACCACCAAAGCTGCGGTTGGCCGACACCAGTTCTAACGTTTCGCTCATGCTCATGGGCAGGCTCCTTGAGAAAATGAAAGCGCGGCTGGGCTTCCCTGCCGCGCTCTTTTAGCCGGTTACCACTGATACTCAGTACAGATGATACTCAGTAATGCAGAACGGTACGAATGCTCTTGCCCTGGTGCAGTAGATCAAACGCTTCGTTAATCTTCTCAAACGGCATATCGTGGGTAATAAAATCGTCGATATTGAGTTCGCCACTCATATAGCGCTCAACGTAGCCAGGCAGCTCGCTGCGGCCTTTTACGCCACCAAAGGCAGAGCCTTTCCAGACGCGCCCGGTGACCAGCTGAAACGGGCGGGTGGATATCTCTTCACCCGCGCCTGCTACGCCAATAACAATCGACTCACCCCAGCCTTTATGGCAGCACTCAAGGGCTGAACGCATCACGTTGACGTTGCCAATGCACTCAAAGGAGTAGTCAACGCCGCCGTCGGTCATATCAACAATTACCTGCTGAATCGGGTCGCTGTAATCCTTCGGGTTAACAAAATCGGTGGCCCCAAACTGCTTGGCCAGCTCGAATTTATCAGGGTTAACATCGATAGCAATAATCTTCGATGCCTTGGCCATCACCGCACCTTGAATGACCGCTAAACCAATTGCACCCAAGCCAAACACGGCGATGGTAGAGCCCGGCTCAACCTTGGCAGTGTTAAGCACCGCACCGATGCCGGTAGTCACACCGCAGCCTAGCAGGCAAATCTTATCCATCGGCGCTTCTTTAGATACGACCGCAAGGGAAACCTCAGGCAACACGGTGTACTCACTGAAGGTGGACGTCCCCATGTAGTGATGGAGCATTTTACCGTCCAGCGAAAAACGCGACGTACCGTCGGGCATTACGCCCTTGCCCTGAGTCGCGCGTACGCTGCCACACAGGTTGGTTTTGCCTGACAAACAGAATTTACACTTGCCACACTCAGCGGTGTAGAGCGGGATGACATGATCACCGGGCTTAACGCTGGTGACACCTTCACCCACTTCCTGCACAACGCCCGCGCCTTCATGGCCCAGCACTGCTGGGAAATTTCCTTCGGGGTCAGCGCCGGAAAGCGTATAGGCATCTGTATGGCAAACACTGGTAGCAGCCATTCTTACAAGCACTTCACCTGCCTTCGGGCCTTCCACATCAATTTCGACCAGTTCAAGCGGTTTACCCGCTTCTAATGCAACGGCGGCACGTGATTTCATCGCGTTATCTCCTAAACAGTCTTCACAAAAGGCTAATGTTCGGTTTGGTTAAAACGTTAGTGCTTGCAGTGTAGGCCAGCTAGTCGGCTTGGATAAGGCGGGATACACTCATAAGATTATTGCCACTGAGCAACAATCACCCTTTATCAGGAGCGCCAATGCAGCGCTGGGACCGTATTGAAGCGTTTGTAGAAGTGGTGAGGCTAGGCACATTTTCAGCCGCCGCCCGTCATTTAAAGGTATCTACTTCGCATATCAGCCGCTTAGTCAGCCAACTTGAAAACCAGTTGGGTGTGCAGCTTTTATATCGCACCACGCGGCAAATTCGCTTAACCGATGCTGGCGCACTCTACGTAGAGCACTGCCGCCACTTATTTGATGGCCTGCGGGATGCCGAACAAGCTATTAATGAGTTACAGGCAAGACCCAGAGGGCTGTTGAAACTGACCTCTGCCACCACGTTTGGCGAGCGCTACATTGCGCCACTGGTGAATGATTTCCAAAGCCTGCACCCTCAGCTAGATGTACACATGCACTTTACCAATCGCCCCGTGGAGCTGATTGAAGAGGGCTACGATATCGCCATTCGCATGGGCGTACTCAAAGACTCAAGCTTAATTGCGCGAAGGCTGTGCGAGCGGCGGGAGTATGTCGTGGGGTCGCGCGCCTACTTTCGCCAGGCGCCACGGCCGCACACGCTTTCAGAGCTTAGCCAGCACCGCTGCTTAATTGGCTCGCGGCCCAACTGGCTATTCGAGGTTAACGGGCAGCGCCGCGAGGTACGGGTGGAAGGCTGCTGGAGCGGTAACTCAGGGCCAGCACTCCTAGATGCTGCGCTTAAAGGATTAGGACTTGCCCAACTGCCCGATTATTACGTAGCGCCTCACCTGGCTAGCGGCGAGCTGGTGTCAGTGCTGGAGCCTTTCCAACACAACGATACGGCTGTGTGGGCGGTGTATCCTCGCCACCGCCACCTATCGCCCAAAATCCGCCAGCTTGTTGATTATTTGGTGGAAAATATCAATACCACACTTCCAGTTAACCCGCTGATTTAACACTCAATGGCATTGACAGCTAAGCCACCCTTGGAGGTCTCTTTATACTTATCCTGCATGTCGCGGCCGGTATCACGCATGGTACGTATGACCTTATCCAGCGAGATAAAATGGTCGCCGTCGCCATGCAGCGCCATACGTGCTGCGTTGATAGCTTTTACTGAGGCAATCGCATTACGCTCAATACAGGGCACCTGCACCAGCCCCGCAACCGGGTCACAGGTAAGGCCAAGGTTATGTTCAAGACCAATTTCCGCTGCGTTTTCCACCTGCTTCGCGGAGCCACCCAGCACCTCCGCTAACCCTGCCGCCGCCATGGCGCAGGCAGAGCCCACTTCCCCCTGGCAGCCAACTTCAGCCCCAGAAATTGAGGCGTTTTTCTTGCATAAAATACCGATCGCCCCGGCCGCCAATAAAAAGTCCACGACGTCCCCGTCGCAGGCGTCTGGTTCAAACTTACGGTAATAAGCCAGTACCGCAGGCACAATGCCCGCCGCGCCGTTAGTGGGGGCGGTAACCATACGCCGCCCGGCGGCATTCTCTTCGTTGACCGCAAGGGCAATGAGATTGACCCAATCCATAACGGTAAAGCTAGACACGATTAGCCGCTGGTTAGCGGGTGGCGAGAGTAGCTGCTGGTGCAACGACTGAGCGCGTCGCCTGACGTTAAGTCCGCCCGGCAAGCAACCTGATGCCTTTAGGCCGTTATCAATACTGTCGCTCATGGCCTGCCAAATCGTCAGTAGTGCTTGGCGAATCTCCTCTTCACTGCGCCATACTTTCTCGTTTTCCAGCATCAGTTGGCTGATTCGAAGTTGATGCGTTTGGCACAGTTCAAGCAGTTCGTTGCCGGACTCAAACGGGTAAGGCAATCTTGTGGTGTCTTCTTCAATCCCGCCCTTATCGGCACTTGCCTGATCAATATAGAAGCCACCCCCTAGGGAGTAGTAGGTATTAGTAGCAATGATTTTTTCATCCTGATAAGCCGTCAGCACCATGGCGTTAGGGTGAAATGCTAAGCAGGTCTCCTCCCACTCAATATCACGCTGGCGGTCAAACGCCAGTGCTTGTCCAGCAGGCAGACTTAACGGTTCGCCTTGGTCAAGCGCGTTCAACCTTGGCTCGATAGTATCGGGGTCTATCGTCTCCGGCGCTTCGCCCAGTAACCCCATAATGACTGCTCGGTCGGTGCCGTGCCCCACGCCCGTCGACGCAAGTGAGCCGTGTAGCCGTACCACAAGACGGTTGAGTGACTGCTCCCCTAACGACCGTGCAAACGCACCGGCGGCGCGCATCGGCCCAACCGTATGGGAGCTGGAAGGCCCGACGCCAATTCTGAACAGATCAAACACACTAATAGCCATGCCTATGAAACCTCACAATATTGTTATTACCTGCCTAGTTAACACTTTGTAGGCTTAGCCCCCAAACGTCGAGTTAATAACCACAATATCGACGTGCGAACATATAAGTGTGACGATATAATGAACATTCACCCATGCATGTATTTATGCACAATTAACGACGCAGCCTACTCACAAAGGATGTTGGTATGTCTTCTCCCCCTGCTTGGCCGATAGGATTCCAAACCATCCTAGTGCGCGCAGTGCTATATGTTTTATTTATTGGCGCCATTGCCCAAGGTGCCTATCTTGAAGCGCTCTACCTCCCCTCTGTGCGTTTTTCAGAGCTGGGGTTCACGGAGCTTACCCAAACATTGGTATTGGCAACTTGCTGCGCAATGCTGATTTATGTTCGCCATGTTCTCAAGGTCTGGCCCACCGTCACACTGTTATTACTGGCCTTTGTCGCTGCCTCGCTTGTGCGTGAACAGGATTATTTTCTAGATAACTATGTTGCTCGTCACACCTGGAAGGTACTGGTTGCGCTCATTATTGTTCCCTCCATTACCTGGGTCATTATTCACCATCGTCGCTTCTTAGAAGAGTTCACTTACTATAGCAACACCTTAGCCTTCGGCTTGTTCACCGCTGGCGTACTGACAACCTACATATTTTCGCGCCTGTATGGTCGGCAAGATTTTTGGCGTGCGGTACTTGAAGAGAACTACGTAGGGACGTTTAAAAGCGCCGCTGAAGAAGTCGTTGAGCTGCTTGGGTATAGCCTAATTCTATTCGCCACGCTTGAATTACTTCTCCTCGCCTTACGTATTCATAAAGCACGCCGCACCGCTAACTAACCCTGTCGCCAACCGCACTAACCGCCGCCTTCGCTCTGCTCACCGCTTTGTTAAGGCGGTATTTCATTTTTTATATGTCGCTATACGTAAAGCCATTTGCGCGATTCATCGCTTCAACGTAGTGTCGCGCGCTAGGCCTTATGGGCACTTTTGCTAAAAAAACCCACACTGACGACATAAACCATATGACAAACCCACAAAATCGTGAAGAAAACCTAAAACGAGGAGCATTTACGCGCTTTCTCGATAGCGTTGAGTGGCTCGGCAATCTACTGCCCCACCCCGTCACCCTGTTTGCCATTCTCTGTGTGTTAGTCGTCGTCGCCAGCGGCATTGCTAGCGCGCTAGGGGTTTCTGTGGCCGACCCACGGCCAGCTAATGAGGGCGAATGGATAGCGGTTAACTCTCTGCTAAATGCTGAGGGCTTACGTCGCTTAATCACCGAAATGGTCACTAACTTCACCGGCTTCGCACCGTTAGGCACCGTGCTAGTGGCAATGTTAGGTGTTGGCGTAGCGGAACATTCAGGGCTCCTTTCGGCCAGCATGCGCGCTCTGGTGCTTAATCGCTCGCCGCGCATTGTGACTTACGCCGTGGTATTTGCGGGCATTATGTCCAACATGGCGGCTGAACTTGGCTATGTAGTACTTATTCCCTTGGCTGCGATGATCTTTCACTCGCTAGGTCGTCACCCCTTAGCGGGCCTTGCCGCCGCCTTCTGCGGTGTGTCCGGTGGCTACAGCGCTAATCTGCTGATCGGCACTGTTGACCCGCTGCTTTCGGGCATCACCCAGGAGGCCGCGCGCCTTCTCGACCCCGCCTACGTAGTCGGCGCTGAAGCCAACTGGTTCTTTATGTTTGCCAGCACCTTCTTCGTTACCTTGATAGGCGGCTTAGTCACCGAGCGGGTTGTGGAGCCTAAACTAGGTAAATTTGATGCTACTTACGCCGATAGCGATATCGACCAGCAGCGTATGGAAGGCCTAACCAGTACTGAAAAGCGCGCGCTGAAAGGCACTGGCTTAGCTACTTTGGCGCTCATCGCTCTCGTCGCGATTATGGTGGTACCTGAGAACGGTATTTTGCGTAACCCTGACACCGGCTTAATTAGCGGCTCACCGTTCTTACGCGGCATCGTTGTCATTGTGGCGGTCTCCTTTACCCTTTTAGGATTCACCTATGGCCGCTTAGCAAACACCATGCAAAATGACCGCGACGTGGTCGACGCTATGGCAAAAAGCATGAGCAGCCTAGGCCTCTATATCGTACTGGTGTTCTTTGCTGCTCAGTTTGTGGCGCTGTTTAACTGGAGTAATTTTGGCACGGTAACCGCCGTTGCCGGGGCAGACTTACTGCAGTCACTGGGCTTACGCGGCCCTGGCCTCTTTGCGCTGTTTATTATCATGTGCGCCTTCGTTAACTTATCGCTAGGCAGCGCGTCAGCACAGTGGGCAGTGACAGCACCGATCTTTGTACCCATGCTAATGCTGATGGGGTACGCGCCAGAGGTTATCCAAGCGGCTTACCGTATTGGCGATTCGGTCACTAACCTAATCACGCCAATGATGAGCTATTTTGGGCTGATTCTTGCCGTGGCGACGCGCTACAGAAAGGATATGGGCATAGGCACCCTGGTCGCTATTATGCTGCCTTATACGCTGTTTATGCTGGTTGGCTGGACGATACTGTTCTTTATCTGGGTATTTGTCTTTGGCCTTCCGGTTGGCCCTGGCTCTGCCACTTACTACACGTTGTAGGTTCTCTATACGCAGTAAGTGCTTGCAGGGTACAACGCAAAAAAGCCCGCCGTTCTTAGAACGGCGGGCTTTTTGGTCATGGTGGCTGCTTTCTATTTACCATTTACCACTTATGCTTACTCGTCGAGGAACGAACGCAACGGCTCAGAGCGGCTAGGATGACGCAGCTTACGCAGCGCCTTCGCTTCGATCTGGCGGATTCGCTCGCGGGTAACGTCGAACTGTTTACCCACTTCTTCCAGCGTATGGTCGGTATTCATATCGATACCAAAACGCATGCGCAGTACCTTCGCTTCGCGGGCGGTCAAACCGCCAAGCACGTTACGCGTGGCTTCGATCAAGCCTTCACCGGTGGCCATATCGATTGGCAACAGCATGGTACCATCTTCGATAAAGTCGCCCAGATGCGAGTCGTCGTCATCACCAATGGGCGTCTCCATGGAGATCGGCTCTTTGGCGATTTTGAGCACCTTGCGTACTTTGTCTTCCGGCATCTCCAGGCGTTCGCCCAATTCTTCCGGGGTCGGCTCGCGGCCCATTTCCTGCAGCATTTGCCGCGATACGCGATTGAGTTTGTTGATCGTCTCAATCATGTGCACCGGAATACGGATGGTGCGCGCCTGATCCGCAATAGAGCGGGTTATCGCCTGGCGAATCCACCACGTGGCATAGGTCGAGAACTTGTAACCGCGACGGTATTCAAACTTGTCCACCGCCTTCATCAAGCCGATGTTACCTTCCTGAATAAGATCCAAGAACTGCAGGCCACGGTTGGTATACTTCTTAGCAATCGAGATAACCAAGCGCAGGTTCGCCTCAACCATCTCTTTCTTGGCGCGGCGTGCTTTAGCCTCACCAATTGATAGCTTACGGTTAACCTCTTTAAGGTCAGCCACGGTGAGTTGCACCATGTCTTCCTCAAAGGCGATTTTACGCTGAGAGCGGGCGATATCAGCACGCAACGGCTCAAGACGGTCGGCATACTTGGGCTGCGCTTCCTGGAAAGCGTCTAACCACTTCTGATCAGATTCACTACCCGGGAAAGACTTGATAAATGTCTTACGCGGCACCTTAGCTTTCTTAACACACAGCTGCATGACCGCTTTTTCTTGGGCACGCACTTGCTCGACACTGATTCGCACCTGACCCACTAAGCGCTCGAAATGTTTCGGCACTAGTTTGATGGGCGAGAAAAGAACCGCCAAACGAGTTTGCTCCGCCTTCAACTCGGCGCTGCCTCGGCCATACTTAGCAAATGCGGCTTCAACCAAAGCGTTCTGCTCACGAATCTGCTCAAAGCGCGCACGCGCCTCTTCAGGATCCGGGCCGCCTTCACTAGCGGTGGAGTCTTCATCCTCGTCGTCGCCGTCGCTATCAACGTCGTCGTCAATTTCGGGCTCAGGCTCTGGCTCAGGCACTTCTGCTTCTGCTACCCCAGGAATGCCTTCATCGGGATCGATGAAGCCAGAAAACAGATCTGACAGACGCCCCGGCGCTTCTTCATCCTGGGTGGCATCGTAAGCGTCAAGAATAGACGCGACGGCACCCGGCAAATAGGCCAGAGACGACATTACCTCACGGGTACCCTCTTCAATCCGTTTGGCGATTTCAATCTCGCCTTCACGGGTTAAAAGCTCAACCGTGCCCATCTCGCGCATGTACATACGCACGGGATCGGTGGTGCGACCGACGTCGCTTTCCACGGCGGCGAGTGCCGCAACGGCCTCCTCCGCAGCGGACTCGTCCGTGGAGTGATCCGACATCATCAAAGTGTCTTCATCTGGCGCTTCTTCAGCGACACTAATACCCATGTCGTTGATCATGCCAATGATGTCTTCCACTTGATCCGGGTCGGCGATATCCTCGGGTAGATGGTCGTTGACCTCGGCATAGGTCAGGTAGCCCTGTTCCTTGCCGCGCGCGATCAACTCCTTCAGACGTGACTGCTGCTGCGCATTTCCAGCCATAGAAACCCTATCTCGACGAAGAAGAATGAAACACCTGGGAGCGCTGAATCGATTAAACTCAACAAGCCGAACAGTATAGCGTAAATAGCTGGTTTTTTTCCAGCGGAACGTATTTGCGCGGTCTTTCAGGTGTGTTAGGTTATTCGGTTAGGCCAGTGTTTGGCGACTGACCTTTATGTGGTGTCAAAGCAGAGGAATTCAACCCCACTGCCTCAAACACCGCTTAATGACGCTGGGCAAGCTCCATTACCAAACTGGCTAAGCGCTGCCGCTGAGCCTTATCGAGCTTTTGCCCTGAGCGCTCTAGATTAAGCAGCGCGTCATACTCATCCTGAGGCGAACGCTTACGCTGTCTATCCAACAGATGCTCAACCAGCCCTTCAAGTTCCGCTTCCCGCGTCGCTTTCGGTATAAGCAGCTCACGCTTCGCTAGCGCTGCCAACATCTGCCCCTCATGACTTCCCTGAAAATGTGCCAATACCACTTGAGGGCTGCGGTAACGCCCGGCACGCAGTAGCGCGATCAGTTCGCGACACAGCGGCGTTTCGTCACTCTCAGGCAACCAGTCCAGTGTATCCGGCAGAGCTGACACCAGCGTCGGCTCATGCAGCAACAGCTGGACAATACGCGCCACCGTGGAAAGCACCTGCGCTGAACGCTGGCTACGTGCGTTGGCCGTGGGACGACCAGACGCTGCGCGACCGGTAGAAACCGGCGCCTCTGGCATTGGCACCTCTGCCAGCTCCTCTACCGGCTCCCAATGTGCTGGCGCTTTTCGCGCTGCCGCAGCACTCGCTCGCTTTTCAAGCAGCACCTGAAGCTGCGCCTGGGCCAAACCACTGCGCTTTGCCAACGCTTCAAGCAGCAGCGATTTGAGCATGCCCTCGGGTATTTTGCTCAACGCCTCAAGCACCTGACTGGCAAACCGCTCACGCCCTTCCACCGTGTTGAGATCACGCCCTTGGGCGGCTTGCTCAAACAGAAACTCCGAGAGGGGCATCGCACAGGTGACGCGATCTTGGAATGCTTCACTCCCCTCACGACGAACCAGGGTATCTGGATCATCGCCTTCCGGTAAAAACAGAAAACGCGCTTCGCGGCCGTCAATCATAAGCGGCAACGCTGTTTCAAGGGCGCGACTAGCGGCTTGGCGCCCTGCACGATCCCCGTCAAAACAGAATACTACCCGGCTAACCACACGAAACAGGCGGCCAAGGTGATCTTCCGTGGTAGCTGTTCCCAGCGTGGCCACGGCATTGTGTATACCGTATTGAGCCAAAGCCACGACATCCATGTAGCCCTCGACAATCACCAACTGCTCTAGCTTGCTGGAGGACTGACGCGCTTCATATAAGCCGTAAAGTTCACGCCCCTTATGAAAGACAGGGGTTTCTGGCGAATTTAGGTACTTCGGCTGCTCATCGCCCATGACCCGACCACCAAAGGCGATCGTTCGACCACGTAGGTCGCGGATCGGGAACATCACCCGGTCACGGAAGCGGTCATAGGTGCGCCCGGTATCTTCACGATGAATCAGCAGGCCATACTCCACCTGCACCGGCTCACCAATACCCTTAGCGCTCAAGTGTTGCTTTAACGCTTCCCAGCCCCCAGGCGCATAGCCAATGCCATAAGTGCCGACGACCTCAGGCGATAAACCGCGACCCTGTAAGTAGCGCTGGGCACTCTGCCCCTCCTGCATTTTCAACCGCTCGCGGTAAAAGCTAGCGGCCACTTCCAGCAGGTTAACCCCCTCTTTGCGCTTTTTTTCGCGCTGCTGGGCGCGGGGGTCGTCAGCGCCTTCCCTTGGCACTTCAATACCCAGCCTGCCAGCCAACTGCTCGACCGCCTCAGGAAACGGCAGCTTGTCGTACTCCATTAAAAAGCGTAGCGCATTACCGTGGGCGCCACAGCCAAAGCAGTGATAAAACTGCTTGTCGGCACTTACGGTAAATGACGGTGATTTTTCCTGGTGAAAGGGGCATAGACCAGCGTAGTTTCGGCCAGCTTTTTTAAGCTGCACGCGCTCACCAACCACCTCAACCACATCTACGCGGCCAAGTAAGTCGTCAATGAAACGCTGTGGAATCTGGCCAGCCATGAACTGCGGGCATCCTCGCGCAAAGCGCTTGCGGGCGGGTTTAACGTCATCAGGCAACGCGCCTGATCACCTTAAACAACGCAAAACAGAATAAAACGCACTACCAGCAATGAAAAACAAACGGCCACCTAGTGGCGGCCGCTTGGCATCCCTCTTGAGATAACCCGCTAACAACGCTGGCTATCCCCAGGTACGGATCAATAGAGCCGTTCGAAACGCTTTTGCTCACGCTGGATCTTCTTAGCGTGACGTTTTACGGCAGCTGCCGCTTTGCGCTTACGCTCAGCAGTCGGCTTCTCGTAGTGCTCGCGACGGCGTACTTCAGAGAGAACACCGGCTTTTTCGCAAGAACGCTTGAAGCGACGCAGGGCGACGTCAAACGGCTCGTTATCACGTACTTTTACAGAAGGCATTAAGCACTCACCTACCTTAAGGAGTCTTGATTTCGGATAGTACGCATACTGCAAAATGCGGTATGCGACCCAGTTTTATAGCGCACAGTAGTCTAGTCGTGGTTGACGATCTTTGCAAATGCTAGACTAGGCTGTTTAGCGATTACTTACGCCTTTTCCAACCATCTTATTTCTGACTATCTCAACGGGTTCCATTGTTATGCGCGTACTGGGCATTGAAACGTCTTGCGACGAAACAGGCGTCGCGATCTATGACGCCACGCAAACGGGCGGCAGCGGTTTGTTGGCCGACGCGCTTTACAGCCAAATTGCGATGCATGCGGAGTACGGCGGCGTTGTCCCCGAACTTGCCTCCCGCGACCATACCCGCAAGCTTCTGCCACTCATTGAGCAGGTACTTAACGACGCTAAGCTCACTCGACACGACTTGGACGGCATTGCCTATACCGCAGGGCCAGGCTTGGTAGGCGCTCTGATGGTTGGCGCCAGCACCGCCCACGGCATGGCACGAGCGCTCGATATCCCCGTACTGGGGGTTCACCACATGGAAGGCCACCTGTTAGCCCCCATGCTTGAGGATGACGCGCCCGAGTTTCCGTTCGTGGCACTCCTCGTTTCTGGCGGGCATACGCAACTTGTTGAAGTACAGGGCTTAGGCCGCTATCAGCTACTGGGCGAGTCCGTGGACGATGCCGCAGGTGAAGCGTTTGATAAAGCCGCCAAAATGCTGGGTCTTGCTTACCCCGGTGGCCCGCTGATTGCCAAGCTTGCCGAGCAGGGCGACCCTAAGCGGTTTCGCTTCCCGCGTCCTATGACCGACCGTCCCGGCTTGGACTTCAGCTTTTCTGGCTTAAAAACCCACACCCTCACCGCCATTCGTCAATTAGAAGCAGCAGGCGAGCTAGATAGCCAAGCACGGGCCGACGTGGCGCGGGCGTTCGAAGAAGCCGTGGTAGATACCTTAGTGATTAAATGCCGCCGCGCGCTAGATCAAACAGGCTTAAAGCGAATCGTCATGGCGGGGGGCGTAAGCGCCAATACGCGGCTGCGCGAACGATTGGCACTGGAAACCGAGAAACGCAACGCCCGCGCTTACTACCCACGAGGGCGCTTCTGTACCGATAATGGCGCTATGATTGCCTATGTAGGCGCTCAGCGCTTAGCCGCAGGCGAACGAGATACAAATGGAGTCATGCAAGCAACGCCCCGCTGGCCGCTAGACACCTTACTGCCACCCTCCCCTAACCACGCAGATTAGGCTCTTCACCCTGGCGCAAACGGCGAATATTCAACCAGTGGCGGGCCAATACCAACAGGCTGAACCCGCCCACTACGCTTACATAATCTGGGGCTAACCAGTAACAAGCTATAGGGGCGACCAGAGCGCTAACTACCGATGCCGCCGCGGCGGTGCGTAGCCGCCATGCTAATAGTGCCCAGCACACCGCACTCAATAGCGCCACACTGGGTACCAGCACCAGCAGTACGCCGAAAGCACTCGCCACCGCTTTACCGCCACGAAACTTATGCCATAGCGGGTAGCTATGGCCTAAAAGCACCGCTAACCCCACCGCCCCTTGCAGCCAAATAGGCAGCGCAAGGAGCTTGGCAGCCAGTACAGCGGGCACCGCTTTTAGTGCGTCCAGCAGCAGCGTCGCCGCCGCCAAACGCGGCCCGTAAAGGCGTAAAACATTTGAAAACCCGGGGTTACATGAGCCATGAAACCTTGGGTCTGCCACCCGCGCGAGGCGACAAACGCTAAGCGCTGCCAGCCAACTGCCGCTTAGATAGCCCAGCACTATCAAGACCATGGCCTACCCGCATTCGTTAGGGTGGCATTTGTATTGATAACGTTACTTCTGATGACATCCACGAGTCGCATTAGCTCTGATCACCTTGTCCATCGCCTTACTGTCGTTTAGCGCCGACCTCAAGTACAATCGCCCGCTTGTTGCCGCTAGGGGAATGCCCGTGGATCGTATTTTGATCGAAGGACTCACAGTAGACACCGTCATTGGTGTGTACGACTGGGAGCGCACGATAACTCAATCGCTGAGCTTGGATTTATCGCTAGCAACGGATATTCGACCTGCAGCGGCCACAGACGATTTACGTTTAACGCTCGATTATGCCGCTATCTGTCAACGAATCCAGCAATTCGCCAATGAGCACCAGTTCGCACTGGTGGAGACTTTTGCTGAGCGCCTCGCGGCGTGTTTACGCAGCGAGTTTTCGATTAGCTGGTTACGGCTCACCCTGCGCAAACCAGGTGCCGTCCCCCAAGCTTCCAGCGTAGGGCTTGAAATTACCCGCGGCAAATTACCGGAGGCCATCGAGGCTACGCATTCATGAGCTTGGTGACCGTCAGTTTAGGCAGCAACATTCACCCCGACAAACATATTCGCCTGTGCCTGGATGCGCTAGAGGATACCTTTGGCGAACTGCAAATATCCCGTATATTTGAAAGCGAGCCGGTGGGTTTTAAAGATAGCCGCAATTTTTACAACGCCGTAGTTGCCTTCCATAGCAACTGGCCAGCGGGAGAGCTGCAGGCCTGGGCCAAGCAGCTTGAAATCGCTCACGGTCGCACGCCAGAAATGACAAAATGCAGCCCCAGAGCCCTGGATATTGACCTGCTTACGGTGGGTGACGCCAACGGCATCGTGGACGGCATTCCCCTGCCCCGCGCGGAAATCACCCACAACGCCTTCGTACTGCAACCACTGGCCGAGCTTCTACCCACCCAGTGCCACCCCGCCTGTTTAACCCCCTACGCCACCCTGTGGCAGCGCTTCAAGCTGGGCAACCAGCGCTTATGGCCGGTGGATTTTCAGTGGCGTGGCCGCTGGGTTTCCCAGGCAGACCATCAACTCCGAGCAGCTCAAGCACGGTAATAGGCTAAACAAGGGCCTTGGCAACCGCCTGTTGGCGCCTCGCGCGCAGCGCCTCACCCAGCGCGCCGCCACGCAAGCCTTCGCTTACCAGCGTTTGAGGGTCAACCGCCTTAGCCCCGTGCCAAGCGCTAAGCAACGGCGCCTCATACTCGCCATTAATCCGGCGGATAAGCTTTAGCTGCGCCTCAACCTGCTCGGGCTTTCGCCACCCATCTAAACGTTCCAACCAATGCAGCACGCGCTCGTCAGTTAGCGGTGCCGCCATCAGGTTAAAGCTAAGCGCCACATGGCGAGCAAGCTGGGCCACGGCGTTAGGCAAGCGCAGCCGCTGAGCGAGAGCGTCGCGCTGTGCGTCAACCAGCACCGAAACAAGCAGCGCATAGCGCCAATGGGCTAAGGGCACGTGCGTCTGCTCTGGCACGTACATCAGTCGCGTTAAGCCTGCCGGCAAGTGGTCGTTTAATTCTGGCCACCAAATGCTCAGTGCGCCGCAGCGTTCCAGCGTTGTGAAATAGATATCAGGGCTTGGTTCAGCCAGTGCTTTTTCGGTTTCGACCCACACCCGCTCTGCTGCCAAGTGTTCAAGCTCACCGCTATGGCTCACCTGCTGCATTAAATCGAGTGTTTCGGCGGCAATCGTAAAACCCAAGTTGGCATAGCGAGCTAAGAAGCGAGCAGTACGCAGCACCCGCAACGGGTCTTCGCTAAACGCAGGGGAAACATGGCGCAGCAGGCGCTGCTGGATATCTTTCTGACCATGGAACGGATCAGTCAGCTCCCCGTCGGCACGCTGGGCAATGGCATTGATCGTTAAATCCCGCCGCAGTAAATCCTCTTCCAAGGTAACATCTGGACTCGCGTGCACCTCAAAACCACCGTAGCCGTGCCCCGATTTTCGCTCCGTGCGCGCTAACGCGTACTCTTCCGATGTCTCGGGATGAAGAAATACCGGAAAATCGCGACCGACGGGCTTAAACCCCCGCTTGCGCATAATGTCAGGCGTCGCGCCCACCACCACCCAGTCGTTATCGTATACCGGCCAACCCAGAAGCTCATCCCGTACGGCGCCCCCCACCCGATACACGTCAAGCCCTTTTACTTTAGGGTCTTCCTTAAACACGTTAATGCCCCCTCAGTTGCTGGCTTGGCACGCTGGTACGCTCACCGGTGTCTAGGTTAAGCGCGGTGAGTGAACCGCCCCAAACGCAGCCCGTATCGATGGCGCTAGCGTTAACCTTTGAACCCGGCGTTCGGCCTTCTAACGCCGCCCAATGCCCAAACAGCAGCTGAAGCGCGTCGCCTCTTGGGTACTGAAACCAGGGATAAAACCCTTCTGGGGCGCTATCCAGCCCCTCTTTTGCAGCAAAGTCCAGCCGCCCCTGATCATCAATAAAGCGCATGCGCGTTAAGACATTAACTATACAGCGTAGGCGGTCAACACCGTCTAGTGCGTTATCGAAGCGGTCTGGCTGGTTGCCAAACAGCTGGGTTAGGAAATCCCCGGAGTGCTCACTCGCCAGCGCTGCCTGCACCTCCTGGCTGAGCGATAGCGTTTGCTGGGCACTCCAGGTAGGTAATACGCCAGCGTGAGTCATTAGCGTATTGCCTTTATAAATAGCCAGGGGTTGGCTTTGCAACCAATCCAGCAGCGCTTCCCGGTCTGGCGCGGCGAGAATATTGCTTAGGGTGTCGTGTTTTTTTAGCGTGCCACCCCCACGAGCCACCACCAGCAGGTGAAAATCGTGATTACCCAGGACACACGTGCTGCCCAACGCTTTAGCCTCACGCAGGCAATCAAGCGAGCCGGGGCCTCGGTTGATTAAATCACCCACCAGCCAGAGGGCATCGTTTGCCGGATTAAAGTTTAGTTGCTCAAGCAGGCTGACAAACTCGGCATGGCAGCCGTGTAGATCGCCAATCACATAAGTGCTCACAGGCGACACCCCTTAGCAGATAATCAATGAAGCTGACGCGGTACCGCTAGCCGAAAAGGCGCAACAGGCACATCAAAAGCGCGCTGGGTGTAGGTATCAAGCAGTGTGTAGGCACCTTCCATCACCCCGACAGGAGACTGCAAGATCGCCCGACTGGTATAGCGAAAGCGCTGGCCTGGGCCAATCAACGGCTGCTGCCCTACCACGCCCTTACCACGCACTTCCTGGCTATCGCCATTGCCTTGGGTAATTTTCCAATAGCGCGCCATTAGCTGAACACTGTGGGGGCTTTGGTTATGCACCGTCACGGTGTAGCTGAACACATAGCGCGATTCGGCATCGCTTGATTCGCCAGAACAGTACTCGGGGGTTACGTTGACCTCGATGGCTAGGTCGCTCACGTCTCACTCTCCCCTTGTCTGCTGGCTTCATCAACAGCCACTTGGTTAGCGATGGCGACATACTCCGCCACGCTCAACGTCTGCGGGCGACGAGCAGGATCAATCCCCAGCGCCTCTAAGGTCTCTGCGCTCACTCGGCCTTTTAAATTATTGCGCAGCGTTTTACGCCGCTGACCAAAAGCGAGCTTGACCAGTTCAAACAGCAGCACCGGGTCATCCGCGGTGTGGGGCAAACTGTCGTGAGGCGTTAGCCTAACGATGGCCGAATCTACTTTCGGGCGGGGCACGAAGGCTTCCGGAGGCACAATAAACAGCTGGTCTACATGGCAGTAGTACTGGGCCATGACCGACAGACGCCCCCAGTCAGTGCTCCCCGGCTCGGCCGCCAGACGCTCAACCACCTCTTTTTGCAGCATAAAGTGCATATCGGCAATGGCAGTGCCCATGGTTAACAGATGCACAATCAAGGGGGTTGAGATGTTATAGGGGAGGTTGCCTACTACCCGCAGTGCAGGGCCATCCCCTTTAAGCGCGGCAAAATCAAACTTCAGCGCGTCGCCTTCGTGGATTACAAAATCTGGGTAGTTGAAGAACTGCACCCGCAGGCCAGGGATCAAATCGCGGTCTAACTCAACGACCTCCAGCTTGCCGGTCGCCTCCAGCAGCGGTGCGGTAAGCGCCCCTTGGCCAGGGCCAATTTCAACGAGACGATCGCCTTCGCGAGGCCCAATCGAGCGGACGATACGCGAGATGATACCAAGATCGCGAAGAAAGTTCTGGCCAAAGCGTTTACGAGCGCGGTGCTGCTGGGGCACGTGAGACATCTAACTGTGATCCTTGGAAGTATAGTTCGTGAAGCTGATGTAATAGGGCTGAGCGTATGGGCTTAGTGAACACGCGAGCGTTATGGCTTAACGCTATTAAGTCGCCAACTGGCGCTGGTCAGCAAGACGTCGCGCCAGCGTTAGCGCAACCGCAAGGCTACTAGGGTCGGCAACGCCACGCCCGGCAAGATCAAGCGCCGTGCCATGGTCAACCGATGTGCGCACCAACGGCAGCCCAAGGGTGATATTGGCGGCCTGCCCAAAGCCTGCGTATTTTAACACTGCAAGCCCCTGGTCATGATACATCGCCAATACCGCGTCCACGCCTGCTAAGTGCCGGGGCGTAAACAGCGTATCGGCGGGAAGCGGGCCTTGTATGTCCAAGCCTTCGGTGCGCAGCGCATCAAGCGCGGGCGTGATGATTTCAAGCTCTTCGCGGCCTAGGTGGCCATCCTCCCCGGCATGGGGGTTTAAACCACACACCGCAATACGCGGGGCAGCGATCCCAAACTGCTGTTTGAGGTCTTGCGCTAGCAGGCGGCTAATACGTAACACCCGTTCATAGGTAATCGCATCCGCCACGTCGCGCAGCGGCAGGTGCGTAGTGACCAGCGCCACCCGCAGGTCGCCACTGCCTTGCCAACTCTCGGCCTTGGTATGCAGGGCGGCATCGGTAGCCAGCAGCATCACCACTTCATTCACACCGCATGCATCCCGCAACCACTCGGTGTGGCCAGTGAAGCTTTCAAAACCCCCTTCAATAATTACCCCTTTATGCAGCGGCGCGGTGACCATCGCAGCCGCTAGGCCTTGCTGGCAAGCATCAACCGCGGCCTGCAGGGTATTAAGCACATAGCATGCATTGGCAGGATTGAGCACACCCGGGGTAGCAGGCGCTTCCAACCAAACCGGCATCACCGCCAAGCGTCCCGCTGATGAGGTAACGCCCTGCCCTGGCACGGCCTCAACAATCTCAACTTCGAGTGCTAGCATAGCCGCCCGTTGGCGCAGCATGTCGGGGTCGCCCACGGCAAGTGTGCCTTCCGGCAACTGCCCCCGGGCCGCTAGCATAAGCGTTAACTCCGGGCCAATTCCCGCTGGCTCCCCGGTGGTAATGAGCAGTGGCAAGCTTGGTTGGCCAGGGCCTGTTTGACCAAGCATTAAAGACGGATATCCACAAAGGCCTGCTCGCGAATCTCGCGCTGCCAAACTTGAAGCTCTTCATTTGCCCGGCGCTGGAAAATCGCTTGGCGAACCTGCTCGCGGCGGCTCTCTTCGGTAACATCTTGGCGACGACGCTCCAGCACCTCAATTACGTGGTAGCCAAACTGTGAACGCACCGGTTGAGAGGTTTGATTAGTGCCAAGCGAGCCCATTGCTTCTTCAAAGGCGGGTACCGTTTGGCCTGGGCGCACCCAGCCCAGCTCACCGCCGTTCATGGCACTGCCACGGTCGTCGCTAAACTCTCGGGCTACCGCGGCAAAGTCTTCGCCTTGCTGCAGACGCTGGCGCGCTTGCTCAGCCCTGGCGCGCGCTTGATTTTCATCACGGTTGGGCGTCAGTTCAACCAGGACATGGCGAGCTCGCGTCTCCTCGATAAAGGATTGCCCCTGCTGCGCGTCCTGCTGCTGGCTTATAAAACGCTCAACCTCGCGTTCGCTTACAGAAACACGCTGACTAATACGGCGCTGCTGAATTTGGCGCATGAGCATTTCACGACGAACCTCCTCACGCACATCGGCCAGGCTCATACCATCGGCTTCCACGGCGTCGGCAAACTCGTCCAGCGTCATGTCGTTGGACTCTGCAATCGTGCGCAGCTGTCGATTTAGCTCCGTATCATCAACGCTCAAATTAGCCTCACGCGCCATCTGCAGCTGAATTTCATCCATCACCATGCGCTCAAGCACCTGCTGCGCCAGTTGAGAGCGTGGCGGCAAACTACCGCCTTGGGCCTCGGCCTGCTGCTCAACCTGGTTGATGCGGTCGTTAAGTTCGCTGCGCATAATGACGCCATCGTTCACCACGGCAACAACGTTATCCAACATTTGCCGCTGCGTGGACTCAAAATTCTGCGCATGCAGGGTAAGTGGCACAAGCGCCGCGCTGGCCCCAAGGCAGAGTGCCATCATGCTACCCGCAGAGAGCAGTTTTGCCCGTTTTGTTACCACACGGGTTAGCAGGGTGTTTCTGATCGTCATAAAAAGTCTCTTTCACTCGCCAATTAAGGAGGTCGTTAAAGGGGGGTTGGGCGATAGCCAGGGATCGCCCGCTCAAAGTAGCTGTCGGCATCCTGCCCAACGCCACCCAAGCCACGGAACACAAAGCGTAAAAACAGCCCGCGGTCGTTGAAATCATCATTCACTCGGGCGGTGTCGTTATCGTCCACCCACTCACGCCACACTAGCTGCACACCATAACAGCAGTCGTTCCACTGCAGCCCCGCCAACTGCTCCAATGAGCGGTCATTAGTCTGATCGTGAAGGTAACGGCCTATCAAATCAATCCGAGGGCTGGCTTTCCAGGCAAACGATAGATCCCACTCTTCGCGGTTAAAGTTTCGAAAGTCATCGTCCCCGGGAACAACGCCAGGATCGAACCCTTCGATCTCCCAACGGTAGCCAAGGTTCACTATATGCCCCTGCGGATGGCGATAGCGTAGGTCAACGCTAGAGCGTTCGGTCTGCTCGCGGTGGTCATCGTAGAGCCATTCGTAGCCGGTGCTCCAGCGGTCATTGATCTGCCAGTCCAGCCGGGTAACCAGCGGTGAGCGGTCTCGGGTGGCCTGGTAACGGCGCTGGGGGTTGACGCCTGGATCTTCCTCGGGCCGCGCTGGCAGCGTATCGGGGTCACCCTCGCTATCAATGCGACGTTCAGCAAAATAGAGGCTCTGACCGACCCCAAAGGTCAACCGGTCACGCCCTGTGCTGTCTTCAAGCAAACGTGACTGCACGCCAACGGAGACACGGTTAAGATCCCCGACCCGGTCGGTTCCCGAAAAGCGATGCGGCGACCATAGTTGATCCCAAGAGAATACCCGCTCTCGGCTATCAAAATCGGGCAGTTGGGTTTGGTTTGTGCGTGGCACGTAGGCGTAGTTAAGGCGCGGTTCCAGCGTTTGGCGATAATCGCGCCCGCCCAACTCAAGCTCGCGGTCGAAGACTAACCCGCTGTCGATGGAGGTAATCGCAATACTGCGGCTAGGCGAGGTCTCGCGGTCAGTAACACGCTGACCATAGTCAAGCTCGTAGGCAGTTTGCCACAGCTCGGTGCGCGGTTCGACATACCCCCAGGCCTGCTCTGCCCGCCAGCCAAATGCAGGCGCTAGATGCAAACGCGTGCCGGTGGCCGCTTCACGCTCAGGCACTTGCCGCTCATCTACATCCCGCCAGAAGTAGGTGGCGTTAGAGCGCCACTGGCTATAGAACCCGCTGCCAAACTGCCAGTCGGAATTGGCCGTTAAGCTAGGCAGCCGGTAAAAAGGTTTATCGGTATCGCTTAATGGATCTTCTAAACGCTGGAACCCCTGGGCACGGGCATCCAGCTGCCAGCGCTCGCCGCGGTAATCGACCTGGGCCAGCCGCTCCATGCTCACCCGCTCACTGTTGCCAAACTCGCCGCCAAAGTCATCAAAGTAGCGGCCGTCGCTGGCGGCGCCATAACGTAAATTGTAGTCGCTGCGCTCATTAACCAGGCCGGCATGGTAGGCGTCAATATACCAGCGATCTTCACCCTCAAAGCGGTTGCTGCCGGTACTGCTTCCCCCATCGTTATTTAAAAAGCCGCCTTCGACAATACCCTGGCTTTCGGCAAACAGATAACGATATTCACCGTTGAGCAGTAAGCCCTGATCCGACATCCAGCGCGGGGTAATGGTGGCATCGTGGTTGGGTGCGATGTTCCAGTAAAACGGCTGGGTATAGTCCAAGCCGTCACTGGAGAAACCCACGGAAGGTGAAAGCAACCCCGTATGGCGCCGATCATCAATAGGAAAGCGCAGCCAAGGCCAATAGAACACCGGCACGTCTTTTATTTCTAAACGAGCATGGCGTGCGGTGCCGAAGCCTTCGGCCTGATCCAGCTTGATATCACTTCCCACTAACTGCCAGCTATTAGCACCTGGGTCGCAGGCGGTGAAGGTCGCATTGCGCAAGCGATACTGCTCTTCACCGGTTTGCTCAAGCTGGCTGGCTTGCCCGCGCAAGTGCTGCTCGTAAAGAACATAGTGGCTGTTGCTTAACGAAGCGCGATCTTCATTAAGCATTAGCGTAGCTTGGTCGCCGCGCAACAGTGCTTGGCCGTCGCGCAGGGCTAAGTTGCCCTGAACCTCGACCTGCTGACGGTCAGCAGGTAAATAAACGTGTTCAGCGGTCAGCTCCGTATTGCCCCGCCGCAATACCACATCGCCCCGCAGAAGCGCTTCGCCGTCTGCAGCATAATCCACCTCTTGGGTTTCAACCGATAGTGTTTCGGGGTTCTGTTCCGCTGGCAAGCGGTAGCCGGGCATTACATAACGCCCACGACACACTTGTTGAGACGCCTCATCCTGCCCATAGGGCTGCCAATCAAGCGCCTCAGCAGGTAGCGGTTGGCCTTGGGCCACCGCTGAAAAGGAGGCGCCCGCGAGCAATCTGCCCAACAGCGTGTGCGCGACCGGAGCGGTGCGCGAAAATCGCTTGCCCATGTTCGTTATCCTTGGCATCCAGAATCGGTATTATACAGGCAGCATGATGCCCGACCAGCAAGGAGCTTGCATGTCCTCTTCCAGGATCGACGCCCTCACCCGATGGGCAGCTGAACAAAACGGCCTAGATGTGGCCGCTATTGCCATTACACCCGCAGGGGGCGACGCCAGTTTCCGGCGCTATTTTCGGCTAACCCTGCCAGACGGCACCACCCAAGTAGTGATGGACGCACCACCCGCTCAAGAAGATTCTGCCCCCTTTGTAGCAATAGGCCAACGCTGGCATGCCGCTGGGCTACCCGTGCCTGCTATTCACGCAGCAAATTTAGATAGCGGCTTTTTACTGCTAGATGACTTGGGTAATACGCCGCTGCAAGACTTTTTCACCGATGGGCAGAGTACTCAGAAAAGCCACCACCAAGCGCTAGAATTAATTGCCCAGCTGCAAAATCGCGCCAACCCACAGGCACTACCCGCCTATGACGCGGCGTTACTCGGGCGTGAACTCGACCTCTTTCCCGAGTGGTGCCTGGACAAGTGGCTTGGGCTAGCTACCCCTGAGAGCTGGAAAGCGCTACATGCAGCGTTAATTGAACAGGCCCTTGCGCAACCCGTGGTTTGCGTACACCGCGACTTTGATGCGATGAATATTATGGTGCTGAATCAGCAGCTTTATATAATCGACTTTCAAGACGCCGTTGCCGGCCCCATTAGCTACGACGTTATCTCTCTGCTTCGAGGGCGCTACTGCCGCTTTTCTAACGAACAGTTTAACCAGTTCGCGCGGCGTTTTTACGAAGATGCGCGCAAAGACGGGCGACTATCCCGCCAAACCAGTGAAGCGACGTTTCTCACCCAATGCCACGCCATGGCCGCTCAGCGCTCGTTAAAGGTACTGGGGATTTTCTGCAGACTAACGCTGCGCGACCAAAAACAGGGTTATTTAGCCCGCCTGCCCCACTTTTTGGATCACCTGGAGGATAGCTTAGCGGCACTTGAGCAATATGACGACTTTAGCCAGTGGGTAAGCGCAACGCTTCGCCCCGCGATTATCAAACGTCTAGCGGAAAGAGCCACATGAAAGCGATGATTCTCGCCGCCGGTCTAGGTAAACGGATGCGCCCGTTAACCGACCACTGCCCCAAACCGCTGCTACCTGTGGCGGGCAAACCGTTAATCATTCATCACCTTGAGCGGTTACAGCAAGCCGGGGTTGAAGAAGTAGTGATTAACGTTAGCTACCGGGCTGAGCAAATAATCGCAGCTTTAGGCGACGGCGCAGCGTATCAGTTGCGCATCCACTGGAGCCGTGAAATCACCCCGCTAGAAACCGGTGGCGGCATACAAAAAGCGCTGCCACTACTTGGCGACGCGCCGTTTTTGCTAATTAATGGCGACGTCTGGTGCGACTATTTACCCACTGAAATAGCACTTAAAAAAGGTGATCTCGCTCACTTGGTGCTAGTAGATAACCCTGACCACCACTTAACGGGCGACTTTGCCCTGGATCACAGCCGCGTTAAAACTGACGGTTCGCCACGCTTAACCTTCGCCGGCATTAGCCTGCTGCATCCTGCACTACTGGAAAGCGAGCCGCCGGGGGCGTTTGCCCTCGCGCCGCTGCTCAAGCAGGCGATGACCGATAACCAAGTAAGCGGCGAGCACTTTGCAGGCCACTGGGTGGATGTCGGCACTCCAGAACGATTAACGGCCCTTGAGCACCACCTGATGCAGGTTAGGGAGCGATGAGGCAGTGCGCTACCCGATAGAAATGTTATGCTGCGCGACTTACCTTTCGTCGCCAAGATGAGGAGAGCAACGTGAAAGCACGGGTAAAATGGACGGATGGCCGCCAGTTTGTTGCGGAATCGGGTAGTGGGCACAGCGTTGTAATCGATGGCCCACCTAATCACGGTGGCCGGAATACAGGCCCGCGCCCAATGGAAATGCTGCTGATGGGTATGGGTAGCTGCACGGCGTTCGATGTCCTGAATATCCTCGACAAAGCCCGAGCGGATGTCACCGACTGTGTGGCCGAACTTGAGGCAGAGCGTGCCGACGACGTGCCCTCCGTGTTCACAAAAATTCACGTTCACTTTTTAGTGACCGGGCGCAGCTTGAAAGAGAAGCAGGTACAGCGTGCCGTTGAGCTTTCCGCTGAAAAATATTGCAGTGCTTCGATTATGCTCGTGAAAGGGGGTGTTGAGATTACCCACTCGTTTGAGATCATCGAAGCTTGAGCTGCCTCGGGGTTAGCCCAGCCAGCTTGAGCCACACCATCGTTCTTAGCGGGCACCTGCAAAGGCCCCTGCCAGACACGCTAGCGGCAAAAAAAATTGCCCGTCTGGATGCATACCACGCCATGGGCGGGCATAATACGCCCGCTTGTTTATATCCCTACTGCGTAGCACGTGCTTGCGAGCGCCACCTGACAAGCGCGGTGACAAGTATTTATCGGTTCCGGCGCTGGCTCGTCGGGGTGTCTTCATCTGCCATAGGGAGGTTCGGACGTGTCAGATAATCTCCGACTCCACGGGTTTAACAACCTGACCAGCTCGCTGAGCTTTAATATTTACGACATCTGTTACGCCAAAACCGAAGAGCAGCGTGCGGCTTATATCGACTATATCGATGAGCTTTACAACGCCGAACGTTTGACGCAGATCCTTAAAGACGTCACGAATATCATCGGCGCGCACGTGCTGAATATTTCGCGTCAAGACTATGAGCCACACGGGGCTAGCGTCACCATCCTAATCGCTGAACACGAACTGGATGAACCAAGCCTTGAACACACTGAGCCAGGCCCCGGCCCGCTACCCGAAACGGTCGTCGCCCACCTGGATAAAAGCCACGTAACGGTGCATAGCTACCCTGAGTCTCACCCGGACAACGGCATCAGCACCTTCCGCTTGGACATCGATGTCTCTACCTGTGGACATATCAGCCCCCTTAAAGCGCTGAACTACCTGATCCACAGCTTTGATTCCGACATCGTGACCATGGATTATCGCGTACGTGGTTTCACCCGCGATGTGGATGGTAAGAAACTGTTTATTGATCACGACATTACCTCGATCCAAGACTACTTGGCAGAAGATACCAAGCAGGCTTATCAGATGATCGACGTGAATGTGTATCAAGAAAATATGTTCCACACCAAGATGCTGCTTAAGGATTTCGAGCTGGACAACTACCTGTTCGGCACCTCGCGCCGCGACATTACCTTTGAAGAAGCGCGGGATATCGAAAGCCGCTTGCGCAAAGAGATGCTTGAGATTTTTTACTCGCGTAATCTCGATTAAGCGTTTTGCCCAATCAGCACGTCACGCTCTTAAACGCTTAAATACCGAAAAGCCGTCCCACGACTTATCGTGGGACGGCTTTTTTTACGTTGGGTACCGTGGTCAATACAAGCTCGACTCGCCTTCTGGGCGCGTTTTAAACCGTCGATGAAGCCATAGATACTGCTCAGGATGCTTACGAATAGCCCGCTCTATAAATTCATTAACCCGGGTTGCGTCTGCCACCTCGTCACCACTCGGAAAATCATCAAACGCGGGCAGGCACTCAATCGTATAGGTGCGATTATCCGGGTTGCGGTGGAACATGAGTGGCACCACGGGCGCGCCTGTCATACGGGCAATTTTGCCCGTTAGGCGAATAGTTGCCGCCTGTTGGCCAAATAACGGCGCAAACACACTGACATCGCGGCCAAAGTCTTGATCCGGTGAATACCAAACAATATGCCCCGCTTTAATCCGCCGCACCACGCCACGCAGATCATGACGATCAATCGCCTGACCAAAAATACGTGAGCGGGCACGGGTCATAAACCGCTCGAAAAGCGGATTGTTATGTGGCCGGTAAACAACATCCGCTGGGAAAAACAGCGAATGTAGCGCTCCACCTAAATCCAGTGTTGAAAAGTGGATACCCACCACCAGCACGCCTTTTCCCTGAGCGTATGCCCGGGCAAGGTGCTCCTGGCCATTATACGCCACGCGGTGACGCAAGCCTTCCGCGTCGCGACACCAGCCGGTGGCGGTTTCCACGAGGCCTACCCCGTTGGCAATAAAGGTTTCTTTAACCAGTTTACGCTGCTGCTCGGCGCTTTTTTCTGGAAAACAGAGGGCAATGTTGGCAGCCGTAATTTGCCGGCGTCGTTTAACAAAGCGCCACGCCAGCAGCCCAAGGATTTTTCCCACCCCTAGCTTTAACGGCCAGGGGAGCCAGGCGGCAACGTACATCAAGCCAATGGCTAACCAGGTAGGCCAATAGCGGGGATGAGCAAATGAGCGTGGGTACGAATTTTTTGACATACGTATAACCGTTTAAACGCAGGCACCATGGTAGCGGCGCGGGGCTCTTGGCAAAACACCCGTTAACAGGGTGTAGCTAATCGTATCGCAATAGCGAGCGACTTCATCAACCGGCAGCACAGCACCATGGATTGACGCCCCCCACAGCACCACTTCGCTACCAATAGCGGCATCGTGAATATCGGTCACATCGACCGTTAACATATCCATCGAGACCTTACCGGCAATCGCGCAGCGCTGACCATTGACCAGCACGGGGGTGCCATCAACCGCGTGACGGTCGTAACCATCGCCATAACCTGCGGCCACCACCGCGATTTTAGAACGCCGCTCGGCGCGCCATCGGCCACCATAACCAACCGACTCACCCGCTTCTAGTTCGCGCAGGGCGATAATTTCAGAGCGCAGGCTCATCACTGGGCGTAACTGCTGGGTAACGTCATTTGCTACTTCTAGCGGGTCACTGCCGTAGAGCATAACTCCCGGGCGATTCCAGTCACCGTGGGCGGCGGGCCAAGCCAGTGTTGCCGGCGAATTAGCTAAACAGAGAGGAGCCTTCAGTTGCTCGGCTAGCCCCGTCAATATCGACATCTGCTGGTTAAAGTAGCTGCCTTCACGGGCATCTGCCGACGCAAAGTGGCTCATTAAATGTAGTGCCGTCACCTGTGGCGCACTGGCTAACCGCTGCCAAACCGCCGGGGCCTCTTTTGGCGAGAACCCCAATCGATGCATCCCTGAATCGACCTTGAGCCATACGGGGATAGGCTGGCGGGGTGAAAATGCTAATAACGCGGCGACCTGCCACTCGCTGTGTACGCTGATCCAAAACCCATGCTGGTCGACCAGCGTTAGCTCGTCGGCACTAAAAATTCCCTCTAGCAGAATGATCGGCTTTGTTACACCGCCTGAGCGTAGATTAAGGGCTTCTTCAATGCTGGCCACAGCAAAAGCGGGCACCTCGGCTTCCAATGCACGGGCGCACTCAAGCGCACCATGGCCATAGGCATCGGCTTTAATTACCGCTACCGAACGACTTTGAGGCGCACAGCGGCACGCCAGCTGGTAATTATGACGCAGAGCGTCTAAGTCAATATGGGCCACTAGCGGGCGCATCACGTTTCTCACTTAGCGATATTCAATCAACATTAATAAAAAGCGGGGCCTAAAAATAGCGCACCGAGTGGTCGACTCGGTGCGCTATTTTTTGCTGGTCTAACCAGCGTGGTCTTATCAGGCGCTATATTTTTAGCGGTTAGCTCTCGAAAATAGCCTCTAAGGACAAGCCCTGTTTCTCTAGCGAGCGGCGAAGTTTTTTGAGGGCCTCCACCTGAATCTGGCGAACCCGCTCTCGGGTTAACCCTATTTCTGCCCCCACCTCTTCCAGCGTTGCGGCTTCGTGGCCGCGAAGGCCAAAACGGCGCACAACAACCTCTCGCTGCTTTTCGCTCAACTCATCAAGCCAGTGGTCAACGTGCTCCCGCACATCGCCATCAACCAAACACCCTTCTGGCCCCTGCACATCATCATCGGCCAAGGTGTCGATCAAGGGCTTATCGCTTTCGCCTCCCATGGGGTAGTCCACGGAGGAAACACGCTCGTTAAGGCCCAGCATTTTCTTGACAGTTTCCACCGGTTTATCAAGATGGTCGGCGATCTCTTCTGCAGTGGCTTCGTGATCCAGCTTTTGGGTCAACTCCCGAGCCGCCCGCAGGTAGATGTTCAGCTCTTTCACCACGTGAATCGGCAACCGAATGGTGCGCGTTTGGTTCATCAGTGCGCGCTCTATGGTTTGACGGATCCACCAAGTCGCGTAGGTTGAAAAGCGAAAGCCTCGTTCGGGATCGAATTTTTCAACCGCACGGATAAGCCCCAGGTTGCCCTCTTCAATCAGATCCAGCAGCGTTAAGCCGCGATTAAGGTAGCGTCTGGCGATTTTAACCACCAGCCGCAGGTTGGACTCAATCATCCGAGAGCGACCAAGCGCATTGCCTTTGCGTGCCAAGCGGCCGTAATAGACCTCTTCCTCTGGCGTCAACAGCGGCGAAAAGCCGATTTCATTGAGGTAGATTTGCGTTGCATCCAAGCTTTGAGTCGATTGACGGTCTTCACGACCTAACGCTTTTTCGAAGGCTTCCTCCTCTGCGGTGACATCATCATCGGGTTCATCCACCGCCTCTTCAACCGCGTTTAGGTCAATCTCCTGCAGATCCTTCTCCAGCATACTCATAGTCTCATCCCCCCGTTGTTACACCTTGCCGCCATTTAAAAAGTGAAAGTGGTTGTACTCCATGTACGCGTTCACCTTTATTGTTATATGACGCCTGATTCAACTATCCAGGTTTTACCGGTAGGCGCAATCGCCTACCGTTTGCTACGCTTTACGTTATCCATGTTTATACAACGGCTCTGACGTTAACGGAACTGATTAGTCGCTAACGAGACAAATCCGTGGTTAGCGAGACGGCAAATAGTTCATCGGGTCTTGAGGCTGCCCATCGCGGCGCACTTCAAAGTGAAGCTTAACGCTATCGGCATCGCTATCCCCCATCGTGGCAATCACCTCGCCAGCTTCTACAACATCATTCTCTTTGACGCTTAAGCTGTCGTTATGAGCGTAAGCGCTAAGATATTGATCGTTATGCTTAAGTAGAATCAAGTTGCCATAGCCACGCACGCCGCTGCCTGCATAAACAATAATACCTGGACCTGCCGCTCTAACAGGTTGCCCCTTTTGTCCGGCGATATCAATCCCAGCGGTAATTGCCCCACCCTGGCCAAACTCGCCGGTTACCTCACCTTCGGTCGGCCACCGCCAATTAACCTCATCAACCGGTGTGAAGGTGCGCGAAGAGCGGTCGGTTTGCGCGGTTTGGCTAGGCTGCGCGGCCGCTGGCTCACGAGCGGACTCTGGCTCGCGTGCTTGCTCCGGCTCCGGCTCGGCAGCAGGCGTAGGCTCTGGCTCTCGTTCCTGCGCTGAAGCTTGCTCTTGCACGACAGGCTGGGTGGCCTCTACGCTTGGTGCTTCTTCCACGGCAGAGCCACTAGGCTCAGAAGCACCCTGTGCGACTTGTTGGGCAGCTTCCACCGCTGTGCGCTCCGCGGTTATGCGTTGGTTGCGTTCAATGGCGCTTTCATCAGGCAGTAGCCAGTCCATGTCTTGGTCATTGCTTGCAACGGCGGTGGCTTGAGGCCTCAACCCCGTTGCCACAGCGCCCGATGCTGGCCGACTAACAACATCACCCGATGGCTGGCTGGCGGCGGTACCCGTTCCTTCGCGCAGCGCAATGGTTTGTCCTGGGTGAATTTGGTAGGGCGCCGCAATATTATTGAGCGCGGCTAACTGGCGATAATCGAGGTTGTGTTCCCACGCGATACCGTAAAGCGTGTCACCCGCCTTCACCGTATATTGCGGCGAGCTGTCTACCGCGCGGCGCGCGTCGCTTAAATCACGTACTTGGGGAGTGTTTTGGTGTTGGTTTGCACAGCCACTAATAGCCAGCGCCAACACAGACATCATGAAAACCTTACGCATGCAAACCCTACTCCTTTTCAACGCCGCGCGCGTTATCTGTTAAATGATGCTCTGCATCGCTCTTGTCATGCTCGTCGACGTGATCCGCTGCGCGGCGATTAAGCAATACCACCAACAGGGCGCCAACGGCCATCAGTGCCACCACGCCCACAAGTTGTGCTGACGCCCCAGTCAGCGCGGCGTAATCACTCGGCATTAGATAGCGGTGAGCGAGTGGGATCATTTGCCCTTCAGGGCCAATTTGGTAGCGTACCAGTTCCCTCCAGGGCCAGAGAATGGGTAATGAGCCGATAATAAAGCCCAGCAGCAGCTGCAGCGTAGAGTCATGGTGACGGCTCAACAGCCACGAAAGCAACCGGGAAAATAGCGCCAGACCAAATATGCAGCCTACGCCAAACAAAACGATGATCACCATATCAAAACTGCGTATAGCGCCCATGATGGTGCCGTAGAGTCCCATCGTGAGCAATAAAAAGCTACCAGAAACACCGGGCAGCAGCATGGCGCTAATCGCAATTGCCCCTGCCAACATGACTACCAACGCTTCGTTGCCGACTAACAGAACCAACGGCATCATAGCGGGTAGGGCTTGCGCGAGTAGCAAGCCAACCGCTAAAGGCAATAAATACCATATTTTCCAGCCATGCCCGGCTTTGCCGACCACGAGTGCAGAGGCCGCTACTAAGCCAAAAAAGAAGCCATCCAGCAGTAGTGGGTAAGCCTCCATAAGCCAGAGCGCCAAATGCGCAACACTAAAAAGGCTTACCGCGACCCCTGAAAGAAGCGGAACCAAAAACGTGAGGTTCAAGTGCTGGCTTAAGCCCGCTAATCCTTGACGTCGCCAAACCACTAGCGCACTGGGGCCGAACTGCTTAATCGTATTGATCAGTTCTTCATAAATACCGGTAATAAAGGCAATGGTGCCACCTGAAACACCGGGCACCGCGTCAGCGGCGCCCATACCGGCGCCTTTAAAAAACAGTTCTAAAAATCGACGCTTCAATCCACCACTCCTTGCAAAAGGGGTACAAAGCGCACGGGTTCAAGCCGACGCTTTTCAAAGGCACCGCCAATGCGCTTTATTTGGGTAAGCCACTGGCTGCCATCGGGTTCTTCAAGCGGGGCAATTAACACCCCGTCGCGGCTAAGCTGTTCAAGCAGCGCTTCTGGTAGCGACTGGGCACAGGCGGTCAATAAAATAACGTCAAAGGGCGCTGCTGTCGGCCAGCCATTGCCATCATCGGATACTGCTAGCGCTGCTTCTGCATCTAACCGCCATAGTCGCTCAACGGCGCGCTCGTGCAGGGCATAAATGCGCTCTAAGGAGTAAAGCGAATCCACTAGCCGCGACAAAATAAGCGCTTGGTAGCCAGAGCCGGTGCCCACTTCTAGCACACGGCGCGGCTGGGCGCGCAGGACTAGCTCGGTCATTCGGGCAACGGTAAGCGGCTGAGAAAGGGTCTGACCAAAACCAATGGGCAGCGCGGTATCCTCGTAGGCGCGGTGAGCAAGCGCTTCATCGACAAACAGGTGCCTGGGCTCGCTGGCCATTACATCCAGGACGCGAGTATCACGGATACCCTGTTGAACAAGCCGTTCAACCATGCGGTCGCGAGTCCGCTGGGAGGTCATCCCTCGCCCGCGAAGCTCGCCGGGTGATAACTCAGGCAAAGGCATCCAACCAGTCCTGCACATCACGGCGCGCGGGGTGGCGCGTTAGATCAGTTTGGAGAGGGGTAATCGAAACGTACCCCGCCTCAATAGCCGCAAAGTCGGTGTCTTCGCCGTCATCAGCGTTCGCCGCCACGGGCGCTATCCAATACCGGGTACGTCCACGAGGATCCTTTAGTGGCACAGGCTTCTCTGCTGGCCCGCGATAGCCCAAACGCGTCACTTTAACGCCTTTGATTTCTTCCCACGGCACATCCGGCACGTTGACATTTAACAGCGTGCGCGGCGGCAGTGATAGCTGTTCGGCAGCCCCAATTAAACTGGCCGCCACTTTGGCCGCTGTCTCGAAGTGGCGCTCGCCACATAGCGACATGGCAATGGCCGTCATGCCTAAATTACGCCCCTCCATCGCCGCCGCTACCGTGCCAGAATAGAGCACGTCGTCGCCCAGGTTGCTGCCGTGGTTAATACCCGACACCACCAAGTCAGGTTTCTCGTTCCAAACGCCGTTCACGCCTAGGTAAACGCAGTCCGCTGGCGTGCCGTCTACGCTGTAAAAACCGTTATCTAAAGCCGTTAATGAGAGTGGCCGTGACAGCGTAAGCGAGTTACTGGCGCCGCTGCGGTCTCGGTCGGGGGCCACGACGCGCAGGTTAGCATGAGCCGCTAATGCATCGTGCAGAGCCCGTAAACCCGGGGCATGGACACCATCATCGTTGGAAAGCAGCAGTCGCCGCATTAGCGTCTCCTTGAGATAAAGCGTATTTAGTTATATCTAGCGTCATCGGTTAAACAAAATCGGGGTGCTCAATCAACTCACTAACCACCGCTGTTGCAAAGCTACCCCGCGGCAGCGCAAAAGAGAGCTCCACGGCCTCCTGCTCTCTGCGAAGCTGTGGCGCCAACAGCCTAACCCGCAACGCCCGCTGAGCACGCTTAACGCCACTCTTTTCTAACCCTTCACATAGCGCAGAGTGTTGTGCCAACAGCCGTAACTCGTAAGCAGCTATCTGCTGTTCTGCTCTTTCGCCAACGCCCCAGAGAACGCCTGTCGGGTGAATATCCAACTCACCCGCGCGAGCCACTAAGCTATCATCAACCTCATCAACGCTAAACACGCTTTGGGTACCATCAAGCATTAGCGTATCGCCCGGTAAGGGCTGGCACCAGGTGCCATCGGCTAAGCGGGCACTTAATAACTCGTTAAACAAAAAACTGCGCGCGGTTGATAACATCATCCCTTGGCGGTCGTCACGCTTGCGCCAACCTTTGGCGAGAAGCGCTTCTGCGCGCTGCAAGTTACGCCCACCGGGGCCAAAACGCTGGGGGCCAAAGTAGTTTGCCACGCCGTGGGCACACAGCGCTTGCCAACGCTGCTCAAAGTCATCGGCCTGCACCGCTTCACCGCTCAATTTCAGCGTAAAGTGGTTGGTGCGGTGCACCCCTCGTTTCAGCTTTCTGGGGTGGCGTGCCTGCTCCAACACCGTAATACCTAGAGAATCCAACGATGCTGCTAATTCAGCGGGCGCCTCTCGTCCTGGTAGATGAACGCTTACCCATTGCCGGGTGACCGCCACACGATCTTTCATACCGGAGTAGCCAATATCTTTCGGCGTTACGTTACATAGCCGACTGACGCTTTTAACCACATCTAACGTGGTTTGATGTTGCTTTTCAAGCCGTAACCACAGGTGCTCCCCGTGGGCCTCAGGGGAAAAGTCGAGCTGCTCGTCGACAAGAAAATCCTCTGGTTGGGCGCGGTACTGACCAGGCTTAGGCGCCCCAAATTGGCCATCTAGCAAGCGCTGCCAGGGCGGTAAATTAAGCATTCAACGCCTCTAACCGCTCGACCAGCACCACGGCTTCAGCAGCAATTCCCTCACCGCGTCCGGTGAAGCCAAGCCGTTCGGTGGTGGTGGCTTTTACATTCACCTGTCCCACGTCTACGCCTAAGTCTTCGGCAATAACCCCACGCATGGCATCGATATGAGGCGCCATTTTAGGCGCCTGGGCCATCAGCGTGGCATCAAGGTTAACCACGCCGTAGCCCTGCTCACGCACAAGATGCACCACGCGGCGCAGCAGATCACGGCTATCGGCGCCCTCCCAAGTGGGGTCGGTATCGGGGAAGTGGCGACCAATATCGCCTAATGCGCAGGCCCCAAGCAATGCGTCGCTGACCGTATGCAACAACACATCTCCATCGGAGTGGGCCACAAACCCCTGTTCATAGGGTAGCTTTACGCCACCAATCATTAAGTGGTCGCCAGGCCCAAAACGGTGCACATCGAATCCATGACCAATTCGCATTAAAAGCTCCTTTCAGTTACACAGGCCGATTGCGACGCCATAATCGCTGCGGTTAGGGCGAGGTCATCGGGGTGGGTAACTTTTAAATTATCGCGCCGCCCGCTCACTAATCGCGGGGCCTTACCCAGCGCCTCGACGGCAGAAGCCTCATCAGTGACAACACAGCGCGTTTCAACGGCATGTTCAAGGGCAGTGCGAAGCAGGTCGTAGCGAAAGCCCTGGGGTGTTAACGCATGCCATAGCCCGTCACGTGGTTCAGTGGCCATACTGAGCTGTTCAGCGTTGGCACGCTTCATGGTGTCCGCCACCGGCATGGCAAGCAGCGCGCCGTCGGGGTGCTCACTGGCCGCCTTGTGGAGCGCCTGCAAATCAGCTGAGGTGATACAGGGCCGCGCCACGTCGTGCACCATGACTAAGTCGCTGGCGTGGGCCGGTATTGCCTGTAACGCATTTAATACGCTGTCCATACGCTCGGCGCCACCGGTCACTCGCTGCCAATGGGTGAAAGGCACCCATGCGGGATCGAACCAGTGATCATCACTGTCTAGACAGAGCACTAGCTGCGCCTCGGGAAAAACCGCGTGTAGGCGGTGAAGGGTATGCGCAAGGATCGATCGCTCGGCAATGGTGAGGTACTGCTTGGGCTTATCAGCGCCCATACGCTTGCCCTGACCCGCGGCCGGAACAATCAGCCACAGTGAGTTGCTCATTGGCCTGCCCTTTCATCCGTCAGTTTTGGCTGCACCACTAAACCTGCGTTAAGGCCTATCAGTTCGGCTTCAATGGCCACGCCTGGCACCCAGAAAAACTGCTCGTCGCTACGCACCATGCCCATGTCACTGCGGGCGCGCTCCTCAATGGCATCCAGGCCGGTTTTAAGGTCGGTGACTTCTGCCGCTAGTCGTGCGTTGCGATCGCGCAGCGGCACATTGTCAGCTTCTTGCACGGCAACGCGATCTTCTACCTGTTGAAGATCCTGCCAGCCCCCATTGCCTAACCACAGCTGGTATTGGAGCAACCCCAACACGGCAAGTAGCGCAACCACTAGCCATTTATGCATCACCGAGTTCCTTTTTGACAGCGTAAACGCCGCGCATTATGCCATTAAGGGGGTCTACCCAGCGAGCATGTCAGGCGTTTAATAACGGATTGAGGCATGTTTATCCCACCCGCGCTACTTAAACGGCAGCGCCTGCGCTGCCGCCTGACGATAGGCATTAATATGCGCGGCTTCCTGCTGACAAAACTGAGCTACGCCCGCAGCCAAACCGGGGTGCGCCAAAAAGTGCAGCGAGCGCACCCGCTGAGGGGCAAAGCCGCGCACCAGCTTATGCTCCCCTTGGGTTCCCGGGTCAAATAGCGTTAAACCTTGCGCCAAGCAGTACTCGATGCCCTGGTAGTAACAGGCTTCAAAGTGCAGGCAGTCCGCCATCACCTCGCTTCCCCAATAGCGGCCATAAAGTGCCGTATCGCCACGAAAACAGAGCGCTGCTGCCACCGGCTGGCCGTCCAAAAGTGCCTGCACTAGTACCAGCGCTTCAGGCATAGTGTGGCGCAAGCGCTCAAAAAACGCTTGGTTTAGATAAGGCGGCCTGCCGCGCTCGTGATAGGTAATGGTGTAGCAGCGATAAAAATGTGCCATGGCAACCTGGGTAATGTCGCTCCCTTCTAAGCGCCGCATGGTAAACCCTTGCTCTGCCACCAAGCGGCGTTCTCGCTTGATCATTTTGCGGCGCTTAGAGGTAAGGCTCGCCAGGAAACCATCAAAGTCTTTAAATTCCCGGTCACGCCATTGAAACTGCACTCCTTCTCTAGCAATCAAGCCAGGAAACTGACGCTGCCAAGCAGCTACCTCTTGCTCTTCAGCAAACAGCAGATGCCAGCTTGAAAGCACCTGCTCCTCACACTGCCCTTGCCAGGCAGATGCCAACTGCTCGCGTATCGCATCGGCGTCGACATCCGCAGCTATCAAGCTGCGCGGCCCTGGCACCGGCGTAAAAGGGATCGCACTCAGCGCTTTGGGGTAATAGTTCCCTCCAGCACGCTCTAGCGCCTCAGCCCAACCCCAGTCAAATACATACTCACCGTAAGAGTGATGTTTGCGGTACATAGGCAGCGCGCCCACTAGCCGGTCAGCCTGCCAAACGCTTATATGGCATGGCTCCCATCCGGTGGCGCTGCTTACTGAGCCGCTACCCTCCAGCGCTTGCAAAAAAGCGTGGCGTAGAAACGGTTGATCTTTACCCACCAGCGCGTCCCACTGACTTGCCGCGACGGCCTCAATGGCAGGTAGAATAGCAAGTGATAGCGAGCGAGATGGCATGGCGTCCCTCATGGGCATCGGCTAAAACAACCGACAGTGTTTAAGCCAACACTCTACCATTACCACTAACGCTCAACGATGGTGACGACGCCATCGATTGTTTATTTTCCCTACGGCGTATTTCATCATGCGTTCATCAAGGAGAGGCCATGAAACGTGATCTAACCGGTGTATTCCACGCTCAGCAGCACGCCGTTGAACAGACCCCTTACCCTTCGCTCAGCACCCGGCGTGAACGGTTGGGCCGCTTAGCACGCATGACAAAGCGTCACCAGCACGACATTGTCCGCGCTATTCAGGCAGATTTTGGCAAACGTAGTGAAACGGAAATTCGCTTAGCTGAAATTAGCGGCGTGCTACAAGCCATTGGCTATACCCGCCTTCGCCTTTGGCGCTGGATGCGCCCCCGGCGGGCGGGCATGCCCTGGCGGCTACTGCCCGCTAAAGCGCATATTGTGCCGCAACCATTGGGCGTCGTCGGGGTAATGGCACCGTGGAACTACCCATGGAGCCTAGCCATCATGCCAGCCATAGACGCCTTTGCTGCGGGCAATGTGGTGATGCTCAAACCCAGCGAGCATGCGCCACATACCAGCACGCTGCTCGCCAAGCTGGTTCCTCAATACTTCACAGAAGAAGAGTTTAGCGTCATAGAGGGCGGTGTAGAGGTAGCCGAAGCGTTCAGCGCTCTGCCGTTCGATCACCTGTTGTTTACGGGCTCTTCCCAGGTTGGGCGGAGGGTTGCACTTTCAGCCGCAGCTAACTTAACTCCGGTTACTCTTGAGCTTGGCGGTAAATCGCCCGCGATTGTAGCCGCAGATGCTGATGTTGATCGCGCCGCCGCCGCCATTGTGTTTGGCAAAGGCGTAAACGCCGGGCAAACCTGCATTGCACCTGACTATGTATTGGTAGAAAGCCGCCGTTTAGAGGCCATGATCAAAGCGTTAACCCACGCCATTGCACACCAGCGGCCTAACGATAAAGACGCAACCTCAGCGATTAACGAGCGACATCAACAGCGCCTTGATAACCTGCTTGAAGAAGCGCGGGATCACGGCTGCCGCATTATTGATACAGCCCCCCATGCGCCCGTGCTGATCATTGACCCCACCCACGACCTAGCGATTATGCGCGAGGAGATCTTTGGCCGCTGCCTGCCGGTCATTGGCGTTAAAAACGTCGATGACGCTATCGCCTATGTGAACGCCCGCCCCCACCCGCTAGCGCTTTATGCGTTTACCGATGATAAAGCGCTTCAGTTAACGTTACGCCAACACACCCGCTCTGGGGCGCTGGTATTTAACGAAACCCTGCTTCATCACGCGGTTTCGTCGCTACCTTTTGGCGGCGTAGGCGAAAGCGGCATGGGCAGCTATCACGGGCGTCATGGCTTTGAGCGTTTTAGCCATCTACGCGGTGTTTTCTACCAATCAAAACGGCCATCCAGCCGGTTTATTAGGCCGCCTTATCGGCGCTGGTTAATGAAGTTACTGGGGCTTGGTTAACGATAATAGTTAAAGCTAACGGGTAAATTCCCGATAATGATTGGGCAGGGCCGTATCTTCATTATATTTTTGGAATCACTATGCAAGCCGCCGATCTACCTGATAATGAAACGCAGCGCCTGACGGCCTTGCATGCGCTCCATGTACTTGATACACCCATAGATGAAGCGTTTGATCGCATTACTCAACTTGCCCAAGACCTTTTTGAAGTGCCTATTGCGCTGGTATCCCTGGTAGATAAAGAGCGTCAGTGGTTTAAATCCCATAGCGGGCTAGACACCTTTGAAACCAGCCGCGAGATCTCATTTTGCGCCCATGCAGTCGCTAAAAATGCACCGTTAGTGATTGAAAATGCACTAAGTGATCCACGCTTTGTCGACAACCCGCTTGTCGAAAACACCACCCAAATTCGCTTTTATGCAGGGCACCCATTGCGGCCCAGCGAAGGCTTACCCGTTGGCACGCTGTGCTTGATTGATAGAAAGCCGCGCACGTTTAGCCAGCGAGACCGCAACCTGCTTAAAAGCCTAGCGGGCCAAGTTGAGGAGTTACTGCGCCAGCACCAAATGCGTCACTCTCTGGCGCAGACCACTCTGCGCTACGAGGCGCTGTTTAATGGAAGCGCCACCGGTATTATTCGCATTAACCGGTCAAACAAGGTGCTAGACATTAACCCCTTTGCGCTCACCATGCTGGGGTATGATCAGCAAGAAGTCATCGGCCAAAATGTCGCCATGCTGACTCCTGCTGCTACCAGCGCCCGGCACGATAGTTTTATCAGCGATTTTTTAGCCGGGGGCGAACCGAAGGTGATTGGCCGGGGCCGAGAAGTGGAGGCACGGCATAAAACGGGCTATACCATTCCGGTGCACTTGGCGGTTAACGCTATCCACAACGAGCAGGGCCATATTGTTGAGTTTTTAGGCATCTTAACCAACCTGAGCAATGTCTATGATGCCTCCAAACGCATACAAAAAGAGCAAAGCCTACTAAAAGTACTTCACCAGGGTATTACCGATTACCAAGCGTTGATGTCTGGCGAGCGGCTGTGGACATTCTTAATGGAAGCGCTGCGCGAACTTACCGACAGCGACTATGCGTTGATTGGTGAAGTGCTGCCCACCGACACCACCAATGCGCTTAAAATTCATGCGATTACCGACCTCACCTGGAACCCCGATTCGCGCCACTTAATGGAGCAGCTCCGCAGTGGCGATATGACGATAACCAACCCCCATTCGCTGCTGGGGCGTGTCTTCGCTTATGGCAAGGTTATTATCACCGACGATGTTTATAGCCATGCCAAGCGCGGCGGCTTTCCGCCTGACTATCCCCGCTTGACCAACTACTTGGGCGCCCCAATCTTCAGCGGCCAGCGCTTAATTGGCATGTTTGCCATTGCCAACAGCAAGCAGCCACTAAACCAAGCACTGCTGGACTGGCTCCAGCCGTTTACCGACACCTGCGCCCTACTGATTAATCTTTATCGGCAAATGGCCGAGCGCGAGCAAGTCACCCGGGATTTAGCGACCGCCCGTGACCAGGCAGAGCAAGCCAATAAAGCCAAAAGTGCGTTTCTCTCCTCTATGAGCCATGAGCTGCGTACCCCGCTCAATGCCATTATTGGTTTTGCACAGCTATTAGCCAAAGGGCGCCGCGAGCCGCTAAGCGACAAACAGCAGCGCCAGGTAGGCCAAATTGAGAAAAGCGGCCAACACCTATTGAGCTTGATTAATGATGTGCTCGACTTAGCGAAAATAGAAGCAGGACTTACGCCGCTCTCCCTTGAGCCGCTGCTTATTGCCAACGTCCTTGATGATGTCTGTAGCACCCTGGAAGCCAACATTGACGCGGCAGGTATTACCCTAAACCGCGCCCCATTAGCTTGCCCCTGGCAGGTTATTGCCGACTACACCCGCACAAAACAGGTGTTACTCAACCTGCTCTCCAACGCCATCAAGTACAACTGTATTAACGGCACGGTCCACATTGGCGCAGAGCAGAGCGGTGATTCACTGTGCATCAGCGTCACCGACGCCGGTTGCGGTATTGCCTTAGAGCGCCAGCATGAGCTTTTTGAACCGTTTAACCGTTTGGGCGCTGAATACAGCACAATTCAAGGCACCGGGATTGGCCTGGCGATCACCAAAGAGCTCGTGGAGCGAATGGGCGGGCAAATCGGCTTTAAGAGCCAGCTAGGCCAAGGGTCTACCTTCTGGTTTACGCTGCCCATTACAGACCAGAAAGCGAATCCCCCACAGCCGATTGCCGCCACCAGCAATGAGACCATTGACAGCAGCGCATCGGCTTACAAGCTGCTCTATATCGAAGACAATCCCACCAATCAGCACCTGATGGAAGATATCATCGAGGACTTTAAATATATTCAGCTGCAAACCGTTGCTAGTGCTGAACTGGGGCTAGAGATCATGCGTCACTCTCCCCCGGATTTAGTGTTGATGGATATCCACTTACCTGGAATGAACGGCTACCAAGCGTTAGATGCTATGCAGCAAGACGCTAAGCTGAAACATATCAATGTGGTGGCACTATCCGCTAACGCCATGACCCGCGACCTAAAATATGGCTTAGCCGCCGGATTCGCCGACTATCTCACCAAGCCTATTGAGATTGAAAAACTAACCGCCACGCTCAAGCGGTTTCTCGCGGTGACGCTCAAGGAGTAGCCATGAACCTCGTTCAAAAACATCTACTTGTAGTCGATGACAACAGTATTAACGTCGAGCTGCTGCTCGACCTTTTAGACGAGCACGGCTTTGCCAACACCCATGGCATCAGCGACCCTCGCGATGTGCTTGCCTACTGCCAGCAGCAGCTTCCTGACTTAATCCTGCTGGACATTCGCATGCCCTACCTTGACGGCTACGCGGTGATCAACCAGCTACAGGACCACTTTGCTCACAACGCCCCGCCGATTATCGTGCTTACCGCACAAATTGACGATGAAACTCGCCATCGCTCGCTGAACCTCGGCGTACGTGACTTTGTGACCAAGCCGTTTAAGCACGATGAAGTCTTACAGCGCATTCGTAATGCCTTGAGCGTTGAACACCGCTACCAGGTACGCGATCAGCAAGCCGAGAACTTAGAGCGCATGGTAGCAAAGCGCACTAAAGAACTGGAGCGCCAGTCCCGCACCGACCCAATTACCCAGCTTGCTAATCGGCGGGCTTTAACCGAGATGCTGCGCAAAGCCTCTATGAGTGGAAAAGGCACCGGACTACTGTTTATTGCCCTTGACCACATAGACGATGTAATACGACTACATGGCTATGGCGCTGCCGACCAGCTAATGGGGCATATTGCCCAACAGCTCTCTACCCGCTTAACGGCTCATTGCGAACTGGGGCTATGGGGGGGCAGCGAGTTATTAGTGATTGCCGACAGTGCCGAGCTTGATGAGCTGCGTAAGCTAGCGGCAACGCTACTAAGCTGTTTCGATCAGGATCAAACCCTGGGGGATTTACTGCTGCCCCTTAGCGCTCGTATTGGCATCAGTTGGTCCGACGCCTACTTCGATATAGCGCGCCTTGTGCACATGGCAGCCCTAGCGCTTCCCCAAAACGGCACACTGCAGATTCAGTGCTATAACGAAACCTTAGAAGCCAAGCAGCGACACCGGCTGCACCTGCAGCAAGCGATACGCGGCGCCATTGATCGCGGCGAGATGTCCCTCGCTTTTCAACCTAAGCTCTCGTTAAGCACCCAGCGCATTATCGGCGCCGAAGCGCTGCTCCGTTGGCATCACCCCGAGCTTGGCCAGGTATCCCCCGCCGACTTTATACCCCTGGCGGAAGCCAGCGGTGATATTCTCGCGATTGGCGAATGGGTGCTCAGCGATGCCATGCGCCATATTGTGGATTGGCGCAAACAAGGCCTCCTAAACGACGATTTTCACATCGCAGTAAACGTGGCAGCCCGCCAGCTAGCGCGGAAAGACTTCGCTGAAAAACTACTCGCCCGCCTAACCGAGCATGCGATTCCGCAGCGTTTTTTTGCCCTAGAGGTCACTGAGTCGGGCATAATGAGTGATATGCACAATGCCCGCGCGCAGTTAGCCCAGTTGGCCAACGTCAATATTGCCGTCGCGATTGATGATTTCGGCACGGGCCACTCATCGCTTGCCTATGTAAAAACGCTACCGTTCAAAACATTAAAGATCGACCGCGCCTTTGTGATGGATCTAGAAGAAGACGCTGTAGATCGGCAATTAGCGCTAACCATTACCCAACTAGCCCATGCCGTGGGCTGCGATGTAGTGGCAGAGGGCATAGAAACCGCGGCCCAGGCAGACTACCTGCATTCAATTGGCTGCGAAGCAGCGCAAGGGTATTACTATGCCCGCCCACTCGCCGCTAACGAATTTTTTACCTGGTGCAAGGCGTGGACACCCCGCCAGCATCCGGCTACTGACATGGAGTCTATTAATGGCGCATGACCTGCTTGACCGTATACGCGAACGCTTGGAAGATTTGAACCGCTCGGAACGTAAAGTCGCCAACGTTATTCTTGAAGACCCAGCCGCCGCGACCAGCCTGAGCATAGCAAGCCTCGCCCAAGCGGCCAGCGTCAGCGAGCCTACGGTCAACCGGTTTTGCCGCAATTTTGGCGCCAAAGGCTTCCCAGACTTTAAAATCAAGCTTGCCCAAAGCCTTGCAGGCGGCACACCCTACGTTACCCGGGCAGTCGAACCTGGTGATTCCGCAACCCAGTACACCCATAAAATTTTTGGCGCGACGATCGCAGCGTTAGATGAAGCCCAGCGGGAAGTAGATATGGCGGCCATCGAACGTATGGTCGACTACCTCACCCAGGCCAAGCAGGTGCATTTTTTTGGCCTTGGCGCCTCTGGCGCCGTCGCGCAAGACGCCCAGCACAAGTTTTTCCGCTTTAACCTGCCAGTGATGGCCTATGTCGATGTGCTAATGCAGCGCATGGTGGCCGCTGCCTGCCATACCGGCGACGTAGTGGTGGTAATTTCCTACACAGGCCGTACTCGAGAATTGGTCGATATCGCACGGGTTGCCCGGGAAGCCGGCGCCGTGGTGCTGGGGATTACCGCTCCTAACTCCCCGCTTTCCCATGAGTGCACCGCCACCCTAGAAGTTGCCACACCGGAGGACACCGACCACTACATGCCGATGACCTCACGGATGATTCAGTTGACGCTCATTGATGCACTGGCAACGGGAGTTACCCTACGGCGCGGCGAAGACTTTCTGCCGCACCTTAAGAAAATCAAAGATAGCCTGCGCGACACCCGCTTTCCTATTGAGAAAACCGGCAAATAAACGACAGGCCCCTTTCAAAACCAGTCATCGCTATTAGTTGCTAACAGCCGCGGTGACGGTAATTTCCACTTTAAGCTCATCAGCAGGCAACGGCGCGCAGACGCAGGTGCGTGCCGGTGCATAGCCTTCCGGCACCCAGGCATCCCACACTTCGTTCATGGCGGCAAAATCGCTGCCGTCTTTAAGGTAAATAGTCGCGCTTAATAGCTGCTCGCGGCTTGAGCCAATCTCTTTTAGCAGCGCGTCGACCCGTTCCAGCATGCTCTCGGTTTGCGCTTTAATGTCTTCGTAACGCGCTTCCGGACCTGACACCTGGCCGCACAAGTAGGCCACGCCTTGGTGAATGACAGCGCGGCTCATACGGGCTTTTGTATCATGGCGTTTAATTGTCATGGGGCAATCTCCTAAATATTGAAAAAAAAGCAGTGTAAACCGCCATCGCCTTATTGCCTATGCCTTCATCATCAAGCGCTTTCCGTGGGCACCGGGC